>OY782089.1:0-557229 GCA_963677655.2 uncultured Saccharicrinis sp.
AAGCCACTCGCATTCCAACACTTTTTATGTCTGTCATATCTAACCCACTAAACAAAATCCAGTCTCCATTATCAATCCAGGTCAGGTTAAAAACGCCATCCTCATCACTTGTTGATTCCATCTCTACGCCCGACTTTTCGTCATAATCCTCGGCTTCAATCCTCTCAAACGGATCGCGCGAAGTATCCTCAAACTGGAACCAGTTCATGTTTCCAAAATTGGATTCTGGAGTCCTGAACACCAGGTAGACATCATATATTCCATTCACTTCATCAATTCCTGCACTAACCGTTTCCCATGCCTGCCAGTCTCCGGTATTGGGCACTTGAACTGTTCCAACCAATGTTCCGTCAACGGCATTCAACCTTACTTCAATGGTACATCCATCAACCTCTGTCGCTACACGAGCATGAATTATATTTATACCGGTCAGATCAATATTTTTATACATGGCATATTCACCATCATTAATTTTGCAAAGATTTTTACCACCACCATCATCTGATGTATCCTGAATAAGCAGGCCATTATACCAGTCAAAATCTTCTGCCTGAATGATCGCATAAGGATCAACGCTTTCTAAAATATCAATAGCTGATACCTGGTAATAATTACCTGCACTTCCGCTGCTGGCCTGAATAATCACCTCGATGGTATTACCTGAAATATTTTTAGCAGAAAACATGGTTTCACTGATATCACCTGTACTTTCAGTAACAGTTACCATATCACCACCATCAACTTTATAATACATTTTAAAGTAATCGGATGCACTCATAGTACCCACACTACTTACTTTTGCATAAACGTTTACAGCATCTACACAACTAATATCAAAAACTCCGGATGTCCATTCTGTTGAAGTATTCTCCACTTTAAATCCATCGTTTGATGCCGGCAATAAACAAGGAGTTACGAATTCTTCTCCTGACGTATTTTCTACAGTTACATTAATTGTTTGAGAACTTTCTAAACCACACTCATTTGTATAAGTAACCACGTAAGATCCACTCTTATCGCTTTCAATAGCCTTTAGCTCAACAACTCTTGAATCTGCTGTAAATCCATTCGGACCAGTCCAGCTCCAGCTTCCTCCAATTGCACCTTCAGGTTGCAAACTAACTGTATTACCAGGATAGACAGAAACTTCTGTTGTTGCCACATTGCTCAATGAAGTTCCAAAAGAATTAAGTAGTTCTACATTAGGAACAATCTCAATTTCGGCACATTCTAACAACATATCTATCCAATTGATATTCCAACCTGCTGTATTAGCCTTTACTTTAATGGTTTGAACCCCTTTGGTTAAATAAAAAGGTGTTTGCGACCTAACTGTAGACCAGGTTTGCGCACCACCTGTAGCAGCAAATGTAATATTTTCTATATCCTGTCCAGCCACATTAAGCGTTAAGTCACCACTGGCAGATGCACTAGCTAATCTGTAATCCATTGAATAAGTTCCAGAATGTGGAACATCAATTTCATAACTTAACCAGTCACCGGCATCAATAGCAGTTACATTATCCCCTGCACCCTCATCGCTGGTAGATTCTGTTGAAACACCAGACATATCAGAATAATCTTCGGCCTGAATACGCAATTCAGCCACGGCCAGATGAGTAATATTGTTATTAGTACCAAAATCGGTAACCATACCGCCAGACTGGCCAACAACATTAGAACTTTTATCAGACAACTTAATAGGAAAATTGGTATAGTTATTCATTGTAAAACCCGTACAAGCAAAATCATTTTGATGTGGTAGGTTTCCATACATAAGGCGGATGCTATTTTTATCACCACCCACTTTTATCGTTAAATCCTCGTCCAGATCAACCCCTGATGCACGCAGTGTTACATTATGGTTAGACCCTCCAATATAAGCTACACTACCCGAACCATTATAATAACCATTCTCAGGTGGAATAATTGTAATATCTGCGTTAAAATTTTTATCGGTCTCATAAGTTGTTGAATACACGGGACCATAAGCACAATCAGCAAAACAATTTACTACATCACCCTTTCCAAGTGAATAACCATTTTCACAGCCAATTACTGTACAACCTTCAACATATTTCGTTCCGGTTGCATGAGCAAGTGTAACACCGGTACGCATGTTTTTTATGGTACAATTTAAAATAGTAGGGTTATCCGTTCCTCTTTCAATAATCTCCCCATCAACAAGTGTTGTACCTCCATTATAGGCACGAATTCCTCCTTCACCAGTACTTAACATGTAACCCGCAGGAAGTTTGTACCCCCATTCTGTCATAAAATTAATTACGTCGGCAGGCGAACCTGTCCCTTCCTCTGCCAGCATATCATCAGTAGAACGCATTTCACCTTCCACATAGCAGCCTTCAATAGTTGGGTAGCTGGCACCCTGCATAAACATGGCATGCCCATATGATCTGTGAATTATGGTACAGTTCAAAGCATGGTTCTTTAATCCTCGAATTAAGAAAGCAGAATGTTTATAATGCTTTATAGTATAACTACCACCCTTTCCAAAAGCATCTCCATAACCATAAGGATATGATCCTTTAACTGTCATATGGAAACCTTCAATTCTGTTTTCTCTACCATCCATAACAACACTTACAGCACTGTTTTTGGGATAAAAATCTCCTATATTAACCATAGTAAGGTTTTTCAGAACATTGTTACTACCTACTACATGTAATTCATAAACCCCTGAACTAGAACTCCTCAATACTTCTGTTGAAATATTGATAGTAACACCAGTAAAATCATAAGTACTGTTGTTTCCGGTAAACATTAACACCGATTTACTATTCTGAAAATTGGTAAAACCTACAGAACCTGAAGTAACATCAACTGCTGAAATAGAATACACCCCCGGAGCTAGTGTTACATTAACATTATCATCATCAAGATATGGCAATAACTCAGCTAATGAATTAACGGTTACCTGGGCATAACCAACGCTAAATAAAAAGAACAGTGCAATGACATGCACATATCTGGAAACCAGAATTTGCTCGAGTCTCCCTTTTAAAAACTTGTGTAAATATTTTTTCATATATCGTATAATTTAATTTGTGTGTTTAACAATCGATCGTTAGATTTTAGATAATAGAAATTCCGCGTGCCGCCGAAGCTTTAGCAGAGGAGCTAGACTGTTTTGCAAGGTGCCTAAAATCTGAATTTCTCATCTTACATATTACAAGAAGCGATACCATCTTGTATTCGAAAAGAAATCAACATTCATATTTACAATAATTTTCAAGCTGATTCCTGTAATGTACAATTGTTTAAAAAATAAACTACCTTGTCTTTTCCTCTCTCACAACCTTTCCATTTTTCATTTCTTTTACTGATACTTTTATTTGTGTTCCATCACCTTCAAAATTTGATATGGTGATTTGTTGCACTCTACCATCCAGCAATTCAACTACCAACTCATTGGCACTACTTGCTTTTACTGATTTTATTACTGATTCTTTCTCGTATGGTTCTATCACAGACAAATAGCGTGTATTTTTACCCTCGGTACGTACGGCCATTGTTTTTCTGCGAGACGATTCATCGCCCAAAGGAAAGTCTCCACCAATTTTGGCTTTAAAGCCTACTGCATCTATAGCAGATAGGTCGATAATTATTTCGCCTGCTTCATTATAATTTTCAGGCATCCCAGGAGTAGAGTTTGGCATAGGTTCTCCTCCTATCTTTACAGGACCTCCATAATAATCCAAACCTGTTTCCGACTTTAAAATATTCTTGAATTTTACCGGCAGTTTTGATACCAACACCTCAGTACCATCTTTTAAAACAACCCTGGCATCACCCCAGAAAATTGTATTGTTTTTGGCCTTCTTTCC
The DNA here is from genome assembly GCA_963677655.2 of uncultured Saccharicrinis sp. Lineage (GTDB taxonomy): Bacteria > Bacteroidota > Bacteroidia > Bacteroidales > Marinilabiliaceae > Saccharicrinis. The sequence continues at coordinate 3,846 of OY782089.1, forward strand.
AATCTTTGTAGAAAGCACCAACTGCTTCTTCTCATTTATATCTATATCAATATACTTGCTTCCTAAAATCCAGGCTCCTGTGCTATCGTTCAATAAATTTTCACCATCAGCTTTTATACTATACCAAAGCTGCTTACTAACTCCAAACGACTCAGGAGCAGTACCCACCATAATATCGTTTTGCTGAGGCCAGGCAGTAAAAATATCCATCTTTAAAGGACCATCTTCACTGTTGGGCATTCGGGCTCCTGCATTATCACAACCTTCACCAAAACACATTTCGAATTTAGCTCTTGATGTTCCATTAGTATTATACCAATTACAGTCGGTTGTAAATTGCGCACTACTTAACGGATCATACGTCATTTGATTTTCGTGCTTACTTAAGCTGGCAATATCAGCAGTAATATCTTTGAATCCTTTCATCTGGAACAACCAGTCGAACTGATGTTCTTTTTCTGCCTGCACATAATCTGCCAGCACCACATAGTCATCCATCATAACCATTAAACGGCGTTGCAAAACAGGCTCAGTAAAATCACTCAACGTTCCATATTTGGGAGCATCTTCAGGGATTGGGAGTGAACGCCCTTCTTCCCAGGCTTTATCTGCAAAAGTGTAATCTGTTTTATCACCATAAATCATTCCGCCATAAGGAGGATTGCTCCAGCGCGCTTTTGTTTCAACAGCCGCTGCCTGCATCATATCTCCTGTATAAAAAAGCGTTTTAAAACTTTCCTTTGGCTCTTGCATTTTATGGTCGACAACCACCATGTTTTTATTTACAGAATTCTGTACTAAGAACTTATACAAATACGATTTATATCCATACCAAAACATTTCCGGATTATAAAAACTACGTCCGTATCGCATCATGCTCAAAAGGTTTGTTCTATCAAAATGTCCATGGTAACCTCCAAAGGTTCCATAATGCAACACTGCCTGAATCTGTTCCCTTTGCTCTCTGTCTTTAGTTTGCGAACGAAGCTGTACAACTCCCATATTATCAGCATAAGCTGATTTCTTACATTTTTCAGATGTCATCTCTGGTAGTTCCGGTACGCCATACAATAAATTTCTGCTGTTTCCTTTGGCTACAATAGCAGCATATTCCAGATCGCCGTATAAATAGTAAGCCAGCTCATAAGGCTCTCCGGTCACCAAACTTTCCTGAGCATCATTTACGGCAAACATTACTCCCCGGTAATCAAGGAATGGAACCAAAGCATCCCACATATCTTTAATTCCAACACTGCTCTTATTTATGGTTCCCCATTTATCGAAGTTCATACCGTACAAACCAGGCTGCATGCGTTCAGGTAACAGGGAATAATAGGGAGTAGTTCCTATAGGATGTTGAGCATCCACAAAATTCTCTCCCCACGGGCGCATAGCTATGGCCATTTCGGAGAACATGGTTGAACACCACAAATTATACCCCACGGCACACTCGTACCACCAGCCATCGCTCATCACTCCTTGTGTAAACTGACGATAAATACCCGATGGTGAATTTAAACACCAATCTACCAAATGCCAGTCCTGAATAACTAAAGCACTATAAAAAGCACCTGCCAACTCACTCAAATCCCAGTTGTTGATTCCCCCATTGTCGTTACCCAACATAGCAGTTTCAACATATAGGCGAAATGTCTTTTCTATCTTTTGATGATCTTGAGCAGTTAATAGATCACAATCCTTAACCATATCATACCCCCTGGCAATATCCTGAAAAACACCACCTTCTTTTACAAAATTATTCTGATTTACCCTAAATGTAGACGGATACCCTTTTTCCTCATTGGATAGTTTACGTAAGAACTCCACACACTTTTGCGCATATTCTTTTTTACCAGTTAAACGATAGGCAATAGCACAATTCATCATACTACCAGCCTGACTATGATGGAATAAATAATTTCCACGAAATGCATCTATTGGAGCTTTACCAGAAGCATATTCAGGAACTATCCATTTTTGAGCTTTGGTTTCATATTCTGCTAAACCTTCTTTTGCCCAACCGTATTTTTTAGTTTTATCAATAACCCCCTGCCAGTTTTCTGCTGTATGCACCATAAAGGGAGCAGGAATACTTACTGCCGTTGTAAATTCCAATGTACGTGCAGAACCACCATGGCCATTGGCAACCACTTTTAGAGTTTGCTTTTCACGAACCCCTTGGGGTAATGAAGACGGAATGCTGACCTCAACGATACATTTCCTGGTTTCTCCTGCTGCCAGTTGCATGCTCGAAGGGTTTACAACCGCCTTCATTGCCTCCCATCCTACTTTGGGAAATAGAATTTGTACCTTTTGGATCTGGTCTGTTGTATTACCAATTTCAATCTCATACTTAACTTTTTCTCCTGCATTGGCCGAAAGCCCCTGTATATTAGCCTCCACTGATATACGTTCGCCTTTTGCCAGGTTTACATTACGTATATGTAATTGCATATTATCATCCGATTGAACCAGAAGCTTTACTTCTTTAACCCCTTGCAGAGTTCCTCTTTGTCCATCGGGCAGATTAAACATCTTCCACGGAACATATACTTTCTGCCATCCTTTACCATAAAGCTGAACCGTTGCGTTACTTTCCTTCTGTAGTTTTCTGGTGTTCTCCTCTGCCACATTAAAAGCGATATCAACTTGTGCTGCTGATTCATTTTTTAAATACACTTCAAAAGCTAAACCTTCGTAAACACTCCAGTCTGATCCATGGTAATAGTCCCTATATCCTTTCGACCAGTTTTTACTTACGGGATAACTATATGAAATCTCCTGATCTGCTTTAAATAAGGCGACTTTGTTTTTAACCTTCTCAATCCCCGTCCAATCAGAAAAATCCTGCTTCCCCACAGAAACTTTCAGTTGAGCATTCATTATGCCTCCAATCATAAAGGCAATAAATAGCACTACTCTATTCATATGTCAAAAATTTGCTTTTATTGGCCATATGCAACTCACCAATTTTGTCATCCTCATCCTGGCTCGTTTCATATTAATATTTAAATTATTCTCTGTTATTTCAGTTCGATTTGCTCTTTGATGAAAGCAAATTCATTTAATCAATGCTAAATTATAGTAGTTAAAGCTGTTTCTGTTTTAGGAAAATTTCTATTAATAGAAGATATGTTGCATCATTAAAAACAAAACAGCCTGCATCCCTTTATTTCGGACTGCAGGCTGTTATTGAATAATTTTTTCAAATAAACAGAAGCTCTATGAAAATTCTAATTTTTAAATATATTTTCACAAGAGGTTTATTTCTTAATAATTCTCTTTGTAAATACTCCACCTTCAGCTTCAACTTGTAAAATGTAGATACCTGAAGCAAGGTCTGAAAGATTAATTTCAGAAGATACACCACTTATGCTTTTCTGTAACATAACACTACCATTTATGCCATAAACACACACTGTAACATTATCAAGTTGCTTGCTTTTAATGAATACGACACCATCTGTTGGATTAGGATAAATATTAAAAGCTAATTCCTTCTCTACATTATAGCTTAATGGTAAATCTGGTAATTCTCCTTCTACAATATTATCAGCAGGAAACTGTCCCCAAAGTGCATGCGCCTGATAAAGTGCTTTTGTTCCTGTTGGTACATACAATGTTATACTCCCATCTGTAACATCAAGCCATCTAAAAAAAAGATTATCTGAAATGGTACAATTAGCTGGATCTGCCCAATTTAACTGAACACCTGTTAAATTTTTATGACTCCCTAAAAACATACCTCCAATAGAAGTTAGCGTACTTGGAATATCAATTTGGATAAGTTCTGTACCCCCTAGTGGATCACTATCATAAATTGCACCATCTCCCATTGTTTGTAATACAGGAAATTCAATAGAAGACAAAGTTCTAAAACATTTGTTAAATGCGTAATTACCCATAGAAGTACAGCTTGAAAGCGTAATAGGATCTGTAAATCCACATGCAACAAATACAGCATTTCCAATTGTAACTACATTTTCTAAATTAATTGAAGTTAAACTACTATTTTTAAACGACTTATCACTAATAGTAACAACCGATGATGGTAAGTTTACTGTGGTTACTATTCCATTGTTTTCAAATGCACTTACGCCTGTAGCTACTATACTATATTCTGTTGAGTTAGCTGGATCTGTTGCCGTTGCCGGAATTGTCAGAGTTGCACTAGTACCGGAATATCCAGATACTTCTGCTTCGTTTGGACTTACGCTTGTTACTTTATAACTAATATTGTCGCTCACAAAAGTGTCTCCCACTGTTTGTGCACTAATCGTTGCAGTCACCAAAATAGTGAATAAAAAAAGTAAAGTTTTTTTCATAAAAAAAATTTAATTGTTAATAAAATAATTACACACTGGCCATTCCAGTATTTTATAATATCAACAGCAAATTATGTGGATTTTTAAAAATACAGTAGTAAGATTGTTGCGGTTAATGAAAGATTTGTTGCAGGCAATTAACAAGGTTCCTGAAATGAATTATAATATAAAATGATTGAGGTTAAGGAGCCTATATATACAATCAATAAAGGCATTATATTTTAATTCAGTTCCTCAATTGCTTTTATTTATTTAAAATAAAAAAGCCTACATCCCTTTATTAGGAATATAGGCTATTATTGTATTTATATCTTTTAAAAAGAAATCCTCTGATATATTTAAAAGAGGTTTATTTCTTTACAATTCTCTTTGTAAATACTCCACCTTCAACTTCAACTTGTAAAATGTAGATACCTGAAGCTAGGTCTGAAAGATTAATTTCAGAAGATACGCCACTTATGCTTTTCTGTAACAAAACACTACCATTTATGCCATAAACACTCACTGTAGCATTATCAAGTTGCTTGCTTTTAATGAATACGACACCATCTGTTGGATTAGGGTAAATATTAAAAGCTAATTCTTTTTCTACGTTATAGCTTAATGGTAAATCTGGTAATTCTCCTTCTACAATATTATCAGCAGGAAACTGTCCCCAAAGTGCATGCGCCTGATAAAGTGTTTTTGTTCCTGTTGGTACATAAAGAGTTATATCAGATTTTGTAAGCCATCTAAAAAAATCCCAATGATCTACACTCTTTTCTCCGTCTGCTGTCGATGCGCTATTAGTCGTAATTGTAACATCATTTGGATTAGTCCAATTTAACTGAACTGCATTTAAATTTTGATGGCCTCCTAAAAATAACTTATTGATAGAAGTTAATGAACTAGGTAAGTTAATTTGAACTAGAGATGTACCACCATTACTACTATCATAAATCGAACCTACACCAATAGTCTCCAACACAGGAAATTCAATTACCCCCAGTGTTCTAAAACATAGATTAAATGCATAATCACCTATAGAGGTACAACTTGAAAGTGTACCAACACTAACAAGAGGGCATCCTACAACGGCTTTTTTTTCTATTGTAACTACATTCTCTAAATTAATTGTAGTTAAAGCACTATTACCAAAAGCTTCTTCTCTCAAAGTTACAACTGATGAAGGTAAACTTACTGTTGTTACTACTGTATTGCTCGCAAGTGCATATTTTCCAATAGCTACAATACTATATACTTGTGAATTACTAGCATCTGTTGCTGTAGCAGGAATAGACAGTGATGCATTGCTACCAGAATACCCTGAAACTTCAGCTTCATTTGGTGATACACTTGTTACCGTGTAACTAATATCTCCGCTCACAAAAGTGTCTCCCACTGTTTGCGCACTAATCGTTGCAGTCACCAAAATGGTAAATAAAAAGAGTAAAGTTTTTTTCATAATATAAATTTTACGTTAGTAATAAATAATCTTTCACCGGTCAGCCCGATTTTCTTATTTCACTACCAAAATATCCAGATATTATAAAAACAAATGGTGAAATTGTTGCAGTAAATACGAGTTTGGTTGCAGCGCCAAGTAAAATCTCTATATCAACACTTTAACACATTTTTATTAAAATTAGCAGATAAGTAGTTATAAAGAAAAGCTAATTATAAAAGGAATTGATTATAATAACACCAATCATTTTATGCATTTAGCGTTAGGTTCAATCCTCTTTAACACTATTCATTAATCTATCGGCATTTGTTTATGTCTCGCCTTAACGGTGATATCATGTACTAATTCCATTATAAAAGTGTTATAAAATGCTTTCGGGAGCTATGCATAATCCAGGTTTAACACTGACAAACCCTTTATCAGGATCATAGCCTTCAAGCCGCAAAGAGACTGTAAGCCTTGATTTACATATGGTTATAAACAATTAGAAAACTTAGCTTGACGGTGATGGCTATTGGGACAAGCTGACCACAAGCCTTGCTGCATTAAGAAATAAACAAAAAAAGCCTGCCTCCTGTAATTACAGAAGGCAGGCTGTTGTATAGTATTAACCCGACTATGCAGGAATTATTTTTTATCTATTAAACAATTTTTAACCTAGTATCCTGGGTTCTGTAATAAATTACTATTTAAATCCAATTGATCAATTGGTAATGGAAACAAGTAATGTTTTCTTTCGAAATTACGAACCTCAACCGGATCAATAACTACCGCATCAAGTAAACCAAACTTAGTTTCAATTTCTTTTGTACCATAATTGTATTCAGCAGGATTATACAACGCTATATTATCTTCATATTCCGTACCTTCAACAATAGGTCCACATATAGCTTCGTTTAACTCTTGCTCAGCAATACCCAATCTTTTTAAATCTAAATAACGGTTATTTTCTGAGTATAGTTCAATGGCACGTTCACGCATAATTTCTTCATAAATATCCATCCCGTTTTCAGTTAAAAAGGCATTGGTAATACCCGGAAGTCCTGCACGTTCCTTCACCTTATTAATAGATTCTTCCATTTGAGCATCAGTTAAACTACCATTTAATTCATACAAAGTTTCTGCATAAATTAAATATACTTCCGGCAAACGAATAATTGGATAATCAAATGATTCTTCTTTTACATTTCTATAAGTACCATAATTGTATGAATAAAACTTTCTGCATTCCCAGCCAACACCTGTTCCTCCTGTTGCTCCTGGTAACTCCATCGTACCTGCTGCAAATATTTCCCAGGTATCAACATTGGCAAAGTAAGCTCTCATGCGATAATCGCGGTTTTGAAATTCAGTTTCGCAGGTTGTATATCCCATAAATTGATCTGATTCCATAGCTGTTTTACCATCCAAACATAAAAACATATCCATCAACTTACGAGAAGGAGCTAAACGACCACCTCCTGTATGAGATATATTCTTATTTCCACGATATAAATCAAAATCATATTTCGAATAAAGGATATATTCATGGTTCGAAGCTTTTTCTAGTCCGGCAGGGTTTGAACCAGCATCTTCGAGGTTAAAAAGATAACAACTGCTTAAATCATCCAATTCCGCATTATGATTCCAAATACTATAATCAGAACTATAAACTCCACTTCCTACAAATTTAGCAGCTAAAGTATTAGCCGTTTGCAACATTTCTGTAGTTGAAGGATATGAAGCTGGTTTTGCAGAACCTGCTCCGTCATTAACTCCATCACCATCAGTTGTAGTACCTACATATTTTTCCCATGTAGCTTCAAAAAGTAACGCTTTTGCTTTAAAAGCTTCCGCAGCCTGCTTACTAATTTTCCCTTTATCATTATCACCAATATTTGCCTCTAGTGGCAATCCAGCAATGGCTTCATCAATATCTATTAATACCTGTGCAAAAACTTCGTAACGGGAATTTCGTGCAGAAGTTAATATTTCACTATTTACATCTGGTACAATAGTTACAACTGGTACACCTCCAAAACGTTGTAATAAGAAAAAATGTTGATATGCCCTGAAAAATTTAGCTACCGCAACATATTCTGCAATCTCTTCCTGATCTCCTTTATATGCCTCAGCTTTCTCAAGAAGGATATTTATTTTACGGATATACTTATAAGTATTGGTCCAATAACTATCTGCATCCGGAATTACATCGTCACCACGTCCTATATCCTGAGCGTATCCACACAAATCAGTTCCAAAATCCCTGTATTCTTCATCATAAGTAGTCCTCCAGCCTGCTAACCCAAAGTAAAGGTCATTTGATCCTGCTTTAAAATCTGAAGCTTTTGTATAATATGCAGCTTCAGTTATTGAATCCTGGGGATCTAAATCTAAAAATGTGTCCTGACATGCTGTAAACATCGTAACACAAACTAATGATATATATAATATTTTATTCATTTTATTAAAATTTATAAATAGTTCAGATTAGAATGTTAGGTTAACACCGAAAGACCATGAGCGGTTAAATGGATAAGAAGCACTCGAACTTTCTCCAAACTCAGGATCATAACCATCTTTAATGCTTGTAAACTCAAACAAATCATTACCTGAGAAATAAATTCTAAGCTTATCAAGATTAAATTTATCAACCTTGATATCGTTAAATGTATAACCTAGCACAAAGGATTTTAGTCTGATATAACGGTTGTTTTGCATCATAAAATCATTATTTTGCCAGTTCCATCTTGCCCTAGTAGTATCGAAAGTCATTCTTGGATAATCAGCACCTGTGTTTTCTTCTGTCCAGGTTTTGCCAATGTATTGATTGGTTTGATTTGAATATGCTACAAAAAATGGAAATGCCATTTTTCCTGACCTTACTACATTTTGATCTAATACCCCCTGGAAGAAACAAGACATATCCCACTTTTTATAGTTTAAACCAATATTAAGGCCATAATTATAATGCGCCTGACTATCTCCCATATACTTAATATCACCATTTCCTTCTCCAATAGTACCAGTACTTGTAATAGCATCATCGCCATCTAAATCCAATTTCCTGGTATCTCCAGGGCGAAGAACTTTTTTCTCATTATTATAATCAGGCAATGTAGTACCAGAACCATTGTATTTTGAATAATAATCTTCCACTTCTTCCTGATTGGCAAAGAATCCATCAGTTTGATATAAGAAATATGAGTTCAGAGCATAACCTTGTACTTTCTCATTTTTACCTGCCTTATAAGTATTAACACCCTCCATTTTAACCAACTCATTTCTTGAATCACCTATATTAAAAGAAACATTATACTTTACTTCTCCAAGCTGTCCTCTGTAACCAATAACTGCTTCCCATCCTTTAGTTTCCAATTCTCCACTGTTTGTTTTTGGTGCAGTATCACCTAAAACTCCAGGATAGGTAATATTAATAAGCATACCGTCATTCTTCTTTATAAAATAATCAAACGACCCAAATAGTTTACTATCAAACATTCTGAAATCGACACCAATGGTTGAAACTTTAACACGTTCCCAGGTTGCAGCATTTGTAGTCATTCCATTAACATAAGCTCCATCCTGTGCTACACCAGCAGTAGTACCAAAAACTTTAGTATTAAACTTCATAGAAGATATATCAGAATAAGTTCCAATACCTTTTTGGTTTCCTGTTTCTCCATAACTAGCACGTAACTTTAAAAAAGAAAGGAAATCAATAGATTTCATAAAATTCTCTTCGCTTAAAATCCAACCTAAAGAAGCGTATGAGAAGTCTGACCATTGCTGATCATCTGCAAATTTAGATGATCCATCTCTACGAAAAGTGGCTTCAAACAGATATCTGTCTTTGAAACTATAATTAAACCTACCTAAATAAGAATAAAATCCCCAATGATTTGCTCCTCCTTCATTGTCTTCTTTCGATTCTTCAGAAGCAACATTTAGATCATAAACACCATAATCCACTATACCCTGACGGTAACCATATAATTTGCTATATTCCTGTAGTTCACCGGTTACACCTGCCATAGCAGCAAAAGAATGCTCTCCAAAATCTTTATTATAGTTTACAAATCCACCAAAAGTCTTATAAGTCTTGGTTTCATTTTTAGAACTCATTTTAGATGTACTATTAATCGCACTTTTTGCCAATGTACCATCCCAACCATAAGTAAGTACTGTTAACTGGTAATTATCTGTATCCAGAAATTCTTTTTCATACGATGCTGTTCCTCTCAATGAAAGATCTTTAGTGATATTTAGAGTTGCTGCAATATTTAAACGAACCTGATCGCGTACAACAGACTCATTCCCACCTTCTGTTGTAGCGGCCACGGTATTTTTATTACCTCCCTTAGAACCAAAGTTACCCATCCACTGGCCATATTGATTTTTTGATGGAAATATACCAGGATCCTGATCAATAGACCATGATCCAAAACCTGTTGATGGATATTCTGTATTCGTATTTAAATACGAAAATCCACTCTCTACTTTAAACCAGTCTGTAATGTTATAATCGTAATTAAATCTTACATTATATTGTTTTTGACCATCATAAGCTGTTTTAAGCATACCTCTATTCTCGGCATACCCGGCAGAAAAACGATAACTTGTTTTATCTGATGCACCCGAAATACTAAGATTTTGCTTATTCGAAACAGAAGAATCATACATTTCATCAAAACGTGGAGAATTAGCTAAATAAAGATCACCCCAATATAAGGTATTATAATATCCAGCCTCATTTTGCTGCATTCTTAACAGATTATCTTTACTCTGCCATCCCCAATAATTGGCATATTCACCATCCTGCTCAGCTGCCTCTAAAAAAACAGTAGCATAATCACCCATTGTTGGTGATGTTGGACGAATACCAATAGTTTGAAGACTCACGCTACTAGTAAAATTAACTTTCATATCGCCTTTACCCTTTTTTGTAGTAACTAAGATTACACCATTAGCAGCACGAGCACCATAAATGGCTGCAGCACCATCTTTTAACACACTCACCGATTCAATATCATCCGAGTTCATGTTTAAAAAGGCCTGGTCACTAATAGCTGGCACTCCATCAATCACAATAAGAGGCTCTCCTCCGTTTACTGAAGTTTCACCACGAATAGTAAAATCAATACTTTCTTTACCTGGTCGTGATGAAGTACGGCTAACAACTAAACCAGGAGTTTGTCCTTGTAATGCTAATGCAGGACTTACTGTTGCCTTATCATTGAAAGCATCGGCATCAACCTGGTCGATAGAACCTGTTAACGTAGCTTTCTTTTGTACACCATACCCAACAACTACAACCTCATCAAGCCCAAGGGCTTCGTCCTTCATAACTATATTTATAATGGACTGTGTTCCCACAATTGCTTCCTGATTAAGCATACCGATAAAAGAGAATATCAAAATACTCTCATTTGAAACACTAGCAATAGAATAATTACCATCCATATCGGTAATAGTACCAGAGGTAGTTCCTTTTATCATTACTGCAACACCAGGAAGTGGCTCCCCTTGGGTATCTGTAACATTTCCTGTAACTGTTTTCTCCTGCGCCAAAACACTGGAAGTCACAGCAACCAAAAAGAAGCATAGTAATAAAATACTTTTCGCTTTTTGTTTAAAAATTTTCCGTTTCATAAATTTTGTTTAAATATTTTCCTAACACAAACAAATCTGGGCTCCTACATATTATATCCGTTAGTCAACCATATCTAATCAATACTTTTATACGCCCATTAACATTTATTTACATCGCTAAAGTACTATATTAACACTTATTGCCACTTTTTAGATGTTGCAAATAGTATAATTTTTGTTGCATCAAAAAACGCTTGCCTCAAATGCAACATTCTCTTTATGCAATAAAAACTATGATAATTACTCACCAATTTCAATTCTTTTAATGATCATATTACATACACAAACAGCCGGCATCCCTAAACTATGGAATGCCGGCCGTCCTATTATAACCAACAATACAATAATACTGCTGGCCATATAATAATCAACTAACTAATAAACTACCAACCTGGGTTTTGTAGCAATTCATCCCCAATAAGAATTTCATTAACAGGAATCGAATATAAATAATGTTGCAACTTAAATGGTCTTTCTGAACTTGGATCAATAATCAATGTCCGCTTGGTTGTACCATCACCAACAACAATTGACTCTTCTCCTTCTGGAAAAAGTTCAGGTTGATATAGGCTGGCATCCGTTTCATAAACAGTACCTTCAACAATAGGACCATGCAGAGTAGCACCTAATACTTCTTCAGCTATACCCCACCTTTTTAGGTCAATAAAACGACTATCTTCACCAAATAACTCAATGGCACGTTCTCTTCTGATCTCTTCCTTGATATCCAAATTATAAGTTGCAGCAAGATCATTTGTTAAAGGAGCGACGCCAGCTCTAGCCCTAACCAGGTTCAATGATTTATTCAAATCGGCATCACTAATAGTTCCATCTCTTTCCATTAGGGCTTCTGCATAATTTAAATATACCTCTGCCAATCTCAGATAAGGAAAATTCTGCGATTCCTGACCTTGTGTCCTATAATCAGTTTCTTCATACAGATTAGCTTTATGTTTTGCACACGACAAGCCAACACCAGAATTGATATCTGTTTCACCAGTTAACATAGGAGAACCTCCCTCTGGTATTGTTGGATGAAAATAAGCCCACATACGATAATCCCTGTTTCTTGTCTCATCCCATAAGGTATTATAGCCCTGAAAAAGCTCAGACTTATCAATAGGTAAACCATCTGTACATAAAAACATATCAAGCATCTTACGGGTAGGATTTAAACGCCCGCGAACTGTATGACTAATATTGGCACCCCCCTGACGCAATTCAAAATCGTATATTCCTTGAACAATAAATTCACTATTCGATGATTTATCTAATCCAGCAGGATTTGATCCTCCATCTTCTAAGTTAAATAAGTGATAAGATGACAAATTATTTAACTCATCATTATGATCCCAAAGTTCATAAAAACCACTACTCATAACTGCGTCACATAAAGTGATTGCTTCTGTTAACATCTCATTAACCGAAGGATAATCTGCAGGTTTGGCTGATCCTGCACCAACAGTAACACCATCACCATCTGTAGCAGTACCAACATAAGTATCCCATGTAGCCGAGAATAATAACACTCTAGCCTTCATTGCCTGCGCTCCCTGTCTACTTATTTTACCTTTATCTGCACTATCTATGTCACCTTCGCTAGGACACTTAGATATTGCTTCATCTAAATCCGATAAGATTTGTGAAACCACTTCATATCTGCTATTTCTTCGCGACAACTTTAATTGTTCATCTGTTACACCTAAACGACTTGTAACAATTGGCACACCACCAAATCTCTTTAACAGTTCATAATAGTGATATGCTCTAAACCAATGTGCAGTACCTACATACTGAGCAATTTCCTCAGTATCACCATCATATTCTTCTGCCTTTTCAAGTAGAATATTTGCATCTAATAAGAAATAATAGTGATTAGTCCAATAAACATCAGTATTTGATAAAGTATTTGTTCCTCTACCATAATCTTGAGCCAAAGCAGTAAGGTCTGTACCAAAGTTCATCCAATCGGCATATCCTGTTTTAAAACTATTTGACAAACCACTCCCCTTGATACTGCTCCACCCTACTAAGTTGGTATATAATTTATTAGCAGCGTAATTAAAATGGTCAGCTGTTTTATAATAGACTTGTTCTGTATATTGATCTTGCGGATCAAGTTTAATAAAATCGTCCTGACAACTCGCTAAAAATACTGTCAGTACAACGAATAATATATTTTTAATATTTTTCATATATTCTTTTCTTTTAATTGTTTACAACTTTCTTATTAAAATCTAGCACTCACCCCAAATGCATAAGATCTCATGAAAGGATATGCTGATCCTGTACTAGCTCCGTTTTCAGGATCGTAACCATCATCAATACTTGTTGTTTCCCATAAATCATTCCCCGAGAAGTATACTCTTAAACTACTCATTTTTACAGCTTCAGACCATTTTTTAGGAATTGTATATCCTATTACTAAAGTCTTCAAACGAATATATCTACTATTCTGTAGTCTGAAATCATTATGCGACCAGTTATATGCAGCTCTGGTAGCACTAGATGTAGCCCTTGGATTTGTGCGTTCAGGATGATCCTCTGACCACATTGTACCTATGAATGCAGGTGTTTGATTAGCCCAGTGTCTATAGAAAGGGTATGCCAAAAGTCCCTCTCTTTCTAGATTTTGCTCCAGATGCCCCTGGAAATTACAAGTAAAATCAATTCCCTTCCATCTTAAGTTAGTGTTTATACCAAAAACATAATGCGCCTGTCCGTCACCCATATATTTTAAATCTCCGCCATCTTCCGATACTCCAAGGATTTGTTTATTATCATCTCTATCTACTTTGATAACATCTCCAGGTCTTAAACCATTGGCACTTCCCTGAGCTTTCACTTCACCACCATTATCACCAATTTCTGCATACCATGCATCCACTTCAGCCTGTGTTTGAAACAAACCTGCCGTTTCATACATCCAATACGAACCAATAGGATATCCCGCTCTCATTTCTCCATCACTTGGATTATTGTAACCGGCAACCCAATAATCTTTACCTGTTAATGATATTAACTCATTAGTACTATTGCTCATATTTACGGAAATATTATATTCAAGCTCTCCAGCTTTACTTCTCCATCCAAGCATTGCTTCCCAACCTTTGGTTTTCAGGTGTCCAATATTTTCACCGGGAGCCTCCCCTCCAAGCAGAGCGGTATAATCCTGGCTAGCAATCATATTTGGATTGTTTTTAATAAAATAATCAAATCCTCCATATAGTTTTTGATCCAATACAGAGAACTCAGCACCTAAATTTGTCATTTGTACCCTTTCCCAGGTAGTTTCTTCTGTCACAATTTCATTTACCCTGGCTGTAGCTTGAAGAGCAGGAGTAACACCAAATACAGTTGTTCCATCTGCTATGGTTGAAAGATAACTATGGTTGCTAATTACACCTGAACCAGGAATATTCCCCATCTCTGCAAAACTTGCCTTTAGCTTCAAAAAGTTAATAAATGAAACTCCTTGCATAAAACCTTCTTCAGACAAAATCCAACCAGCTGATCCACCAAAATAAGACTGCCATTTATGACCTTCTGAAAATTTTGAAGTTCCATCAGATCTCCCAAGTAACTCTATAAGATATTTCCCTTTATAATCATAGTTAAACCTACCAAAATACGAATAAAAACCATAGTTACTTTTGCTTGCATCTACAGTTTGCGTACCAGTTCCTAAATTAACCGTATATACACCCATTGATTCAATACCTTCTGCTTTTGCATTTATCCAGGAAGACTCATTAATTTCTGCGGTAAGCCCTCCCATTAATTTAAAATTATGGTTGCCATTAAGCGTTTTAGAATAAGTAAGATACCCATTATATAATTGTTGTTTTCCCTCAGAATACCTTTGCTGAACATACGAATTGGCATTTACATTCTGTTGCGGATCATTTTCATCCCATCCATATAGCATTACACTTAGAATACTTCTATCCCAAGTCCTATTCGACTCTCGAAAAGATGCAATTCCTCTAAACTCAAGCCCTTGCATTAATTGGGCATTTATTCCAATATTTAATTTTGTAATTTGATTATCCAGTTCATCTCTACCTCCATCATAGGTTTGTGCAATCGAGTTTTTATTTCCAATACCAAAATTTGCGTACCATTCACCTTGCGGGTTTTTGGCAGGAAAAACCGGAGGGTCATTATTCACAGCATCTGCCTGAAAACCAGTTGAAGGACGGTCAGTTTTGATTGATTGATGCGAGAATGCAATATCTGCAGACAACCAATTTGTCAATTCCTGATCAAAGTTCATTCTAAACGTATATTGCTTTTGTCCATCATAAACCTTTGATGCACTTTGATCATCCGCAAAACTTCCGGACACCCTGTATTTTGTCGTTTTAGTTGATCCTGAAACAGATAATGTATGTAATTGAGAAGAGGCATCGCCGTACATATCATCAAATCTATTGGCTGGTGCCATATACATCAATCCATTTTTACCCCAACCTGTAACTGTAGTTTGGTACCAACCTGCTTTTTCATCAATCATATCCAATAAGTTTTGTCTAGTACCCCACTGTTTATAATTACCATCACCTTCACCATCAACTGCATCTAAAAATGCTTGCGCATATTCACTCATTGTTGGTACTGCCGGCATTCGACCAATTTTCTTATGCCTATAACTTCCTTCGTATTCTATGGTCATTTTACCTGATCCTTTTTTTGTAGTAATCATTAAAACACCATTAGCCGCCCTTGATCCGTAAATTGCCGCAGCACCATCCTTTAATATTGATAAGGACTCAATATCATTAGGGTTCATATTGTTAAATTCAGTTTTTTCAGATATCACCCCATCAATAACATATAATACGTCAGAATTATTTATCGAGGTAATACCCCTGATAGTAATATCATTTTCATCAGAATTACCATTTGAATCAATATTTCCAACACGTGAACTAGTACGAGAAATAAGTAATCCGGGAGTTTGACCCTGAAGCCCGACTATTGGGTTATTTATTGCCTGACTTTCTAATACATCACCTTTAACTGTTTCAACAGCACCAGATAAAGTTTTCTTTGCCTGAGTACCATAACCAACAACTATCACCTCATCTAATCCAAGAGCTTCATCTTTTAAAACTACATTTATAGAGGTTTGTGTTCCAACCATAATTTCCTGAGAAACCATCCCTATAAAAGTAAAGACCAAAACATTTTGGTTTGAAACATCAGATATTGAATAATTACCATTAATATCAGTAATTGTTCCGCTAGTAGTACCTTTTATCATAACAGCTACTCCAGGAAGAACCTCACCACTGTTATCCGTTACATTTCCTGTTACTGTTTTCCCCTGGGCAAAAACACTGGGATTAACAGTAACTAAAAACAAGCAAAACAGAAAAATACTTTTCGCTCTTAATTTTAAGTTTTCCTTTTTCATAAAATAGAATTTAATAGAATTTTAAGAGTAAATAAATATGAACCAATATCATAACATGCTCAACAGAATTGATATTTACATCTATTTACATGGATTAACTTTTATTTACATTTCTAAATTACCCTTTTAACATCCTACCTAATATATTGTATGTTGCAAAGAGTATAATTTATGTTGCATCCCAAATTATTTATCCAATTTGGTTTATTATCCATACTCATAAACATTGTGATACATATACAGTTTTGCAATACTTTTAATGTCTTCCATACAATCAATCTATTTTCTACAAACACAAACATACAGTATCATTTAATAAAGAAGGCCAGATGTATCATTATACTCCTAGTCTCTATTAATTAACTTATTCATTATGATGTTAATAATGTATTTTAATTGTACTAATAAATTCTCAGCACAAGTGTTGTAGAAATTAATTGCTAAAAAGAATTTCCCTAATAGGAATTGAATATAAATAATGTTGCAACTTAAATGGTATTTCTGCTCTTGGATTAATAATCAATGTCCTCTTGGTTGCACCATCACCAACAACAATTGACTCTTCTCCTTCTGGAAAACGTTCTGATTTATAAGCATATCGTATTAAAAAAATTAACTATAATAATTTACCATTTAGTCTATCATTTATTTACAATAGATAGTTAGGTTTTTGTAATATTTTGATTTTTTGATATATGAGCATTTCACTGTCGAACATACAAAATACTGACAATGTGCACCTTGTAAATCAATCTTTCGTCTTTTGTCTTAAATCTAATGATTTATTGATTTAAAAATAAATGCCAAACAAAAAAGCCTTAAACCTGTAGATTCATTTAAGGCCATTCTCTATCTATTCCTTATTCTGAATACTAGGAGACTTTTCAAGTATTTTTCGAGTTTGCTGCTTAGATTTAATTGCTTTCTGATATTTCATGTAAAGGTTGTATAATGCGACATGATTGTTACTGTCCTCTGGATTGACTTGAATGGCTTTTTCAAGATATTCCTCAACCTTTTTAATGTTTCCCTAAAAATCAGACATCATTACTATGTTGTGCATGATATACGCATTATCAGAATCATATCTTACTGTACATTACTTTTTTAGATAACACTCTTAATAATAACGACACGATTAGTTCGAACATTTTTGATACTTTATATCTATCTCAAGATTTTACTATAGCATGCTCTTATTATGAGAATTGTTTGTATCCATTAGTATATGATTAATTGGTACACTAAATGTAAAAACAGAACCGAAACCTTCTTCTGACTTCACTATAATTTTACCCCCAATAGCCACTGCTATTTTATTAGATATAGCTAGTCCAAGTCCTAATCCTTCTTTCCAAGCAGTTTTATTATCTTCAATTTTTGTGAATGGCATAAATATGTGATTTATACAATCATCAGAAATACCAATACCTGTATCTTCAACATACATATATAAGTTAACCTTATCGCAATAAGTTCCTAGTTCAATGTGTCCTTTGTTTGTATACTTTTTGGCATTATCCATAAGGTTAGTGATGATTTGTTTAAGCCTTATTTCATCTGTATATAATATTATATTATTACTGAATAATGAATTTCTTTTTATAATCTTAACCGTTTCCGATTTGTTACTTAAGAAGTAATAGGAATAGATATGATCAATAAAAGTATTAAGATTTAATTTTTCATTTTTCAGTTTAAGTTGATTAGATTCAATAAGGCTTAGGTCTATTATTTCATCTATTAGCCGTAATAACACCTTTGAATTTGACTGAATAATTTCAACAAACTCTGATTGTTGTTCATAAGTAATTTCTTCATCCAACAATAAACTGGAAAATCCAATAACAGCATTCATTGGAGTACGTATTTCATGAGACATGTTAGCTATGAATGCAGATTTTAATTCATCGGATTCTTTAGCCTTTTTCAGTGCAATTTCCAATTCTGAAGTTCTGGATTTCACCAAAGATTCAAGATGATTTCTATGAGCTGAGAGTTCTTCGTTTTGCGTTGTGATTTCTTCTTGCTTTTCAATTAACTTATTATTGGCTTCTTTGAGCATTACCGTTCTTGTAGCAACCGTTTCTTCCAAAAATTTATTGCGATTGCGTATTGATTTCAATCTATAATAATATAGACCAAGAAACATTAAAATTAATATGGTGGACAAAAACATTCTAAATTCCCATGATTCCCACCATGGGGGTAAGATGTTTATATTTAAAGTAGTATAATTCTCATTCCATACGCCATCGTTATTGGCAGCTTTCACCATAAAAGTGTATTCGCCGGCATCAAGATTAGTGTAATAGGCTTCATTTTTATTTGTAACATAATTCCAGTTATTTTCAAAACCATTCAACTTATATGCAAATTGATTTTTCTCAGGCGAATCATAGCTGAGGGCTGCAAAACATATTGAAAATACTGATTGTCTTGGTGAAAAAGTAACTTTTTCTGTTTGAGAAATATTTGTTGTTAGCAGGTGTGTGTCATCATTTACTTTAACTTCTTTATTAAACAATTTCAATTCTGTTATTACAACCTTTGGTTTATTCGTATTATCTTTTATTGATTTAGGATTAAAAATATTAAATCCATTTATTCCCCCAAAAATTAACTCGCCATCTTTTGTTTTGTAACATGAATGTCGAATAAATTCATCACTCTGTAAACCATCAGATTCAGTGTAGTGTCTAACTTTTAAAACTTCTTTATCTGATTGTTTTTCAGTGCGAATTCTAGCCAGTCCTTTGTTAGTAGATATCCAAAGGTTTCCAGAATCATCAGGTAATATTCCATTTATTACATTATCAGGTAAACCTTCTTTTTCATTAAAACGAATAAATGACTGAGTCTCTGGAACATATCTATTTAGTCCATTATATGTACCAATCCAAAGGTTTCCTTCATTATCATTATTTATTGAAACGACATTATCGTTACTTAATGTTTTTGAATTTTCTACCGAATGCTGAAACCAGATAAAATTATCTTTTTTTCTGTTGTAAAGATGCAGTCCTCTTTTAGTTCCAAACCAGATATCATTATTGCAGTCTTTATATAATATACTAATATTGTTATCTGCCAGACTGCTAGTATCACTGTCGTCTCTGTAATAATTTTGATAGGTATAATCTTTTTTGTTTAATTTAATAAGTCCAGAAGATGTACCAATCCAGAGTTCATCATTGACTCCGGCAATGATACTGTTTATTATATGATCTTTAAAAAAAGTTTTTGAAATATGGTTTTCACAGTTATAACGCACTAGACTTTCAATACCACCAATCCATATAATATTTCCTGATTCACTAAACAGTGTTCTTATATCGTTATTATTAATAATCCCTGGTTTATCTTTTGTTGTGATATGATATTTAAATATATTTTTTTCCCGGTTAAGCAGGCTTATGCCACCGCCATCAGTTCCTATCCATATTCCGTAATCATTTTCAGTAAACGCGTTTACATGATTATTTTGAATACCGTAGTTTTTATTCTTATTGAATTTAAAGTGATCAAATTTTTTACTTTGTATATTTAAATAATCAACTCCATTACTCCATGTACCAATCCAATAATTATCCCAAATATCTACATAGAATGAAAAAAGAAGATCTTGACCAAGACTTTTTGTTTTGTTAGGATCATTTTTATAATGTATGAATTTAGGTTGCTTCTTCTGAGATTCAGTTTTTGTAAGTTGATTGAGGCCGGAAAAAGTGCATATCCAAATATTTCCTTTTTTATCTTCATCTATGGCTCGGATTACATTGCTGCTGATACTTGAGTTGTCATTTTTATCGTGTTTTATGTGAGTAATGTTGTTGTCTGACAAGTTTTTCAGTTTGTTTAAACCTTCATTTCGCGTTCCAACCCAAAGTTGATCTTTTTTATCATATAGAATAGATATTATCGTATTACTGCTTAAACTATTAGGCTCATTTTTATCGTGTAAAAAATGTTTGATAATCTTTTTAGTGTTTGTATTAAATACATAAACACCCGTTTTACCACCAAAACATAAAAGGCTATCCTGAGCTAAGCAAATAGCAGCTATTCCATAGGAATCCTGATTTTTAAGATTATGAAATCTTATGATTGAGTCATTTTTTTCATCGTATAAACATAAACCTCCAAGTGTTGATATCCATATACGTCCTTTGTAATCCTCAACAAAACCATTTACAGTTTTGATATTACGATCTGTTTTTGAAATATTATGATTCAAATAATTATAAAAGCGTTCAGTATTATAATCAAATCTATTCAAACCAAAATTTCTTGTTCCCATCCACATTCTTCCTTTGCTGTCTTCAAATACAGCTAAAATTTCATTGCCACTTATGCTATAAAGGTCATCAGGATCCGATTTGTAAATTTTAAATGAATGACCATCGAATTTATTTACACCTCCTGTTCGGGTCCCAAACCACATAAATCCCCGGCTATCCTGAACTATGGAAAAAACAGTACTTTGTGAAAGTCCCTGTTTAACTGAAATATGTTCAAAGCGAAGCTGGTTTTCCTGGGCAAATGTCAAGCCAGAAAATGAGCCTATGGTATAAAATAAAATAATGATTATTCTTAAAATAAATTTGAACATACTCTGAAATTAAATGCAACCAAATTATTAAAACACCATTACAGTGCTAGATTAATAACTAAATTACAAACTTTATATAATTAATTCATAATGGACTAAATTAAACATACAAAAAAGCATTGAACTTATGTTACATAAAATGGTTGTTTTTGATAAAACCAATAACTATATAACTCAAATTCGATATAAAATTTTTGATTTACCTCATGAATTATCATTTTATTAGGTATTCTGTAGAACGTTGTTTCTTGGTGCTAATAAATAGTGAGATTTAACTGAGAATTATGAAAGAATAGCGAGCTTAAGAAAGGTTTTGAAACAGAAGGTTATTACTAAAAACAATGGAACCGCAATACTTTTAAGTAATGTGAATTTAATTATACAATGCCACAATATTTATTATTTAAAGGCATAGAAAGGATGCCGTAATTGGTAATTTATAAATTATCCATACGAATGGAGGTTTAAATTTATCGTATTCAAAAGGCCTGCAACATCACAACAAGGAGCATCGTCCATGAGTTGTGATGCTTAAGACTTTTAAACCACTACTTTTAACCTTTGATTAAAAAGTTATTCCTATTATTTAAGAACATTCATTATCTGTTCCTTATCCTGTATATTTGGAAACTTTTCAAGTATAATTTGAGCTTGCTGCTTTGATTTAGCTGTTTTCTGGTATTTCATGTAAAGGTTTAGTAAAGCAACATAATTGTTACTATCCTCAGGATTTACCTGAATTGCCTTTTTCAAATATTCCTCAGCCTTTTCAAAGTTTTCCTTAAAATCAAACATCATAGCTGTATTGTACAGTATTCTGGCATTATCCGGTGCATATTTTGACGCTCTTACAAGATAATCCAGCGATTCATCGTAACGTTTCCTTTCTGATAAAAATAAGGCGTACGAAAACATGGTGTTCCCATCTTCGGGATATACTGACAGGTAGTCTTTAAACATCACCTCAGCTTTATCATGCTGTTGCTGATGGTAATATAAAATAGCCAGATTTATTTTAACCGGATGCAATAAACTATCCTGCTTTAAGGCCTTTTCATAAAACTCACGAGCCTTATTTATATCATTATTATTGTAATAATAATTAGCCAGGTTAAATTTACCTGTTGGGAAGTCTGCATTATACTCCAGCATATCCAAATATTCCTTATTGGCTTTCTGGTAAGCTTCTTTGTATTCCTGTGGAATTTGATTTGCATCTATGGCGCTTAATTTTGTTGCACTTTCGATTCTGATGGCTGCTGATTGATCGTTTAATAACTTCAATACCACATTTAAAACATCTTGATCAGAAATAGGAAGTTGATGCAAAGCATTATATCTAATATGTCCATTTGAATTTCCAATAGCTTCTATTAATATATCAGTGCTTCTTTCAGGATAATACATTCCTAAAAATTGTAATGCTGTCGCTATTACTATCTCAGGATACGTCTCGTCTTTATAAATTCGAACTAAATCCTCATAACCTTTTTCACTGCCAGATTCTGCTTCATGAAAGGCTACTCCATATTGATATGGTCGTCCTATACCATGCCATTTATTGATATATTCAATAGCCCAGTCTGGTGATTTATCAGCATGACACTGGTTACAGGCATTTGGAGTTCCCAATGTTTTTGTTAAATCAGGACGAGGGACACGAAGACTGTGATCATTTCTGTAGTCCACACCCATATAAAACTGTGCCGGCATATGGCAGTTGATACATCTGGTTCCTTCTCCTACTTCAAACTTTACACCATCATCAGCAATAACTGCCTCTCCTTCTTCTCCTGCCGATTTATGGAAATGATGTTCATAGGTATCATAATCATCAGCCCTGTGACATTGGGTACACAGTCGATTATCCTCATATAAACGTTTTGTGCTATGTACGTTATGACAATCATTACACTGAACATCACGCATATACATTTTACTTTGCGTAAAAGATGCATAAACATAATCTTCATCTAAAATCTGACCATCAATATGATAAGATTCCCCGGTAGGTAAATTAGGAATGGTATGATTAAAAATATCCGCATGCTGTTTAAAGTCTCCTATGGATGCTCTTCGAGAATGGCACCTAACACATAAATCCACATATTCTTTATTATCGATGCCACTTGTTTTAACTACCAATCCATAATTGGTATCATCATTTCGGGCATAATCGGCTTTGGCTGCCCATTTTAAGTGATTGGAAGCCGGACCATGACATGTCTCACAACTCACATCTATTTCATCGTAAGTGGTGTGATAACTATCTGTGTTTATATCATATCCCTTTTTAACATTGGTAGAGTGACAATCGGCACACATACTATTCCAGTTCTGTGCCTGATTGGTCCAATGAAGCCAGTTGTTATATTCAATAGGTTCATCTTTATATAACTCCGCTGCCATGTGATACCACTTATTATCTTTTGAGTCCCAGGTTATAGGTAAGGTTTGTAATCGACCTCTGTCAAACTCAATTAAATACTGTTGTAATGGATAATAACCAAAAACGAATTTTACCTCAAACTCCTCTTGTTTTCCTGTTTCACCATCTGTATAAACATAAAACTTACCATCCCGTTTATACATTTTATGGGTCATCCCATTGTACTCAATGCTTTGATTGTTAAAATCGCCCAATACTGTTGAATCATTAGCATGATCCATGGCTTTATCATGATCAGAACCTACCCAGTCGTTATACTCATTCAAATGGCATTCAATACAAGTTTCTCTTCCTACATAATAAGCCTCTTGTGTATCTTTATCATCACTTGAATATATATGAAGAATCATGTATAAAGGAATAGATACTATGGCCACTAACATGGCTATAAGACTGATGCGTTCTATCTTTTTTCTGTTCTTCATTATATGTAGGTTAACTGAGATCTATCAAATGTTTCTCTGGTTATTGTTTTACCGGTATCAACAAAAAGTTCATTATTTTTAACAATGATCGGATGAACATCTAGTGGACGTGTTGCAGGTGATGAGATTACATCTCCATATTCATCAAACTGAGAAGCATGGCAAGGACATATAAATCCTCCTGTTTTAGCATTCATATTCACCACACACCCCAGGTGTGTACATTTTACCGAAAATGCGATAAATCCACCATCTTTAAATCGGCGTAAATAAAAGTGATTTGTTAAAAATGGATAGGTACTATTGTTTGAATATAAATGAGCCTCACCCACCGATATTAGTTTTTCTTCATTATTCAACTGTGACTTTTTACTAATACCATTTTTGATTAGAAAAAAAGCCTCTACTGATGCAATGGCCAAAACTAATCTTTTTATAAACTTACGCCTATTTAGTTTCATGTGTTTATTTTTTCTTTTAATTGTCACATGTAACTCGCCGAAAAATAATTATTCTCGTGTAAGAACTTCATTTCATGGCTCGTTTCATCTCGTAATTTCTTTAAAATATAAGTAACATGCCTTCTCCTCTCAACAACCAGGCAATCATCATCATGGTTAGGTACGATGAAAGAATTATGGTAGTAAGAGACATGATAACTTCCGTATTATTACTTTGATGCTTTTTATGAATATACATTAAATATCCACTTACAGGAAATCCATATAATAATAAAGGTATTACACCTGTTGCAATCCATGATGGCCAATCGACCAACCATACATCAAAATGTAAAATATGTTCCAGCAAGTATATTAAAACAAAGGTAAAAACCATTGATATAATAGCTGACTGAATCACCAAATTCTTGCCTAACTCAGAATTAAACCAAACCCCATTATGGTGATTTTTGTATTTGAAATACGGTAAGTAAATCAAGAAGACTCCAAATACTAAAGGAACTACAACCGCACTAAAAACAGGATGTAAATGAAGTAATAACTCCTGAGCTCCTAAAAAATACCAAGGCGCTTTGGTTGGATTGGGACTTTTTAATGGATTGGCTTCTTCTAGTAATGGTGCATGGTAAAAAGCAGAAACCAAAAATATAAAGGCAATCACAATAGCTGCCATCATCACTTCCTTTACTACCAGATTTGGTAACACATCCACTCTTTCTTTATGATCTGTCTTAGGTAAAGCAACTCCTCCTGCTGTTCGTACCAACCAAAAATGAATACTCATTAACACTACAAAAAGCAATGGAATAACTCCGGTGTGCAAATTATAAAAGTTAAGTAAAGTATTACCATTGACGGCATCTCCACTTCGAATATATTGTGCGATATGATAACCAATAAAAGGAATATATTCTATTATTTGCGTTATGACTGTTACAGCCCAATATGACAATTGATCCCATGGTAACAAGTAACCTGTAAAACTGGATAAAATCACTAAAAACATCAGGATCAAACCAAATATCCAGTTCTGTGCCCTTTTTTTAAATATGGATTGTGAATAATAAACTCTCAGAATATGTAAAAAAGATACTACGACTAATAATTTACCCGATAAATGATGAATATTACGAATAAATTGCCCAAAAATGGAGTGATTCTGTAATTCCACAATTGAATCGTAAGCATGTTCTACGGTTGGAATATAGGAAAACCGAAGTATTGTTCCGCTAATAAATAATATCACAAACAAAAGTGCACTGATTCCACCAAGTCCAAAGGTTCGCGTAAATTTAATGGCTCTTTTATCTATCCGCATGGGATGCAGATGGAGTATAAAATTTTCTATTGAGGACCGAACTCTTTTTTGAGGACTTTTATGTGACATGATTGCGTAAAAAAAATTTGAAATTATCCCTAACTAAGGAATATATCATATGTAAACAGCCTATAACTTGTTATTTTTATTGGACCATTTATTTGAGTGAAATTATTTAACCCCCAACGATTTAAGGTAATCAACAACTGCCGTATGATTTTTTGACTCTGCAAAATCTAAACATGATTCTTTATCTACATCAACCATAGATAAATCTGCTCCATTAGCAACCAATACTTTTAATACCTCAAGTTGACCTTCTGCAGCAGCCATCATTACTGCTGTCCAATTTTCCTCTTTCTCTGTTAAATTTGGATTTGCTCCTGCTTCTAATAGCAAAGATACAGTACTCACAAAGGGACCAGTGGAAGCAAACATTAATGCAGTTCTTCCTACATTATCTACGGCATCCACAGTTGCTCCTTTTTCTATTAAAAGCTTTACAATATCCTCATGCCCATTATAAGCAGCCATCATAATAACTGTTCTACTATTTTCATCAAGAGTATTTAAATCAAAACCTGCATCTATAGCATCAACAATCGTTTGTGTTTGTCCGTCTAATGCGGCCTGAAAAATTACTGAAAGTTCAGGTAGTGCCTGTATAGATTTACTTGCTACAACCTCCTTTTCCTGGTGTTTGTTTCCTGTTGTTTGACAAGATACTATTAGTATACTTGCTATAAACAACCCTATCATAATCAATTTACTTTGCATAACATTTATCTTAAGTATTCCTTCTTGTAAAAAATCAAGTGATTTGTATAAACTAATTTTAAAATCACAAAAATGCTTAATTTCAAACATGTATACAATATAAAAAAAACGTTTTTTATATCTATTTTAAACATTGCTATCTATATTCCTGAAACTTTCATCATTTATTAATTCAGGTTAAATTTCAGTTAGTCCTATTTGGAGAAATTACAGAAACGAAAATCTTATTATTGGCATTTTAACATTGCTGATTCCAGTGATTTTTGCATTGAAATTAAGGGAAGAAATAAAAACATTTCCAATTTGGCACTCACTAAAATACCGATATGTTAATGACACACTTAAAACTAATGTCATTAACATACCGGCAAAACAAATAAATTGAAATATGTCGTAATATTACTTACTTGTAACAATAAAAGGATTAGCATAAATTAATGACTGCTTAAAAAGTAAAGCATCCCAATCTTCTATATTATGAATTTGATTGCTCTTTTGCCATGCAAATCCCGTATAATATATCATTCTCTCTTGATTTGGATTAGTTATTACCAATAAATGGCTCTGATCTGGTATATCTGTTTTATGCACCTTTGCCTCATCCACCATAGTCCTGTTAATGATTATACCTTCTCCAACAAAACTATCATCTATAGGTTCCCAATGTCTGAAGATTCCATTTTTTAAGTCTAGTTTTGTTTCACCTTTTTTATCATGCAATGTAATTCCAATTGTATAGTTAGGAACTTTTTCTTGAGGAGACAATTTCACTTCCACTTTAGAAAAATTTGAACCTAGATCAAGTGAAATTCTTTTAGTCTCTTTAACACTATATTTGCTCCAAGGTTCATAATCCAATTCAAAAATTGTTCTTAACGGACCGGTTGCAATCGTGCGATACTGAGTGAAATTTTTTGATGTTAATAAAGAATCAGATTCCCATATTCCTATTCCTCCAGCACCCCTGCTGGTTCCCACATGATAAGGATCGTAACCTTCACCATGATCTATATGATAGTAACCAACTTGTTTAGTATTTTCTTCATACCAATGATCAATAATGGAATAATCAACACGTTTTAACCATAGATCTATCCCACTTGAAAGTGTTCCTCCTTTTGCTCCTTCTTCAATCATTTTTTGTGCAGTTGGGCCGTATGTACGAAATGCAACTCTATCGTTTTCCCATGTATAATCATCAGTTCTTTCAGGAACAAACCTGGAATAAGTTGTGACTTTAGGCTTAGGCTGTAATTCTGCTCCGTTGTTTTTCCAGATAATTTCATATTCTTTGGTTGATTCAGCTTCAACTTCAGCCATAAACAACAATTCATCCGGTTCTCCATCCAAATTGCAATCAACCCATTGCACCACATTAAACTCGTTTATATTATTATCTGATTCTCTACATAGTACATCCACAACACTTAAACTTTTTTTATTTAAGTTTAAATCCGAACATTTAATGGATACTATTTCTTTTCTGTCAAATTTCAAAGTATTTTCTACTGAAATCTTATTTAACACTTCTTCTTGTTTACATCCTGCAAAAAATGTAACAAACAACATTAAAACTATTAATATTCTCATTTTTCTGTATTTATATTCAAGAAATAACAAAGTTACCAAAACCTAATAAACAACTCATTACCAAATACATTCTTCAAATGTACACTTCCAATAAATTAGATTTTTCTAATGGAACCAATTCCACTTTATTAAGTGATGCCGGTATTAAAACGCACTCTCCTTTTTTCAAAGATTCTTTTTGGTTATTATGAAAATATATTTCAACATCACCATCCAGGCACATATATATTATAAAAGATTCTTTTTTAATATTTTCTTTCACATACGATTTATCAATATTTAAAACATTAGTGGTAAAATACTGGCAAGAGACAATATGTGATGATTGATTTTCGATCACATCGTAATCAACTTTTAAATTAGAGTAATATTTGTAATCAATTGCGTCAACAGCTAATTCTGTATGTAGTTCTCTAAGATTACCATTTGCATCTTTCCTGTCAAAATCATATAAACGGTAGGTGATATTTGAAGTTTGCTGTATTTCGGCAAGTAAAATTCCCTTACCTATTGCATGTACCCTTCCGGCTGGAATAAAAAAAGCATCTCCGGAAGAAACTGGATGTTTTGCCAATATGCTTTCTATTTTCTTTGCTTTAAGATTTTGCACATACTCTTCTTTGGTAACTTCCTTATTAAATCCTGAAATTAGTTCTGCTCCTTCCTCAGCTTCCAATACATACCACATTTCGGTTTTACCAAAGGAATTATGTCGCTTTTCTGCTAATTGATCATCAGGATGAACCTGTATTGAAAGCGCATCGTTTGCATCAATAAATTTTATTAATAAAGGAAATTCATTTCCAAACTTCTCATATACATATTTTCCAACAAGCTCCCCTTTATATTTATTTATTAAATCACTTAAAAGTAAACCTTTAAAGGAACCATTGACAACCTGAGAAACCTTATCTTTAACGCCGGAAATTTCCCAACTTTCTCCTATCTTTTTAGATGTATCTACATCTTTATTCAAACAAGTATTTAGTTTATTACCACCCCACAAAACTTCAGAGTATTGTGGGGAAAATTTTAATGGATATAAATTCATAATTATTTATTATCGTATTTAATACAAGTTGTAAAGAATGCAATTGGTAATCCCAATATTATAAATATTTGCACCAGATGGATAAGATGACCATGCATATCTTATAATTAACAATTTTATTTAATTCAGGTGCTGATACTTTAATTTTATTCTTTGCATCAAATCCCCCCACTTTCTTCCAACTTCCATTTTTTGAGCATTTATTTTCTATCTTCATCCTTTGTAAAGATATATGGGCATGGTTGTGAATTAACCATTTCCAATATAACTAACAAATATTATTACTCTGCTAAAGTAAACATGGATTTAAATTGAAACTATTTGCTATGTTGCATTTTTTAGTTAAAATGATGCATATAAATTAGTAAGATGCAAAATGTATGACTTGTAATAGAAACTGGCTTATATAAAACTCTATTAAATTCATTTATATTAAACAATGGGTACAGTATATTTGTATCTGTTTCCCAATGATTCAAACAAGCATACCCTCGAAAATAATTGATTCTTCATATCAACCTTGTTCGGTTATCCTTTCTTTTAGTAGTTTCCTACTGGAAAACAAAACGATCTGTTAAATGGAACAATTCATAAAGTCAAAAATCTTCTCAAGATAAAGCGAAAATCAATATTCACGGAGTAACTAACACTCTTATTGAGGTGGATGCAGCATAACTCAACGTAACGATCCTAAATTTAATAACGGCAAGGATTATGGTTTAGGTCACGGCTCTAAAAGTAATGTTGTGGAAATCAACAACTATGTTCGTTTAGTATGTATGCGAGACTTTTAATTATGCTAATTTAATTCTCTATCCCAGAGCTTTTTCATTTTATCAACTCTAAAACAGAAGAGGGTGTTACCAAAACACCCTCAACTTCGAATCATAAAACTTTAATATAACTTGTATCAAAAAGCAGCAGAATAAATAGCAACTGCATCCTCAAATGATACTTCTTTAGGATTACCTCCCGTACATACATCGGCAAGTGCGTTTTTGGCCATTAGATCAAAATCTTCAGGCTTTGCACCTAGTTCTTTAATACCAGAAGGAATACCAACATCTTTAGACAATTGAGAGATAGCATCCAAAGCTGCTTCCGCAGCTTCCATTTCTGTCATTTTTGAAATATCAACTCCCATAGCTTCAGCGATCTTTGCAAACTTTTCAGGGCATGCTGACATATTAAATCTTTCAACATGAGGTAAAAGTACTGCATTAGCTACTCCGTGAGGAGTATTATACAAACCTCCAAGTTGGTGAGCTGCAGAATGAACAAACCCCAATCCGCAATTAGAAAATGCCTGACCAGCAATAAACTGAGCCCATGCCATTTTACTACGAGCTTCAAGGTTCGAACCGTCTTTAACAGCATCTCTTAAGCTTTCACTAATTAACTGAATAGCATATATTGCCATATGGTCTGACCAATGGAAAGCTCCAGCTGTAACATACGCTTCTACTGCATGAGTAAGTGCATCCATACCTGTTGCTGCAGTTAAAGGAGCTGGCTTATTAAGCATTAATTCAGGATCATTTACCGCAATTGAGACCAAACAGTTTTTATCAACCATTACCATCTTCACCTTGCGTTCTTCATCAGTAATAACATAGTTAATGGTAACCTCACTTGCTGTTCCTGCAGTAGTATTGATGGCTGCTGTTGGAGTAGCTTTCTTTTTAGAGATATTGATACCCTCATAATCCTTAATATCTCCTCCGTTAGTTGCTAAAATACCAATAGCCTTTCCACAATCCTGAGGAGATCCACCTCCAATTGTCAGGATAAAATCACAATTATTTTCTTTAAAAACAGATAATCCTGTATTTACATTTTCACATGTTGGATTAGGCTTTACCTCGTCATAAATTACATAATTCACAGATTGAGCATCTAATAAATCAGTAACCTTTTTAACAACACCTAACTCATTTAATATTTTATCGGTTACAATAAGCACCTTCTCACTAGCTAAATCTTTTATTTCTTCAGCTAAATCGGCAATTACACCCGGACCTACCAAACTCAATGGAGGCAAATAAATTCTTCTTTTTTCTAACATTTTGATATAATATTTTCAATTAAAAAAATGCTCTTCGTAGCTCATCTATTTCATCATCATTCATTGGCTCAAAAGAACCTAACGAAGTACCCATTACTAATGATTTTGCACTAAATTCTGCAACCTCCAAACGGTCAAAAGCCTGAAGTAAAGAACCTCCGGTCATGATTACAGAGTCATTTTCAATAATTACTCCCGGATTGGCTGGAGATATTTTACCTGGAATTGTTTCATTTCCGGTAAAGTGCGATCCAAATGGTACATTTTCCATATCCTGTAGAAAAATCCAACTTTCAGGAATTGTTCTTACATCCAGTTTTTTATGCACTACACCATATGCCATAAGATACTCAGGTTGAGTTAAGATGATAGCATTAATTTCTGGATGCATCTCATATATTTTTTGGTGCAACCAAGTTGATCTACTAGGCACTTTTCCTGACTCACACTTACCATCTTTTACTTGTACAATATCACTAGCTTGTAAATCCCAACGAGTTGCATCTGTAGGTGTAATTAAGAAATCATTTCCTTTCCAACGAACAGAAATAGTTCCGTACGTACTCATCATCAAACCTTGATCACAAGCTCTTCGAACCATATCCTTAATTTGCTGACGGATTTCTTTTTCATCAGATGTATTAATAACATCAGCCATCTTTGGATAATCAGTAGGAATTTGATTGTTAAAACTATAGATCTGTTCTTCGGTAAGAAATTTTGGTTCACCAATAATTTTGGAGTTAATTAAAGTTCTACAAGCAAACTCTAATGTTTCGAAACGCTCATAAGCTTTTATAATATCTTTTCCACCCACTACAGCTCCATGATTCTCCATGATCACAGAATCAAAACCTTTTTTAAACTGATCTGAGATCGAATCACCTAACTCATTACTACCCGGAATAAAATATTTTGCATAACCAATCGGTCCACAAACATGCTTAACTTGTGGGATCACATTTGTATTTGGAATTTGACGTACAATACTAAAAGCAACCAATGCCGGCGGATGCGCATGAACAACGGATTTAATATCAGGTCGCTCCACATAAATTGCCTTGTGAAAAGGATATTCCATTGATGGTTTATGAGGTCCTACAATAGTACCATCAGCTTTAACACACATGATATCCTCTGGCTTTAAAGAACCTTTATCTACTCCGGAAGGTGTTACCCACATATCACCACTCTCATCCATAATGGAAAGATTTCCACCTGAAGTAGTAGTTAAACCTTTTTTATAAATCCTGTTAATGATCATGATAATCTGATCACGAGGATGTAGTAAATTTAAATTTCTAACAGACATTGTCTTATAATTAATATTAATATATTTTTATTTTACTTCTTCTGCCTGGAATTTATATGATCTATAGCCATACATCGATATGACAATGAAACATACAAAAGGCAATATAAATGAGAAGTTAACAGCAGGTAAAAATCCAACTGTTCCTAAATCAATTATTGTTCCTTGCAACGGCGGCATTAAAGCTCCCCCCACAATTGCCATCACCAATCCGGCAGCACCAAGAGTAGCATCCTTCCCTACATTTTCTAACGCTATACCGTAAATTGTTGGGAACATCAGTGACATAAATGCAGATGTTGCTACTAAACAATAAAGGCCCATCATACCATTAATCAATATCACTCCACTCATAGTAACTATACCACCAATAGCAAAGTAGGTTAATAGTCTACGACTATTTACATATTTCATTAAGAAAGTACTAATAAAGCGACTACCTAAAAAGATTCCCATAGCAACTATATTATACATTTGAGCTGTAGCTTTATCTATACCTAAATTATCAGCATACTGTATAATAAATGTCCAACACATAATTTGTGCTGCTACATAAAACACCTGAGCAACCACACCTTCTCTATAGACTTTATTATTTATTAATCGCTTAAAAGACTGCCATGGATGAATTTGATCCTGATGAGCTGTATCTGGCATTTTTACAGCAGCAATAACCACAAACATGACAATAACTACCAATCCTAGTATTACATAAGGATTTCGAATTACCATTAGGTCAGAAGTTCGAATGGCTGCTTTTGTTGCTTCATCCAACGTAGGAAAAATTAGTTCGCCAAGAGCATTTCTTTTATCGGATTCAAGCGATGCTAATACAATTCTTGAGGCCACAAACATCCCTAACAAAGAACCCATAGGATTAAATGCCTGTGCAAGGTTTAATCTTCGGGTAGATGTTTCATGACTACCCATTGAAAGAATAAAGGGATTTGATGTAGTTTCCAAAAAGGCCAATCCAAAAGTCAGTATATACAAAGAGACTAAGAAGAAACCAAAAGCCTGATATTGAGCAGCAGGCCAAAACAACAAGGCTCCTATTGCATAGAGTGTTAATCCCAGCAGGATACCTTTTTTATAACTAAATTTTTGTACAAAAAGAGCAGCTGGAATTGCCATTGTAGCATAACCTCCATAAAAGGCAAACTGAACTAACGAAGCTTTTGCATTCGATATCTCCATTACAGTTTTAAAGGCTGCAACCATAGGATTTGTAATATCATTGGCAAAACCCCACAAAGCAAATAAACTCGTAATTAAAATAAATGGTACGAGATATTTTTTTTCAACAATTTTAGATTGATTGTCCACTGTTTTTTATTTTTAAAGTTCAAGGAAGTGTTTTCCTCAAAAGATTATTTTTTAAAACTTAGGTATGTAGCGTATAATTGCTCATACACTTTATTATTACCTGAAGGATATACAATTTGAGGATTGTAAGATATTTTTTTTCGTGCATCATTGGCTGATTTAAATATCCCGGCTCCTGCAAACACAAAAAAAGACGCACCTAAAACAGTTGTTTCTTTTTGATCAATAATTTGAATAGGTCTATTGCACACATCTGCCCTCAATTGATTCCATAATCTATTTTTAGAACCTCCTCCAACACATATAATGCTTTCTGCCTTAAAATTACCTGCTGATTCCAATGCCTCTAATCCTTCCCTTAATCTATAAGCAAGACTTTCGAGCATAGCCCTATACATTTGACCTCTGGAAGTATTAATAGTCAATCCTTTTATTGTACCTCCATTAATACTCGAACCATCATCATAAAAGGCAGGATCAACCATAACCCCCTGAGCTCCTGGTAATACCAATTCAGCATCCTTAATCATATTATCATAAAGTTCATCTCCTGAAAAACCAGAATAAAAATGTCGGGAAAACCACTCCAATACGCCAGACCCCAACCAATTTTGACCAATATTATATACTCCCGCAATTGAATCTGCTTCGGTAGTCAGATTGTTTTCCAACTCTATAGTAGACGCTTTAAACGATTCACTTCTAGCCATTAATATTTCCCAGGTTCCTGAACTCAAAACTGGCTGATTTAAATTCGCACCAGAACCAAATATGGCAAACTGAGTATCATGTCCTGCTAAAAACACAGGTGTTCCTACAGGAAGACCACACTTCTCAGCTGCTTCCTGCGTAATAATACCAGCTTGTTCACCAGGTTCAGCTACATCCCCAAATACACCCTTTTTAATTCCTATTGCCTTTAATATTCTGGAAGATAAATTTCTCCTTTTTAAATCAGCAATCATACCTGTACCCATCATAGTAGCATCATTTTTTAATACTCCAGATAACTTATGAATAAGCAAAGAAGGTATAAAAAGAAATTTATGTGCATTATCAACAATTTCAGGTTTATTTTCTTTAAACCATATCAACTTGTTTATGGTATTGAAAGCATAAGGAAAAACCCCACTTACTTTATACAATTCGTCTAAAGGCAGATACTTTTCAACGGCTCCCATAATAGGTTCTGTGCGTTTACACTGCCATGATATTACTGGGTATTGTATCTCCCCTTTTTCGTTAACAAAAGTACCGTCTACCCCAAAAGTTGTTACAGTTGCACCTGCAATTCTTTTAGAATCAATTTTCGAACTAACGGTACTGGAAGCTATGCAAAGTTTATTCCATAACTTTTCCAAATCCCAAATCCTTCCTCCGGGATAATTAGGATCTTCATCTGTTTCGTTTGACATTGAATGGGAAGCTATAATTTGCCCGGAAATATCCATGGCGATTACCCGAACATTTGTAGCTCCACAATCAAAAACAATGGCTATATCTTTTTCTTGCATACATCATATGCTTTTAAAAAGGACTTTCTTTAGAACAACAACTAATACAAAACATCTTTCAATTACTCTTAATACTTAACCTAGATTAAACTAATTTGAGATTTCCTACTAAAGAAAGTCCTGCTATAATAAGCGATTAGTAAATTATTTTATCCATATAAAGGTCCAAAGTTATCACAAGCTCTATAATCCGCTCCTTCTTTTTCCTCTCCAAAAGCAGACCATGCACTTGGACGGAAAATTTTGTCTTCAGAAACATTATGCATATTTACAGGTATGCGTAAAATAGATGCCAGTGTAATTAAATCAGCTCCAATATGACCGTAACTGATAGCACCATGATTAGCTCCCCAATTAGCCATTACATTATAAACATCCTTAAAGGCACCTTGTCCATTTGTTCTAGGTACAAACCACGTTGTAGGCCAGGTAGGATTAGTTCTTTCATCCAGGACAGTGTGAATCTCATCAGGTAATTCAACCGTCCAACCCTCTGCCAATTGCAGAACAGGGCCAATACCCTTTACCATATTTAAACGACACATAGTAACAGGCATTTGTCCCTCCGTTTTGAATTGAGAAGAATAGCCTCCTCCACGGAAATATCCTCTTTCTGCCTGTGGCCATTTTGTTTTATCTAAACACTTTTGCGCTTCTTCTTCGGTAATTTCCCAATATGGTTTCATTGATGGATTGCCTTCAGCATCTTTTTGTTGTGCTGTAGCATCAAGAGTGGTTGATCCCGAGTTTATTAAATGAATAATTCCACCTTCAGCTAATCCTGTTAATTCTTTACCAGTTACACGTTTAACTGCATCCGGGCTCCAATATGTTCTTACATCAGAAAAGATCTGAGCAGTATTAGTTAACAAGTGCCCAAATAACATAGACACACTATTTAAACTATCATTTTCTGTGGCAAAAACAAATGCCTGACGAATTCCATTCCAATCAAATGATGAATTTAAAATCGCCTCAGTAAAGTCAGCATTTGGCTGGTAATCTGTCCACTGACGTTGTCCTTGGAAACCACCTAAAATAGCATTTCTACCTAATCCCTCTTCTCTGTATCCTTTATCTATCAGTTTTTGATTACCAATCATCATATCACGACAAATCAAGGTCATCTTAACTACTGTTTCCCACTCAACTTCTTTACGTGCAGCATCAGCTTGTTGTTCAGGAGCATTTGGGTCCACACCTTCTTTACAGTTTTCTTTGGTCCATGATAATGCTTTTTGGTATTCTGCTTCATCGTAAATGCCTTCATCAATACGACGAAGAATTTCCACTGACTCAACAAACTCTGTACGAATACCTAAATAATCCTGAAAGAAATTAGAATCCACCATTGAACCCGCAATACCCATAGAACTGTAGCCAATAGACAGATAAGACTTACCGTTCATTTGTGCCACTGCCAATCCTGATTTAACAAAGCGCAATA
The DNA here is from genome assembly GCA_963677655.2 of uncultured Saccharicrinis sp. Classification (GTDB taxonomy): domain Bacteria; phylum Bacteroidota; class Bacteroidia; order Bacteroidales; family Marinilabiliaceae; genus Saccharicrinis. The sequence continues at coordinate 41,012 of OY782089.1, forward strand.
TTTTCTCTTTTACATCATCTGGAATATTAGTATCTCCGGCATCTTGAACATCACGACCATAAATACTAAAAGTAGGTAGTCCTTTTTGAGTATATCCTGCCAATGCAGCTGCCAAATACACAGCTCCCGGACGCTCTGTTCCATTAAATCCCCAAACGGCTTTTGGAAGTAAAGGATCTGTATCCATTACTTCAGTTCCGTAACACCAACATGGTGTAACTGTTAAGGAAACACCAACACCCTCTTTCTTAAATTTATTAGCACACATAGCAGCTTCTGCTACACCTCCAATGCAGGTATCTGCGATTACACACTCAACCTTTTCACCACTTGGAAAACGTAAATTTTCTTCAACAAACTTAGCTGCTGCATTTGCAAGCTCCATAACCTGAGACTCTAAAGATTCTCTAACCCCATTTTCCCTTCCATCAATTACGGGCCTGATTCCAACCTTTGGTAAATCACCAATTAATCTATTTGCCATTTTAAATTATATTTTTTCAATAATTATTTGTAAAATTTCTTTGATACAAAATTGCATTGATACATTTGAGATTAAAATGTTCATTTTTATTATATTTGTATCTATTTTAAACATTACAATAATGTCACATATAATATCTAAACCAGAAACAGGTGATCCATCAGATATATCTCAATATTTCCCAAGATTTGAATTAAAATTACACTGTTGCAGGTATTGGTGGTTACAAAATTGGGAGTTTGGGGAGTTATCCTTTCCTTTTTGGAGAATATATCATAATAATTATCAGGGAGGTGTAATTATATATGAAGGTAAAGAATATACTTTAACTCCCGAAAAAATTATTATGATTGCCCCAAATACTTCCTATGCAACTCGGTTATATAATCATCAAATCCCTAAATCTGGATTTATGATAAAAGGTAATCGTGTAAACGAAGGCCTTCCTATAGAAAACAATTATATACTACATCTTTTTATCCATTTCAACCTGGGAATACCCTATGATAATATCAAACCAGGCATATTTTCTTTTGATCTTACTGATCACTTAGAAGAGAAATTGAATATTATTAAAATGAGATTAAATTATGAACACACAAACTTTAGCTTTTTTCCAACACTTGCAATTCAATCTTTGATAACAGATATGTTGAGCTTTATGCCAGAACAATGTTGGAACCTAGTGACTGAGGATACAAGAATTCTAAAATTACTTACTTATATTGAAAAACATATTTCGGAAGACTTATCTAATAAGGTTTTAGCAAATCACACTAAGTTGGCAACAAATGCTTTTACACGCTTATTTACACAAGAAGTTGGTAGTTCACCACAAAAGTATGTTAAAAAGAAAAGGATTGATAAAGCTAGTGTTTTACTTCATCACACCAACAAAACAATAGAGGAAATTGCCAGCGATTGTGGTTTTGCCGACAGGTATCATTTTTCAAGAATATTTAAAGAAATCACAAATATATCTCCTGCTAGTTATAGAAAAAATTTCTTAATTCATTAAAGAATATATGACTTCATTAACTATTCAAATATAATAATGGATACATAAATATAAATAAACAAACTAATAAGACGAACACGAATAGTACTCTCTCTTGGTTATTTCTAAAAAAATTTTTCATAATAATTACTTATAAAATTGTTTTGATATCAAATTTTATAAATTAAAGAAGTAATGAGTGAAATTATAATAACTCATTACTTCTTTCAACAGATCGTTAGATTTAAGACGAAAGATGAAAGACTTACTTACAAGGCGCTTATTATCAGCATCTTATACAGCCCATTACAAAACATACATAAATCTAACAATCAACACATTACAAAAACTTAACGAACTATTGTTCTTTAACATATTAGTTTAAATATTCTTCTACTGCACTGCTGCGACTTTCGACATGACTCTTTAGAGTATTCACTGCATTGTCGAAATAAGAATCGCTATAAATAAAAGTATAGCCAGACACCTCATCATAAGCATATTCTTTAAGTAAATCATAATAATTGGAATATGTTTCAATCATTGTTTCAGGAACAAAAACCTCATCAATAAATTGCTGCAAATAGTTTTCATAAACTTGTCTGTAATCATCCTGCGCTGTGATGTACCTAATAAGTGGCCAGTTACTACTCACTTCCGACATAGAAAAGCTTAACGTTTCCATCCTACCATCATCCTGAAATGCTTCATTATTATCCCATGGTATCCAGGTTAAGAGTCCATCTTCAGGATTATTATATAAATAAAAATTATGAGTCATATTACCATAAGTATCCCAGTTTTGAATTACAGTATTTGCAGCAAGCCATTTTAAAAATCCATCTACATTAAATATACTTTCCAATCCCTCTTTCCATGAATCAACATCACTCGTTCTTTCTGAACTATTAATAGCATTATAAAGTGCATTAACATCGGAATAATCACAAGTTTCTTCATTAGTTTTCAGTTCCATTTCGCTTGAACTATAGGTTCCTGCCGCAAAAGATGCGGCATCTCCATCAGGTTTATAAAGATTTCCTGATCCATCAGTAAATTGAGTTTCAATAACGGTATCGTCTACCTCTTCAACCAAAGTGTACACTCCATAATATTTAGTACTAGAACCATTATTTAAATAAACAACACAAAATGTTGTTTGCGCTGAAGCTAAGCCAAACTGTCTGAATAAATCAGATCCTACCTTTTCACGCATCAGTGAAGCATCATCATAATTATTATTTAAATTCAACTGTTTAAATCCATAAAATCTTTGGTTTTTTAAGGTTGGATAATCATCTTCAAATTCATCAAAATCAAGTTTAAAAGATAATTTTCCAATTCCTGAATTATACGCTGATTGCAAACTGGAATTTCCTTTATAACGAATACCTACATTATACCATTCTATTCCATTAAACTTAAAAGAACACTTATACCAGGAAGGATCGTCAAAATCTAATGAAACTCCACCCCTATTGCTACTTGAACTTAATATTGAAGACAAATTAGATTGCATTGAGGACCAGTCTGAACTGCTGATTTCAATATCAAAACGCAATACCTCATCCTGATTGAAAACAATGGAGTAATCAGGATCTACATTATTACTATGTGTTACTTCCGTCCAATCAGGAAAACCAGATGTATCAACTTCCTCTTCTTCTGTTTCTTCACTTTCAATAAGACTTTCAGCTATCTCGCTATCGTCACGACATGCTGTTAGGAAAACAAATAAACTCGCAATTAAAATAAATATATATCGTTTCATATTTGTAAGATTTTCTTTAGAATTTTAATTTATAATTAAGGCTAACAATATGTTTGTTTAAGAATTCATTTTTGAAGTAATCAAATTTGTAACCAACTCCTACCGAATTCTTTTTAAACAAATTATAATCAACACCCAATGCATAACGCATTTTATATAATTCAGAATTTGAAAGTTGTTGGAATGCTTCAACAGAAATATAAGGTTCTGCTTTGCATTTGGCAATATTATAATTTGCTGAAAGTTTATATCTTAAAAAGTCATTAGCACCCTTATCATCGTCTGAATCATTACTATAACGCAATCTAAAAGCCGATTCCAACCTTTTAAAATCCTTTTCTACCTTAACACTAAATGAGTATCTACTAAAGTATTCTGTATTTTTAGTTTTGCGTTGATTTGCAATAAAACGATAAGCTCCGGAAAAAGTTATCCTCTTAAATATCTTATAACTAGCCTCTCCTTCTATTAATGATTTATCAAGACTATAATTTTCATCAAAACGAAACTCAGGAGAAAGACTAAGCTTTAATTTTTTAACAGGTTTAAAACTAAGCTCAAATGCAGTACGCGTTTGGTACTCGTTGTCAACCTCCTGAGCATAATTCACCGTAGTTATTAAGGAAAACACAAATAACAAGAGTGAGTATATTTTTATATATTTTCTAATCATGGGTGGTAGTATTTTAGGGTATTATGTAATTTCTAGTATTAAATACTAATTATAATGTATTACAAGATTTTCTGTATTTTATAATTTGAAAAACTATATTTCAAGAACCTTTTTATCTTGTCCATTTACATTAAAGTAAAGTGTAATTTTTGCCACATCTTTTAAGAAATCTATTTCTTGTATCTCGTAGCGTTTTATATTTATACCGGTGCGTTCTTTTAAGTCGGCCAATAACATATCACTGTTCATTGTATGTATATTTTCAATCTTTTCATAAATTAAATTAATCGACCCCTCCTGCTTAAGCATTAGACGCTTTTCAAGAATCCATAAACCAAAAACGATAATAGAATTTGTTATGACCAGTTCGGCATAACTTACTTTTTTATTTGCCAAGGCATTTATAACTGAGATACCAATAATAATAAATAAATAAGTCATTTCTTTTATTGGTATAGCATCAGTTCGATACCTTATAATTCCAAAAATAGCAAACAAACCTAATGCAAATCCCAACTCCAGTTTAACACTATTAAGTAAAAAACTAAGTAAAAATACAATTACACCTATTGATAAATAACTAAAGTAAAAGTCCTTCCGTTTACTATTTTTTGCATATATAAAATGAACCACCATAAAAATTAATAGTGTATTAAAAGCAAAACGAACTAATAATTCAGTAAAATCAACTACGTTTATTAATTTTATATCAAGAAATCTCATTCCATCTTCCCAAATCTCAAGTTTTGATGGTAATGGTCCATCTACAATATTCTTCTGAACTTTATCTGCAATATCATCTATATTCATCATCATATTTTTAATTAAATAAGTTATAATCTATTTGTATCGTTTTTTCAATCTGTCTTATTTTCTCCTTAAAAGCATTTCGTTTTATTTTATTGCTAGTAACGGTTCTGCCAATACAATATTTACTAAAACCCGATGTTTTAATTCTTTGATCACGTAAAGTTTTTTGTAATAATGAAGATGACGATCGTCCATCAGATTTAACTTCTACAATCACTAAATTATTTAATTCAATGCTTTTACTTTCAGTTCTAAATCTCAAATCTAAGTCAATAGTACAACGTTCATTAAATTCTTTACTTACAAGAGTAAGTCGTGAAAAATTATTTATTAATGAACCTTTCAAATCCTGAACAGAAAAAGGTGTGCAGTCTTCTATAAACTCTTTATCCTGCTTCGAAAAATCATTAAGCTTAAAATCAGAAGAAATTCGTCTTTTTAAGGTACGTCCTTTATTATTTTTATACTTCACCTCAAAAAAACTTATACCAGAAGAAACATAACTGCGTCGTCTGATTTTATAACGATTAAGCTTGCCATTATGATGAGCCATAAACATTTTATCGCAAGGAGTATCATAGTATACCGTTTCATATGGCAATAAACATTCATCATTTAAGTTAAGAAGAAAATACCCATCACTAATATTCTTAAGAATATCTTGGAGTTCACCTAAATGAAACCAATATTTTGTATCAATACGATTCATCAGTTTTACTTTATCCATTTCATCCAACTGTATTGGAGCAAATGAATTAGTATTTATTGCTCTCATCTTTTAACCATTTTATATTACACATGTATTAACTATATGTTAAAAGTACTATGCAAAAAGCTTTTAGGTAAAAAAAATCGACAAACCAAATTATTCAACTGACAAATTAGAATATTTAAACTACGAATATATTTTACTCTAATGTGTGTATATTAATTTTCAGGATTTCTGCTCATTAGCAGACAAGAAATTTAAAGAAAAACGATGATCTATTTGACACATGAGTTTATGACAACCATTCCATAACTCCTTTACGGGTTGAGAAAATCCCGATGTTTATATTTTTAGTTTCATTATACTTTTTAATAAATGTAGCAATTACAACCTGCTCAGGTGTATCTGTTAAAATACCAAGTTTGGAATACCTATAATTAAGGTTATCTATAATTGAAAAATGTGACAATGATCTAATAAGACCAATATTTAATACCACATTTAAATCTCTAATATCAATCAAACATTTTTGTTCTGATATTACATTACAATTACAGACCAATTCCTTTAACAATTTGTTTTCTGGAATACATACAACCATATCTTCCATAATCATTTAGAAATGTTGTTATTAAAATTTTGTATTCACGAAGTAATTTACAAATCACACTACATTCAATTAAAATCGACAAATAGAAACTTTTTTTCTACAAAAAGTATTAAAAGTTAACATAGTTTGATTGTAAAAAAGGAGATGTACATATTAACTCAACGTATTAAAAACTAATATTTCTAATTTTATAGTACTTATCACATCTGTCCTAAATAAAGAATAATTATATCCTTTAGCTGGTTATAGATTAACATCAGCCCGTAAACCCAAAAGCAAGATTAGTTTGACGATTAAAAATCGTTTTTGTCTGAGTACAGCAAGTTTAAACGGTTTCAGTCATATAATTATAGTTTTTTGAGTAAGGTGGGTGCAACCTTGAATTATTGCGATAAATGAGGACATAAGTAAGTTTACTTGAGTTATGCAGAACGGAGCAATAAGCTTACAATATAAGATCCCCTCTTATCTCATAATTTCTTCCACTTACCAATGGCTATACTCGATTCTTAAATATTCAAATTTGTCGATTAAAATAATGACTTCGTCGAATAGAATTTTTCACCCCTTTTATTTACATCATGTTTGAATAAGATTTATCGTTAGAATTAACGATGCTATGGATATAACAAGAAAGCATAAAATAATAACTAAAATCAAAAAAGAATCATGAAGAAATTATTATTAATTATACTAATATTAATTCTATATCAGCAATTGCCGGCACAGAATTACAAATTTCAGGCTTTATTTATTTACAACATTGCTCAACGAATTGAATGGCCATTATTAACAGATGATTTTATTATAGGAGTTGTTGGCTCAAAGGAAATAACACATGAACTTCAAGATATCTCTACAAAGCGTAAAATGTTTGGGCATAATATTAAAATCATGGAAATCTCGAACTCTAATCCTCAAATTGAGAATTGTCAATTAATATATGTAGGACGTTCATCATCTTCTAAAATAAACAACATTAAATCCATTGTTAAAAACAGACCAATTTTATTGGTAAGTGATAAAAAAGGTTTAGCAGGAGCACACATTAATTTCATTGACACACCGCAAAAAATAGAGTTTGAAATATATCCAACATCTATAAAATCACAACAATTAAAAATTGCAAGTACTCTCTACAATCTTGGCATAGTAAGGGAATAAAAAACATAAAAATAAAATACATCGAAACGAACCTCTCATCATCTTCATATATACGAAGTTGCATAATTCAATAGAGTTATATCTGACAATTGAAAAATAAAATTAAACCAATGAAAAACAAAATATTTAAATATATTTTATCTGTAATAACAGTAGTACTGTTCTTTGTTCAAACTTTTGCACAACAAGAAAAGCCCACAATTAATACTGAGGAGCTAACATTAGAACAAATAAAAACTTTCACACAGGACGATTTACTTGAGTTGCCATTTACTGATTTAATTTCACTTGTAAAGAAATTTAAATTATCTTCAATAGAACAGCTGTATGACCTAATATTGAATCCTACACAATCAACAGCTTCAAAAATGGAAGAAGATTTATTCCAATCACCACTTTCAACAACAGTTATAACCTCGGATGAATTACAAAAGTCAGGTGCAAGATCAATTCCTGAAGCATTAAAGTTAGCTCCAGGTTTTATTGTCAGAGAAAAAACAAACGGAAATTATGATGTGCATATCAGGGGCAATGACTTTATATCACCTGGTTCAGAATTATCTAACACTGTAAATTCCACTACATTGGTAATGATTGACAACAGACCTGTATACAACAGCTTTTTAGGTGCTACTTTTTGGGAAAACCTACCAGTTTCGATAAATGATCTTGAAAAAATAGAAATTATCTATGGCCCTTCGGCTGCATTATATGGACCAAATGCTGTATCTGGTGTTATTCATCTTATTACTAAAAAAATAGAAGATACAGGCCTTAAAACAAATGTAAATATACAAGCTGGAAACCAAAGTTCTAAAATAGCAACAGGTACTGTAAATTATAAAAAAGGAAAATGGGGAGTCTCACTATCCGGAAATTATAATAACGCAAATCGTTTTCAAAACACATATTATATTCCTCAAAAGGATGAGTATGTAAGTGGAAGTGAAGTCGGTGCACTTAATGCTCAAATAGATACGAATTATGTTGCTTCAGAGTTTTCAAATGATTATTCACTTGCGAAAAGGCAAGGTGCAGTAAATATTGGTATTACGTATACTGATTCTGACAAAGTTCAGTTGTCATACATGGGATCCTATCAATCGTCAACTATACAAACAGCCTATATGGATGTAGGTTCCGTAATTTCTACCCGGGAGTCATCATCTTTTAGCAACAGCTTAAACCTTAATGTCGGAAATTTCGATAGCCACCTTTCAGTTTTGTCTGGAAAATTAAATGCCATTAAAGGGATGCCTGGATATGAATATGATTTTATGGAATTAAATGGAAAACTTGGCTACAACTTTAATTTTAAAAACTTAATTCTACGACCAGGGATTACAGCCAATTATGCCAATTATTCGGATGAAAATTATGTAGATGTTACAGCTAATGACGGATTATTAAATGGCTCAGCAGAGCTGGGGACCATACAAGGAAGCTTAAGAGTTGATTATACAGCCTTTGAAAAATTAAGAATTGTTGGTGCCTGGCTTCAAGGATACTTTTATAAACCTGATCGCAATTACAATTCTTATCAACTTGCTACATCATATCAGGCAAATGACAATACTCTAGTTCGTTTTGTAGCTTCAAAATCAAACTCTAGTCCATTTGTATTGAATACCTACATGGATAAGTCAATTGAAGTACCTTTGATTGAGGACAACAATAACTCAGAAGGAGGTGTTATGTCAATAAATATGGTTGGCAATGAGGATTTAAATCCTCTAGAAATGAATATGATAGAACTGGGCATACGACATAACTTTATGAAAAACCTTCAGGCTGACGTTTCCGTATTCTATAATACTTCTAAAAAGTATTCACAACTAGTTAGAGAAGAAAGAACAACAACATCTGAGCAATCAAGTGATTCACCGCAAGAAGGTACTGCACAAGAACCAACAACTTCTATGACTGTAACAGAATCGATGCAGAATCTTGATCTGGAAGCAACTCAATTAGGTGTTACTGCCAGTTTAAAATACGTCATGAATCAAAAATTTAATGCCTCCGTATTTGCAACATACCAAAAAACAGATTTAGATAATTTTGAGATAAGTAACACTAGCTACTATGAAGAAATAACGGGAAAAACCTTTGATAATCAATCGTTAAACAATAACTCTATTTACATTTCGATGGAACATAAATATACACCCAGTTTTTATGGTGGAGCTTCAATAAATTTTGCCCCTACAAAAAAATGGAATTTCAATTCTTCAATTTATGCCTACAGTAAACAAGAGTCATTCTACACACAAGGAAGATCATTTATGAATTTGCAAATTGATCCAAAAATTTCATTCAATCTAAAAGCATCATATCATGTAAATAACTGGATGCAAATATTTGTAAACGCACGCAACTTAACAAATAATACAAACAGAGAATTTATTTTCACAGATAAAACAGGAGGAACGTATATGGGAGGTATTAGCATAAATTTATAATGTGTTTTTTATGTAGGTTTGGAGAGTCTAGTTATCCTATTAACTAGGCTCTCTTTTATAACATAATTTATCCTTATAAGTTCTATCCTCTAATCTTTGTCAACTCAAACACATATTAACCTAAATTCGAAATAAATTTTTTAATTCAGAGCGCTTATAAATAGAGAGGTTCAACTGAACATCATGAAAGAATAGCGGCTATTTTGAAAAATTTCCAGGTAGAAGATCGTTGTTTATAAGTGAAATATTTAAGCTTTACCAAGATCAAGACAATTACCTAGTAACTTCATTGTTTCACTTAAGGCTTACTTTGAAATACAATTGATATAACTTATTATATGCCATTCATGTTAGATTACATCTTAGCCTAATTTCTTGTTAAAGAATAGCTACAACATAAAAAGAGGCCAAATAAAAATATCTGACCTCATATTTACATACTAAACATACATTTTGCTTACGATAGCAAAACCTTTTCTTATATTCTAAAATTATTTATCTTCTGATTCCTTCTTATAATCATCCATCTTTTTATGCGTATTAAGCCATACTTCTCCTTCTTTTGTAAGGAAAAAATCCATCCACATATAATACATTCTCTTTCCTTCATCTACTGATACCCAATGACTTGATCCAATAGGTATATGTAAAAGCGATAATCCTTTAAAGTCTACAGATTTATCATCTGCATGTACAGTAATATCATTATCGGATAGCCCAAGAAATAACTGATCAAGCATAGGATGCTTATGTGCTCCTACTTTATCAGGCCCTGGTGCCTCAACAGTACCCAAGGATACCCTTGGAACAATATCTTTTGGTAGAACGGTACGACTTATCGTGTTAGGACTTTTAATCTTTTCGGTATAAGGCTCACAATCTTCAAACTTTGTAAAAAAGATATCATATTTGTTTTCTTCAGGAAATGATTCTTGTACTTCTAAATCATCCAAAGATAATTTTTTAGTAAATAGCAGATAATGCAATGTATCACCAGCCGGAACGTTAATTGTTACGGACTTGTACTGCATTGGAATTGCAATAGTTTCCGGTACAATATCAAACGACGAAGTATCTGCAACCAACTTTCCATACCCTTTTACAAATAAAAAAATATATCTATTCGTATCACGAATTAAAACTTGCTGACTAATTGGACCAATATAACTAACATGTTCAATTTTAGTTTCAGCAATTTCACCAGCAAGCATTTCCTCAACATGAATGTTGTTATCATCCACCCAATTCAGAGTTAGGTTCTGGAACTTTATATCTGATGTTTCTGAACAGGACAACAAAATGCCACTTACAAAGGCTATTATACCTAACTTTACAATTTTAAAACAATTCTTTTTTTTCATCACTCATTAGATTTTAAAATACATAGTGTCCGGCAAACCGGAATATCATTTAATATACATATAGATACTTTCTTTATCTACTTATTAGTCTTATTCAGCTATTCATCAACCGACAATGAGTTGATTGCTGTATCAAGCTTTTCGGCCAATTGTGCCGTACTATTTATATACGTTGATATTTGCTGTATAGCTTGATTTACATTAGTAGCCTCGTTAGATTGATTTTCACTGGATTCTCGTATTTGAGCAATAAGACCTACTATACTTTTGATGTAAGATTGAAGTTCTTTGATTTTGGTATTAGCTTCATGCGATAATTCAAGTCCTGACTCAGATACGTTTTTAATATTAATAGCCATTTCTTGTGATTGGTCGGCAAGTTTTTTCACTTCATTAGCAACTACCGAAAATGACCGACCTTGCACTCCAGCTCTGGCTGCTTCAATAGCAGCATTTAATGAAAGTAGGTTCGTAGTTCGTGCAAATTCTGAAATAAATCCAATTCCCTCGGTAATATCAACAATAGAGTTTACTGTTTTTGACACAATTTCCACGCTAGTATCTGTATCTTTTTCAATATTTTTAGCATTATCGAACATTTGAGATGCATTAACTGCATTTTCATTTATTTCCCTGGCCATATGTTCAATAGATGAAGATATTTCCTCAATAGTTGATGCCTGACTATTAGTTGCGTCTAAAAGTTCAACCGAGGCTTTCCCCAATTCACTTTTTACATCTGTCATTATATTGGCCAATTTACCTTTAGCTTCTTCAAGTTTTGCATTGCGTTTTTTTACTTCTTCGGTGGCAACTCTCACTTTTTTTTGCAGAATTGCCTGATCCTTTTTCAATTTTTTAGTCCGACTCAAAAAAACTCCTACTATAACTATTACAATTAGAGTTATAACAATAGTTTGAAACCACCATGTTTTCCACCAAGGAGGTAAAATAGAGATGTTAATACTTGTTCCTTCTTCATTCCAAAGTCCATCGTTGTTTGATGCTTTAACTTTAAAAGTATAATCTCCTGCAGGTAAGTTTGTATATGAAGCTTCTCTTTTTGTTCCGGCATCTATCCACTCCTCATCAAAACCTTCCATATAATATTTGTATAGGTTTTTTTCGGATGTCTTAAAGTTTAATGAAACAAATTTAAATGTAAATACCGATTGTTTATAATTTAAAGTAAGCTCATCTGTAAAAGAAATATGTTCTGATAATGGCGAACTTTTAGCCCCTATTTGAACCGGCTTATTAAAAAGTAAAAAATCAGTTATTACAACTTCGGGTATATCTGAATTTATTTTAATGTTTTCAGGATGAAAAACGTTAAAACCATTAACTCCTCCCAAATAAAATTCACCTGTTACACTTTTGTAGCTGGCATTTGTAACAAATTCATTTCCTTGCAATCCGTCACCAGTATCGAAATTTCGAATCTTATTATAATCTTTATTACTTGCCTTTTGTTCGGCTAATTTAATATTAAACCTACACAACCCTCGGTTTGTAGTTAGCCACAAATTTCCTTTTTCATCGAATAAAATATTGTTTATCAGATTATCCGGAATTCCATCCTTTTCACCAAAAACTGAAAATATTTTGGTTTTAGGATTGTACTTATTCAGTCCGTCCTGAGTACCTATCCATAAACTACCATTTTCATCAATCTTAATAGTAGTAATATGATTATTGCTTAGTGAGTTATTGTCTTTTTTGGAGTGTATAAACTTTGTAAAAGTACCATCCGAATAATTGAAATAGTTAAGTCCTTTCTTGGTACCAATCCATAGGTTTCCATTATTATCCTTACAAATGGTATTTATAGAATTGTTAGTAAGCTGATTATCCTTGCTCCCCTTTTTAAAAGTAGTAATATTGTAGGTATCCTTATCTATTCGATACAATTTATTGGATGTTCCAACCCATATATCATTTTGTGAACCTGCTTCTATTGCATAAACACTTGATCCTTCCAAAAAATATTTAAAAGTATTACTACCATCTTTTAATAAATGTAAGCCATTAAAAGTACCAATCCAAAGGTCTTGATTTTCATCTGCGAATAATGATTTGATATGGTTACTTTGTAAACTACCGCGTTTATATATATTAGCTTTGAATTTTTTAAATGTGTTATTTTCCGCATTGTACAAATTCAGACCTCCATCTTCCTCTGTACCTACCCAAAGACCTCTGTTAGTAATAGCAAAGCAACTTACCACATTATGGCTTAAATCATCTTCGTTGTTTATTTGATGTTTAAAATGCTTAAACTTTTGACTATTTACACTTAAATGATTTACACCACCACTCCATGTTCCAATCCAAAAATCCCCTACATTATCTTCTAAAAATGAATATATAGAATTTTGATTAAGTGTATTTAAATCGCTTGAACTATTCTTATGGTGGATAAAATCAGGTTTTAAATTTCGCTGTTGCGAAGGCAATAGCTGCTCCAGTCCATCTTTTGTCCCAATCCAAATATTACCATATTTATCTTGATTAATAGTTCTTATTATATTATTTGTTAAAGATGCGTTACGATTTTTTTCTGTTATTATGCGGGTAACATTATTAGTGTTTATATTGTCTATTTTATTTATTCCATCATTCCTTGTCCCAACCCATACGTGTTTATTATTATCATATAAAATAGCAGTAACATAATTACTACTTAAACTTTTTTCGTTTTTTTCATCATGCACAAGCTGCTTCTGTACCTTTTTTGACTTTGTATTTATAACATATAAACCTTTACTCTTTGTTCCTGCCAGGATTCTATTATCATCTGCCTTACTTAACGTTAAGATAGCTCCGAAAGAATGCTTTGAAGAGTTTTCAACTACAATAAATTGATCTATACCCTTATCGTAGAGCATTAGTTCTCTATTGGTTCCTATCCATAACTGACCAGAATCATCTTTAAGAATAGTATTTATAGTAAAGTCACTTGAATGAATTGAATCTTCTTGTCCTGTCAAATAATGTTTGAATGTCTCGTTCTTAGGATTAAACCGATTAAGTCCATTTTCCCGTGTTCCAATCCACACATAACCTTCATTATCTTCGGCAATCGCTAATATTTCATTTCCGCTAATACTATTTTTATTATCACGATCATTTTTATAATGCGTAAATGTATAACCATCAAATTTATTTAACCCTCCAGTTCTTGTACCAAACCAAATAAAACCTCTACTATCCTGAAAACTACTAAGCACCGTACTTTGAGACAAACCCTCGTTGAGCGAAACTTCACTAAATTTTATACTATTCAATTGTGAATACAAGTTGCCACATAAGAATACTTCTAATATTATTAGCAATAATAATTTCAAGTGTTTAATATTTACTTTTATTAACAACATAATCTCCCCCTCTTTAAAACAGTAAACTCACCTTAAAATAACTTTTATTATCGTTCTAATTTGATAATAAGAGTACCTGTGTAAGCATATATAAAGTTCACCACAATAATAACCTTTCTATTATCTCACAAATCTGTAGCTAACAAGACTTCTCTTAATCCCTTATTCTTCTATAGACATTTTTCTCCTATATCGTAAACAATAAAACACTCTATTGAGTTATGATCAATCAATCACATTATTGTTTCTTCCATAAGTAAAATATCTATACTCACTAATTAAATCCACACAAATTCTCTTACAGGTATACATTCATCTAAATAATCAATTAATATAAATGCAATGACTTATTATAAAGGATTAGAAATTCTAAGTTTATTAATCCTGGTTCAAACTAAAGTTTTGGATTCAGATCTTTATATGATTATTATTTCCACTCACTTTTTTATAACAGACCCGAACCATAAGACTTATGAATTATAACTTATAAATTAACTGTAATATATGTTTGGCTATAATTATTTTGAACTAAATAGTATTTTCCATTATTTCATTCAATGTAGCAAAGTTTGCATCCCCATTAATAGTATGCTTTATTGCAGATGCAGAAATTCCAAAATTAAGAGTTCGATAATCTTCATTTGGCCAATTTAATAAACCAAAAATCACACCTGCTGTATTAGCATCCCCACCTCCTACACGGTCAACAATATGTGTAATTGAATATGATGGTGTTTCAATAAGTTCTTTTCCATTAAACATCAATCCTTTTAAGGTATTATGACTGGCATTTATATTACCTCTTCTGGTTGTAAATATCTTTTTTATTTTGGGGAACTTTGCCAATACCAATTTTGAAGAATTGATAAATGATTCATTAGTAAATTTTCCCCGAATAGCATCCCCTACATCTATTCCCATAGCTTGTTCTGCATCATATTCGTTACCAAAAACAATATCGCTCATGGCAACCAGGTCTGGCATAACTTCATTAGGTGTTTTACCATAATTCCACAAATTCTCTCTCAAATTTATATCGCATGAAATTGTGATTCCTTTTTCATGAGCAGCCCTAACAGCTTCTTCCAGTACCATACTTGGTTCTTCTGCAATAGCAGCACTTAATCCTGACCAATGAAACCATTTAGCATCCTTAAATACTATATCCCAATCAATCATTCCAGGTTTCAATGTTGCAAATGAAGAATTGTCTCTATCATAAACTACTTTAGAACCTCGTTGAACAGCACCTTTTTCTAAAAAATATATTCCTAATCGTTCTCCCCCAAACAAAACATGGTTCGTATCTATGCCAATTTTATCTAGAGATCTAACGCATGCATTTCCTAGATCATTATCTGGAAATCTGCTTACTATTCTTGTCTTAACATTAAAGTTTGAAAGCGAAATAGCAACATTGGCCTCTCCGCCACCATAAGTAACGTGCAACTTTTCTGCCTGGCAAAACCTTAAATGTTCATCTGTAGATAATCGTAACATTACCTCTCCAAATACAACAACTTTTCTCATAATATTTTCCCTGAAAAAATTTAGAACAACCAAAGTTTAATTGCCATAATAATAATTGCAACTAACAAAATTCTCTTAATCCAAACATCTCCTTTTTTGATTGAAAAATGACTTCCCAACCAACCTCCTGTTGAACTACCAATAGCAACGATTAAACCCACTTTCCAATCCACTACATCTTGCCAAATAAAAACAGCTAAAGCTGAAATAGTATAAATCAGTGCAACAGTCACCTTAATTGCATTGGTTTTCAACAAACTAAACCTATTAATTTTAACCAAAGAAAGTATCATTATAAAACCAATTCCAGCATGTAGAAAGCCTCCATAAATTCCTATAAAGAAAAAAACAATCACTCCTACTAACTTGTTTTTAAAATCAAGCCTTTCTTTCTGTTCTATTTTAAATGTTGGAGTAGTTAAAATCAGGATAGCTACAAGGACCATCACTATTGATAATATCTTATTTAAAAGTTTTTCAGGGATATCAACAGCAATAAAAGCCCCTAGTATTGCTCCCAGTAGTGCAGATATTCCCAGATATACAGGATATTTACCAGAGATAATATTATTCTTCTTAAAATTAGAAACAGAAACAATATTCTGAGCCAATAAAGCCACACGATTAGATGCATTTGCAACCACTGATGGAACTCCTAAGAAAATCATCAAAGGAAGCGTTATTAAAGATCCTCCTCCTGCAATTACATTAATAAAACCAGCACATAATCCTGCTAATATTAAATAGATATAATCAATTATTGACATAAAAAAAATTTAAAAGCAACGTAGTGAATATAATTATCACCACGTTACTTATATTAAGCAACACTATTTTAGAACATTCATATGTCGACTAATCAATTCCGAACTTGTTGCTATTTACTCAATCTAAAAAATATGGACTTCTTTATAAGAATATATTTGTTTTTATTACAAAAAAGACTCAGTAAACAATACTAATGTTATACTTATTACTTCAATATCCTAAACTGTTCTTTAAAGCAATATTCCATTTATTAATTTTTAAGATATTTAATGTGAGTAAAACACTTAATATAATTTTATATTCCCAGTGCTTGACCTCCACCAATTTGAATAGTTTCAGCTGTAATGAAAGAAGCATCCTTACTTAATAAAAAAGATACAACAGAAGCAACTTCTTCCGGCTCACCTAATCTTCCTAACAAGACACTGTTTTTCCATGACGCAAATACTTCCGGCTTAGTAGACTTAATTTGAGCATGGAATGGCGTATCGATAGTACCAGGTGATACTGCATTTACACGAATACCATACTCTGCTAAATCTTTTGCTAAAGCACGAGTAATAGATTGCACACCACCTTTTGAAGCGGAGTAAATACCCGCACCTGGTCCTGCTCCGTTCCAAGCAGCATTTGACGTATAGTTAATAATAGAAGCATTCTCCCCTTTTTTAAGAAAAGGAATAGCGGCTCTTGAAGCATAGAAAACAGAATCAAGATTTAGTGCCATAACAAACTTATATTGCTCATCTGTCATTTCTTCAAATCTAGCTCTCACACCAATACCACCAGTATTATTTATAAGCGCATCAATTTTTCCATATTTCTCACCTATCTTAGCAAAATTTTCAGATACTGCTTTTGAATCTGTCATATCAAAGCCGTAATATTCTGCAGTAATACCTTCTGCGGCAAGCTCTTCTACTCTTTTTGCACCTGCTTCATGTTCAATACCATTCAACACTACAGTATATCCATCTTTACCTAACCTTTTAGCAACCTCAAAACCAATACCTCCAGTTGCACCAGTAATCACAGCAATTTTTTCTTGTAAACTCATAACTTTAATTAAATTTAAATTTTATTATCTATATTTTCTGATGATAAACTCCATCCTGCCGGTATAATTACTACCAATAATGACCTACCGGCAGGTAATTAAGTTTCACATCAATCTTTTACATAAATTTTAATTGCGATAGAATTCTATTATTCAACCGACTTTATATTTCGTGCAAAAAAGTAAATTGAACCAATACCTAGTGGAACAAAACATGCAATTGCAATAAATACTGGTGTATATGAAATTTCTGCAACTAGTGGAACTAAAAAGTTCATGATAATAACAGAGAAAACTCCAACCATTCCGCCTAAACCAGCTAATGAACCAACTGATTTACCACTGAAAAAATCACTTGGAAGTGTTTGTACATTACCAATAGCAAATTGGAATCCAAATAGTACCAGACAAACAATCAATACAAATTTTAATGCTGAATCACCATATAAAATAGTTGCCACTAAACCAAGTAACATCAATATTCCACCGATAACGATTGTTGTTTTTCGTCCTTTATTAATTGAACCTGTTTGTGAAATAATTCTTCCTGATACATAACCACCAGCAATACTACCCACGGCTGCACCAACATATGGTACCCATAAAAACATTGCAACTTCTTTCACATTAAATCCATAAGTATCGAAAAGATATATAGGCATCCAGGTTACAAACAACCACCAAATTGGTTCCAAAAAGAATCGTCCAACAACAATAGACCATGACTCTTTATGAGAAAGTATTTTAAATAAACTTAATCCTTTCGTATCTTCGTTTGAATTTTTATCTGCTTCACTCTGCCCTTCTAAGATATATTTTCTCTCTTCATCTGTAACCCATGGATGTTTTTTAAGACCAGCCTTATTTATTATTAACCATGGAACAATCCATAGTAAACCAAAGGAACCAACAACCATAAAAGTAGTTCTCCAACCAAATGCCATAAATAATGTACCAATTATTAAAGGAGCAATCACAGAACCAATTGATGCACCAGCATTAAAAAGTCCTTGAGCAATAGCTCTTTCTTTAATTGGGAACCATTCTGCATTACTTTTAACAGCCCCTGGCCAGTTACCAGCTTCAGAAACACCTAAGATAGTTCTAAAAATACTTATAGAAAGTACACCTCTTGCCATCGAATGCATAAAAGAAGAAAGTCCCCAAAGACCAATACTGATTACATAACCAATACGAGTTCCTACCTTATCGAATATTTTACCAGAAAATAACTGTCCTAGTGCATATGCAACCATAAACACATTAGAAATTAATCCATAATGATTTTTAGTTAAACCTAAAGATTGTGCTATTGATCCCTCTATATCTTCACCTCCCCACATAATACTTAGGGCACTCCTGTCTATATAATTGATAACAGTGGCTATAAAAATTAAGCCAATTATCCACCATCGAAAACCTTTAATTTTCATTGAATTGAATTTTATATCAATTAGTAACTATACTGTAATTAAACTTACTAATTGATTGGTTTAACTTCTACTTTTTTCCAAAATATGATACTCCATTCCCTTGAAGAAAATCTTCACGAACAGGAGCAAAAACATCGATAAGAATTCCCGCTTCCAAACATAATGCACCATGTATTAGATTCGGTTCTATATAAACCCCATCTCCAGCTTCAACAATCTTTTTCTCGCCATCAATATTAAACTCAAACTTTCCGCTAGCACAATAAGTTGCTTGTGTATGAAAGTGCTCATGTGGAGTTCCTTCTGCTCCTTTTTCAAATTTTACCTGAACCATCATTATTTGATTGTCCCATCCTAAAAACTTGCGGCTCACTCCTCCTCCAAGTTCTTCCCACTCCATATTTGAAGTAGTAATAAATTTTTCACTTGATCTTTTCATTGTATAAACAGTTTAATTTTTATAATTTTTAAAATCTCTTTATGTATTGTAATATTCTCAATGAGGGTATGATTCACTCATTTATTCTTAACACTCAATTATTAATACATTAACTTTTGTGTTAAAAATTCTTCAGTAATAATCTTAGCCTTACCTTTAATAATATTCCCACTTTGTACGTTATTCTTCTCACCCCACAGCTTAGCTATTAATCCTGACTTAATAGAACTAAACGTATTATCAGTTATATGCACATTAACTATCCCCACTGTTTCCAACAATACCTCTTTTGATCCTGTTATTCCGGCATATTCTAAATTGTTATTTTCGAATACAAAATTTCCTCCAATAGTAGATTCATCATATCCTCCCCTGTAGAAATCAACAAAACCTTTTTCAACATTAGCAACCTGATTGTTTTTCAGGATTAAGAACTCTGCATTATAATCTCCAATAGCCTCAATTTCTGAATTAAGGATAAAACCGTTTACTAAGTCTCCTATTAATGAATTTGTTACTTGGATCGTATCAGCAAATGATCCCTTTATTGATTGATAGATTGATTTAAATCCATTTAACTCACAATTATCAATAAATACATTAGAAGCAATAGACATATCTTGCTTATCAGGCATTATACAGTTTAATGATTTATCACCATTAAGCACTATATTGTTCATAATTATATCTACATCAGGTCCTAAAATAAAAGCAGCAGAATAATCACCCGAAACAAATTGTATTATTGCTTTTTTATCTGCATTAAGCGACATAATAACAACACTTTTATCAACTTTAACAGTCTGATCTAATTTTAACAAATCTGATTCTATAATAAGAGTATCACCCGCATTAATCTCATTTAAAGAAGATAAAAACTCATTTTTAGATTTAACTTTTATGCTTTTTGATTTAGTATTATTTTTTGTTGATGAATACCAGAAAGCACCATATTTACTAATATCAAATATACTTGGCTTCTCTCCACCTGAGGAACAAATTGCACCAGCCTGATTAGGATTTCTAGGATTTGAAAAAATATCCTGGTTGATAATAGAGAAATTAAATCCATCAAATAATGCAGTATTTCTTTTTACTAGACCTACCAATGGCACTTGTAATTTATCATTAACAATCTCCATTTCTGCATTTTCAAAACCATCTATTTTTACCTCTTCGTTACCGTACACAAAATTATTTTCAAAATCAATATCCCCAGGAGTATCATAATATCTCACAATTTCAGTACTTTCAACATTGCTGTTATAAATAAGATTATTAGCAACAGTTGTTCTTATTGGAAGTGCAGACCTGATCTCGGATTTTGGTAGTACATCTTTCTTTTTAACATTAGATCCAACACTAAATTGAAGTGGAGTTATACAATCAACCCAACTATTATGCGCAATAACAACATCAGTTACTTGGTTGTAACGGTTTAATGGTGATTTAGGTATTCCATTCATTACAGCAATAGCACTTCGAAATTCATTACCTTTTATCTTATAAAAATAATTATTAGTTATCCAGTGTCCTGTATTTACTACCCTTATTCCTCCAATATTATCTGAATTATCATCTCCTAAAAACCAGTTTGAATCAACAGTAGCATAATTACCATGTCTTAACACCAATGATCCTTCACACTTATTAAAAACATTATGACTAAAAGTGTTGTAATTTGATTTATTTGAAATTACCTCAACTTCACCATTACAACTATCAAAATAATTGTTTTCCACTTGAACAAACCCAGGAACCATTGATGTATAACTATCACCTATTTGCATTGTTTCTCCATGTGGCCCACCTCTTCTTGGACGAGGTCCGAAATAATTATTACTAATTACATGATAACAATTTGCATTTTGATTTCCTTTTAACATTACCCTAACCGTAGGTCCATTATTTGACTTACCTGCGATATAACAAGATTTTAGTTCATTACGCTGTCCCCAAAATTCTACCCAATGGTCTTTTTTCATCCTGTCCAATTGAGTATAATCCTCAATTACACAATTAACAACCTTACAATCATAAGCGAAATTTTTATTATCAGTTTTAAATTGTATAACACTGTTAATTGGAGTAAACCCATTTCTAAAAAATAAGTCATGAACCTCTAAAAAATGCCCTCCAATTTTCAAGAATGATTGTCCCTCAATAAATACTTTACCAGGAGTTTCTGCTTTTAATATGATAGGATTTTCAGCCAGACCATCTGCTTTAAATTTTATCTCAACGTCCTTCCAAATCCCATTAGACATAACAATAACATCTCCAGGAAGTGCTTCTTTAATACCTTTAGTCAATTCCTCCTTATTAGAAACCAATACCTCTCTTGTATTGCTTACAGAACAAGAAATCAATGTTAAAAACAAACTAAAATATAGTAATTTCTTCATATTCTTATTTTTATCAATTTTAATCGTTACTACTAAAACAGTAATGTATCTGCTATTATTAGAGTAAAATCTTATTCTATGCCCTATTAAAACATATTATTTCTAGTTTTTATTTTTAATTAAGTAAAATGGACCCTTCCAAGTATATTCCCGACCCCATAAATACGTTGAATGTTCCTTGGAAAGGTCGCTTTGTGAATTGGCAATAACCAATACTATGGAACTAGATTTAACCCTTTCTACCTCTACAATTGTATAATCATCATTATTCAACAAAGTCTTAATTCCTCTTACACTACCTATTTGATTTTCTACAACTTCAGTTTCAAAGCTTTTATTACCATGCACCTCAACCGTATTCACAAAACAAGTTGACGCAATATCAGAACGACGGAACATTAATCCTGCTTCATTTCGTAATGAAAACTCTGGATCGTTAGCACCAATGCGAGTATAGAATATTTCATCTTTAGCTAATGCCTCACTAGTTAATGTATAAAAACGACCTTCATTAAACCAAACTGTTTGAAAAATACCAGATGTCGGTTTCCCTTCTGCCTCATTCCATAAGTGTTGGTAACCAAAGTCGCCCCCCATAGTTTCTCTTTGAGATGTATGGTTTTTATAATCTGAATTTGTATAAAGTAACTGGCCTTTATAATAAAATGGTAAATCAAAAGTATGCGTCTTATCATCTTCAATTCTAAACACATCAATAACCAAAGGATTATTTGATAGTGCTGAATCTTTAATCATGGCAATTGTTCTTTGTGCTTTAGCTGAACCATAAGCATGGTTTTCTTTTGCACTCATAATTGATATTCCATCCGCTTCTGCATTAAAAAACCACTTTTCTGCAGATGTCTTCTCTGCATCTTTCAGCTTATTATTAAACTGTGTCGTTTTATCCATCACAATGGTATTATGAGCAACAGTTTGTTTTGACCAGGTTTTGTTTTCTGGTAAGTATCTTCCTCCATGCTTATACTCAACATTGACATATCTGGCTGCACCATAATCAGATAAAATCTCATTTCCATTATCATACATTGTCATCCCTAACCTATCAAAATGACCATGTCCCATACCTTGTGAGGCATATTTCATTGTTAAGCAAGTTGCACCTTTTCCTGAATGACTTCTTAAAATACCTACTCCTCCCTGATCACCATCAGCTCCATCAGTAAGTTCTAATGATAACCATTTAAATGGTTTACTTTCACCTTTTGCAATATCCTTTGCTACTTTTAAACCTCCTTGCGTCATTACGACTTTATCTTGTTCCTGAGCGATGCTTAACAACTCTTTTGATTCCGGGAAAGCGTTATATACAATATCTACTGCATTTATTAATTCCGGAGCCTTGTAATTCATGTATTTAAGTGCATCATTAAAAGGGAAGAACCTACCATCTGTATTAGTCATCTGAAGCGTAGCTAATACTGCTTTTCTTAAAATTTGCTTACGATATTCAAATATTTTTAATTCTGGATTATTATTATCTATTGCTTGTGCTAACAACATATAAGGCAATAATGCATAACGCTGGTAATACGGTCCCTCTGTATAATACCCATCAGGGGAAAAAAGCAGGTCAAGCTGAGCGAAAAAACCTTTAGGTTTATTTTTATGTTCCTCTGTATCTACACCATACAAAGCTCTCTTAATTAAATCCTCATTATTCATAGAATAACCAGCCATACCAACTGCTGCAGAAGCCCAAACAGCATGATTATGTATACGATTAAACACAAAAGAAGACTCAACAGATAAGAAATTTGCATAAGGAATCAATAAATCATTTTCTATTAATTGTTTATCTTGTTCTGACAGATATGATTTTATACAATCATATGCCTGCGATGTATAAACCATCCAAACTGCCTCGTTTAGTTGTTGCCAAAATAACTTTCCTCTTGCATAAGATTTATCTACAGGATGAAGTCCTAAGGTTGGATACATCTCCGCGTATTTAAACAACATATTCTTCACAAATTCAGCATAACGATCCTCTCCTGTCAATTGCCAAATTATTCCGGCACCATACATGGTTATGTAATTCTGTTTATGTCTATTATGAGTATACCCACCAGCAGGATCTTTAGGCACAGGAACATTAATCCCTTTTACCATATCTAAATCTGTTGCTGTTACTAGAGCCTCATATGATTTATCCAATAATGGAAGCTTACCTAGTTCTTTCTGAATTTCTTTTACTCCTTGACTGGTTAATATTACATTAGGAGAATTTTCTTTTGAATTCATTTGGGTACAACTTAATAAAACCCACATTAAAGTTAACACTCCGATAATATTTAATACTTTTTGTTTCATATTTAAACTATTTAAAAGCGATTCCATTAATCATTAGATTATTGGCTTTATATGTCTTATTATTTTTTTACGTTTAAGTTTAAAATTAGCGTTATTACAAACTACATTTTTTCTATTCCAATCTAATTACTAATAATCTCACTGAGAAAATTGATATTTATCTCTTCATATTTTTATTATAATCTGTAAATTTTTAAATACCACATAATTCTTATTGTAAATTCCTAATACATCGAATTCTCTTATTAACAATATTTAAAATCAAGTAATATTTAAAAACTAACAGTTACTTACTATGAGAAATAACCTTTATACCTTATCAAAATTTATCTCGTTTTACATTTTCCAAATCATATATTTTCAACTATACTCTATTGAATTATGATTATTGATGAATTGTTTTAATGGTAATTTTAAATTTAATAATAGGTGACCTGAGCGAATTACTATTTATACTGATTTACTCCACCAGGTCACCTAGACATTTCAAAAACTATAAAAGTCAAACATATTTTATCTTAGAGAAATTAGATAAGAGATCAATAGAATTAAATAACCAACCAAAATAATATCTATAATCTCTTATCATAAAATCTCCTATCTACTAACTTTCTATCCTTTATTTTGACCTAATTTTTATCTAACTAATGATGATAATTAATCCGCTAAATTAGGGTTCCTTTCTATCTCCTCTTCAGGTATCGGAGTTAAATAATCTACAGAAGCATCCCACTCTGGTTTTTCTCCTTCATAACCAGAAGCACTAAACACCTCATCTCCTAACTGTCTTCTCTTTATATCATACCATCTTTTACA
Source organism: uncultured Saccharicrinis sp. (assembly GCA_963677655.2). Classification (GTDB taxonomy): domain Bacteria; phylum Bacteroidota; class Bacteroidia; order Bacteroidales; family Marinilabiliaceae; genus Saccharicrinis. The sequence goes on from OY782089.1 coordinate 66,209, forward strand.
TTCAAAGGCAAGTTCAATTCTACGTTCTTCCATTACATCATCAACTGTAACTGTTCCTGAAAGGTCTGCCGGAACTTCGCTTGGTGCAATAGTTTCTGATACATAACCTCCATTTGTTGATTCTCCACCTTGTCTAGCTCTTGCTCTTACTTCATTTATATAAGTAAGTGCTGATGGATTATCCCCTAGTTCTACAGCAGCTTCTGCCGCAATTAATAACACTTCTGCATAACGTATCATTGAATAATTATGACTTGTTGCTCTTTTATTTCCTTTAGCATATTCTCCTGGGAAACGTGTATACTTTGCAATGTATGGTTGATTTGCTGCATGCTCGTGCCCACTTATATCAAACTGGGTATAATCTACTGTTACACCACCAATTGTCACTTCTGTTTGAAAACTAACACGCGTTCTATAATCTGCCGCATCAAATGACTGATAAACTGCCATTGTAGGAACTGCAACAGACCAACCAGCGTCATCATCATCTCCCCTTATTCCTGTCATTGGGGCAACTTGATCATAAGCATTATCTTCCGCTTCCACATTATTATAATCTAAAGCAAAAATTGGTTCTTTAGAAGCATCTATTTTATCTGCATTAAATAATGTTTGGAAATCATCATCTAATTCTAAATCATAAGTACCTGCATTATCAATCACTTCTTTAGCTTCGTCAAAAGCCATTTGCCAATAATCACTTCCTGAATCATTACCTGCCATTGTTAAATACACCAACGCTAAATAAGAACTTGCTGCTGCTTTAGAAGGAACTGATCTTGAAGCCACTGTATTAGGTAACCAGGTTTTAGCATATTTTAAATCAGCAATAATATTTTCATATACTTCTGATGCTGATGTTTTAGTAACAGTAAGCGCTGCTTCTGTATCGGTTATAGGTGCATCAAAATAAGGTATATCTCCAAATAATCTCACCAAATGAAAATAATAAAAAGCTCTGGCAAAATATGCTTGTGCTGTAATTGGGTTTTTAAGATCATCATCAGCAACCACATCATCAGCACCTGCAATAGCATTATTAGCGGCTGCAATTCCAAGCCAAATTCTTGTCCATGGATCATACACCATTTCATTATTCCCCGAAATAGTATGTTCATTCATCTCCACTCTTCTTGTTTGGGTAGATTGAAGATTTACCATATCAGAACGTAACATTAATGCTATAGATAGTTTTCTTCCCCAAATCTCTTCATTGATCGCGTGCGTTAAAGAACCATCTACTGCTGTTTGAATGTCATCTACAGTTGAAAAGAATCCATCTGGAGATAATAAACCTACTGGCTCTTCTTCTAAATCTGAACATCCCATTATCGATACCCCCATCAACAATAAGAATATATATATTAAATTTTTCATTATATCAGTTTTTAAAATAGTTGTTAAAATGTTAAATTAAGACTAAAACTTACAGATCTTACAGTTGGGTAATTACCAAAATCAAATCCTCTTACCGTATTGCTTGATGTGTCATTATCACCTTCGGAACCATAGTAATTTACTTCAGGATCTAAACCAGAGTAGTCTGTAATTGTTAGTAAATTCTGTGCACTTACAGATAATCTAACCCTTTCTGCACCTATCTTTTGAGCTAAATTTGAAGGTAAATTATAGCCCACTGCAATATTTTTTAATCTAATATAACTTCCATCTTCTACAAAACGGGAAGAAATTTCTCTAAAACTATTATTTCCTACACGAGGGTGATTTGTGTTCGTATTTGAAGTTGTCCAGGCATTTTTATAATAATCTTTTGTTGTATTCGCATCACCATTAAACAACTGAACATTTGTCATATTAAAAATATCTCCACCTTGAGATCCCTGTAAAAAGATACTTAAATCAAAGTTTTTATACGTGAAGTTATTTGTAATACCCCAAGTAAAATCAGGATTTGGATTACCGATTATTGTTCTATCGCCATCATCAATAGTACCATCATAATTACCATTTTCATCAGCTAAATCATAAAATAATGGATCACCTGCTACACCTCCGGATATAGTTGCTGTACCTTCTGGCGTTTCACCACCTTGATATACACCTGCATATTTATATCCCCAGAACAGACCAACTTCTTCTCCTTCTCTTAAGATAAAACTTCTATCGTGACTAAAATAACTTGGAGCACCGTTACCAAACCAGTCAGCACCATCAACTAAAGCTACTACAGAGTTTATATTCTTTGAGAATATAAAATCTGTGGTCCATAAAAAGTTTTCCTTGTTAATGTTTCTTGTATTTAACGAAATTTCGATTCCCTTGTTATTAATCTCTCCTACGTTAGTTAAAATTTCATCATTAAGAAAACCAAAATATAAAGGCATTCCTCTGTCGACCATAATTAGGTCCTTAGTATCGATATTATAGTAATCAACTGCCAGGTTAACTTTTCCTTGCAATAAACCCAAGTCTACACCAAGGTTTGTTTGATAAGAAGATTCCCATTTAAGATCAGGGTTGGCAGGCTGATTTGGCGTAATCGCCGGTACAGTATATCCATTACTAGAAGCGTAAAGTATTGCTGAACTTGCTAAAGATTGATAAGGATCAATTGATGGATTACCTGTTACACCATAACTTGCTCTAAGTTTTAAGTTTGAAATAGCTTCAACTCCTTGTAAAAAGCTTTCATTAGATATTTTCCATCCTAAAGCAGCTGAAGGGAAAATAGCATATTTATGATTTTCAGCAAAGTTTGATGCTCCATCTCTACGAACAGTAGCTGTTAATAAATATTTATCATCCCAATCGTAATTAAATCTACCAAACTGAGATTGAATTTCTGTTTCTCTTAAATACACATCTCCATCAGTAGGTTGTATTAAGCTTGTCGCAGTATATAAACCATAGTAAGAAAAAGCATCAGAAATGGTACCTGTTCCTTCATTATAAAATCCTTTATCAGTTGTTTTTTGATAAGAATAACCTGCCAATAAGGTTAAATCTCCTTTTGCTATTTTTTTCTTATAGGTTAAATAATTTTCACTTAAGATATCCTTACTTTTATCTTCAGTCATAATAGCTCTACCTTGAGTAGTTCCTCCTGCAGTAACCTCTAACGATCTAGGCATATAAATTCCTCTGAATTCATTTTTAGAACTAATACCAAAAGTTGTTTTAAATGTAAGTCCTTCCACAATTTCATAATTGGCATAAAAATTCGCCCTGAAATTTTCAATTTCTGTATCATCATCTCTTTCTGTGGCAACAGCATAAGGGTTATCCACTTCATCCCCAATTTGATCATTTGTTGAATAGGAACCATCTTCGTTATATATTCCTTTATCAGGTGCAAATCTCATTGCTAAAGAAACAACATCATCTCCACCTACTGTAACAGATCCATCTGATTGAGTAGGAACACCACTTTTTTTACTTAAACTACCAGTTAAATTAAGTCCTAATTTTAATTTATCAGACACTTGCGCATCTATATTTCCAAGAAATGACGCTCTTTCATAATCAGAATTAATTAAAATACCTTCTTGCTTAAAATAAGTACCTGAAGCATAGTAGTTAACTTTCTTTGCACCTCCAGAAAAAGACAATTGATAATTCTGGGTACTACCCGCTCTATAAATTAAATCTTGCCAATCTGTATCATAATCTCCCTGAGTATAAGCAGTAGTATTACCCTGATTAACTCTAATCTGGTTTTGATAATCTGCAAAATCATCAGCATTTAATAAATCTAATTTATTTGCAGTACTTTGAACAGAATAAGTAGCATTAAAATCAACATTTAATTGACCACTTTTACCTTTTTTAGTGGTTACTAAAATAACACCATTTGAACCACGAGAACCATATATTGCGGTTGCTGAGGCATCTTTCAAAATCTGCATAGATTCAACATCTCCTGCTTGCGGCATATTAGCACCAACAAAACCATCAACTACAATAAGTGGAGCACTACTCGCATTAATTGAAGTGTTACCTCTAATTGTAATACTAATTTCTGCACCAGGCTCACCTCCGTTGTTAGATTGAATATCTACTCCTGCAGCACGTCCTTGAACCCCTTGCATTGCATCCAATACTGGGAATGCAGTTAATTCGGATGATTTTACTGATGAAACAGAACCTGTTACATCACTTTTTTTACGAGCTCCATAACCTACAACTACTACTTCATCTAAATCTGCAGCATCAGCTCCCAATACAACATTAATATTTAACTTATCTCCTACAGTAATATCTTGAGAAGTATACCCAATAAAAGAAAACTGTAGAATTGCATCTTCACTTTGTATTGTTAAAGAGTAGTTACCATCTATATCAGTAATAGTACCATTAGTAGTTCCTTTTTCGACAACATTTACACCAATAAGAGGAGATCCGTCATCGGCATCTGTTACAGTTCCAGAAACCGTTTGAGCAATTACATGAGCGAAAAAGCCCCCACATAATAGCAATAATGTAAATAGAATTTTTCTTTTCATTTTATTAAAATTTAACAATTAGATTTTATATAGATTTTACAAAGTCATTACACTACATAATTCAATTTCAATATATCCTTTAGCTGAATTCAAACCATCTAATACCTTCACAATCCTGAATCACTTTATTTTTTCAGCTACCAACCACTGATTTACCACCTTATTGGTTGACCAATTTACGAACTATTTTATTATTAACAAATTTTAAGAGCACTTTTTTTTACAATAAAATTACTACCAACATTCATAACACACCCTTTAAAGCCTATTTTTAGTGGCTTTTAGAGCATTTTTTCAAACCTAAAAAAAATTAAAATTCTAAGAAAAATCACTTTTGGTCGACCAGTTGTATTAATTTTTGTAAACATGAAGATTATAAATTGATACCTAGAGACGTTCTACTGTTTAAAAATCGACTGTAAAAACCTGACATCCCTGAGTAATAGGATCTAAAATCATCAATATCTCAAAGACAAAAATTATTAAAGATGCAGTAACAGAACCTTCACAAAAAAAGCTCAATTAATTATAAAGATTATTTTCAATAAATTATTGGAGAGTGTGACAGAAACAAATGAATTAAAATTCAGAGTGATTTTTTAGAAAGTAAGGAATCACTTACTAATTAAGTACATTGATTTATATATTATTAAATCGTTAGACTTTTGAAAAGAAACCTGAGACATATTTGCAAAACGCTAAATTTCAATTTGTTACTGTAAAACCTTCACGATTGCCAACATTCTAATTATCATCACTTTATATTATTTAACGACGTATTGATATACAATACTCAACGAAATTATCAAAAATCATATTGATATATATGTGGGAAAGCTATGAAATGACACTAATAACCAATAAAACTATAAATCTTAACCAATTCCAAAGTTTACCAATTAGTTTAGTAAACGACTGAAACCTTAAATGAGACTATTTTGTCCAGTAAAAAATATAGTCAAATTATAATCGTATATTGATCATTAGCATTATTATAAAAATTCAGTCAGAATAATACCTCCTGGCTTATAATTAATTTAATAAACCCATACTATGGTTTACAGGCTTAATATTAACAATTAAGTTAGTAACAAGAGTTTTCTTCTTATCTCAATTATCCAGGTCGACATCTTTTATAATATCGTTTTTGGCTTTTTTAAATTCTTTCATACCCTGTCCAAATCCCTTCATTAACTCAGGAATTTTCTTACCTCCAAATAAAAGTGTTATTGCTAAAATTATAACAATCCATTCATATCCACCAAGAAAACCACAAATATAAATTGTATTCAGTACCATATCGTATAAAAGTTTAATTCGCCTAATTTAATAATTAAAAGTTTAATTTATAGATATCTATCTAAATATATTATTCAAATAAAAATATGATCAAGAAAAAAACATTCCCACTACCAATAATTATTCAGAAATTTAATCTTCGCATTCAATATCCCTGAAAAGAAAAAACAACACAAAACTTCAGTAACAGAGGAAATATAAATATATAAAAAAGTACCCATGGCTTTCCATGGGTACAAAAAACATATTATAATTAGTCAATAAATCTTTAACAACCACTTTGAACTAGCCATTATTAAAGTAATAACATATTCTACTTTTGGAAGTAATAATTAAATTTGAAATATGAACCATCACCACTAGCCTGTCCAATATTCTCAGGTATATCAGCAACAGCCTCCAACACTTCAATAAAACCATACTTCGTTTCATCATTCCAGGTTTGTTTAAAGACAATAACATCTCCAGCACCAAATGCATCTTCATTTCCAGTACCTGTAGTATATATCTTTAAGTCACTTGAACTTGCTCCGAAACCAGATACCACATCTGAATCAATATCATTTAATGTTTTATTTTTAACAGCATCTATATATACCTGATGCTCAGCATTAGTTGGATCTAAAACGCCCATCTTTGATACTTTAACACAGTTTTCAGATGGCAGATTTACTCCATCACATTTATAGTTCTTAATAACACTACCAGCATTACCTGCTTGTCTGAACTGAATATAACCACTTTTTGAAGCATACGCTACTAAAGAAATATTAGGTTGTAGCACAGTAGTCCAATCCGCACAAGCATCATATACTAATCCGGTATTAAAATCAAGAAAATATTCTCCTTCAGCACCTCTTGGTTTTAAAGTAATATTTGAATAATACTCAACAGTTGGTACAACTACCGTAAAATCCTCATGAAGAGCAACTACTTGTGTTCCACCAAAATACGTTGCATTAACTGTTACACCTGTTGCTGTTACTGCAAACTGCTCTTCCGTTAAGTTAACCACAAGCTCGTCACCTGTTTCGTTTACTGAAAAAGAAGCTAATTGATCATCAAACCACATTTCATCGATCAACGTAAGGTTTGTACCTTCAAAAACAATATTTGTATTTGTTACACCCTGATCTGGAATAACATTAAACTCTGGGAAAATCCTGAATAAAGTAATTTGTCCAGAAGACTGAACTTGATTAAGTGTTCCTCCGTTATAAGACAAAGATACATTTGCAGGCTCTTCCTCCTCTTCGAAGAAAGGTACTTCTACAATAATAAAGTCCTCATTTGATTCAATAATATTGGCTTTTGAAGATCCAAAATAAACATCGTATACAACATCCATATTAGTTCCTTCTATTTTCATAGAACTATTTGGAAGAACCTGTTTATCTTCAAATTCAGTGATAGTAGGCACTGGATAATTAACCGTAAATTCATCTACAGACGTTATCGAACCCACATTGTTTTTAACTGTAATATTACCTGAAACGCATCCTTTGGTAAGTTTTGCTACCAATTCATTACTACTAACACGATACTTAATAGTAGCTAGACTATCCCCAAAATAAATAGCACTAACATCTCCCAGATAATCACCTTTAATCGTAATTTCATCATTATAACTACCTGTAACAGGTTCAAAACTCTCTATAACAGGCTCTTTCTTTTCTGTTGTACTAAATACTAATTCTTCATTACATCCATAATTAAATGTAATAATTAGCATTAACATCATTAAACTAACATTTTTCATTATTCTCTATTTTGTTAATTAATAACCTGGGTTTTGTGTTGCATTTGTAGCTACAGTAATTACACTATTAGGTATTGGCAATAAATATTGCCATTCTTCTAGTGATCTACCCTCTTCACTTAAATAACTCATATCTGTTGCAGCAGCACCATAGTAAGATTCTGAATCGATAGTACCATCTTCCGAAATTGAATTTACAATAATCTCATTATTAAAATGAGCTTCCATGACTGCTACTAATCTATCAGTTCTCATAAGATCGTAAAGACGTTGATTCTCAAAAGCAAACTCTAGACGTCTTTCCTTTTCAATTACAAGCTTCATATCCCATTGAGTAGGTACATCAGTTTCATCTATCGGATCTAAATCAACTCTACTTCTCACTTCATTAACATAAGGCAATGCTTCAGTTACACTTGATATCTCATTCTCTATTTCAGCTAACATAAGTAACACATCCGCATAACGCAGTACAATCCAATCATTTTCAGCATCTAATTCATTTTCAAAATCTGATAAATATTTATTTACAAAAGGAACAAAATTCTCATTGCCACTATCATCAATCCAAGTATCAAACATCACAACATTTTTACGAATTTCATCACCTTCCTCATCATATGCATCAATTAGATCACGCGTAGGTGTATTGTAACTATATGCTCTACCAGGAACAAAGCTACCATCACGAGGTGCAAAATAATTTGCAAACGGAGCTCCCTGACCATAACCTCCTGATAAATAACGAACAGCAAATATAATTTCATTATTCATTTCGTTATTCACATCAAATACACCTGCATAATCACCAAGCAACAACTCATGTCCACTGTTATTTTTCACATAAGTCAATAATGTTTTGGCACTAGCATATTCTCCTAAAGTAAGATAAACCTTTGCCAATAAAGTTTTTGCAGCCCAAGATGTTACACGTCCAAGATCAGAGTCATCGTATGTATCAGGAAGTAATCCAGCATTTTCAGACTCACCACCAGCCAAACTTAAGTCACTTTTAATAACACTATAAACGTCATCTACCGAACTACGATAAAGATTATTTCCCTCTTCAATACTAAGTCTTTCTGTCACTAAAAATACAGGACCATATAAACGAACCAAATTAAAATAAATATATGCCCTGATAAAACGAGCTTCACCTTCCAACTGACTCTTTAAATCTTCATCAGCAACAACACCAATATTTTCAAGAACCACATTACAGTTATCAATTGCTTTATAAGCAGCTTCCCAATAACTTTGATTTTCATCATGAGTTGTTTCAACCGTAAAATTATCTAACTGTCTTAAACGAACATTTACAGCATCACCTGTATTTTTTATGTATAAACGAGCATTATCTGAACGAATTTCCGTTAAACGCCATTCGTCATTTGTCATACTTCTCAAACTGCTATAGCAAGCCATAACTGCCATCTCAATTTCCTCATCATTGCTATAGAAACCACCTTCCCCTAGCTGATCGATCGGATTCTTTACCAGAAAATCTTCACAAGAAGAGAATGCAAAAATAGCCAAAGCCATTAAAGCAATATTTATATATTTTTTCATAATTTATTTGATTTTGATCATTAATTAAAAACTAATATCAATACCTGCACTATATACTCTTTGAATAGGGAATGCACCTCTTTGATAACCATCAACCAATGGACTTCCGTAATTACTACCTGAAGTTTTACGTGCCTCAGGATTTATACCCCTGTAATCATCCGGCCACCAGTAAAACAAGTTTTGTCCACTTAAATACACTCTAACATTAGAAACATTGACTTTTTTTGCAATATTCTTAGGTAAGCTATAACCAACAGTAAGATCACGCAAGGTAAAATAACTAGCATCTTCTACTGCATAATCTGTTTGCACTTGAGTAATACCGTTTCTTTCGTATGGAGTTTTTCCATCACCAGGATTATTTTCATCAATCCATCTGTTTTGATTAAAGTTTTTATTATACCTTACAGTTTCTGCATAATAAATGTCACCATTAACAACTTCAGCACCTACAACACCTTGCACTAAAAAAGAAAGATCAAAATCTTTATATGTGAAATTATTAGTGATACCAAAAGTAAAATCTGGCAAAGGATTACCAATAACAGTATAGTCACCTGCATCAATAACATCATTTCCATCAACATTTACAGCTCTTAAACCACCTGCTGCATCGTTAATATGTGAAGGGTTATTTGCTATTTCATCTTCAGAAACCCATATTCCTTGTGTTTTAAAACCATAAAACTGTACTAACGGATCACCTACTCTGGTTAGATACATCTCTCCTCTTTCTCCTGTAGTTATTTGTTCATTTTCACCACCAAGATCAAGTACTTTATTTTTATTCATAGAGTAGTTAAATGTTGAACTCCATGTAAAATCATTACGGTTAAAATTATGTGTAGTCAATACAAATTCAAGACCTTTATTTCTTACTTTACCTTTATTACTCCAGGCTTCAGTAAAACCTAAAGCTGAGTTAACCGATGCCTCATACAATAAACTTTTGGTAATCGCATAATAATAATCTACACCTAAATTAATAGCACCATTTAAAGCTGTTAAGTCAATACCATAGTTAAACTCATTAGTTTGCTCCCATTGAAGCGCAGAATTACCAATCACGTCAGATGTATTAGAAATACCTGACACAACAGATCCATTTGAGCTTCCTAATACATAACTATTTGATGATAACATATTTGTATTAGCATAATTTTCAATATCATCTGTACCAGTAACACCATAACTACCTCGTAATTTTAACTGATCAACCCATGACACATTATCTTTGAAGAAACTTTCTTCAGAAATACGCCAACCTAAAGAAACTGATGGGAAGTATCCCCAACGATTATCCATTCCGAACTTAGAACTACCATCCCCCCTGAAACTAGCCGATAATAAATACTTATCAGCATACGAATATGCAAAACGAGAGAATAACGACACCAATCCTTCTTCTTCTTCCCATGTACCCGTTACAAGATCATCGTCATCATACTGTAAAATTGATCCTGCAGCATTAAGTGTATGAATATAATCAGTTGCAAAATTATTACCATATATTCCAGCAGTTTTAGTATTTCTCTCCTGAATAGAGAAACCAAGTAAAGCATCAAAGCTATGACGTCCGCTTTTCTTATTGTACGTTAAAGTATTTTCTGATAACATATCAGTAAACAAACTATTCTCATATAAACTACTATTAGGTGATGATGCAGTTTTCGAATTTACATTTTCATAAGTATTCTCTTGTGTATAAACCACATTGAAACCATTTGTTGTATTAAATGATAAGCCTTTAGCTAACTTCACTTTCAAAAAAAGTGAACTTTGCATACGATAATCGTCTCGAGAATAAAACTGATTATCCATAACCGACAATGGATTATTATTTGAAGTACTATAAGGAGAAGCCACAACAGTCCTTTCTTCACCCGTTAGAGGATCAATTCCTGTATAAGTCTTATTACTATAATGGTAACCATGAGAGTAACTTCCTACTTCTTGCCCAGTAAGAGCAGCAGTATATTCATTATGGTACACAGGTAAAAATCTTGGAGTACGAACAAAATCAGTAAATGGATTTGTTGGTTTACTTCTTTTTGTATAACTAGGAGACATAGTTATTCCAACCTTAACCGCATCTGACAATTCCGCTTCAATTTTAGATCGCACATTTAACCTGTCATATTTATTTTGCAACATGATACCTTCATCACCCAAATACGAAGAAGAAACATAGTACTTCAAGCCTTCCTTTCCACCTGAAACACTAAATTGTGCATTCAATACACCTGCTAATCTTAAAGCTTCTTCCTGCCAGTTAGTATCTTCGGTTTCTAATACAGACATAGCAAAATACATATCCCCTAAAGAAGTACCAGAAAGAGTTGCCTCATCAACCTTCATATCAATAAATTCATCCTGAGTCATCATAGGATGTAATTCATAGAAATCTTTTACTCCATACGATGCACGAGCATTATATTTTGGTTTACCTTCATTACCACTTTTTGTTGTGATAATAATTACACCATTAGCAGCCCTAGATCCATAGATAGCTGCAGATGCAGCATCTTTTAGTACTTCCATTGATTCAATATCAGATACATCAACTAAACTAAGACCATCTGAAACTGGAAAACCATCCACAATAACAAGTGGTTGTCCATTTGCACTGATTGAACCATTACCTCTTACCGTTATATTAGGAGATTCCCCAACCTGTGATGTCGTATTCTGAATTTGCACACCAGCTACACGTCCTTGTAAAACCTGATCAGCTCTACCTCCCGGTATGTCTTCAAGTCCTTCCGGTTGTAATTTTGCAATTGCACCAGTAAGATGCGACTTCTTCATTGCCCCATAACCAACTACAACAACTTCATCTATGTCTGCTGCATCAGGTTTCAACACAACATTTATTACAGTTGAAGATGTTACAGGTATTTCCTGTTTAGTAAAACCAATAAAAGAAAAAACAAGAATGGCATTATCACCCTGTACATTCAAGGAGTAATTACCATTAATATCTGTAATAGTTCCGTTTGTAGTTCCTTTTTCAACGACATTAACACCAATCAATGGTGAGCCATCACCGGCATCGGTTACCATACCTGTATATGTCTGCGCAAATACATGGGTAAACAACCCGACACAAAATAACAATGTAAAAATAATTTTACGTTTCATTTCATTAGAATTATAACAATTAGATTTTTTATTAACTTTGTAAACACAATACTCCCCTATTACAACCTCATATATTGTCCAGATTTATGAGCTTATTTATTTGTATTAAGGATATTGTATTGCAATCGAATAATTAGTGCGTTACTGCGCACTAATTTTTTTTATCCCGTATCTACTTTCATTTATTAATTGTTTAATGTTTATAATTTAATTTTACTATATTCAATTACATCATGTAAATGTTCCAACATATGCTCCTCGGCCTTATCACCATCTCCATCTATAATAGCCTTTAGTATAGACTCATGTTCTTCTATACGTTTATTTTTTCTTCCTTCATCACATACCTTTTGTTCTATATATATTTTCATGATATCCGGAAGGATTATCAACATCATAGTTTTTATAACAGAGTTCTGACTAGCCTCAGCAATTCTTAAATGAAACATAAAATCCTCATTCTCCGCAGGTAAATCTTTTTTTACACGAGCCTTATATTGATCTAACGCATCTTGTATAGCTGCAATATCTACTTCAGATCTTCTTAATGCTGCTTGACGCACAGAAAACTTTTCCATCATTACCCGTGTTTCAACCAATGAAAAGAAATCAGGCTTTTCAATCTTCATAACATTAGAAAGCAAACCTTCCATAGCCGCAATATCCACTCCATTTACTACCACACCACTTTGGGGTAATGTAGTAAGTATACCCACAAACTCTAATTTTTTTATCGCATCACGAATATACGTTCTGCCAACACCTAATTTTTCCGATAATTTTCGCTCTGACGGTAATTTATCCCCTGGTTGAAGATAACCGGAAATAATCAATTTTCTAATCTGCCTAACGATTTTATCAACTGGTGTTTCAACCTCAATCGCCTTAAAATTCTCTAATAATTCCATTGTTTTACTATTAACTATTGCCCAAAAAACTGGTTGACCAAAATACTAAAATTCCACTTCACTCACAACCAATTTTCTTCAATAGAATTAAACATCACCAAATTAGTCTTATCGGTTAGCCTATATGTGTAAATATCTTCAACTAAGGAAATATTTCTTTTCCTGATTTTCATCCACATAAATCCTTTGCCAAAACAAACCTGATTAAGACAGTCATAACACACTATTACTCACTAACACTTTTTGAGACTGATAATATTGTTTACCTGATTTAAAGAAGGCTAACAATATTTTATCATTACCGCTTATTCTTAAATACGTTATTGATTCAAATAACTTACCCGATTTAATTATCTTTCCAGATAAATCATACACCCCGTACTGAACAGGACAATAGGATAAATTGTTTACTCTGAAACAAATCTCATTTCCTAACACCGTACAGTTAACCATATCCTTTTCTGCAAATGATTCATTAAATATTCCAGAAATATTTTCTTCTTCTTCTGTATATGGTCCCACATCTTCCTTCTCCAACGAACCAATTTCTACTACTAAATCAGAATCCTCATCGCATCCCACATCTTTCTTACCATTTCTTGGTTGCCCATCTATATCTTTAGTTACCATAGAAAACTCACCCTGTGCAGCATCAATCAAAACACTTGCTGAAGAAGGTCGCCATAAAATATTTTCCTGCGCTAAACCGCAATCTGTAAAATTAAAGCCTACACTCACAACTTCATCGTTTTCATCCGCATTTACAATATTACCAAGGTATGTCATATTTGTAGGAGCATCTTCAATAACCACATTCATACTTCCTGTAGTTTGATCAATAGCATTGTTTGCAAATGTGCAATTAATGGGAGCTAAAGTTTTTTCAGAATCATTACCAGCTCCAATAATTAATGGCATTTTACAATCCACTATAGTATTAAATACCACTACTGCATCCTGAACTTGAAAATACCTATTTAACGGGGAGTCTGGAACTCCGTTCATCATACAAATAGCCGATCTATAATCATCTCCTTTTAATCCTTCAAAATAATTATTATATACCTGATGCCTTTCACCTATAATACGAACACCTCCTGAAGATTTCTCCTCACCAAAGAAAAAGTTACCATAAACAAAACAATCATTACCATGTCGCAAACACAAACAACCATCACAATCTCTGAATGTATTATAACGATATGTATTAAAACATGATTTATTAGAAATAATTTCAATCTCTCCGTCACATTCTTCAAAAACATTATACTCAACAACGGCCCTGGACTCATTCATACTATTAGTACTAGTACCAATCCTGATAGTTTCACCTCCATTATAACCCAAGTCCGGGCGTACACCAAAATAGTTATGATCAATCTGAGTATAATTCGGTTCATCATTTAACCAAACTACCAATGTAGTTCCAGAATGTTCCTTTCCTGAAAATAAACAATGATCAACTCTATTGTATGCACTATAAACCGAAACCCACTTATAATCTGTATCCTTATCACTGGGATTATAATCTACAATACTACAATTGGTCATTCTACAATGATTCGCAAGATTCGAAGAACCATTTCTAAATTCAACCACAGCACCCGATGGAGAATAACCATTCTCAAACCTCAATCCATTTACTTCAAGATATTCACCTGCAATCCTTAAATTCGAAGCTCCAGTTAGAATAACTCCATCTTTTTCTTCTACCATTAAAACAATTGGATCCCCTTCCTGACCTTGTCCCTCAAACTTAATCTCCTGATCAGTCCATGTACCAGATACCATTTTTAAAGTATCACCAGACTGTAAAGTCCCAATTAATTTTTCTATTTCAGAAGAAGACGAAACTGAATAATTTGTAGCAAATAGATTACAGACAAACAATGAAACTGTAATAATCATTATAATATTTAGTCTTATTTTACTCATCCCATTATTTAATTTCACCTATATAAACTTTATATTTTTCAAACCTATACTTAACCAAATGCCCGTGGTACATTATATACTCAGCCAATCACTGATTTACCATTCAATTGGTTGACCAAAATTACGAACTATAAATTAAATTAACAAATATTAACCGTTATTTTTATTAAAAATCCATTTCTAAAATTAACAGAATCACACTTTAAATCAGTTATAGCAAGCATAGCAGAGCTATGCTTTTTTTAACAAACATAGCATTTATTAACACTTTTACTACTGGCTGACCAGTCTACAATATCATATACAACAAGAAAAACCACATTTTCACTAATAAAAACATGCAGTTTTTACAACCAAACAGTACAACTGATTAAAGAAAAATGAAATTTGCTATGTATATACAGAACACAAAACAAAAGGAGAAAAAAATAAACGCAATATTATTAACCCAACAAAATAAAGTAGATTAAATCAAATAAGAGAATTAAGTACAATTATTATAATCATTACTTCGTTAAGCTTTAGTATTGCAATGATAATGAATACCTTAAGAAGGTATATTGTTGATTTATAAAGTTTTGATATTAAGCACTTTGTAAATCACTCTCATGTCTTTTGTCTTAAATCTAATATACAATAAAAATAAAAACATATATCACTCAAAAATATTGATAAAATAACATTCTTATTTCACTCCACATTTTGGTCTACCACATCGCCCAATATTTACACGCCATATTATCCAGGCAACACACCCTACATATATATCTATTTTACTGCCCTTTACCTCCATACCTCATATATCCCCGTGGAAATTTTTTCACATTTTGGTTGACCAGTCATTTGGATTACCTATATTTACTTGCTTATTCACCAATAATTGAATTTTTATGAAAAAGAACATCAAAGGATTTGTAAAAAATATTAAAATAACAACTTGTATTTTCACTATACTATTATCCTTATTAATGTTTACAAATTGTTCAAAAAGTGAACATGATAATTCAGAGACTGAAAAAGAAGTTGAAGAAACCACTACTAATGAAAGTTGTACTTCAACATGTGATTTTGATGATTTACTTGTTGAAACCAGCTGGATCTCTGGAGATAAATACGACCGGGATTCTTTTGAAGCTTGTGGAGTAGATGGTGAAGAATGGATGGATAAATATAATAACGGAAATGTAAAATTAAAGTGTTTAGCCACTGATGGGCACAGAACAGAATTAAAAGAAAATACAGGATATGAAACTTCTTTAGATAATTATAAAGAAATGTATTTTTCAGCTAATTACACAAATATTCCAGAAAATGGCGTAACAATAGCTCAGATTCACAACAGAAACAGCAACGTTGTAAGACCCTGGATTAGAGTGTACATCGATGATGATAGATATATAAAAATTAAAGAAACAGAAACCACTCCAAACGAAACCAGTTCTACGTATTCTACTTACACTGGTCCCAAATATACATCTGGTGATGCAATAAAAATTACTGTATGGACAGGTATTAACAACAAGAAAGAAGGAGAATTTAAAATCATAACAAATGGTATAACCTTCACTAAAACAGTATCACCAAGTAGTGATTGGAGTAGTTATAGTAACGATTATTATTTAAAGGCAGGAGTATATACGGAAGGTAATGATTTGCAAGCTACTGTTGAATACGACTATTTTTCTATTAATCATTAGGAATTCGCAAATTAAAACACATGTTGGATCATTTAAAATATTAGTCAGCTAGCAATTTGATTATTTATATTATTCACTTGAATATATATAATATTCAACCTCTTGTTTTCCTTACCTCCTTTAACAAAAGGAGGGCTAGCTGACTTAATAGCTCCTAGTATGAACATTTATTCCAATCATATTTAAACTTATAAAACATAAATGATATGTTTCATACAATTTTTTCACGATTCTACTATATCTCAATTTTTACTCCTCTGTATTGAATTTTTACTTTTGAACTTTACCTAAGTTATTTCTATCAACAACAAAAGGTTGATACAATTTAGCAGACACATCTTTCTGTCTGTTATTAACAAAACCATTTACCTCAACATTTTCCTTTTTCATAATAATTTCTTCAACCAAATCAACCAGACCATATGCTAATTGCTTAGGTGGTTTATTAACAGTCATTGTAACTTCATCTAAAGAAATTGATTCTATTAATTTATCTGAGATATCCTGGGCTGTTATCAAGGTGTGGGAGGGATCCATTCCCTTTTCTTTTAACACATCAGCAACACTCAAAGCTAATGGTACATTACATGCAATAACTGCATCAATTGGTTGACTATAACAATTAACAACTTTTGTAAAATCATACTTAGCTGCATCATATGACCAATTTTCTACAAAAGTTTTAAAAACAATATTATACTTTTGATTTACATTTCTATTCTTTACCACACGTTCAATTGCTTCTTTTACCATAATAGCATTTGCATCTTTATGATCGCCATATAATAATACAATATTACCTCTGTCTAAATGAGAAAATACATACTCTGCCATTAACTGCCCTACTTTATAGTAATCAAAAGAAACAATATAATCCAGGTTACAATTTTGAATTAATCTATCATAGGCAATTACCGGAACTTCTTCTTCATTACACATCCGTACAATCTGGGCTGCTCTATTTTGATTGGCTGCTACTATAACCAATGCATCCACACCCATTCCTAATAGTTCCTTAGCTTGTTCTAGTTGCTTATTTTCATCTCCCTCCGCATTTCGTAAAATTATTTTAATTCCTTTTTCTTTACATCTAGATTCAATATTTAAAATATCATTTTGCCATCTATTATTCTCCAAAGAATGTATTAAAAAACCAAAAGAAATATCATCATTATTTGTTCTTATTTTACATGAACTAAATACAATTAATAAAACCCAAAAACCAATCTTCATATCCTCAATTTTAATTGTTACAAATAAAACCAGCCTCTAATTATTTATATAATATACTTAATAATCTTTAGTTCTTTCACATATTCGTTTTAAAACTATTACCATTTGAATAAAACAATACACGACAATTTATACTTGAATAAACTTTCAGCAAACTACGCATTGGTCTACCAATTTAATACTTTTTTTTTAAACACGAAATATTGATTTTTTTTATAAACATATTCACAACAATACATCAAAAATTATTTTATATTTTAAAATATCCTTTCCATGATTATTTGATGATATTAAACCTACAATATAAATTTAAAGACCTATTCCACTCTGAAATAGATATAAAAAAGGCGTACCTCTCACTTTCTTCTACTCTTTAAACAGCACAAGTACAACAAAATCCATTAATGCCTCTAATAAATAAGACTCTCATTTTTCATTTTGACTTACTAACAAGCTTATCATTTCCTTCAAATTTATAGGAAAATAAACACTTAATTATCCATCTTATTATAAGAGATTCATTTTCCTATTAGTGAAAAAATCTCATATAAGTTTAATTATTACCAAAATATACAGTATCTTGCGATTGGTTTACCATTTACTGGTTGTCCACACGTATGGTTGTCATCATTTATTTTAGGTGAATTTTTTTTAAAAAAATCAAAATGAAAAACAGTTTATTGAGTAGCACAATTCAATTTTTATCTTTTTATAAGACAAATTTAAAGCAGAAAAACATTCATGTACAGCATTTAAAATTAAGTGAGACAACATTTCTTCAGGAAACTCTAAACTTGATAAAATCATTGCTAAACCAAATTCACCCATTAAAAAACACATTATTTGTAAAGTATTTCTCAATCATATTTTTGTTTACAATCTCAAATAAAGCTTTTACACAGTCTATTCCTGCTAATCGTGTAGTAGGCAACCAAGAACTAATAGGATTGCTTAAGGATGAAGTAAAAGATGAAGTTTTTAGTGGAAATAAAATATCAGAGAATAATCTTGCTGAGTACTTTCGTCAGAAGTTTTCTGAAAGGTATTTCTATGATTATCGTACTTTTTATGACAGGTTGGATAGCTATAATAATATATATAAAAACAGTAAAAAGCATAAAATTGGAGCCATCGACCATATTGATAAATACGCAGACTCAACCCAATGGATTCTTCCTTTCAATTATTTAAATGGAAAACCTGTGAATGCCTATGCACTTAGACATTTAGCTCGTCAACACAAAATGGTAGATATTGCCTTTCTCTACTTTAGTGAGAACAAGAATCCCAAATACATACAATATTTTGAGCATCAAATGCGCTCACTTAACAACGCACTCCATTCTGATGCATATGAAAAAATTGAAGATGGAAATGGCATCTTTGAAGCATTTCGTTGTGGATACAGAATACTAAACTGGTTATGGATTCACAACATGTTTTTAAACGAACCAGAGTATTCAGATAAAGACCAATTAACGACTATAGCCACACTTCTTCAACATGGCCAGTCTCTTTACGAAAACAACGATCATTTTCACGCAGGAAATCATCAAACAAGAGGTGTATCAGCATTAGCAATGCTGTCAATTTTACTTCAGGATTTCAAAGGAACTGAAAATTGGTACGAAAGAGCAATGCTTAGATTAAGTGAGCATTTAGACAAGGAAATTAATGATGATGGTTTTCAATTCGAACGATCTATACATTACCACATGAGTGACATCAACAACTATTTCTATGTATACCAATTAGCTAAACTAAATGCAATAAAAATAGATAAAACATGGGAAGATAAGCTTAAGAGTCTCTTCTCAACACTTGTAAAAGTTGCTTACCCAGATAGGTCGGCACCAGTCCTTCAGGACGACACTGATATTCCATGGGCTGAAACTAATAACATTTCGGGTTCGATGACGCTGGGGTATTTACTTTTTGAAGACCCGGAGTTTGGCTATTTCGCATCTGATAAAGTCGATGAAAGAGAATATTGGTTTTTGAGCCATGAACAAGTCAAGACTCTGAATAGCATAAAAAAACAAAAGCCATCGTACGGATCTTTATCGTTTGAAAACACAGGATATTTTATCATGCGAGAAGGTTGGAACAAAGATGATAAAATGATGATCATTAGTGCAGGTCTGGATGCTGAAAAACCTGATCATCAACATGGAGATATATTAGGAATCCAAGCAATGGCAAATGGTAACGCTATCCTCCCTAATTATCAAGTGAGATATTCACTAAAAGATTTTGAACTATTTAAAAATTCAATGGTAAAAAATGTAGCTCTTGTTGACAATGAACTACAAGGGAAGGAATGGACATCCAATAAAGGAGGAAGTGGTTTTGGAAAGTTTAAATCATTACCAAAACCAGAAGTTATTACCTGGAATGTCAATGACGTTTTTGATTTATTTGCCGGCCAACATGATGGTTTTAAAAATATAGGTGTAGATTATACCCGACAGGTAATATTTGTAAAAAATGACTTTTGGATAGTTAAGGATAATTTCAAATCAGCTGATCCCCATAATTACAAACAGGTTTGGCAAGGTCATTACACATGTGAAAACGGTCCGGATCTAATTAGAGCAACTACTCCTAATGCCTGTGGTCATGATATTTTGCAATTAACAAAAACCGATTCCGTTTATAATTCTGGTACAAGGGGTAAGCATTGGAGTGTAATTACTAAATCTAATCAAAAAGAATTCCGTTTTATCACAATTATATACCCATACAAAGGGTACAACAATAGGTTAGATGAAGATACTGAAGAGATAAAAATAAATGATTGGATAGTAAACCAATCGGAATGGCAAATGGAAGGTAACAATTCCATTAACATTAGTTCACATAAAGGAACATACATCTTTAATGTAAAAGCTTTAAGCAATAAAAATCTAAACCTACAATCTTCCGACGAAATGGATTTATTTATAAAAATAAAAGAAAATCAACTATTTATTCATTCAATCGGAACCCATAACCAAACGCTAACATTTATATCTGAGAGAAAAAATAAAAGACAAACCAAAACATTGGAACCCGGCAAAGTGTGGATAATTGACCTTTAAAACATACAAAGTAAGATATAAAATTAAAAAGAATACAAACCTAAACCTACAAAGTACTCAGAAGTTGCATAATAACTTGAGTTCGATTAAAATTTCATATCGAAATCAGGTTAAGTAACTAACAAAAACAAATTTTATTAACATCATATAAATAATAAATAAATGAATAATTTTGAATGGAATTTTACAACAAAACTAGTTTATGGCCCTGGACGCCTATCTGAACTTGGTACTTTAGTTAAGCCTTATGGTAAAAAGGTATTTCTTGCTACTTACGAAAGAAATCCTGCGTTTGCTCCTTTAATTGACAAAACTATAGAAACATTAAAGGCTAGTAACGTTGATGTTGTAATTTATGAAGCAATTGAGCCAAATCCCCGTGTAACTACTATTGATGAAGGTGTTAAGGTCTTTAAAGAATCAGGATGCGATTGTATAGTAGCCTTAGGTGGTGGTAGTGTAATTGATGGTGCAAAATACATTGCAGCGACTGCATATAGCGGTGGTTCATGCTGGGATTATGTGGTACTGGGTGATCGTACCCCTCGTGAATATACAGGTTCTTACCCTATTATTGCAATCCCTACAGTATCTGCTGCCGGTTCTGAAGTAAATGCCGGTGGTGTACTTACAAATTGGGAAACTAAAGAAAAAAGTTTTAGTCGTTCAGAATATAGAATACCTAAAGTTGCTATTATTGATCCAGAGGTTCTTGCAACTTTGCCTTTATCAATTACAAAAGACAGTTGTATAGATATATTCTCACACTTAATTGAGCGCTACTTATCTTCTGAGGATTTATCTGATTTTGCTGATAGACTTACAGAAGGTATGATTATGAACCTAAAAACAAATCTTGATATTCTAATTAAAGATCCAAAAAATATTGAAGCTCGCGGACAGGTAGCTTTATGCTCAATTTTTGGTTGGCAAGGTATTCAAGCATTAGGTCGAATGGGAACCATTCCTATGCACTCAATTGAAATGCCATTAAGTGCACACTATGACTTACCTCATGGTCGAGGAATGGCTGTAGTAATTCCTCCATATTTGGAATATTTCGCTGACAAATTACCTGATAGATGGGCAAAATTAGCTCGTCGAGTTTTTGATGTAAAAGAAGAAGATGATTTAGCTGCAGCAAAATTATTAGCTCCTAAAGTCATTGAGTGGTTTGAAAGCGTTGGAATGTATATTAAATTATCTGATATAAACATTGATAACGAAAAATTTGAAACTATGGCTGAAGATGTGGTTAGAATGTTCGGAAATCTAGAGACTGACAGGATAGCCAGTATAATTCCAACAGGGAAAGCGGATATCGTTAACATTTATAAGATGGCCCAATAATCTTATATCAAAAAAAGTCAGCGTCAATTATGAGATGCTGCTTTTTTTGTTTTTTACCACATAACATACATACCCAAACCTATATTTATTTATTATAAATTATATGTCAATTATTTTTTAAAAGATACTTTGTATGCAAATAAGCAAAAAATAACTCACTAAAAACCTTATTTTAGCTACAAAATTAACCACTATGGCTATTTCCAGAAGAAAGTTTATAAAAAAAATGGGAGCTGCTGCAATAGGAGCTACAATTATTCCTTCAACACTCAATGCATTTAACCCATACCAAATAAACGAACCATTAAAGATTAATATATTCTCTAAGCATCTTCAATTTTTAGATTTGAAAAAAGCTGGTCAAATTGCTGCAGAATTAGGTTTTGATGGTTTGGACTTAACGGTCAGGCCTGGCGGACATGTTTTACCCAGAAATGTTAAAAATGATTTACCAATAGCAATTAAAGACATAAATGAATCTGGGTGTACCTGTGAAATGATTACGACCGCTGTTTCTGATGCAGAAAACCCATTGGATATTGACACCATAAAGACTGCGGCTACCCAAGGTGTCAAATACTATAGAAGCAACTGGTTTAAATTTAAAGATGATCTTTCGCTAGAAGATGCACTGGATTATTATCAAAAGAAGGTCAGACAATTAGGCAGATTAAATAAAACATACCATATTGTTGGATGTTATCAAAATCACTCCGGTATCAACGTAGGCTCTTCGATATGGGAAGTGAAAAAAATTTTAGAAACTGTAGATCCTCATTATTTCGGTGTGCAATATGATATCAGACATGCGGTTGCAGAAGGTGGAAACTCGTGGCCTAATGGTGTCAGACTTCTTAAGGATCAAATAAAAACTATAGTTCTAAAAGATTTCAAATGGGGGAAAGTTAACGGCCGATGGCAAATCATCAATGTCCCTATTGGAGAAGGAATGGTAGACTTCAGAAGCTTTTTTAAGCTCTTGAAAAGTTATGGTTTGCAACCACCTGTATCTTTACATCTTGAGTATCCTATAGGTGGTGCTGAAAAAGGCAGATCCCAAATCACTGTTGATCAAAATGTTGTCTTTGACGCTATGAAAAAAGACCTGACCACCATTCAACAATTATGGAAAGAGGCTTAAAGAATTAATTTAATTAGAGTAAATGAAAACTTTGTTTTTATACCAGCTCAATTTCCATTACCATCTTGAAATTTGTATTTCTATTGATTCAATCAGGCTTTCTATTGAAAATACTTGATTCTTCCAGAACAAACATCAAATTTGTAGTTATAAATATTAAATAAAACACTGTGGAGTTTAACACAAAAAATATAAAAATATCTACAATAAAGTATTTTGATCCTCTATTTGTTTTGTTGTTTTGGTTTTCTCTATTTACACTTCCTTTGTTCTTTCATTGGATCAACAATCCAACAATTCAATGGAATTTTATATTAAATATATGGTTTAACTATCTTCCCCTACTAATAATATTTATTGTAAATCGACTTATCTTATTAAAAACTATACTTTTTAAATCTAAACCAATACTGTATATTTTATCAGTTATTGTACTAATTAGTATAACGGTAGTTCTAACACAACAATTCACTTCACAAAAGAAACTACCTGCTCAAGAACTTGAAATATTAAGTTTTTCAAAACCAGATCATGCTGAACGAATGGCAAGGATTAATCAAAGAAAACCTGCTAAAGGGGCTTACCCTTCATATGTAAACCTTGTTCTCTTATCCTTTCTATTAGTAGGTTTTGACACGGGAACAAAACTATCTGTTAAATGGGCTAAAACAGAAAGTCAAAAATCTGAGCTTGAGAAAGAGAAAATCAAAAATGAACTTGCTTTCTTAAGAAATCAAATTAGTCCTCACTTTTTAATGAACACACTAAATAATATACATTCTTTAGTCGATTTTGATACCAAAGAAGCTAAAAGTTCAATCGCGAAACTTTCTGTATTAATGCGTCATCTTTTATATGAATCGGACGCAAAAGAAATTACCTTAGTTAAAGAGATAAACTTTATTGAAAGCTATATTAAATTAATGCAATTACGATTCTCAGATGATGTGGATATTAAATTAGAACAACCTATAAATCTACCCGATATATCAATCCCTCCGTTATTATTTACTAATATCCTTGAAAATGCTTTTAAGTATGGCATAAGTTATAATGATAAATCATTTGTACATATAAAAATACTGATACTTAAAAACAACCTTGAATTTTGTATTACCAACAGTATAAATAAAAAAACCACTGCTTTTAAAAGCACAGGAATTGGTATTAAAAACACAAAGAAACGCCTGGATTTGCTTTACAACAAAAACTATACTTTTACGTATTCTGAAACAGATAAAGTATTTAATGCTTCAATAAATATTCCAATATGATAAGATGTATTGCTGCAGATGATGAACCATTAGCATTGAGACAAATGGTTTCATACATAGAGAAAACACCTTTTCTTCAACTTTCTGGTAAATTTACCAACAGCCTGATTTTAAATGAATTTCTAAAAGACAATTCTATTGATTTACTTTTTTTGGATATTAACATGCCAGATTTAAATGGCATTGAGCTTGCTAAGGCACTTAAAAATCCACCTAAAATTATTTTTACTACAGCTTATAGCAATTATGCCATTGAAGGATATAAGGTAAATGCTATTGATTATTTACTTAAACCAATTGAATATGAAGATTTTTTATCTGCATCAAGTAAAGCTGAAGACCTTATAAAAAGAGACAGACTTATTGATGCAGAAATTAAAAAGACAGATGATTATCTATTTATTAAATCAGGACAAAAACATATTCGAATAGATTTTGATGAAATAAAATACATAGAAGCACAAAAAGAATATGTATGTGTCAACCTGTTAAATAAAAAACCAGTAAAGGCTCTAATACGTCTAAAAAATATTGAAGAGATATTGCCAAAAGCAAATTTCATGCGTGTTCATCGCTCATTTATCGTAAATCTTAATCATATAGCAACTGTTGAGCGTAACAGAATCATTTATAATGATAAAGAATTTATTGTTGTGAGTGACACTTATCTTGATGATTTCATGAACTTTATTAACAATAACTTTTTTGGTTAAATTTCATTGATTAAATTATCCTTTCCGTTGATTCTATTTGTTATTGACACATCCATTATTGATTTTTACGATAAGTCATAAATATCAGATTTATTGAAAAGATTTTATAACGTAATATATGGACTTATGAATGGTTTGATCAAGTTAGTAACACTGGTAATCATTTTTAACTTTACTACTTTAGTTGCTCAAGAAACACCTAACATATTATTTATAATTGGTGACGATATGGGTGTTGATGCTATAAAAGGTTTCGATATCGGAAACGATTATCCTCAAACTCCTAATCTTGATAAATTACGACAGACTGGTGTAACTTTTACAAACGTGTGGGCTACTCCGGTTTGTTCTGCTACTCGAGCATCATTAATTACCGGAAAATATGGAATTAATAATGGAGTAAACTCGGTGCCCGGTTTTTTAAGTGTGGAGCATAAATCCGTTTTTAAAGAGATAAAAGAACAAACTAACAAACGATATAAGACCTGCGTCATCGGAAAATGGCATTTATCAAAAAGATTTGATTACAATCATCCATATGAACATGGGATTGACGAATTCATGGGAATAATGGATGCCGGAGTTTCTGATTATTATAATTGGGATAAAATTGAAAATGGCAAATCAGAAAAATGTACGACTTATGCCACTCAATATTTTACAAATTATGCCATTGAATGGATAAATAAACAAGACAGTCCGTGGTTAATGTGGCTGTCACATGTAGCACCTCACACACCATTTCATGTACCTCCTGAACACATGTTTTCTACAGAGAACACATACGACAACAGAGGAAAGTACAAGGCCATGATCGAATCTCTTGATTACGAAATAGGTCGTTTGTTGAAAAATATTCCAGAAAAAGTATTAGACAATACCTTAATTGTTTTTTTAGGTGACAATGGTACTCCGGGAAGAATTCTTTCAGGGTTTCCCTCTAAACGCGGTAAACAAACTATTTACCAGGGCGGCATTAGTGTTCCTTTAATCATAGCAGGTAAAGGAGTTAGTCGCAATAAAGAGAAAGAAGATGCTTTAATTAACATTAGCGACTTTTATGTCACCTTTTCACAAATTGTTAATCCAAATGCTTTTCCTTCCGGGGTGGCAAATGATGGATTAAGTTTTAAACATTTATTGAGTACTTCTAATGGAAAAAAACGCGACTATAATTATATGGCAATGGGAGCCAATAGGCGCATTAATTACAGTAGGTATACGGTTCGCGATCGGCAGTATAAATTATTGGATATGGGGAATGGCATATTTGAGTTTTATGATTTGAATGCAGATAAAAATGAATTAAATAATCTATTTATAAAAAAACTTACTGCTTCACAAAAAAAGGCAAAACAGAAACTTTTACAACTAATGTCTGATATCAGGGGTGAGAATGTTCTATTTAAAAAGGAAACAACAATCAATGAGGAAAGAGCTTCAGGGAATTACCAAATAGTTCATACAGGAGTCACAGAATTCTATGATGCTAATTCAAAAATAAACACACCCGAAACAACTGATGCCTTATATGGTCAGGATGCTGGCAGAGTATACAATCAACCTTCATACACCGACAATGGAGATGGAACAATAACCGATAACATCACCGGATTAATGTGGCAAAAAGATATGGGCCAGAAAATGACCTATGCTGAAGCCGAAAAAAAAGCAAAAAATATTGCCCTGGGAGGATATAATGATTGGCGCATTCCAACAATAAAAGAACTTTATTCATTGATTCAGTTTACAGGCCAAGCGATGGGTATAAATGCAAAAACTGCTTTTATTGATACAAACTATTTCATCCAACCATTTGGTGATACCTCATCAGGTGAAAGAGCTATTGATGCTCAAACATGGTCGTCAACTTTCTACACTGGAAAAACAATGCATGGTAACAAAACAATTTTTGGAGTTAACTTTGTAGATGGAAGAATCAAAGGCTATCCTGAATTTAACAGAAGATCAAACCAAATGAACCAAATGTATTTTCGCCTGGTAAGAGGAAATACAGACTATGGAAAAAACACATTTGTTGACAATGGAGATGGAACAATAAGCGATTATTCTACGGGATTAATGTGGCAAAAATCTGATGATGGAATAGCGCGTGATTGGCAAAATTCAATAAAATATTGCGAAAACCTTCAACTGGCAGGTTACGAAGATTGGCATTTACCAAACATTAAAGAGTTACAAAGCATAGTTGATTATCAAAGAAGTCCTACTGCAACCAACTCACCGGCTATTGATCCTGTTTTTAATGTTACTAAAATTACTGATCCTGATAATAACACTGGTCACTACCCTTATTTTTGGTCTACTACAACTCATCTTGATGGCCCCAGGCCATATAGCAAGGCTACTTATATAGCCTTTGGTAAATCATTAGGTAAAATGAGAGGCCAATTGTTAGATGTGCATGGAGCAGGTTCACAGAGAAGTGATCCCAAAACAGGTTCTAAATCAGATTATCCTAAGTTTAGAGGACCGCAAGGTGATCATCTATCTGTTTTTAATTACTGTAGAGCTGTTAGAAGAATAAAATCGAACACCATCTCGAAATAACTTAATTAATGTATTAAAGGAACGATATGAAGATTGAAAACGCAATAGATTCTTTAATGAATATTGCGGGTTAAAATTCATGTGATATAAAATATTTTTATCCTATCATAGAATCTTCGTACTCCAATGTTTGCATTGGGTTAAATACAATGAACGAAGAGAAAAAGATATAAAACTCAAGATATTAGTTTTCAATTAACAAAGTTGTAAGTCTCTTATCTTTTATGTTGATACTAAATAGTTACATAATAATATAACAATATGAGATATAGTATTTTATCTGTTGTTTTGGTATTAATTTTCCTTTCATGTAATAAAAAAAGTGATATTCTTAACTTGTCAGAGATTACAGATAATCAATCAGAACGCCCCAACATCCTGTTAATCATTGCTGATGACTTAGGCTTAGATGCTTGCCCTGGATATTCGGAAGGAGAGGAAAAACCCAACATGCCCAATCTTGATCAATTGATTTCAGAAGGCATTATATTTGATAATGCCTGGTCATATCCTCTTTGCGCTCCAACAAGGGCTTCAATATTAACAGGAAGATACGGAAGTCGCACAGGTATCTTAAATGTAGATAATGCATATATCTCTGAATCAGAAATTAGTATTCAACGTTATCTGGACATTAATTCCGACTCTGCATATGCTCATGCCGTAATTGGAAAATGGCACCTTTCAAAGCCAAAACAATACTCTGCACCTAATGATATTGGGGTGGGCTATTTTGCAGGAAATATGCAGGGCGAATTACAAAACTATAATAATTGGACTTTAGTAAAGAATGGAATCACAGAGCCATGCTCAGAATATCATACTTCAAAAATAACTGATTTGTCTATTGAATGGATAAATGAACAAAGTAAACCCTGGTTTTGCTGGCTAGCCTATGCTGCTCCACATACCCCTTTTCATTATCCCCCTACTGAAATGCATAGCCAGGATATAATTGAAAACGATACCTTATCAATGTATTTAGCAATGATAGAAAGTATTGATTACGAAATAGGACGTTTACTGACCTCGCTGAATCAAGAAACAAGGGAAAATACGATAATCATTTTTTTAGGAGACAATGGAACGCAAAAAAATGTACTTCAATTACCCTACCGGGGAAACAGAGCGAAAGGTTCACTGTACCAGGGAGGTATTAATGTGCCATTAATTATTTCAGGTAAAGGAGTTGAAAGATTAAATGTAAGAGACGAAAACCTAATTAACACCTGCGATTTATTTGCAACCATTGCCGATATAGCAGGTACAAAAATTACTAACTATCAGGATAGTTATAGTTTTAAGCAGCTATTAAGTTACGAAAATACAGGTTTAAGATTATATAATTTTTCAGAAATAAATTATGATAATGAATACAGATATACAATTACTGATGGCACATATAAACTTATTAGCAACAATGATAAAGAGGATGAATTATACAAATTAGAGAATGATCCTTACGAAAGAAACAACTTATACAACAGCTTAAACTCTGAGGATATAAATGCAATTCAAAAACTTATACAGATGAATGATGAAATTCAGAATAATTAAATCTATAAATATGACAAAGTTATATATTCTTTTATTAGTTATTGCTCTGAACTTATTTTCCTGTACAAAAGACCAAACTTCAGGAAATGATGATCAAGAAAATAATACAACTTCTAATGATACAGATATTGAATTAGTATTAAATTACCCCATTGTGGATACAAAACAATCTATTTTTTATGGAAATACACAAGAATTAGTCAGCACACCAGAACCAGGAAGCATCTACTATGGACAAGATGCACAATTTTCTGGTAATACACCTTCTTATACAAATAATCAGGATGGTACAATTACAGATAATGTTACCGGGCTTATTTGGGAAAAGGGGTATCAAATATTGACTCATACACAAGCCTTATCCTATCTTGAGGAGAAAAATCAGGGTAACTATAACGATTGGCGAATACCATCTATCAAAGAACTCTACTCATTAATGCAATTCTGCGGTACCGATGTCAGTAGCTCAGATATGTATGCTCAACCATCGTCGAGTGCCATTCCGTTTATCGATGATGATTACTTTGATTTCGATTACTTTGCAAATGGAGACCGGGCTATTGATGTACAATATTATAGTTGTTCCAAGTATACAGGGTTAATTATGACCAACAAAGAAAGTCTTTTCGGACTTAATGTTGCGGATGGACGCATAAAAAGTTATCCTTATGTTTCTGGCGGATCAGAAAAAGAATACTCAGTGAAATTGGTAAGAGGTACAACCAATTATGGGATAAACTATTTTGTAGATAACAACAATAATACAATAACCGATAAAGCTACCGGGCTGATGTGGGATAAGGATGATAGTGGAAAGGGAATGAAATGGTCTGAAGCCTTAGCTTGGGCACAGGAGATGAACACACAAAAACACCGTGGTTATGACGATTGGCGCGTACCCAATGCAAAAGAATTACAAAGTATTGTTGATTATTCCAGATCGCCCCAGGTAACGAACAGTGCCGCTATAGATCAGGTATTCAATATCTCAAAAATTACAGCAGAAAATGGGGAGGATGAGTATCCTTACTTTTGGAGCAGTACAACGCACTTAAATTTATCAACTTCAAGCTATGCTGTCTATATCAGTTTTGGTGAAGCACTTGGATATTTTCCCGAAGGATCTATAACTCCCATTGATGTGCATGGTGCAGGAGCTCAACGTAGTGATCCTAAATTTGATAATGGTAAGGACTATAGTTCCGGTCACGGTCCTCAAGGCGATGTTGTACGAATTAACAACTATGTTCGTTTAGTACGTACTATAAAACAATAATGATGTTAAAAACTATAAATCAAGACTTACACAAATTATACATTATTGTACAAAAGTGAATAAGTTTATTATTTATAACTGAACTGTGGATTTTATGTCTTTGGGTAATTTTTTGATACCAAGTAATTATCATAACTTACCAGTTAACCTATATCTATTTCAGAAAATTATCATCCAAAAACCTTTTAAAATCCTCTTTGTACTGGTCGCTGATAGGAATGTATACTTTTTTATCAAAAATTATGCGATTACGTTCTATCGTTTGTATTTTATTGAGATTTACAATATAAGAACGATGTACACGCATAAAACCTTCATTTGGAAGATGTTCCATTATTTTACCCATATTTAATATAGCCATAATTGGATTATCATGAACTTGAAATATTCGCACATAATCACGCATACCTTGAATATAGGTAATATCATTTAAGTTAATGCGTACAATCTTATATTCAGATTTGATAAATAGAAATTTATCATCATGCTTAATAGTAGCAGTCTGTTCCTGTTGAGAAAAATATCTTTGTTTTGTTTTTTCAACAGACTGCGAAAATGCAGCAAAAGAGATGGGTTTAACCAGATAATCAGCAGCATCTACCTGAAAACCTTCAACTGCATAATCACGATATGCCGTGATGAATATAACTTTTGGTGGTTTAATAAGCGACTTAACAAATTCCATACCTGATAGATCCGGCATATTTATATCAACGAACATCAAGTCAACATCGTTTTCCTGTAAATACTCTAATGCGTTTACAGCACTTTTAAAACTTTGTAACAAAGTTAAATAAGGTATTTTTTCAATATAACTCCCTAATTGTTTAAGAGCTAATGGCTCATCATCTATAGTAATACAACTTATCATATCGGAATAACTAAGTTAACTTTAAAAATTTCATCTTTTTTATCAATATTTAGCATATAATTATTGCCAAATAACAGCTCCAGTCTTTTTCGGGTATTTTCAATTCCAATGCCCGAATTTTTATTTTGCTTTATTTCCTGATGAATCCGATTCTCAACCTTAAAAATAAATTGATTTTCGTATATATTTATATGAATATGCACAAATGAGGGTCTTTGATAACTAATGCCATATTTAAAAGCATTTTCTATAAATGAGATGGTTAACAAAGGGGGTATTTTTACTGGAGGGAGAATCTCCGGAATCTCCAGTTGCAAATCAACTTCGTCGGTAATCCGTAATTTCATTAGTTCAACATAACTACTTGTGAAATCCAGTTCTTGCTTTAAGGACACTCCTTGAGTTTGGGATTCATATAACATATAATCCATCATCTGTGAGAGCTTAATAATAGCATCTTTAGCTTCCTCTGTATTTATATCCACAAGTGCATGAATATTATTCAAGGTATTCATAAAGAAATGGGGACTTATCTGATTTTTCAGAAATGCCATTTTATTTGCAATACTTTCACTTTCTGCTTTTAATTTGTTTTGTTCAGACTGCATCCATTTACTAAAAAACAACAATCCAGAATCAAATCCAATTAACAAAATACACATTATAAAAAGATTTGCATAGGCAGGAATAAATTCTCTTGGCCTATCAAAAGGATGTTGCTGGATATTACCAGGCCCTCGTGGTGGTTCATTACCTGACCTTGGTGGTAATATATTATCTGGTCTTGGTGCTTGAACATGCTCAGATCTTGGTGTAGGCATATGCTCTTGATCTGAAATGTTTGAAAAAAAATAGACTGCAAACGAAAACAAAATAATTATCCCTAATAAAGAAATAAAGTAATAAGTGCGTCTACCTTTTAAGAATAATTGAGGCATTAACAAAAAATGATTGGCCAGAAATATGAAAAATAACATAATATATTCCTTCCATATTTTAAAAATATGAGGCCAATTTATAAAGTTAGATGATTCTCCAAATAGTATTGGAATGGCAAAAAGTAATAACCAAACCAATATAACCAGTAATAACTGGACACGTTCTACTTTATTTTTTAAAAACTTTGTCATTGTAATTGCATGTAAATATACAACTATTAGCTCCACGAACTAAATGCTTGTTTCTCAAATTTCATAGTCCCGTCTTTGCCTTTAAAAATATTTATCCAGGCTTGCCAGTTTTCATTATCCATATCAGGGTAATCCAGCCGATAATGACTACAGCGACTTTCGGTTCTCATCAAAGAAGCTTTCAACTTCATTTCTGCACTAATAATCATATTGGCGGTTTCATGCGCTAACCTTAATTCATGTAAATCCGAGGCTCTCAACAATGGCAAATGATGATCGCGCAACTCTTCAATATATGCTAAAGCTGCTTGCATTAGATTTTCTTTTTTAATATACAAAATAAAATTTGGTATCATTATCCCTTGTAAAGTCTGTGTTACCCACGCAGGGCTGTAACCTGATTCTCTTTTGAGTGGAGCAGTTATTTCGCTATGAATCGTTTGGATTCTATCTGCAGATATTGATCTAAAATCTATCGTTCCTGAATATAGAGCTGCTGCTTCTCCGGCAATTGCACCTTGTACGGCAGAGCCTGCCAACGATGAACCAATTTGTGTATAAATAGCTCCTGCCATATACGAGCCAAGAGCATCACCGGCAGCATAAAGTCCAGGGATATTTGATTCACATTTATCATTTATAGGAACCAATCCTTCTGATTTATGAATAGCCATACCTGCAGATGAGCCACCAACCATACCTCCTCCCATTCCCGGAGGACCACCTCTTTCTCCTTTTTTACCTTTACCATCTCGTGGAGGTGGACCTTCCTTTGGTGGTCTTTTTCCATCCTCTTCGCCTCCGGGAGGTCTCCTTTCTTTTTCATTCTGATTAAAACCTTCAGGACGATATGGACCTCCAACAACCTGCATATTATTCTTTTGACCTGGATGTCCCATTTTTAAAGGATTTCCATTTACGTAGGCCATATAATTCATTTCCACACCTAAATCGTGGCGAATTCCAACTGAAGTCGTTGATGGATTTTTATCGAACATCCCATGCCATCCATCATAACATGCAGCTGCATTTTCAGAAGAACCGCCATGACCATCATTCCATTCTTTACCTGTAACTTTTGCTCCTATATTATAGGCCATAATTGTTCCATCATGTGTAAGGTCGTTTATAGGAAACCCATTAGGTTTAAAACCTCCTGCACCTGTACAAAGAATTACACTTTTTGCATTGAAAAAATATATTCTGTGTTCATCAACACTAAAACCGGCAGCTCCTGTTATTTTGTTATTTTCCTTTATAAGATGCGTAATCGTTACCCTTTCAATTACAGGGATTTTTCGTTCATTAACAGGCTTACTAAACGACTTATTATACAAAGGTGAATCAAAGAAGCCCCATTCCCTTAATTCGTTTATTCTTGCTTGAGAATGCTCTGCCACTTGTCTTGTATAAACAGGATTATTAGTTCCTAAAGCTGATTTACCAACTAATTCTACAAATTCATCAATGGTATATTTTGAAGTTTTGGGATCAAATTCAAATATTCCTTTAGCAAAAGGGGTTTGTCCTGATGAACCTAATCTGCCTTTTGAAACCATCATTGTTTTTGCTCCGGCATCGTGCGCCTTTACTGCAGCAAATAAACCAGCCATTCCACCACCTATAACCAAAACATCTGTTTTGTAGTTTATATTTTCCATATCATTACTACTGATTTCCGGTTCATTTTTCCCCCAACCAGAATACATACCCGTTGAAGCAAATGCAGCCAATCCTGCAGCAGCAATTCCTGATACGGTTATAAATTCCCTGCGCGATAAATTTTTAGCCATGATTGTTATTTTTCTGTGTTAAAGATTGGAAAATGTATGTTCTCAATAACATTGTTACTCCTGATACGATCAATATTGCAATAAGCCAAAACATAGCATCATTTATATGCCTGCCCATATCTACAACATGTAAGGATGCAGTTAAAACAAATGTAATTGATAAATAACCATGAATAATACGCCATGTTTTATAAGTAAATGGAAGAATATTCCTAAGCAAAGAAGTTAAACCAATGATAACCATCAATATCCAGGCAATTAATCCAAACATTAATCCTTGCTGATTAAAATTAGATAACAGTTCTAAAAAAGCATCATAGGGACTAACGCCGGCTTCAAAGTAACGGGGTACTACTAATAAAAAAGGATGAATCAGCAAAATTGTTACAAATATATATCCAAGTACTTTATGCCATTTAACCACATTTCCCATTTTATGACCTTTTAAGATTTTGCTATTTGCTCTTGATAAAGAAAATTGCATTAGCATGACAAAAAAGGCCAAAATGGCTAATATAGATATTGCATCTTTTAGAAGTGTACGCATTGGATAATTACCAGTTATATAGATCAATACTGGTGAAACAACAAATAATCCAATTGCAGCTATACGATTGTATATTTTTATCCTACTATTCATAAATTTTACCCCCATGAAACAATTACTGGTATAGATTTCTCCGGCGTAATGGTTATGGCATCAACCGGGCAATACATACGACATAAATGACAAATCTGGCAATCAGCCGGATACTTTATTTCAGCTTTTCCTTTTTTATTTAGCCTGATTACATCAGTAGGGCATGTTTTTACAC
This sequence comes from uncultured Saccharicrinis sp., assembly GCA_963677655.2. GTDB lineage: Bacteria > Bacteroidota > Bacteroidia > Bacteroidales > Marinilabiliaceae > Saccharicrinis. The sequence goes on from OY782089.1 coordinate 101,790, forward strand.
ATATCCCGCAACCAATGCAACCTTTTATATTATTGATAGCCATCTTTTATATTTTTCATGATTTATCTCTTTGGTCTTTGTGAAGCCTGTTCTTTTAGATAAGCACTGTATTTACTGATTTGTTCCTTTGTTAATTCAGCTTTTACCTCTTTTTCGAAGGCTGTTTTCAAAGCCTCCATCTCTTCTCTTTTGGGACGACTATTACCTGATGTTTTTTCTTTTATCTTAGAAAAATGTTCCTTATACAATTCCAGAACTTTAGCCTCCTGTTCGTCGCTTAATGTAAGTTCTTCTGCTAAATCACTTACCATTTGCGTAATCTGTTTGTTATTTGGCATTGGAGGTGGGCCTTGCTTTCCACCACCTTGAGCCTGTGCAAAACTTATACTACTTAATAAAAGAATGGATAATACAAAAAATGTTTTAATTGTTTTCATGTCAATATTTTTTTTAATTATACTAACACAAATGTATTTGGTCTGGCTTCCATTCTATAATACAATCTACAGTTTGCTAACTTTTTTCGACAAATAACACGGATATTTATTCAAAATGCATCTTTGATTATGTCATTGTTAATTTGCTCAGGAAAGAAAGAAGGAAAACAATTACTACAGTGTTCTACATATACACTTAAACGCTCCCAAAACTACGGCATCTTTCTTTGAGCATTAATCTCTGTAACCTTAATATCTCATTAAAGCTTAGTTTGAAATCAATTAGTATTAACCTGAGTCGAAATGAAATCAAAACAAGACACTTCGTTGCTTCACTTCAACTCACCAGAACGATGCTATGCCTCGTTTCAGTAAAGCCTTGTTTTATTGCACTTTCAATGTTCATTACGAAGTTTTAATACATAATCCAGATTAAATTTTGCTCTTATCCATACAGTGTATTTCTCTTCCATGTCCTCACTCGTAACGCAGTGCTTTTACAGGATTGCTAGATGCTGCTTTCCAACTTTGCCAGCAAACAGTCAATATTGCAATGCATAAAGTCATCAACCCCGCAAGAGCAAAAATCAACCAACTTAAACTTGTTTTGTAAGCGAAGTTTTCAAGCCACTTACTCATTGAATAATAAGCTGCAGGAGTGGCTATTACAAAAGCGATAGCTACCCATTTAATAAAATCTTTGTTTAACAAGATCATTACCTCAGATATTTTGGCTCCATTGACTTTACGAATCCCGATTTCTTTTATCCTGGCTTTTGAGGCAAAAATAGCTAAGGCCAGTAATCCTAATGATGCTATCATTATATTTAAAATAGCTAATAGAAGAAATATATTACCAAAATTTTTGTCGGCTTTATAGGTATTATTGAAAGTTTCATCTAATAATGAAAAATGATATTCTTCCTCAGGATATAGTTTGTTCCATAGATTCTTAACTTGAGTTATGGTTTGCTGCATATTATCTGAAGAAATCTTAATGTAATAGTAACCTACAGAATGATACCAGTTTGTGCTATTGTAAAATATTATAGGTTTAATGGCATCTTTTAGTGATTGATGATGATAATTGTTTACCACACCAATTATTCGATTACTTCGGTTGCCGGTTACAATGAATTTGTTGATGGCACTTTCAGACGAAAGTCCCAATTTTTGGCATGCCATTTCGTTTAAAATAACTTCGTTACCATTGAGTTGATTTTCCTGGGAAAATGATTTCCCGCAAATTAACCTAATGGAGAAAAATTTAAAATAATCATAGTCGATTTGAGCAGTAGAAAAAGGTGATTTGTTTTTCTCTTGATTTAGTATATGTACATCATTAGTAGATCGTTTAAAGTCATCGCCAGCCTTGATTTCTGCTGTGGTAAATTTGATAACACCGGGGATTTTTTGAACTTCATTTCTAAAAGTTTCAAGTTTTTTCTTCTCATCTGGCTTTTTAATCATCGTCATGGGACTAAAAGAAACTATGGTTTGTTCAATGTTCATTCCAATATCTGAATTTTGCATAAACCATAGTTGTCTAAAAATGGTTATTGTGCAGATAATTAAGAATATAGATATGCAAAATTGAAATACTACCAGTGTTTTGATGGAATTAGGAGAGCGCCCTTTTATTTTATCTTTTAAATGATTTTGTGTTTTTGAAATATCAAAGGAAGAAAAAAGAAAAGGATAAACTAAACTAATTAATGTGGATGTTATAATTAATAGCAGACATATGATTGACAAATGAAAGGAAGAAAGTGGGAAGATCTTGAATCCGGCCACATTTGTGCCGTTAGTAATGAAAATAACACTAACTAGAAAAGTAATTAATCCGGAAATTACATTAAAAAATAATGATTTAGTAATATGTCCCGTTGAAATATTAAGCTTGTTTGCACCAAGAATATTATGTAATCCTTCTGCTTTTGTATTGTTGATAGATGAAGCCACCGATATATTAATGAAATTTAATATCGATGTCACTAAAATGAGCAAACCAATGATCGTAAAGGCAACTATTTTGGAATAGCTGCCATTTACTTGTATTTCATTCATTTTATTTGAGTGCAGATAAATATTTTTTACCGGCGTAAAATCAAAATGTACAGATTCTCCATTTTTAATTATGTGTTGTATGCAAGGGTTGATAATGTCGGCATATTTCTTTTTAACTTGCTCAATATTGAAATTTTTATTAAAACGAATATAGGTATATCCATTTTTTGAGTTCCATTGATTCTGTTGGTATGGATCTCTTTCTTTAATAGAGTCAATATTGCTGTAATCTAATTTGCCGGTTGCATAATCAAAGTTGCGCATGTAATAAAACAAAGCTTTTTTCATTAAAACTAAATCACATTTGATATGACTATTTTCGGGTATATCATCAAAAACTGCTTTGACATAAAATTCCCAACCTTCATTTAATTTAAAGGTTTGATTTATTGGGTTTGTATTTCCAAACAATTTTTTAGCGAGTGAACGACTTATGGCTGCATTGTGAATATCGTTAAATAGTAACTTGGCATTTTCGCACTCCAATGGACGAGGAAAAACTTTAAAAAACATAGAGTCAGTAAAAAACATATTAATGTTTTGTACACTTGCTTCAGGAGTGAATACGGTTATAATGTCTTTGGAAATATGAGTAGCAGACTCTATTTCGGGCATATTATTGCGTAATACAGGTGCAACTCCATTGTAGTTTTTCGCTGTATTTTCCAAAATTTTGTCTTGAGAACTTAACCTTAACTCGACTCTATATAAGTTTTCAACATTTTGCCAAAATTGGTCGTAGCTATTTTCTGAAATTATCCAAGATAAAATAAAAACAAATGCAAGCATACCTGTTGTAAGTCCAAACAGATTAATAAGTAAATTAATCCGATCTTTTAATATGCGTCTTAATGTAGATTTTATTATTAGGATCATATAAATGAGGTTTTTGAAGTTTATTTGAAATTAATATAAATGAAGATTTTAACTGTTTGCTATACTTATACTTTAATTCAAGGTGTTATTTAATTTTGTATCTGATTTAAATTTATAATCCTTAATGCAAATGTTTTTATTACTGTAGTTAGCAAAGGTTTCATTGTGTGTTATTGTGAATCACAATAATCATTTTTTGTTTAACTCCTGTAGTAATTGCATTATTTATTTATTTACACTATTGTCCGGAAAAAAACTTATTCAATTTGTAACTACTTATTTGTCTCAAGCCGACGGGCTTTTCATTTTTTCTAAGAGATTATTGTTTTGTTCTGCAAGGCTCAAGTAAACTTGGATCTGCTCTCTCTTATCACAATAATTGCCTACAGCTGCAATAACGAAACAAAAAAAGCCGCCGCTGACATGAAAAAACTATCCCGATAGTTATTAGGACAATGCTCTTCGCTAAAAGAAAAGAACTCGCTGCGCTTCTCAAACAACTACGCTTATTGATTTTCTTAACGCTTTTACATGAAGGCGGAAAAGTAACCCTTATACAACGCCTATCTTTACACTTTACTGTTATTATGTCACTTATCAAGGTCTTCTTGTTTTTAACCGGATGCCAATGATTTATTTATTATTGTTTGAATGTGAATTTTGCTTTGGTTCATCTGGCTTATTTACCTGAATTCTAAAAAAAAATAATAAAACTCAGGTTTTTGCTAATTACTCATATCGTAATGCTCTTATAGGATTACTTGTTGCCGTGCGCCAGCTTTGCCAGCCAATTGTAAGCATTGCAATAGCAATTGTTGTTACACCTCCAATTGCATATATCCACCAGCTTATATTAATGTGAAAGGCATAATTCATTAACCAACTTCTCATAAAAATCCAAGAAACTGGAATTGCAATAACAAGAGCAATGAAAATAAGAGTAATTATCTCTTTAGAAAATTGATAGAAAATTGATGGAATTCTAGCTCCAAGTACTTTACGAATACCTACCTCTTTCACTTTTTGAGATATGGAGTAAGACGTCAGAGCCCATAGTCCTAATATGGCAATAAATAGAGCTAAACCAGTAAAAACTCCAACGATTTTTCCAAATTGACGATATGCTTTATACTGCTTGTCAAAAAACTGATCTAAAAAGAAATAATCAAAATCTGCATCCGGAAAATATAATTTCCAGTCCGCATCTATAGATGCCAATATTTCATTGTAATGCTTACTGCTAGTTTTTATGGCAATAAAACGAGGATTAATCCATCTGATAGAACTGTTATGCAATAACATAATTGGAGTGTATTTATTTCCAGGATCTCTTTGATGCCAGTTTTTAATGACGCCAATAATTGAAAATGGTTCAGACCTGCTTTCTACTAATACTTTTTGATTTAAAGCCTCTTCAGGAGAGTTAATTCCCAAAGTGTGCATAGCCGATTCATTAATTAATATATTTTCATTGTCATTCCCAAAACCCTTTTTAAAACTTCTGCCGGCTAAAATATTAAATCCAAAAGCTTCAATAAATTGATCATCGATCGTCAACATTTCATATAAGCGATTTTGGTTTGGATTACTTTGAAGTTTATTGGAAGCAAAACTGGCCACCTCCATTCCCGGAACTGAGCCGGTAACTGATACTTTATGAATAAAGGGTTTTCTTTCTATTTCTTTTGCAAATTGGTTCACATTTTGGTGTAGGTTTTCTCTGCTGACAGGATATTTTAATACAATTGTTTTATTTATGTCTACGCCTAAATCACGATTCTCCATAAATTGTATTTGTTTATAAATAATGAATGATCCACAAATCAAAATTATTGACGCAGCAAACTGAAATACAACCAATATCTGGCGCATTTTGCCAGCAGATCCAGTTCTTTTATAATTACCTTTTAAAATAGAAGAAGGTTTTATTTTGGTTAAAACAAATGCAGGATACATACCAGAAGCAAAAACTCCCAGAATAAATGTAAAGAAGGAAATGATCCAGAAGTAATAATTATTGATAAGTAATATGTTTACATTTTCATTAACCAATATATTAAAAATAGGGTGAAGAACCTTAATTAGTATGATGGCCAGTATTAAAGCGAGTGTGTTCATTAATAAAGCTTCTGACAGATATTGATTGATGAGTTGACCCTTAAATGCACCAGATACCTTTCTGATACCTATTTCCTTGGCTCTTTCTATTGATTTTACAGTTGTTAGGTTTATGTAATTAATCCATGCAGTAAGTATAATTACAACAGCAATAATAATAAGCGTTATTAATGTATTTCTATTTCCTTTAGGTTCACGTTCGTACTGTTTTTGAGGATTTAAATGAATTTCATTTAAAGGAACTAAAGATATTGCCCATGTCTTATTTCGTAGAGCCTCATTAGTTTTATACTTCTCAGCCATTTGAGGAAATTGATTTTCTATTTCATAAGGATTAATGCCTGGTTTTAATAATAAGTAAGTATAAGCTTCATGTAAATACCAGGTTTCCTTCATCCAATCGGGCAGGGTTTGGTATGAGATTAGGTAATTAAACTTTATATGCGAGTTTTTAGGGAAATCTTTTAAGACACCTGTTACTTCGCAGTCAACAAAGTTTGAACCACTAGCAAAGGTTAATATTTTGCCTATTGGATTTTCATTCTTAAAAAATCGTTTTTTTATATCTTCTGTAATAATTACAGTATTGGGTCTTATTAACTGATCGTTTATATTACCTGATATAATTTTAAAATCAAATACCGAAAAAAATGATGATGAAGTATAAGCAATTCCTGTTTCCCGACTTTTTGTATTTTGATATGAAACGGTTTGATCAGTATTTTGAACTCCAATTCGAACCATGTTTTCAATACCACTTATTTCTTTCATAATAGCTTTTCCGTATCCAAATGAACTGGTAGCCCAATCATCCGTAAGTCTTTCTTCTTCGTAAAACTTACTCTCTAAGCGATATATTCTATCGCATTTCGAATGCATCTTATCGTAACTATATTCCTTACTAACATAGTTAAACAGAAGAAAAGCAACTGAAATTCCGATTGCTAAGCCAAAAATATTTATTATTGAAAATAGCTTGTTTTTGAGTTGATTTCGGAATGCTATTGTAATATAATGCTTTATCATTGTTGTAATAATTTATCGTAAATTTTGAGATTTATTTACTCATACCTCAATGCCTCTACCGGATTGTGTGTAGCTGCTTTCCCGCTTTGCCAGGTGATTGGTATCATGGCTATGGATAGTGAAATAATTCCACTTAATGCAAATATCCACCAACTCATTTCTGTTTTATAAGCAAAATCCCGAAGCCAATTATTTAATGCTATCCATGCTATGTGTGTTGCAATACAAAAGGCAATAGTTATCCACTTAATAAAATATTTGTTGATAAGTAAAATAATTTCAGTAGTTTGAGCTCCATTTACTTTTGGGATTCCAATTTCTTTAATACGGTCGCGCGAAATAAAAACAACTAAACTTAATACTCCTGTTATCGCCAATAACATGCACCATAGAGAAACGAACTCAATAAATCGACCATAACTTCTTTCATAACTGATATAAAGAGTAAGGATAATAATACCTAAGAAGGATATGACCAGGCTTAATAATGATAAGGTTTTATATTTTAAAATCGACTTGAATAAGCGCTTTATAAACATGATAAGTAGTTTAATTTATGATGATCTGATTTACTTATAGTTTGACCTTGTCCTTTCTTCCTCTTCCTATATCAATATTTCTCCAAACTGCTTTTTAACTTCTTCAGTTAAAACTGCACCGTCAAATAAATTAACAACCCGATGAGCAAATTCAGAATCATGTAAAGAGTGAGTAACCATTACGATAGTTGTACCTTCTTTATTTAATTCAGTAAGGAGATTCATAACCTCAAGGCCGTTTTTAGAATCCAGATTACCCGTTGGCTCATCGGCCAATATTAATTTTGGATTTGCAACAACAGCTCTTGCAATAGCTACACGTTGTTGCTGACCTCCGGATAGTTGTTGAGGAAAATGCTTGCGACGGTGGCTGATTTTCATTCTTTCCAACACCTTTTCAATCATCTCTCTTCGTTCTTTTGCCTTATATTTTAAATATATAAGAGGTAGTTCAACATTTTCGTACACATTTAACTCATCAATAAGATTAAAGCTTTGAAATACAAATCCGATATTTCCTTTTCTAAGCTGAGTTCTGTTTCGTTCTTTCAAATGTCCAACTTCTTGTCCATCAAAAAAGTATTTACCACCGGAAGGATTGTCTAACAATCCAACAATGTTAAGTAATGTCGACTTACCACATCCCGAAGGACCCATGATAGCTACAAATTCACCTTTTTCAACATTAAGGTTTACATTATTCAAAGCGCTGGTTTCAATTTCTTCAGTGCGGAAGATTTTTGTTAAGTTTTCTGTTTTGATCATAATTCAAGTATTGGTAACAAGGTAAAGGGTGGTATGGTAATGCGGTTTTACCTTGACGTTATTTTTTATTTTAAGCTCTCTCTGTATGATATTAATTTTTGAATTTTTGCAGATAATACACGTGATTGTTGAATGAGATGATCTAAATCATCTGATATCAAATTCACTTTTTGTGCTATTATGAGTTGCGTTCTCGATTCTCCACAAGATCCTTTTGAAATCCTTAAAAATCTGAGGAATTCCTTGTTAGATTGACGGTCAAATCCTTCAGCAATGTTTGAGGGAATAGAAACAGCAGGTCTTTGCAATCGATCTCTAAGACCAAAGTCTTTATATTCTTTTAAATGATGGTAAATGTCAGCAGCAATATCAACTCCATCCTGCCAAATATTTAAATCTTCAAAGCGTTCAATTTTTTGTCTCATATTGAATTAGGTTATTATTTCAAAAATATAAATATTTTAATTACCATTTTCTCCTTAACCATTTACCTTTCAACCCTTAATTTTACCTTAATATTATTCTATCATTATCCCCAAAAACATCATAGCTTGAGGTGATGACTTTTTCACCTTGTTCTAATCCTTCTATGACTTCATAAAATTCTGGATTTTGTTTTCCTATTTTGATATAGCGTTTTGTTGCTTCTGTTTCTTCTTTATTAAGTACAAATATCCATTGTCCGCCAGTATTTTGGAAAAAGCTTCCGCGTTTTATAAGTACTGCATTATTTGATTCTCCTAACTTAAGTTTGATATGGTAACTTTGTCCGGTTCTTATATTTTCAGGTTTTTTACTTTCAAAAACCATATCAATGTCAAACTTTCCATTACGTACTTCCGGATATACCTTTTTGATATGTAGTTGGAAGGTATCGCTGCTTCTTTCAAAGGATCCTGTCAGTTCTCTTTCTATACGATCAATATAATGCTCGTCAATTGAAGCATTTACTTTATAATTGGTTAACACATTAATCATCCCGATACGAGATCCCTGAGCAATTGATTGTCCCAATTCAGCATCAAGCATTCCCAGTTGACCATCAACGGGTGCTTTCACATTCAGGTTTTCAAGACGATCATAAACAAGAGAAAGGTTTTTGCGCATTTTTTCCAAATCCTCTTTTAAGGTTTTCATGGAAGTCAGGCGCATTAATGAATCATTTTTAGCTTTCAGGTAGTTTATTCCCAATAGTTTCAGTTGGTATTCATAGTTTTCCTGAGCTCTCAGATATTCCTCTTTGGCAATTAGTCCATCTTCATAAAAAACTTTGTATTGTTCATAAATCCTTCTGGTGCGTTTCAACTGAAATTCATTATCCAATAAATTACGTTTGGAAGAAACCAATTCCGATTCGAAACTTATTTGAGTACTACGCAGATAGTTTTCTTTTTCAGCTAAAGCAGCTTCACTATTTAATATGGTTTGATACAATTGGTTATTCTCAAGTTTAAGAATTACATCACCCTTTTTTACCATGGCTCCCTCTTCAATATATCTTTCAACAACGCGACCGCTTTCTATAGCGTCAAGGAATATAGTTGAAATGGGTTCAACCTTACCGGTAACAGTGATAAAATCATTGAATTGATTAAACTCAACTACAGAAATTGTTACTTTGTCTTTATTAACACGATAAACCGACATGATTGAAGCAGATATCATATTGTAAACCATGAATGCCATCACAATAACACCAATACTCCAATAAATATGTTTGCGTTTTATTCCTTTCTTATGTTCGATTATTCTATCCATTTTTATTTCTTATTGCATCATTAAATGATAAATTTCTCATGGTTTTTTATTGCATATATATATTATGTATGCTAATCCTTTACTCTTTTGTTATTAAGACAAAATTTTACTTATAACTTTCAATTTATTTTTATCTAAAATTGTGCCAAATGGTGTATTGGTTTGATTTTTTGGTGTATAGCAATTGGTGTACAGCTAGAGGTGTCAAAAAACTTTACATTAAAATGTATAAATATTTTACACACGCTTTTTTTGTTTATTTCATTCGCATATTTTTGGTTAAAATCCTGGTTCTATGGTTAAAAAAGGAAATGTCTTAATCGTTGATGATAATAAAAGTATTTTAAGTGCACTTGAAATACTTTTAATGAAGAATTATAAAGTAACTTGTTTATCAAATCCAAATCTGATTACTTCAGTATTTAATGACAATCATTTTCAACTTGTATTATTGGATATGAATTTTAAAGCTGGTGTAAACACAGGTAATGAAGGTTTATATTGGCTTAACTATATTAAAGAAAAGCATCCGGAAACTTCTGTGGTAATGATTACTGCTTATGGCGATGTAGAGTTAGCTGTTAGTGCTTTAAAAAAGGAGCTACTGATTTTATATTAAAGCCATGGGACAACGCTAAGTTGTTAGCAACAATTGAATCAGCGATGCAATTAAGTATTTCAAAGCAAGAAGTGAGTACATTAAAGCTTAAAGAAAAGGAACTAAAGAAAGCTTTTAATAAGGAGGAAAAGTTGATCATAGGTAACTCACCTCAAATTATGAATGTTCTAAATATGATTCGAAAGGTGGCCAAAACGGATACCAATGTTTTGATTACTGGTGAAAATGGAACTGGAAAGGAGTTGATAGCCAGAGAAATTCATCGTTTGTCAAAACGAAATCAGGAGATGATGGTGAGTGTAGATATGGGAGCTGTTTCTGAGACATTGTTTGAAAGTGAATTGTTTGGTCATGCTAAAGGTGCCTTTACTGATGCAAAGGAAGAACGCATAGGGAAATTTGAAGTAGCAAATGATGGTACTTTATTTTTAGATGAAATAGGTAATCTTTCATTTCCGTTACAAGCAAAACTATTAGTTGCTCTTCAAAGCAGAGAAATCACCAGAATAGGCAGTAATACTCCTATTCCAATAAATATCAGATTGGTTTGTGCAACGAATAAAAATCTGGAACAGATGGTTGCCGATAGTTTATTCAGAGAGGATTTACTATATAGAATTAATACGATTCATATTGAAATACCTCCATTGCGAGAAAGGGGAGAGGATATCTTAACTCTTGCGGATTTTTTTCTTAAGAAATATGCTTATAAGTATGAAAAACACAGTTTAAAGATAAATTATCAGGCTCAAGAAAAATTATTAGGATATCATTGGTCGGGGAATATCAGAGAGTTAGAGCATAGTATTGAAAAGGCAGTGATTTTAAGTGAAAATCATGTATTAAAACCAGAAGACTTCTTTTTACGTCCAGCGGCCCGAAGCAGAGTTGATGCCAACTCATTAAAGTTGGAGGATATGGAAAGAAATTTAATTAACCAGGCCTTAGATAAAAATCCAGAAAATATAAGTGCAGCAGCAGATGAGTTAGGGATTACAAGGCAAACCTTATATAATAAAATGAAAAAGTTTGGGATAAAATAGTCTACAGTTCTCAGTCATCAGTTCTCAGTCATCAGAAGACTGAAACCACTAACCCGATTAATAGAAAAAAATATGATTAAAAGATATCAGCTTAAACTTGTAATACGTCTTCTTATACTTGTTGTGTTTGCAGGAGCTACAGTTTGGAATTTTTATAATTTTCATCCTGCTATAACAATAGTTTCAGGATTGGTGACTCTGGTTATGCTTCTAAATGTTCTTTTCTTTCAAAATAAGATTCATGAACAGATCAACTACTTTTTTGAAGCGATTTTAAATGATGATTTTAGTCTGAATACTTATAGTAAATATCAAGATCCCATTTTGAGTCGTTTAAACAGCAATATGGCTCGAATTAATGACAAAATTAAAGAGTCGATAATTGAAAACCAGCATCGTGAACAATACTTTCATGCACTTATTGAACATATAAATATAGGAGTTTTGAGTTATGATGAAAAAGGATTTGTTGTTCATGCAAATAGTGGAGCTAAAGAATTATTTGGTTTATCGCAATTGACCCATATAAAACAATTGGAAAAGTTTAACTCAAATGTTGCAGATCGAATCATTCAAATGAAAACACAAGAGCAGCAAATGATTCAGGTTCCGGGTATAGAGCATAAACAAACATTACTAATTAAATCTATGCCATTTTACAGTCAGAATCAGCAATTAATATTGTTAACCATTCAGGATATTGATCAGCAATTAGACGAAAAGGAACTGGATTCGTGGTTAAAACTAATTAGAGTATTAACACATGAAATAATGAATGGAATAGCACCTATAACATCTTTGTCGCAAAGTTTATTAGATTTCTTTACTAATGAAGGAGAACCAGTATCAAAAGAAAATTTAGATGAGGATATGATTGAAGCTACAATTAGAGGGCTTTCTGTTATTAATGATCAGGGAGAAGGATTGATTCGATTTGTGGATTTGTATCGTAAATTGACTCGTTTACCAAAACTAAACAAAAAAGAATTTAAATTAAAGCCATTTCTTGAGAAGAATATCATTTTATGTAAAGCTGGATCGTATGGATATACTGTTGATATACAATTAAAAATCAATGAGGATACGGTTATTAATGCCGATGAAAAGCTTTTAGCTCAGGTTATCATTAATATTATTAAAAATGGTTGCGACGCATTACAAGGTATTGATCAACCACAAATAATTATTGAAAATAAAATTAATAGGCAAAATCAAACAGAAATAGCAATTCAAAATAATGGTCCTGAAATTCCAGAGGAGGTTCTGAATGAGATTTTTGTTCCGTTTTTTACCACTAAAGAGGATGGAAGTGGAATTGGATTAAGTCTTTCAAAACAAATCATGCGCTTACATGGAGGAACATTAAAAGTACATTCGACAAATGAAAAGACAACGTTTACTTTGATTTTAAATTAGATCTTTTTGCAAAAAAGGTTGTATATTTAGTTATAAACTTTCCAGCTTTTCAAATGAACATCTATTCCACAATAAATGCTTTGCCCTTTAAAACTAATTGTACTAAATTCACTTTTCATAAGTCTTCTGTTTAGTTATACTTGAATTTTGCTTATTTCAATTTACTAATTCTAGAAGACTTATGCTTTTACAAACATACAGCCTGAGTTTCTACATAAAATTATAGATTCAAAGCTCTTATAAATAGTGAGGTTCAACTAAATTAAAAAAAGAATAGCGGGCTATTTTGAGTAATTTAAAGGAAGAATATCGCTGTTTATAAGTGAATTATTTGAGCTTTACCATAAAAAACAGATCTACTTCGTTAAATTTCTTGAGCAAGCCTTGCTAGCCTTTTAAAATTTGCCTTGTATATCAGCTTTTATGATACTTTGAATTCTAAAATTTTAATCGAACCCAGGTTATTATGTGTAGGATCATTGTTATTTAACAACCAAGTATTTATTCACCAATTCAAATAACTTTTCTTTGTTTATTGGTTTTGAAATAAAGTCGTCGCAACCATATTTTAAAGCTAATTGTTTATCAGGTTCTGTCGAATATGCTGTCTGTGCAATAATTGGAAGGTTTGGGAATCGAGATTTTATCTTTTCTGTTGCCTCGTGTCCATTTAATATTGGCATTTTAATATCCATTAAAACAATGTCAACATTATTGTTATCTATACAATAATCAACCGCCTCTTGTCCGTTTTTTGCATGTAGTAGTCTGTAATTCCCCTTAACTTCCTGTTCAAATAGAGTTTTGATATACAGATAATTTATTTCTTCATCCTCCGCAACAAGAATGGTGTTTTTTTTATTTAATGTTAGATTGTTAGGATTACTCTTAAATTCACCTTTATTTTTAATCAAGACAGGCTTGTATGGAATGTTTACATAAAAAGTTGAACCTTTCCCTTTTTCTGAATCTAACGTAATGTCACCACCCAAAAGGTTTGCATTTTCTTTTGAAATGGATAATCCTAATCCCAGACCTCCATGTTTCAGAGATATTTCTTTTTCTTCTTGAGAAAAACGTTCAAAAACCTTTTCATGTTTTATTGGTGAAATACCAATTCCTGTATCTTTTACATATAAAATCAAACTTGATTTTCTTATGTAATAACCAAATTCAACATAACCCTGACTTGTAAATTTTAAAGCATTTTCGAGTAAATTGCCCAATATTTTATTTAGTTTTAACTTGTCTGTAACAATATAGCTTTCCTTATCAGGCAATGCTTTCTTTAAATATAAGGGAAGATTTCTTGCTTTCAATTTAAAAATTGAAAAATTCTCCATTAGTATTTCATTCAGGCAAAATTCCGCTTCATTGAGCTTTTCCTGTTTCTTCTCTAAGGTTGATATTTCCAAAATATCATCAATTATCCTTAATAACTGGTGACTACTGTTTTGTACAATTTTTGTATAGTACTTTCGCATATCTGGGCTTAAATCTGGAATATCAAGCATATCTGAAAAACCTATAATACCATTCATTGGAGTTCGAACCTCATGCGACATATTGTTAATAAATTCTGTTTTCAAGAGGTTGGCTTCTTCTGCTTTTTCTTTGGCAGAACGAAGTTCTTCTTCAGCATTTTTTCGTTCTGTAATTTCGTGATAATTACCTAATATTCCATTGATATCATTATTATGCAAAAGATTTGTAACTATTATTTCAATCCATACATAATTTCCGTCTTTTCGTTTATACAAGACTTCTGTTGTCCCTGTGGCATTTGGTTCAGTTAAAATTGAATAAAAAAAACTCTGGGCTACATCTAAAGAGTCAGGATGGAGATTATCCCATACACTTTTTTCAATAAGTTCTTCAGGTGTCCAACCAAACAACTTTGTTATATTCGGACTTTTATATTTAATTATTCCATCTTGATCAATAATGACTATTACATCTCCGATATTTGAAACCATTGCATTTTTTATTGCTTCACTTTTTCGCAGTGCTTCTTCGGCATGTTTGCTTTCTGTTATCTCCAAAAAAGAGGCTACAAAATGGTCTGGAGATGTTTGAAAGCCAACACAATCATACCACCGATTGTTTTGTTGCAAATGTTGTTGAAATCGGATAGTCTCTCCATATCGAGCACATTTTTCGAAAGTACCTATCCAATCGAACGAATCATTTTCAATGCCAGGAAAAGCCTCTGTTGCAAGTTTACCTTTGGGATCAACTCCTGTAAGATTCTGATAGTTCTTATTGGCATCCAAAAAATAGTAGTCGACAGCTATGTCATTATCATCATAGATCATACGATGATAGGCTATACCTATAGGACTTTTCCCAAATAGAGCACGAAACTTTGTTTCGCTTAATTGAATGGCATTCTCCGCTTTTCTTTGTTCAGTAATATCTTTAAATGTACAATAAGTTTGTTTGAATGTCCCGTCTTTATTATATCCTATACATCCTTCGAAGGAAACGTAAATATCTGATTGATCTTTTCTTAGCATGTGAAATTCCACATCGTGAATACATCCCTGCTTTTTAAAAATAGGGAAATTCTTCCTGAAGTGTTGCACAAAACTTGGATGTAAAAAATCGCCGAACCATTTGCCTACAACCTCATCTCGTTCATAACCCAATATTTTGAGCCATGCAGGATTTACATCAATAATGTAACCATCAAAATCGAGCGATTGGTAGGCTAGTGGGGCATTGACATACATTGCCCTATATTTTTCTTCACTTTCTATAAGTTTTGTTTCATATTTCTTTAAGTATGTAATATCATTATAGCTTTCAATAACAAAATTTACTTCCTCTCTATCGTTTAAAATTGGACTTGTTGTAATTTCATAAATAGTCTCATACTTTTCATTAAATAAGTTTTTATTTATTTCTTTATGACTTTTTGCGCTTGTAAAAGTTTTTAATGCAGGACATTCAGTGCATGGTATTTTTCTGTTATGAAAGACTTCATAACAAAATTTATCCAATATAGTTTCTTCCTCCATAATTTTAGAACGAATCCAATGGTTGGTGTATTTTATCTTTAAATCCTTATCTAAAACAATTACTCCTTCCTGAATAAAATCTATGAGTTTATTATTTAGGAAATTTAAATCGTTGTTATTATCCATTTGCATATAAAAAACCTTTATTATTATATTTATACGTTATATATAATTTAACGATTATTGAATCTTATCTACAACAAGCCGCTTTTTATCAAACGTAATTATTTGATGGTGAAATTATTCAATTTAATTTTAATAAAGGAGATTAAAATTACCATAGAAGTAACTTTAATCTCCTCAAAATGCTTTATTAGGTTTATACATTTTCGTTTAACTTTCTCCAACATCTAATATATAAGAAAAAATACGTTTTGATTATCCACTTTAACCTAAGCTTTTATGCAGTGATTAAAAAAATAAATATGTATACATCATACCTAATGCATTTTTACAAACAATACAAATCAATGAACAAATAAACATTACTAAATAATAGCGGAGTAATATTCATAAGAACAAACTTATTTATCATTATAATACAAACCGGCTGCACCAAGAATTGCGATCCCCTCTAACTCAGAATTTTCAATAACTAATTTCTCTTTTACTGCTGTAAAAGGAAAACTTTGAAGTTCTTTTTGAATCCCTGCTTCAAACAGATTAAATGATTTACTTATAGAACCACCAAAAATAATTGCTTCAGGAGCCAATATAAAGAGTATATTTTTAATAAGTTTACCTAAATGTTGTCCATACTCTTCAAATATTCTGATAGCATCCTGATCTCCAGCCATTGCATTGTCATACAATTCCTTACCGGTAATATTATTTTTTTCGATAAAAAATTTACTTCCACAATAGGTTTCATAAATATCTTCTTTATATGGCCAACAACCAACTTCGCCAGCACCTCCATATAAACCGGAATGAATTTTATTATTCACAATTACTCCTCCTCCAACACCTGTTCCTAAGGCAATTGCTAACATATCACTGTACTTTTGCCCTTTTCCAAAATGTTTTTCACCTAAAGCAAAACAATTGGCATCATTATTAACAAATACAGGAATATTAAAATGTTCTTCAATTTTTTTTCTCAAAGGAAAATTTTTCCATACCGGAATATTAGATATATTAAGTATTTCACCTTTAGATGTATCTAACAATCCTGGAACTCCTACTCCAATAGCCAAAGTACCAGGTATTAAAACCTCCTCAATTACATTAAATAAAGTATCTAATATTTCACTTGCTTCTCTTTGAGGATCCGTTGGTTTTGAAGATGTTGATACTATTTCTTTATTTACAACACATCCCGCTTTTATTGAAGTACCTCCAATATCAACACCTACTATTATTTCTTGTCTCATTTTTATTAATATTTTAAAATCCAATGACTCGTATTCTAAAATGAAATTAAGTCATTGGAACATTTTACAAAGATTTATCCTTCCATTGATTTTTCAAGCTCTCTAGCCTGATTCAAAAATTCTTCAACATTCATTTCCTTAAAGAAAATCAATCCATGACTGGCACGGATGTGTGGATCTTCATTAGTATAGAAATAATCTTTACCTAATAAATACTGTACATTTTCGAGTTGTTCTACCCAAATATTTTTTGCCAGTGTACTAAATTTACCATCATGTTCATGACTTGGAAATGAAGCATTCACCTGACTCAAATAACAGTCACTAAATGATTTGTCTAAAACATCCAGTGCATTTATACTTACCGGAACCATTACATTTACTTCAGAAGGAGCAAACTTAAACCATACATTACGATAACCCCAAATTCTTAAATCACTTAAATCTTCTTCTTTACTCCATATTCGCACTGCATCAGCTATAGCCTGCAATACTTTATAGTGAGTATCAGGACCACTTCCTTCAGGATCTAACGCTAACGATATAACAGTAGGCTTTTCTTTTCTGAATTCTTCCAAAATTGGAGTTACATCACGTTCCCTATTTGGTTGCTCTGTAAAAATATCTCCAGTATAAAAACCTAGTCGTAAGTGACGAACATTTTTTACCTGAACTCCCGAATGTGCCCATACCAACTCTTCCTCAAATTCGCGAATCATACCTTTTAATTTTTGAATGTTTGGCGGATTCTTTTGTCCATCATAGCTTTCCCTGATATTAGCTAAAATAGCATTTATAGTATTGCGTAATTCTTCACTTGAATTTATATCCCAAATAGAAACAATTGATCTGATTACACGATGACATAAACCTCGGACTCTCTCTAACGGTTCTTCTGAAGCCACATTCAATAAAAAGTGATATACATCTTTATCCCATTTGTATTTATAACCCGATTCAAAGAAATCTGGAAAGTTAATCATCTGAATACGATCTTCATCCAGCAATTTCTTTGTATTGTTTAATGTTTCCGTAACAAATTGGTTGGTAACCGCAGTAAATCCTGAAGTCAATACAGAAAATATAGACTTATTTGACTTTTCACGCAAAATACGATTTACATGTGGCTGGATGCCTAACTGTATATCATCATGATGCGGACCAGTATGATAGAAAACCTGATTTTCTTCTATTTTTAAACCTGCGGCAATCTTTGACTGTACTGATTTAATTACCTCCTGAACTTTATTTAAAGATAAATCAGGAATTAAGCTACAATAAGGATCAGCCTTTAAATCTTCTAACTCCAATTTAGGTCCGAACTTATTAATTCGCTTACATAAGTCGATAATTGCTTTTTCTGTTTTCTCCTGAGTCCACTCTCCGGTTCGATAGTAGGCATCTACGCTATCATTAAGTTTGACTCCGGCACTTTTTGTGATATAAAATCTGCTGTTAGGTAATTTTTGAAGCACGGTAGCCGGATACACGACTGTTGTATCGCTTTCTAATGCATTTTTAACAACAGTAGCCTTTGCCTCTCCTGCTGCAAAAATTAAGGCCACAGCATCCTTATTGTAAGTTATCGATTCTAAACCGATTGTTATCACTAACCTGTTTTTTGAAACTTCAACACCACCCAAATCGCCAGCTGCTTGTGCTTGAGTTTCAAAATTAGTTTGAGTTAAACGTGTTGTTGAAAAATGATCAGATCCTCTTGTATTAAAAGCAATATGACCATCCGGTCCGATTCCACCTAAAAAGAAACCAATTCCTCCTTTTTCTCTGATTTTTTGTTCATAACTAACACACCAATCATCGATCATAAAAATTGATGTTTGTTGATCTTTTTCTCTTTGAGTCTTAGCTTCACGATATCTTAACGAAAGATCTACTATAGAGTCAGGAAATACTTCAGAAAAATGTTTACCATCTACTAATAGTATCTCATCTGAATTTATTAACAATGCGCGTTTAGGATCTAATCCGAATCCTTTAATGTAATACTCATTTACATAATGGTAAAAACTATTGTGCTGAGCTGAACTTATTGGATAAAACTCATCAATTTGAACAAAATGTAGTTTACTTAAATCAGGCTTTTTTTCAATTTTTAATCCGTTTTCTTCTCTTATTTTTTTTCCTTTAGAGTTATTCCAATTTTCAAGCAAGTACTGAGTCCATCTGATAAAATACTCCGGTGTTTTTCCTGTAGGCAGACTAATTACTCCTTCTGGATTATCAGATACCCACTCTAAAAATCGAAGAGCAGTAAACATACCTAATTGAGGAAAATTATCAACTGGAATATATGGTACTTTTGTTGAAATTGATTGAACATTTACTTTATCAAAATAATGCTTTTCAACACTGGATAAATTAATTTCACTCATTGTTATTCATTTTATTATTTAAATCTATTAACTAACTCAATAATTAAAGTCAGTTTAGTATTTGATTATATTTTATGGATTTGTATTAAGAGGAATGACCATATTCCAGGTTTTATCAAAACTCCATGGTCTATCTCCATTTCCTGTTGCTGCAAAAAAATGCGTTGGCACACCATCTTCAATTAATAAAAACGGTCGTTCAAAATGATTTTGATATGAAGTTGTACCATCATCCCATTTTATACTACGGCTATAGGCTTTGGGATTATCAAATAATTGCCATTTCTCTCCATCTTTCGACCAGCAATGAACACCTCCACCTTCTTCACCGCAAATTATACCCGAACGGTCTTTTATTATGGCTTCATATTTTTCCCCATTCCACCACACATAAGGATCCTCAAGGTCAATATGCTCATTTGCATCTGTTTCAAACATTAATATTGGTTTTTCACTCAAGCGTTCATAAGGACCTTCTGGTTTATAAGCTTTTGATACCCCAAGTAAAAGAGGTGCATTTGAAGTATCAGCAGAGGACTTATACATCAATAAAATTTCACCGGTTTTATTATTTACAACAGGTGAAGGATTAGAAGTAATAGATGCATCCCAATGACCTTTACGAGGTTCAATAACAGGTTTATCAAGTCTTTTCCATGGTCCGTTTATACTATTACTGATGGCAACACCTATCCTTTTATTTCGCCATGCTTTAACCCAATTTCCACCTGAAACTTTAGGATCTTTGGGAGTTGGTTTCTCAAAATCGTAAGTTGTACCAAAATAATATAAAAGATATTGATCTTTATACTTCACAATACGAGGATTATGCGTACACATCCCATCCCAATACTCTTTTCCACGCGCAGGTAAAGCAACATCAACAGTTTTGTATGGACCAACCGGAGTATCAGCTACAGCGTGCACCACTTCTGAGCTGGTAACCCAATTTCCAAAGTTTACATTTCGAGGCCATCTGCTGGCAAACATATGATAACGTCCATCTTCACCTTTGATCACTGATGATCCCCAAACCCAATACGCTGAATCCTGATAACCACCATTTTTCGGAGCAGATAAAATTCGGTCTACAAAAGCAATATCCTTGTTTGTTACTTGACATGAAAATATTGTACTTAACAAAGTAAACACTACTGTTACACCAATAGTTTTTACAATAAAATTCCTTCTTTTCATTTTTAAGCTGTTTTAGATATTTGATACCAGATATTTACAACCCATAGAATATTTATTGAAGACTTAATTTAATAAGTTGATCTATCTGTATCTTTGTATTGTATTTGTAATTCTTCAAGCTTTACCTTCAGTTCCTCAGTAAGATCTTTAAATTCATCTTTACCATACAAATTATTCATCTCGTGAGGATCATTTTGCAAGTCATATAGTTCCCAAACATCTATATCTCTATAGAAATGAATTAACTTATACCTGTCCGTTCTAATTCCGTAATGACGCTTAACCATATGCTCATTGGGGAACTCATAATAATGATAGTATAATGCATCGCGCCAGATATTAGGTTTTTCCTCACTAAACAATGGTTTTAACGAAAGCCCCTGAATATCATCTGGCACCTTAACACCTGCAACATCTAGAAATGTTGGAGCATAATCAATATTTTGTACTAATTCTGTGATACTTCCTCTTTTATTATAAGATGCAGGTAAATGCATTAACAATGGAGTTCTAAATGATTCTTCATACATAAAACGTTTATCGAACCAGCCATGCTCTCCCATATAAAAACCTTGATCAGAAGTATAAACTACTAAAGTATTATCATATAATCCATTCTCTTTTAAGTAATCCAGCACTCTGCCAACACTTTTATCAACCGATTTAATTACACTTAAGTAATCTCTCATGTAACGCTGATATTTCCATTCGTAAAGTTCTTTTCCTGAAAGCTTTTGCTTTTTAAAGTCATCAACTATAGGAGCATAGTGCTTTACCCAGGCTGCCTTTTGAGCTTCATTCATTCTTGCTGTATGACCGGGATACCATTTAAAGCGGCTTTCAACCTTTCCTTTAGGATCTTCCATCTTTAAATCATAAACCAAGTCCATATCATTTGATCTGATACTTTGCTTTTGTTCAGCAGCAGCCTGACGGCCTTGGTAAGTATCAAAGAAATTATCAGGTAATGGGAAAGTTTCATCTTCAAAATCATCTAAATACATTGTGTCTGGTTCCCAAACACGATGCGGAGCTTTTTGGTGAAGCAATAAACAAAACGGTTTTTCTTTATCTCTGCTGTTTTCAAGCCAATTTAAAGCTAAATCAGTTGTTATAGTTGTTACATAACCTTCGTATTGCTTTTTCTCTCCCATTTCAATAAAATCAGGATTATAATAATACCCCTGACCAGGAAGAATATTCCAGTAATCAAATCCGGTAGGATCACTTTCGAGATGCCACTTACCAACTATTGCAGTTTGATAACCTGCTTTTTGCAATAATTTTGGATAAGTTTGCTGACTACCATCAAAAACAGTTTTATTGTCCATTTGCCCGTTAATATGAGTATGCTTACCAGTAAGCATGGTAGCACGACTAGGACCACAAATTGAGTTACCTACAAAACTATTTCTAAAGATAACCCCATCTTTTGCAATCTTATCAATATTAGGAGTTTCCGTAAACTTGTTATCATATGCACTTAAAGTTTGAAGCGAATGATCATCACACATAATGAATAAAATATTTGGCTTCTGTTTTTTTTCTTCTTTTTTACGATTATACGCTGTTACCAATAAAAACAATGTTGCTAAAAGTATGATTGAAGAAAAACTTGATTTAATGTAACTTCTTTTCATAATGTTATAATTTTTATATTTCGTTTTTCTATTCTTTTTTTAACCAAATTTTTCCATCATCTTGTATTATCCAAATCGCATTTTCTTTAGTACACGATGGATATGTAGCATAAAAACCAACTTTATTAACCACTATTTCCGGATAAAACCTTTCTTCTTTTAACTGTACCTCTTCCATTCTTAAGGCATTAAAATCCGATGTAAAATAATTGTTCTCTTCATAATATGCTTTCTGGCGATAGTACACTTCACGCAAGGCCCATTTAATATGTTCATCTTGATCCATGACAAAAGAAGCGTTTGTATCACTAGAAAACTGAACATATCCCCATGTTTCAGGACGATGCATGGCTATCACACCCTGAGGCGACCATACCCAGTTATTTTCAGGTAGTTGTTTCCCTTCTTCATTTTTCTTTTTGATATAGTTACCATGATTGATTTCAATAGGCCAAAATACTCTTGAAAAATTAATTCGCCATTGATTTCCATCTATTGGCATTTTAGTTTGTATAGCACATTCATTTAATACCTTCCAGGGTAACGCCAATTCTATAGTCCACTTTTCATCTAAATCATAAGCATTATTGATGGTTCCATAAACCTTAACTGCATGTTTCATACCTGGAATCTCCCAACTATCAATTACTAAACCATTATCGCGATACGGTTTTGAGAGAACCAAATCCCATGTAGTATTTAAAGCATTTATTTCAACTTCCATATAATTGTGTGTATCGCCATCAGGATCGATAAAAATTTCAAAATCATTGTCGTAAAATATTACTGCATCATGCTCAGTTATATTTCCCCAGATATGGTCATCATAAAGTTCAGCCGCTATGTACAAATAGTCTGAATCCCAAAGCATTTTAATTTTTGTATCCTTCTCTGGTGTTGGTTTTAATCCACCTTCAATATCTACAAAATAGTTACTCCATGGTGCCTGATCCCACGAAGAATCATCTAATACACCATCCACGACAATACTATTTTTAGCCTGATAACAGACATACTTCTCTGGATTAAAAGGAATAGTCTGGTTCACATCAGCTTTCAGGCGAGGGTGATCTTCTTTTATCGAACAGCCCATAATCAACCACCCCATAAACAGTGAAAGAATACATATTTTTTTCATTTCTGACATATCAATTAAAAACATTTTTATTCGGTTGATTTCCAAGTACGAAACGAAGCTCACCACCCTGCATAACTTGTTTATGCGTAATAGTCAACATATTATACGGTTCGTCATTTAAGAATATGGCCTGAATATATTTGTTACCTTCCGATAGATTTTCGGCGATTATTTTAAATACTTTTCCATTATCTAATTTTATTTCTGCTTCCTTAATATAAGGAGAAGTTAATGCATAAATTCCATCAGCAGGATTTACCGGATACATACCCATAGATGAAAACACCAGCCAGGCCGACATTTGGCCACAATCTTCATTACCACAATAACCATTAGGCAGAGTACTATACTGAGTATCTATGATTTCCCAAACCAAAGATTGTGTTTTCCATGACTCCCCGATTTCATTATATAAGTAAGCCACATGATGGCTTGGCTCATTTCCATGGGCATATTGTCCAATCATACCTGTACTGAAAATCGGAAGTCTATCATCAGATTCAGGATAATAAGTAAACATGGAATCGAGTTTGGCTTTAAAATTATCTTTTCCAAGAATTTGTATTAAGCCATTTATATCATGAGGCACAAACCAAAAATATTGCCATGCATTACTCTCGCAATAATCTTTTGTATACTCTTTAGCTACAAAAGGAGAAGTAAAAACACCAGCTTTATTTTTAGGTCTGAAAAAGGTAGAAGAACTATCATACAGATTTTTCCAATAATGAGCCCTCTTTGCAAAAGTATCATAGGTTTCTTCCTTATTTAAAGCTTTTGCCAGTTGTGCAATACACCAATCATTATAGGCATATTCCAGAGTCTTTGAAACCGACCACCCTTCGTGTTTTTCACTTGTAGGCACATAACCAAACTGCCGGTATTCATCAATTTGTCTTCCATTTTCGTTTGCTGAAGCCACACTAGCATCAAGAGCCTTTTCTGCATCAAGAGGAATGCCTTTAAAATAGGCATCAACAATAACCGGAACGGCATGATAACCAATCATCATATTTGTTTCATTACCGGCCAGGGACCATACAGGCAGTAATCCCGTTTCGTTATAATGCGAAAGGAATGACTGAATCATATCAGCAGTTTCATCAGGACATAAGATTGTATACAAAGGATGAGTAGCCCTGAATGTGTCCCACAACGAAAATGTATCATACTTTATATATCCGCTCGCGGTATGTACAGTCCCATCAGCTCCTTTATATTTCCCATCAACATCACTATGAAGCGATGGCGTTAAAAAGCAATGATATAAGTTAGTATAGAAAAGTTCTTTTTGGGTTTGAGTTCCTTTAATCTGTATCTTGTTAAGATATTTGTTCCAGGTTGTTTCTGTATTTTTTACTGTTTGATTAAAATCCCAACCTTTCAATTCTGCATTAAGATTTTTTCGTGCACCATCAACACTTGCTGAAGAAAGGGCTACTTTAACCAATATTTCTTCATCATCCCTTGTCTCATAATTGGCTACAATACGTGTTTTTTTGCCGTTTACTTTTGATTCTAAACTTTCCTTTCCATCAACAAATAAACTGGTTGTACTAAATGGTTTTGAAAATTGAATCACAAAATAGACCCTCTGATCTCTTGCCCACCCTTTTGATTTGCGATACCCAGAAATAGTATGATCATCTTCAATAATAATTTCAGTATCAACCGGTTTATCCCAATTTAAGCTATAACCTAAATCTAAAATAATCTGACTTTCTTTATCTTCAGGGAATGTATAACGATGAAAACCAACTCTTTCTGTAACAGTTAGCTCTGCTTTTATACCCGAACTTAATAAATCAACTGCATAATATCCAGGGCGAGCTTCTTCTTTATCATGTGTAAACTTTGAATAAGGACGATAATCACCTTCTGGAGTCAAACTTTTTGTAAATCTACTATTTAAAGGCATTAAAAGTAAATCATACATATCGCCAGCTCCGGTTCCGGAAAGGTGAGTATGACTAAATCCTGCAATTGTTGAATCAGGCCAATAATAGCCCGCGATCCTATCCCAACCCGGCAATCCGTTATCAGGACTTAATTGCACCATACCAAAAGGAAACACGGCTCCCGGATAAGTATTTCCGGGGCCATCAGTACCTGTAAAAACATTTACATATTGTGTCCTGCTTTCTTCATTTTCGAATCCTGCAGGTTGACTGCAGGATGTTAACACTATAGATATTAGTATAAGATGAAAGTAGATGATTTTCATTTTTTTGTTTATTGATATTTTTCACTAATCGTACGAATAGTCTTTAGTTCTTCTTCCGTGATCTTCTCCTCATCGAAAATCGCTACACCTTGTGCTCCTCCTTTAAATGAATTTTTTACTGCTGCAGGAAAATCTCCTTCAGGGATTTTTGGTAAATACAATCCTGTTACCAACGATGCTTTTCCTTTTAAGTCATTTACCCCGTTATAAGTTGCTGTTTTAATCCACTTCATATCTTCATCATAAAAGTTCTGATATACCATTGGGAAAAAGCAATCTAAATCCCAATCATTCCAACTTTGACGACATATTTTACGTGCCAGATCAGGATAAGGAAACACTGCTGCTGAAATCAATTTACCATTTGCATGAGCAACCTTTACCAAACGATTTACTAATCTGGTTACACTATCATATCGATATTGACGCCATTCTTTAACTGCTGTTGGATCTTCTGCCTTAGAAATATCAATATTGCTTTCTTCTTTAAATTTTGTTTTACATGTTTCACAATAGCAAAAGTCGAACTCTGGGTATTCTCTATCTTGAACCAGATTATATTTTGGTTGTAATGCTTTCGCTAAAATTACATCACAATATCTTACATAATCTAAATGAATTCCTTTTAAACCCTTAACCCGTGACAATTCTTTTACTTGCTTTGCAATATGTTCATAAACTTCATCTTGCGATGGGCAAACCCATTGGTAATAATTTACATAAGGATGAACATCAAAACAAGACTCTCCTTTTCCGCTAACAGTATACCACTCCGGATGTTTTTTAGCTTCTTTATCTCCAGGTCTGTTTAAAGTCCACATCCATGCATGTACATCTATACCAAATTTATCTGCTATAGGAATAATCCTTTCTAACATAGGAACACCACCTCCAATTAGAATTCCACTAATTCCATTTTCCTTAAAACGCGTAAAAATTGCTTCCCACTCAGCATCTGTACGTTTCATATTGGCATACATCCACATCCAGTTTCTACCCCACTCATAACCTTCTTCTTTATCAGATGCGAACATGCAAGTATTTGCTATAAATGCACATAATAAAACCAATATTGTAAATGTCTTCTTCATAGTTATATTTTATAACGAATTATTTTTGATAAATTCAATAATCTCATCCATGTAACCAAAAGCCATACCCACCACTGTATCGGCTGCGCCATAATACACAGCAACCTTTTCATCATCGTTTAAAGCTGCGCAAGGAAAAACCACATTAGGTACATCTCCTGCCAATTCATATGGAGCTGAGGGTGCTAATAAATAAGGTTGAGAACGGTATAATACTTTAGATGGATTTTCGAGATCAAGCAGTGCTGCCCCCATTGAATAACGGAAACCATTACAAGTATTTATTACTCCATGGTAAAACATAAGCCATCCTTCCTTTGTCCTGATAGGCACAGATCCGGCTCCAATTTTTGTACATTGCCAAGCACTTTGCTCAAAAGGAGAAACTTTCATCACACAACGATGCTCTCCCCAATATTTCATATCAGGACTATAACTTACATAAATATCCCCAAAAGGCGTATGTCCGTTATCACTTGGACGACTCAACATAGCATACTTACCATTAATTTTTTCAGGAAACAAAACGCCATTTCTATTAAAAGGTAAAAATGCATTTTCACACTGATGGAACGTTTTAAAATCGAAGGTATAAGCAATACCAATAGTCGGCCCATGATATCCATTACACCAGGTTACCCAATAGCGATCTTCAATAAAACAAACACGTGGATCGTATTTATAATCTGATTCAATCATTTCGGTATTACCGGCAACCATTTCAATAGGATCCTCATTGATATCCCAATTAATACCATCCTTGCTAAAACCAGCAAAAATATTCATTTGAACCGCTTTATTATCGCAACGAAACACACCTGCGAAACCATTTTCAAACGGAACAACGGCACTATTAAAAATACTATTTGAAGTTGGAATCTGGTATCGGTCAATAACCGGATTCTGCGTGTAACGCCACATGATTTCATTTGACCCCGAAGGTCTCTCTTCCCAAGGAATATTTATTTTTTGACTCATTTTTTTAATATTTTTTATTTAAATTAAATCTATTCAACACTCTCTTCTTTAATGGGATTTACATAGGTAAAAGGCACAAAATAAGCCACCAGTAGAGCTGGAATTGTAGCAATAAGTACCCAAAGAAAAAATATTTTATACCCTAACATATCGCTTAGATAACCACTAATAGCGGATGGAATCATAAACCCAAGGTTCATTATACCTGTTGCAAAAGCATAATGCGCCATTTTATATTTACCTGGAGCTATTTGCTGCATCATAAACAACATCAAACCCACGAAACCAAATCCATAACCAAAATATTCAAGTACAACGGCAACCGATATCACATAAATACTTTCAGGCTGAGTGAATGACAAATAGGCATAAACAGTAAATGGAATATTGAAAATCAAGGCCAGCTTAAACAGCGCATTTTTCAGACCTTTGGCAGAAATGTAATACCCACCCAACAAAGAACCAACAACAAAAGCGGCTGCACCAAAGGTTCCGTATACCAAACCTATTTCAGAAGTAGTCATTCCCAAACCACCTTCAGCTTGCGCTGCTTTAAAAAACAGAGGTGCTATTTTAATGGCAAACCCTTCGGCGAATCTGTATAGGATAATAAAAAAGATGTACCAAATGATATTTTTCTTTTGGAAAAAGGTTTTAATTACATCCAACAAGGTATCAAAACCCTCTTGAAACGATTTAACTTCTGAGGTTTTACCTCCTCCAGGTAACATTTTAACATGATATAAACCCAACAAAAGCATTACGGCACCATACGTACCCATAACCATCATCCATGCATATTTAATACCCATTGATTTTTCAAGTTCACCAGCTAAATACACAAAAGCACCTCCCGAAACTATTTTTGCAATATTATATGCCGCTCCCTGCCAACCAATATACTTGGCCTGAAGTTTTGGAGAAAGAACGCTCAGGTAAACCCCATCGGTAGCAATATCATGAGTTGCACCGCTAAAAGCTATTACTGCCAAAAGCGCAATCGAATATCTAAAGAATTCTTGAAGAGGTAATGATAATGCCACTAATGCAAAAGTGAGTCCGGTAAGAACCTGTGTGGCCACTACAAAATGCTTTTTTGTTTTAAACATCTCCAATACGGGACTCCAAAGAGGTTTTAGTGTCCATGGCAACATAATTAAAGATGTCCATAAAGCAATTTGCGAATCACTAATTCCCATATTTTTGTACATCAAAGCCGAAGCCTGAGCAATGGCCACAAATGGCAGACCCATTGCAAAATAGACTGTAGGTACCCAAAGGGCCGGGTTTTTACTTTTTGAAACTATTTCCGACATAATATTAATTCTTCCTAAATCCTATTTAATAAATTTCAATTCTCCTCCTGAAACCAAATCCTTGTGATTGATAAAGAGACCTTTTAACGGTTTTCCGTTTAACTTCAGGCTCTTTACAAATTGACCGTTATCAGTATTCTCTTTTTTAAGCGTAATTGACTTACCTGGATAAAATTCTGAATCCAATGAGATGGTAATTTCATCGAAAACCGGACAAGAAACCGCATAATCTGTATTACCCGGGCAAACCGGATACAATCCCATCATTCCATAAATTACCCAAGCTGAAAGAGTACCGCAATCATCATTACCAGGAAGACCGTCAGGAGCATTTTTGTAATAGGTTTCAATCAACCTTGATATTTCTTTTTGAGTGCGCCACTCTTCCCCTTGTACATAATTAAACAAGTATGGATAATGAATATCCGGTTCATTGGCCATATCAAACAAATCCTCATCAAATACTTTTTGAAGCTTTTTAGTGAATGCCTGCTTCCCTCCCATCATCTTTATCATACCTTTAATATCATGAGGTGCGCAAAAAGTGTATTGCCATGCAGTACCTTCATGAAAACCAGGACATGGTTCAAAATTTTGGCCCTGAACCGGGTTAAATGGAGTTAAATACGAACCATCAGATAACTTAGGTCTTAAGCTTCCATATTCTTTATCGTAGTATGTTTTATACTGCAGCGATTGGATTAAAAAGCGCTTGTAGTCGTCATCCTTTCCTAATGATTTAGCAAACTGAGCCAGATTCCAGTCGGCAATGTAATACTCCAGTGCATGTGACACCGAATTGTCAAATTCCTTCAGCAAGGGTACATATCCTTTCTTAATATAATCATCAATATCAGGGCGCAGTTTGTTTTTTCTTCCTTCCGTTGTAGCTGATTTATACATAGCCTCATAGGCTGTGTTAACATCAAAATTGGTTATACCTCTTAAATATGTATCAACAATCACAGGAATAGCGGGATCTCCTTCCATCACATGAGTTTCGGTGCTATTCAGCTCCCATTTTGGCATCCAGCCACTTTCCTTATACATATCAACCATAGAACGAACCATATTCAATTGTTTGTCAGGATATAATAAGCTCATTAACGGATGCAGATTTCTGTAAGTATCCCAAAGCGAAAACACAGTATAGCGATTATTACACGACTGGCCTATTGAATAATTCTCCTTCTCAGGATACTGCCCATTAATATCATTAATGATATTTGGGTGAATCTGAGTATGATACAAGGCTGTATAGAAAACAGTTTTTTGGTCTGAAGTTCCACCTTTAACCTTTATCTTTGAAAGCGTTTCTTCCCAAATATTGTCCGCATTTGAAGACACTGTACTAAAATCAAAACCTTCAATCTCTACCTCCAAGTTTTTGCGGGCATTATCGATGCTTACATATGAAACACCTACTTTAACCAGGAGATCTTTACTTTTTAAATCAGAAAAACTCATCCATGCTCCGATACTATCGCCAGCCAATGGCTGAGTATAACCATTATAATACTTATAACTATTATTTGTGCTACTCCAGGAGGCCTCTGCTTTCATTACCGGCATTTTTTTCCAAACTCCAAAATCATGAGCTTTTTCACTAAAGCGAGCCACAAAATATACAGGGCGCTCACTGCCTTTATGATAACAAAATGTTCCGGTGGTACGAAAACCTTCAACCTCCTGATCATTCACCACACGTATCATAGCTCCACTCTCATTAGTAAGTCCTGTACCTAAATCTATCAAAACATTTCCGTTTCCTTCAGGGAAAGTATATTTACTTAAGCCTGTACGAAGTGTTGCCGTAACCTCTGTTTCAATATTGTATTTGGTTAAAGTATTTGAATAATATCCGGGAGAAGCTGTTTGGTTAACCATAGGAGAACCATAAACTGAATTTCGGGCATCAATTTTACCAGTTGTTGGCATCGTAATAATCACTCCCATTTCAGGACATCCAACTCCACTAAGATTTACATGTGAATATCCTGTAAAAAAGTTGTTTTCCCAGGCGTATGGTGTTGACCACCAACGAGCATCTTTATCGAAAGTATTTTCTTTTGATCCGGAAACATTAAAGGGAACCACAGAAACCATTCCCTGTGGTATTACTGCTCCGGGGTTCGTTGCGCCAAAGTTTGTTGTACCTATAAAAGGATTAACATAGTGTGTTAATTTTTGGCCTTTTACTACTGGTTGTAATAAACAAACCAGCAACAAACTTAAAACGTAGCCTCTGAAACTCGCAAACAAGAGTTTTTTATTCATAACTAAAACGATTTTAACACCTTAGATGTTATCATATTTAAGATAAATCCTAAGAACAGTACCGTTTCTTGTTACGAGTTTCAGAACACTACATTCTTTTTAATTAATCATTTGTTCTATACTCAAACACTATTTCGGTCTGTCTTCAATAGAGGCTCCAAAGTTTTTGTTTGGTTCAGATCCCATAACAAATTTTAAAGTCCCTCCATTAGTTATATCCTTGTGAGTGATAAAACTCATGGTATAATTTTCATTATTTAACTCAACAGACTGAATATAAA
This sequence comes from uncultured Saccharicrinis sp., assembly GCA_963677655.2. GTDB lineage: Bacteria > Bacteroidota > Bacteroidia > Bacteroidales > Marinilabiliaceae > Saccharicrinis. The sequence goes on from OY782089.1 coordinate 133,382, forward strand.
TGTTTTCGTCGCTATTATTTTTTACAATTATTTTAAATTCCTTACCCTCTGGCAGGTTTATCGTGGCTTTACTAATTGAAGGACTTCCAAAAACATAAATACCATTTGCCGGATTAACGGGGTAAAAGCCTAACGAAGAAAATATGTACCAGGCAGACATTTGCCCACAGTCCTCATTACCTGATAAACCATCCGGATCATTATGATATAATGTTTTTAAAATTTCACGAACTTTTTCAGCTGTTTTCCATTGCTGACCTGCATAGGCATACAAGTATGTTGTATGATGACTTGGTTCATTTCCATGAGCATACTGACCTATTAAACCTGAAATATCAGAAGAAGCACCTTCTCCTAAATCAGAACTAATGGTAAATAAGGAATCAATCTTTTGAATAAAAGGCTCTTCCCCACCGAAAAGCTCAATTAAACCATAAGGATCATGAGGAACCAACCAGGTATACTGCCAGGCATTTCCTTCGCAAAAATCATCGGCACGATGTTTAGAGTGAACCGGATCAAATGTAGCACGAAACTTACCTGAAGCAAGTTTACCACGCATAAACTGAAGATCTTTATCAAAATAATTGGCATAAGCTTTGGCTCTTTTTGAGAAATACTCATAATCTTCTGTTTTCCCCATCTTTTTTGCCATTTCGGCTACGCACCAATCATCAATAGCATATTCCAATCCAAGGGCAACCGACTCATGAAGAGAATCAGCAGGAATATATCCCATTTCTTTCACAAAGTTCATTCCTCTGAAATCTAGCATTGAAGATACCTTAATTGCTTCATAAGCCAACTCTGCATCAAAACCATTAAAACCTTTTAAATAAGCATCCACAATTACAGGAATAGCATGATTTCCTACCATGGTATTGGTTTCATTTCCGGCTAAATGCCATACTGGTAATTTACCTTGCTTTTTATAAATTTCAAGCATCGTATTTACCAAATCATTCACTTTACCGGGTTGTGTTACTGTATACAAAGGATGCAAAGCTCGATATGTATCCCAAAGTGAAAATACAGTATAATTATCGACCATAGAGTTAACTACTTGATTATCTTCTCCAATAAAATCACCATTATGATCGTTAAATAACGATGGGAAAATATAAGTATGAAACAATGCAGTATAAAATACTTTTTCATCTGCCGGATTTCTAAAATTAACATCAATTGATCTTAACTCTTTGTTCCAGCTTTTCTCTGCAGCCAGTTTTACCTCATCAAAATTCCATTCAGGAACCTCTGATTTTAAATTATTTTTTGCTCCTTTAATACTTACAGGAGAAAGTGCTGTTTTGGCTAATAACTCATTCCCTCCTATAAAATCGATAATGAAAGTACGAGCTGGTTCATTAGTTTTATTTAGCGGGATTATTTTTTCAATTTTATTAGAAAATGTTGTGCAGAAATATAATTTTTGATCCTTTGCCCATCCGGATGAATACCGATATCCCACAATGGTATAATCATCGAGCTGCTCTATTTTCCCTTCAGTATACTTATCCCAACCAGTACCATTGTTTAAATCAACTATTAATTGAGGAGCTTTTTCTCCATTAAAAGTATATTTATGAAATCCAACTCTTTGAGTAGCTGTTAATTCTGCATCTACATTATATTTTTCGATATGAATAGAATAATATCCCGGTTTAACTACTTCGTCAGAGTGCTCGTATAAAGCAGTCCATTCATCCATGGATAAACTATTATTCTTTAACTCATCAATAGCCACAGGCATAAAAAGTATATCTCCATAATCTCCAATCCCTGTTCCACTCAAATGAGTATGGGCAAATCCAATCAATGTAGAATCAGAATAGTGATAACCAGAGCACCAGTCCCAACCTTTAAAAATATTATTTGGTCCAAGCTGAACCATACCAAAAGGCACACTGGCACCTACAAAAACATGCCCATGTCCTCCCGACCCAATATAAGAATCAACCTTACTGGTATAATTTTGCGTATTTTGTTTTTTTGGTGAACATGACACTAAATATATTAGCGACAATACCAATAAGTGTTTAAATAGATTTTTTATCTTCATTTTATAGGCTTTTAATATCTACAAACTTCACTTGTTAAATCCTGTAAGTCTTTACCTTGTTCTCCGAACTTTATCCCAATAGCTTTTGGTTTTACACTTGGTTTATACTTTACAGTAAAAGCATGCATTCCTTTTTTTAGGGCAATTTTTTCGCTCTTTTTAAAAGGATTCCAACCTTCTCCTGTTTTATCAATAATTAAATCATCATTAAACAACAGAGCACTTTCACCATCCGATTTTAATTCGAACTCATAGACTCCATCCTTTTCGGCAACAAAGAATCCATTGTATACCATCGAAAAATTAGAATTTTCTCCCCAATCGCCAAGTTGTATAGTATCTGCTTTTTCAAACTGGATTAAGTTCTTTATTTTTATATCGTCGATAGATTTAACTTTTCCTTTTAAAAAATATTTCTGAATTCCTCTATTATCAGCTGAACTTTCAGAAGGCTCCCGATAGTTTTGGTGAACCACTTTTGCGGTTTTTAAATCGTTGAACATGTCACCTTTGTAGGTTCTGGCTTTAATTTCGCATTCATTGCTAACGACAAATGGTTCTGTATAAAGTATCGATTTTCTTGTGGGTACCGTACCATCCAGGGTATAATAAATTTCTGCTCCTTCGTGGGTATATGCCAGGTTAAGCGTAACAACAGTACTATCTACAAATACAATATCTTTATTTAAACCTTCAACTGCAGGAATGTAATAATACACACCCATTTGATCTAATCTATTATAATGGTGTTGAATACGAACATTGAATTCATCAAAATCCTTTAATTCTTTAGCTGTCCATGCTGTTTCGGCCATTGGTATTAAACGAGGAAAAGCTTGGTATTGCAAACGTTTAAAACTTGGAATCCACTCTGACCACAAGTTTGCCTGAATACCCAAAACATGTTTGGTTTGTTCAGTAGTAAAATAATCCGGAACAGGTTCATAAGCATATGTTTTTTCAATTGGATTATGATCGTTCAGGTAATCGTAATAATAAGCAGCTGTAGGTGTTATGATCATATCATTCCCATTTTCTGCAGCAATCCTTGGTGCTTTGGGCACCCAGTTACGCCACCACATCATGGTTGCTCCTTCACTTAATCCACCTTCTACAATCTCGTCCCATCCCATTAATTGCTTACCTTTTGATTGTAAGAATTTTTCGATTCTACGGTTGAAATGCGATTGCAATTCATGCTCATCGGCTAAGTGATGTTTCTTTATTTCAGCCTGACATTTAGGGCATTCTTTCCAACATTCAATTCTTACCTCATCGCCACCAATATGCACGTATTCACAAGGAAATAATTCAACCACCTCAGCTAAAATATTCTCCATAAACTCATAGGTAGTCTCTTTACCTAAACAAGCTGGTGTTGAAAATACCCTACCCCAGCCAGCTTCTCCTGTACATGATAAAAACAAGTAATTGTCAATGGCTGCTTTAAAGTGACCCGGCATATCAATCTCAGGAACAACAGTAATGCAACGTTCATCAGCATAAGCAACTATCTCTTTAATTTGCTCTTGCGTAAAAAATCCACCGTACTCTTTTTTACCCTCTTCCTCGCGATAATTTTTAGGATCAATGGTATACAACTCATTCTCAACAGCACGCTCATTACAAATGGTATCCTGATTATTCTCTATTCTCCAGGCTCCTTTTTCTGTCAGTAATGGATACTTTTTAATCTCAATACGCCATCCCTGATCATCTGTAAGATGCATATGGTATGTATTCAACTTGTATAAAGCCATGTAATCTAAAAACTCTTTCACTTCTTCAACATCAAAAAAGTGACGGCTGAAATCCATGTGCATACCTCTCCACGAAAAACGAGGTTCATCTTTAACAATGCAACATGGAACCAACCATTCTGCTTTTACAACTTGATCGCTTTCAATCTGGGTTGGTAAAAGCTGACGAATGGTTTGAACAGCATTAAAAAAACCTGATTCATCTGAGGCTTTTACGATTATTTGTTCTGGAGTAATATCTAATTGATAGGCTTCAACATTAAAATCAGCTTTCTCAAATACAACACCATTGCTGATTGCATCTGTTGCCACTTTAATATTAAATCCAGCAGCCTTATTTAGCATATTTACCAAATAATTGGCAGCCTTTTGAGCACTTTTATCCTGAATAACAACTAGTGTATTTGCTTTAAAACGGAAAGAACTTTCTTTTAATTGAAATGATACCGGTTTGGGAATAACGGAAATTTCTTCCTTCTTAAAGCTCGGGTTTGTACATGATGCCAACAAAAAGGCAACCATTACAGGTATAATACCAATACTTCTTTTCATAAATTTACCCATGACATCTATTATTTATTATTGTTTTTTAATTTTAGAAATGCCTCTTCATTAGATAATTGAAGCATATTCCCTCTTTTTCTTGTTCTTATAGCTCCATTATGTAGCATTTCTATTGAAACATCGTTTCCATTTGACTCTAACCTTCTATAGATTGGATCATTATCAACAGTTGGAATATCTTTTAGTATCTCATCAAATTGAGCAATTACAGAACTTAATTCTCCTTCATCGATCAAATTTATTGTTTCATAAGGATCTTTTTCCATATCAAAAAGGCGCACTACCCTTTTAATGGTATCGATATAGGCTTTATACCTCAAGTTACGGATAATACGATCGCGAAATTCAAACCTATTATGCATTATACTATCTTCGCTAATTACAGCAGGAAGCCCCCCCATGGATAATGCCCAATTTCGGTACCCCTCATTCTTTTCTTGTGTTAAAACGTCGGCAAACGAGATCCCATCTATTTTATAGTCTAATGCATCTTCAACATTAGCTAAATCAAGTAAGGTTGGGTAGATATCGGTAAAATCAACCAACGCCTTTGACTCCTTTTTAAGTTTATTGGGTGTAACCACAATAAATGGCGCGTTTACTCCATTTTCGGTTAAAAATGCTTTACCACCTATTACATAAACCGAATCGCGCTTACCAATTATTGAATTTGATGTTCCATTATCGGTTGTAAAAATCAAATAGGTATTATCTGATATCCCTAATGCATTTATTGCATCCACAATCTTTCCAACAATAACATCGGTATACCTAACCATGGCCTGATGCTTTTCGTATTTTGTTTTCACGTTGGGCTCTAGTGGTGTATGAACAAAAGGTGAATGTGTTAATACCATAGGATAATACACACACATTGGTTGTTCCTTATTTTTACTTAAAAAATCAATAATAAAATCAGAGAAAATATCGGGCCCAAATTGACCCGCGTAAGTTCTACTTCCTTCTTTTGTATGAATGTACGGATCCCAATAGCGATTATCGCTAGGCGGATTATTGCTTTCATAGCCCGTCCACATACAATATTCATCAAATCCTGCCTTGCTCATTGCATCTGGTTCTATCCTAAAATCGTTGACCTGCCATTTACCTGCCACACAGGTTTTATAGCCAGCTTTATGAAGTACCTTTGCAAAACTTGGATTCTTCTGTGTATCAAAGTTTACCCCATGTCCCCAACGCGGAACATCGTAGTGATTAACCCATCCACTGGTATATGGATATTGACCTGTCATCAACGCTATCCGACTTGGGGTGCATTGCGGCATTGAATATGCTGTATTAAATTTTATTCCTGTTGCGGCAAGTTTATCAATACTTGGTGTTTCAACTTCTGTGGCTCCATAACACGAGATCCATTCCTTTCCGAGATCATCAACCAAAATAAAAATGAAATTTGGTTTTTCTGATTTATGATTTTTTGTACAAGCAATGCATAATAATGCAAGGATAGCACAGCAAAACACCCGTGTTTTCAATTTAAAAGTCATAGTTATATTTCTTAAAGTATCAGCTAATAAGACACAAATTTCAATACTTGACACTAAATTATTCTTCTATTAAAACCTCACCATTTTCAATACTCCAGTCGTTGCCAAAATAACCGGCTACTTTTACTCCTTCTATACCATTTTTATATTGTTCTGAACTAAAAATCATAATATCCGGAATGCCAACACCTGAAACAAAATATTTATTTGGTATAGCTGCTTTGAGTCCTTCTGTTCCGGTTCCGGAGATAACAGCTACAGAAGCAACTTTACTATCTGCACGAGGATAGGTAAAATATGCACTTAAATTTCTTCCTTTTATGGTTTTATCTCCAACTTTCACTTCTCCTCTTTTCACTTGAACCGGACAATTACTCAATAAGACTTTCCATGCTGAATTAGAAGAAGCGTTTCCATATAGAATGACCGAACGATCTTTATACTTGCTTGCTTTAAATGATTTATCCGAAATAATATCTACAGAACCATTACCTCGATAATAAAAGGTTTCCGCATCGAAACGAGCTTTATTATAGGCCCATTTATTTTCCTCTAAAGTTCCTTTTGTTCCATATACAAAAACCATATTATGACGGAAGGCATCTTTAAAGTTACCGTAACGAATTGGATTCTTTTCAAAAGTATTGGTTGGAGCTTTAGTTGTTACCCATTTATCACCCTCCTTTTCAAACCAAATCTCTTTACCAGCATTGGCAACTGCCTTTGTAAAGTTTGTTTGGTCAACTTTAATCACTACAGAATCTGATTGAGAACAATGTGCAATATCGAGTTTAAACTTTTCCAGGTTTTCTGTTTCAATATTAATCCATCGTTTTTTAAGGGTTATGTTCTTTTTAATTTCATTTTCGTTAGGAACTCTTTGCAATACCTTTACTCCACAAAACTCAAATGGTAATTCTTGTTGATATAAAGTAATAAATCGGCTACTTGAAGATACGCCCGGACAAGCTGTTCTGAATTCAAAAGTTTTGACACTGCCATTATCCGGAACACTATGCCATTTGAAATAATCAAAAATGGTTGCAAAATCGATCCCAAACCAATGCTTTTTATCCTTATGCTCATAATAGGCCATATCTGTATGAAACTTTCCCAGATACTCACGCATAAATCTGGCTTGATCAACAGATACTACCTGATCAGAATCACCATGTTGAATATAAACACCATGATGCAAATAGTTTCGTGACAACTCCAATGTATGACTAGAGTGGCTTGCCCTTACAAACATATTTTCTAACGGAGAGGGCTCATCCACCTTTTTCTTATTCGAATAGGAGAAAAATGAATACCATCCCGATATAGGGGATATTGCAGCCCACTTTCCAGGAAAGGTTGCTCCAATTTGCCAGGTTCCATGTCCACCCATAGAATGACCTGTAAGATAAGTATGCGTTGGATCAGTGCCATACATCTCTTCTGCAATTTTCTGTACTTCTATAGCATCCCAACGCCCCCAATCTTCCCAATCAAAACCGAAAGGCCTGCGGTTAGTTGGACAAATCACATGTCCCCAATCTTTTGCTTCATAAGATGCAGCCTGTCCGCGAGCCTCAACCGCAGCCCCATGTAATGATAAAAACATAGCAGGTTTGGTATCTGGCTTTATGATGCCTTCACGAACGGCAAAATACTGAACACTACCATCTATATCAGAAATAAATGTTCGCACATAAAACTGATCTGGCGTTCTTACTTTATATCTTATCGTTATTTCATCGAGCAATTGTTTGCCGTTATAAAGTTTTAAATGAACATCCACGGTATCTTTTTGTGTGTAGCTATCTTTTACCGAATATGCCACTTTTCGCATAGTCATTGGAACTATAGTCCACACATTAGTTTCCAACTCTATTCCGTTGGTTTCGGCTACAATTTTTAAGTTGTTTTGGGTATGGTTTGTTGTATTCAAAATTCTTACAGAACCAATTTTTACATCATCTTCTGTTGTTATAAAATCAGGAGTAGTCAAGTCTCTTTTCATAAAAGAGATACTTTTTTGTACAGGAAGAAGTTGTATTTTTACTTGTCCACGCGAGCCATGAACCAAAAAAGTATTTTCTCCTTTTTTAAGTTTTACCGGGTGAAATGTCAGATGTTTGTTATATACATCACCACCTCGTGGAATTCCATTAACAAAAACCTCCCGATGTCCGGATATTTCAAGGATGCGTGTTTCTTCTTTAGGTGAGTCATAGGTTAAAAACAAATATCCCCCTCTGAGTTCTTGTGCATCAAAAATACCTTTTTCGTTCACTGAAATATTTTGCCAGCTTTCGACCTCACCTCTTCTGTTTAAACCAACCGAATCATTAAATACAGGCTTAAACCTGTCATTTTTTATAAATTGATAGAAAACCGGATCAGTATTTATAATTGATCTTGAACTTTCTCCTGTTGCGCCAACTGCCAATCCTTTTTTAAAAAATATAGTATCCTGTGCTAAACCCATATTTGCAATGGTAAGACCTAATAAGCACAGCAGTAATTTAATTTTTAACATCTCTATCTATTTAAAAATAAAGTGCTAAACGCTTTAGCCAAAAGGTAAAAAAATATATTTAACCATAGCTATAAGCACTTAGCACCTTGACCTATTATTTTACTTTTAACTTAATTATTGAATCAATGGCATCTTGATTTAAAGAGCCTGTATAAACAAATACACCTTCTTTCATTTGCTTAAACTTTAGTTTTTTACCCTCAAATGTTTCAGCAGACAATACCTTTTGATCCAGATTCCTAATGAAGATATAATCATCGCTTGGCGCATTTAAAACATGAACGTATAAATCTTTATCCTTTGCAGTAATGGTTCCCCACTCTTGCGTACCGGTAACTTTACCTTGAGTACCATATATAGTTTCGCCGTATTTTTTTGTCCACTCTCCTATTTCTGCAAGTGTTTCAACAAACTCAGGCTGAATTTCACCGTTTGGCATTGGGCCCACATTCAAAAGTAAGTTTCCGTTTTTACCCGCTGCTTTTACTAAAAAGTGTATGATTTGTTTGGTAGACTTGAATTTCTTGTCGTTTAACCCAAATCCCCAATAATGAGCCATAGTAGCACATGATTCCAATGGAAGCTCACTAACTTTAACGCCATGGCTATAGCCCCCTTTATTTTCACCTGGTAAATCCCTTTCAAAAGTTTGGATATCTTCTCCTGGTATAGGCTGCAAGTGGTGATTATTTGCAATCAACGTATTGGGACTTAACTTATGAATCAATTGGTAAATCTCATTATATCTCCAATCCACTTTTTTACGTTCCCAATGTCCATCAAACCAGATGCAACCAATTTCACCATAATTAGTCAACAACTCTGTCAATTGCTTTTTCATAAAATCGATATAACTATCCCAGTCTGTATCAACAGGCTTTCCATCAACAATTTTCTTCCCAAAACCATAATCATCCCTGGCCCAATCTAAAAGTGAGTAATAAAAATTCAGTTTAATCCCCTCTTTTTTACATTCTTCGGCAAGCTCTTTCATTGGGTCTTGTCCATAAGGTGTAGCATCAACAATATTATAATCAGAAGCTTCGGTATCGAACATACTAAAGCTGTCGTGATGACGTGAAGTAATGGTAATGTACTTCATTCCTGCTGACTTGGCAATACGCACCCACTCTTTAGCGTCAAAATCAATAGGATTAAAAAATTTGGCTAAACGACTGTATTTATCGTAAGGTATTTTTTGATTAAGCATTACCCACTCTCCATCACCAAGAATACTATAGATACCCCAGTGAATAAACATTCCAAAACGCATATCCTGGAACTCCTTACGAGCTTCAAGGTTTCCCTCAGTTGGAGTATAATCATCCATTGGATAAGAATATTGCTGTGCCTGAATATTTAAACCAAGCAAAACAAAGGCTGTAATTACTAATATGTTTTTCATAGTTTCTTTTTTTAAAGATATCTTAGAGAGAAAGACTCTATGTTTTATCTCATTTAAAATAATTTGTTCTTCCTTTTCATTTAGTAGGCATTTTATAAATCAGATTCTTCATATTATAAAGAATACTGATTTACAATGCCTGTCTTTATATAATTAATCTAAACCTCTTTTTAACACGCTTTATGCAATAGAAAATCGGGTTTAATAACCTTTGACTGGCTTGTGTCCCATTTCCATCTCCAATTTTCCTCCTGTTACAATCTCTTCATGCGTTATCCAAAACCTTTTTAATGGTTTACCATTTAATTTCATGGATTGTATATAGATATTTTCAGGAGAGTTATTTTTAGCTATGATGGTAAAAGTTTTACCTGAATAATAATTATTATCCAACTTAACATCAATTTTATTGAATACAGGACTGGTAATTTGATATTTATTATCTCCAGGACAAATAGGGTGAATACCCATAGCTGCCAGCACATACCAGGCCGACATTTGCCCTACATCCTCATTTCCACATAATCCATAAGGACCTGTTCCATACGCTGCACTACAAATTCTGCGTGTCCATTTTTGGGTAAGATGTGGAACACCTGCTGTATTCAGCATAAAAGGCACATGATGAACCGGTTCGTTAGGATGATTGTAATAATTATTCCAAAGAAAATCATCTGGAGTTTTTTCAAAAAATGTTATTAATGAATCGCGAAAAGCATCATTACCCCCCATCAATTCTTTCAAACCTTCTATATCATGCGGAACAAACCATCCTTGCTGGAACGGATTACTCTCAATACATCCTTGACCATGCGTTGTTTTACCCTTCCATTCTGTCCAACCTCCATCTTCAGTTCTGGCTCTAAACCACTGTACTTCTTCATTCCAAAGTGAGGTATAATTTTTACTGAGTTTATAGTATTCATTCGCAACAGAATCTTTACATAATGATTCGGCAAATCTGCCCATACACCAATCTGAGTATGCATACTCCATAGTCATTGAAACTTTTTTTGGAATAAAACCCAATTCCCCATTACTAAAAGTATCAACGGTATTTTTACAATATTCAAAAGCCTTATCAATGCTATAGTTTCTTATTCCTTTTTCATATGCATCTACAATTACTGAAACGGCAGGATTACCTAACATGCAACCAGAGTAAGAATTAAGCATTTCCCAACGTGGCAAGTATCCTCTACCGCTAAGCTCTGCCATTTGCAATAAGGAGTTTATTTCATCATCAACTAACGAAGGATTAATAATGGTTTGCAATGGAAACTGCGAACGAAAAACATCCCAGCCACTAAAAATGGTTCGGTAAGTGAAACCTGAAGAAGTATGTACCTTCTTATCTGCTCCAATATAATTTCCGTTTACATCAGAGAATGTACGAGGATCAATCATGGTATGATACAACGATGTATAAAAGATCGTTTTTTCATCTTCCGAACCACCTTCTACCTCCACATTTTTTAGTGCATCACTCCATAAATCACGTGCCTGATTATAAACTTTATCAAAATCCCAATGATTAATATCGTGCTCCAGATTTTCCTTTGCTCCTTGTAAGTTTACAAATGAAATTCCAGTTTTCACCAATACTTCTTCATCTTCATCCGTTTTAAAATTAGTATAAAAGCCAAGATGCTTTCCATACATCTCTCTAGCTTTATGATAACGTGGCGCATTTTTAACGGCATTTTGATAAGCCTCTTTACGAATATGGCGCATTTTTCTTCCTTCATCAGGTATGTTGGCACTCCAGATTCCATAATCAGTCAAAGGCTTACTAAATTGACACCAAAAATAAACTGTATAATCAGCTTTTCCAGCTCCGGCTCCCCATCCACCACCTTCGGGCGGACATTTCATCCAACCAGAAATAGTATTCTCATTTTCAACCTTAATATATTGCTCTGTTGATGTACCTCCCACGCGACGCGAAAGATCTATCTGTACCCTGGAGTTTTCACTTTCGGGATAAGTAAATCGAATGATTCCCGCGCGAGGGGCAGCCGTTAACTCAACTCTTACATCGTAATCATCCATAGTAACTGCATAGTAACCAGCCTTGGTAACTTCTGTATCATGTGTATACCTTGATCTGTATCCTCCTTCCGGATCATTCGGAACTCCACGATTAGTTATCAGTTTACCAACGGTCGGAGTAACTAAAAAATTACCTAAATCACCGAACCAACCTACCCCACTCATATGCGTAAAACTAAAGCCTTCCATGGTAGGGTGTTCATAAGAATAACCGCTACCATTGTCACCACCTGTATATGTGTCAGGACTTAATTGTACCAATCCAAATGGCGTAGCTGCTCCCGGAAATGTTTTACCAAAACCATGTGCATCCTTAGTTTTTTTACCATAAGTAATGGCTCCAATCATGGGGTCAATATAATCTACAACTCCTTTCTTATTTGGTTGAGAACAACCTGTTAAATAAAAAGCAAATAAGCTTATGTATAAAAGTTTTATTGTTTTTGCCATTACTTTTTGTTTATTTCATTTACAATGTGATTAATAAAGAAATTCATTTCATGATTTTCATTACGAAAGAATTTAGAACGACCCCCTATTTGCCTTCTTTAAAAATATCTACTTCAACATCGTTGTTAAGTTTATCTCCCTCTTTTGTTCTTCCTTTTTCTACAATCTCTACCAATTCTGCTGTTAGCAGTTTAACCACTTCCGGATATTGCTTATAAACATTGTTTTTCTCTTTAATATCCTTTTCTAAGTCATACAATTGAACCTCTGGCATACCCTTTTCTCTGGCGTTTTTATCACCTGGAGCACTCCAACCTCCAGAACCTGGACATAGCTCCAATTTCCATTTTCCTTTACGGATAGAAAATTTACCATGAATTGAATGATGGATAACAGCAGTATAAGGACTTTCTACCTTCTTATCTTTTAAAAGAGGTAAAATACTATATGAATCCACGCCTTCATTAGCAGGTACATCCATACTTGTTAAATTGGCACAAGTGGCCATCAAATTGGTTAAACATATTAATTGATTATTTTTTGAACCAGCTTCAATTTTACCCGGCCATTTAGCAATAAATGGTACACGATGCCCACCTTCCCAAATATCAGATTTTGCACCACGGAACTGCGCACTCACTCTATGCCCGTATTCCTTTTCCAACTTACCAGCCTTTGCAGGAAAATAAGAACATCCGTTATCACTGGTTAAAAACACCAATGTATTTTCGGATATACCGTTTTTCTCTAAAGCTTCCATTACACGACCTACTACAAAATCTGTCTCCATCACAAAATCACAATAGGATCCCATGCCACTTTTTCCCTGCCATGCCTCAGAAGGGACTATTGGCGTATGTGGTGAATTTAGGGCAAGATATAAGAAGAAAGGATTATCTTCTGTAGACTTTTTTTCAATATATTCAGAAGCGTTGTCTCCTAAAAACTGTAACATTTTAATTGTTGGCATAGTATCAATCACCCTGTCATCTTTTATAACCGTTTCCATAGAAGCTGAATGATGAAAACCAAGATAAGTATCAAATCCACGAGTAATTGGTCCGTTCGGTACAACAGAACCTATCGGTGCCGGATTTGGCTTTCGTTTTCCTTCAGCGTATACTTCAACAGGATTTCCATCTTTATCATTAACTGCAAAACCAAGATGCCATTTACCCATAGCTGCTGTTTGATAACCTGCTTTTTTAAGCAAGGCAGGAACAGTTAAAATATCTTCAGAGATTAAAGGATCAAATTCATGTCCTCCACTCAACACACCAGTTTGTAATCTTGACCGCCAGGCATATCGACCAGTAAGAACACCATAACGAGTAGGGGTACACACTGAAGCCCCGGCATGCGCATCGGTAAATGTCATCCCTTGACTGGCTAATTTATCCATAGCCGGAGTAGGAATCTTACCAAATTCAGGATTTAAACATTGAACATCGCCATAACCTAAATCATCACAAATTATATAGACTATATTTGGGGACTTTTCTTCAGTTTCTGTTGACTTTGTTTCTGATTTTGTATTACAACTCGCTACAACGAATATTATAATCAAAGTAACTGCAGCTCCTATACTTAATTTTGTTTTATACATATTGACTTATTTTAATCTTACCTCTGTAATTTTTCCTAATAAATTACCATTTTTATCAAATAAACCAGCTTTTAAAAGGCTGCGAGGTATTGCTTTAAATGCACCATTATATTTTGTTGCATTTACAGAAGGTTCTTCTCCGTTTAAAGTATAATAGATATTATAACCAACCATTTCAGTCTCGAGATACACAATTGCCTCATTATGCAACTGATCTATGGCAAAAGGTGCATAAACTGTATACATACTTGTTGAGTAATTAACTTCATCACGTTCTAACCTTGGAAAGTGAGCTTCAACAGCGCTTTGAAATCTTGCCCAATTCTTATCTTCTTTTTGACTCCAGGCTACCTCAGCATTTGCAAAAGTACGAGGGTAAAGCATGTATTCACTATGTTCCTCTGTTGGCGTAAACTCACCCCACAGGCAAGCCTCTGTACCTTTTACAAGCTGTGCTTCATCAGCAGTTAATTTATCTGAAACAGGCTCATAACTATAAACCTTCCACAAAGGAAGAACTACTCTGGGCCCCTCCGGCTCCATATCTGTAGGTCCCTGAACCTGACAAATATATGAGTGATTATATGATGCCTGTATAGTTGGATAACCACCTTTAGGGGCATCTACTTCAGGAGTATATTTGTTTCTTCTCCAAGCCATAATAGTGGCACCTTTAGCTCCTTTACCACTTAATATCTCATCCCATCCAATCATGGTTTTACCTTTGGATGTAACAAGCTTGTTTACTCTTTGAATAAAATGACTTTGCAATTCCTCTTCATCGTGTAAGTCATTATCTTTCATCACTTTTTGACAAAGCTCACAGTTTTTCCAGTTTTTCTTGTTACACTCATCTCCACCAATATGTATATATTCTGAAGGAAATAATTCAGCGACTTCGGTAAGTACGTTATCCAAAAACTCGTAAGTTGTTTCTTTTCCTGCACATAGAGCATTATCCGGCGCTCTACCGCCTGTTGCCACTTCAAAATTTGCAGAATCAACACAACATAAATATGGATACGATGCAACCAGGGCCTTACTATGCCCTGGTACATCGATTTCAGGAATGACTTCCACATTCCTTACTCCGGCATACATAATTACTTCCTTAATATCTTCTTTAGAATAAAACCCTCCAACCGTTTTTGGCTCATCAGCTGTTGCAAGTTCTCTTTGCCACCAGTGAATTCCTTCTCTTTCAGCTCTCCAGGCTCCTTTTTTAGTTAAGTTAGGATACTTGTCTATCTCGATTCTCCATCCCTGATCGTCAGTTAAATGCCAATGAAATTTATTTATTTTATATGCAGCAAAAACATCTATTTGTTTCATCACCCATTCTTTAGTTTGAAAATGGCGAGACACATCCAGCATCATGCCCCTCCATTCAAAACGAGGATGATCTTTTACTACCAAACAAGGAACCTTAAATGCTTTTGTGTTTAGAGGAATTGCCTGACGAAGTGTTTGGAAACCATAAAAAAGACCAGCATAATCTATAGCATTAATCACTATTTTATTTTCTGAAACCTCTAAAATATATCCCTCAGGCAAAATAGATTTATCCTCAACTATATCAAATAATATATAGTTTGTATTCGGAGTTTTGATACCTGTTTTTACCTGTGCTTTAATACCCGTATCATTTAATATTTTATCAATAAGATAAGGTTTAAAATTGCTAACGAATTGCGAAGGAATAAACACTTTCGTTTTTGAATTAAGTGTAAAGTTCCCTTTTTTCATTTCAACCGATTGTGGTTGAGGTATAAATGATATTGTATTCTCTTGTGCGTTTGTAGCAAGAGAAAAAATTAAAACTGTTAAAAAGAATAATATTTTTGCCATACTTATAGATTTTTTTTAATTATTCGGGCAACTTCCTCTCCCTGTGCCTGTTTACCTATTTCATTATAATGAACATTACCTGGATTAATGCACCATTTATCATAATTAGGTTTGGTATAATTATATAAATCATTAATTACAATTGACGGATATTTACTTAATACATCCAAAGCAGCTTTATTATATCTGATGCTATCACCGACAATTCGTCCATCTGCACCTTCAGGAACAGGTGTAGTAGTGGCAAAAATTAATTTAGTTTTAGGAAATTTTTTAATCAAATACTGACATATCCCTTCAAGTCTCTCTTTATAAACACTGATTGAAGATATCTGCTTACCATTTTCCTTATCCAGTTTCCCTTCCTTTAAATACTTCAAATCGTGCAAACCCACATTAAAATGAATTACATCCCAATTAAAATCCCATCCATTTTCAAGATTAGGTTGAAACATAGCTCTATTCATTGTTTCCATAGCAGGAATAAACTGATGGCTGGATGACCCGTTTCGAAAAATTCGATACACATTGGCTTTATCTTTAAGCTGCTTACGTACCTCTAAGGTGTATCCTATTGAAATAGAATCACCATACAAAAAAACATTGGGTAATCGTTTTTGAGGGTGTACATATGCATATGCTGCCTCCTTGATTCTATAATCACATAATTTAGCCCAAGCCGCTTTACAGATCTCTTCATCACACCTCTTAAATAAGGATCCAGCAAAAGAACTGGGTGAAATCCCAAGTAGTAATGAGGAGGCTCCAAAATATTTTAAAAAATCTCTTCTTTCCATTGTATCTACAAATTATAGACTAATTAAAAAGGTATTAAATGACTTGGCTTCTACTTCAACACTTACGCGTTGCTTGTTAAGTTCAAGATGATAATTTTTGGCTTTTACATCCGCATTATAAGCAAGTACAACAACCTTATTTGTATCTTTATTGAAGAATACTAATGTATTTTCATCATCCCCTTGTGTATGCAACTTCATATTACCAGGAGCAACAAATGCACTCAGGTGTTTCATTAAATAGAATTCAGGATTATATGTAATGGACTTAGTTTTGCTATCAATTGAAATCATTGAGTTCTGTTTCCACCCCCATTGACTTTTTCCAGTCTCATCTAAAATCATATTCCAGTACATATAAGAGTTAGCACCGTTTTCAAAGTAATGCTTCATGAGGTTAAATGTATACTCAGCTGCAGCCCAATCATTTGATCCATCCCCACACTCAGTTTCGGTTTGCATCAATTGCATTTCAGGGTATTTAGCATGAACCTTTTCAATTGCTCCCTTACCAGCCCATTGAAATCCAACTCCTTTAACTATATTCTTTACATTTTTATATTGTAACACACTATCCACTCTTTCTATATGTGGACGTTCAACAGTACCAAGCCATATTTCTGTATCAATATCATCAGCTTTAAACTGAGGTGCTAAATAATCGGCTATTAATATACCTAGGTCTTTAGGCTTCCAAACACATGATGGAAAATTTTGGGCTGAGTTATATTCATTTTGCACATGAATAGCCTCAATTTTAATCCCTTCCTGTTTATAAGCATGAATAAATTTTGAAAAGTAAAGCGCATAAGCATTAAAATAATCAGGCTCAGTTATAAATCTTGACACAAGTTCTTCTGTGTTACTTAGCTCAGGTGCTAAATCATTCACCTTAGGATTGGCTTTACAAGCATAATGCTTATTGTGCTTCATCCATGATGGCGGACACCAAGGTGATGCCCAAACTCTAATATTGGGATTCAGTTTTTGAGCCTCATGTATATATGGCACCAAACGTTGTTTATCACGATATATGGAGAAGTTATCCATAGCGAAATCACCATCAGTTTCATTAAAACTATACCAATCTATAGCATAATCGTTGGCACCAATAGGCATACGACAAAGGTTGAATTTACATCCGGTTTTAGTATTAAATAAGTCGTTTAAAAGCTGTTGTTTCTCCTCAGGAGTAACCATATTTAAGGCTTCCCATCCCATCTCGTTAAAACAACCTCCAAATCCTTCAATTACTTGCTCTTTATCATTGGTATCGATATTTATTACTACTTGTTCCAGATCCATCTTTGAAGGAACTACAATCTCTTTCTCTACCCAACGGTTTTGATCAGTTGTACTAACCCATTTTACATTAGGCTTTTTTGTACATGCCACACCTACTAACATTAAAGCAAACAGACTTAATTTAATTGATTTCATGTGTTTATAATTTGATTTCTTCAACAAAATCACCATGCTATTTGTAATTTGAATTAACATGTGACTTATGTATATTATTAATTTTCTATTCAGCACTACACCTTTACAAGTAATATTCTCTTTTATATTATATCCATGAGAAGATAAATACTCACGAAAAAAACAGCAATCTTTTTCTTATTAATGAAAATATTAGATTTTACTAAACTCCTCCTTCAACTCACAACTAATAAAAACATGATTGCAAACATGTTAAAATCAATAACATATATTGTATCTATTGCCTTTTTTTATGTTATGACGTAATTGTACAACAAAAGAGTGGTTTGTATATTGAAAAATTACAACATTTATACATATATAGATTTATATATTAGCAATTTACATGAAACCTTTTTAGTATAATAACGTACCAAGCTATATTTTCACACAGGAATAACCATGAAACCAAATATCTCGTATTTAGAATCATTAAATTGCGTTAATGATGTATATGATGATCTTTCAAAATATTTAAAAAAATTTTTACCTAATTCAATATGTGTTCTCATACAATTAGATGAGAAACAAAATGAAGCCTACGTGTCCAACTTAACTGGTATAAATAATTACATATTTAAACAGCTGGTAAAAATATTGGGAATAAATCCGCTTGGTAAAAGATTTAAGAATACAGAGTATGGTAAAAAGCATTTTTATTCTACAAAAACCTTTCAACAATTTCAGGGAAGTTTATTTGAATTTGCAGATGGCATTTTTCCTGAGTGGTTATGCAAATCACTAGAGATTTTCTTAGACCTTAAGAACATTTATTACATTGCATTAAGCAATGAAAATGTTTTGATCGGTACTGTTTTAGTCTTTCCCAGAGGAAATGACATTGCCAATTTTAATAAAGTGGAGAAAGCTGTTGATTTATATTCTAAGTATATAAAAGAAATCATAGAGTCATTAAAAAGAGATATACTTGGTGTGGATATGCGTGATTACTTTTCTCAGTCCGTCATAAATAACATTAATCACGAAATACGAACCCCATTAAATGCCATTGTAGGTTTATTAAATACAGGTATTGAATTGCTAAATAAAGATGAATACACAAAAGAATTGACTAGTAGCATTTGGAATAATTCTCAACAGCTTACAAAAAAATTAGATAATTTATTATTAATATCTGATTTACAATCTAATTCGTCCTATTTTAACATTAAAAGTATAGATTTAGGCACTATCGAAAATGAAATAAATAATGTTGTTAAGGAGTTCAGAAACAACTATGCTAAAAGGGTAATTAATTTTTCCACTAATATATCTAAACTTCCTTGTTCTGATGTATCTGTAGATTTATACTACCTAAAGATTATGGTTGAAGAATTAGTCAGTAATGCCTTAAAATTCTCCACCAATGATATATCAGTTAATCTTAATGCAGCTGAAAATATTGAGATTGTAATTTTTGATGAAGGGATCGGTATGATCGAATCAAAAATTGGTGATTATATGAAGATTTTTTGTCGAAATACTCAAAAAGACATATTATATGAGGGAATTGGTATTGGTTTAAGTATTGTTCATCATATTGTAATAAAACATAAATGGCATATTAATATAAATTCAGAACCTAACATGGGTACATCAGTATCTATAACATTAGGAAAGAATAACTCAGATAAAAAAAACAAACCAACAAAACTTAATACTATTATACTTGTATAGACACTTCGTTAATCAAAACTCTTTTATGTTAATCCCAAACTATTTTTTGTAAACTTTTAACCTGGATTATTTATTAAAGGATTGTTATGAACATTGAAAACGCAATTATTGCGATAAGCTAATGTAGAAGCAAAATTTTTTTTTATTATGCTGAGCAAAGCAATAATCAGATGCTAATAAACAAGCACTTGCTGGGACGATGCATAACTTGTCCCGATCCATATGGTATTCCCTATAATAAGAGAGATAAAAAAACCAACAATCGAATACTTATTTCACATTCGAATGCTGGTTTTTAATACAATAGTATGGTATGTCATTAAGAATTATTCTACATTCAATATGCCTCTTAATTTAATATCCTTTGAAGAAGCTCCAATCATAATTCTGAATTCACCTGGTTCTACTACTCTTTCCATTTCTTTATTAAGCATTGAAAGATCTTCTGGAGTTAAAGTAAATGTCAGCTGTTTTTGCTCTCCTGCATTTAAAAAAATTCGTTTAAATCCTTTTAACTCTTTTATTGGACGTGATACTGATGCCAGCTCATCTCTTATATAAAGCTGAACCACTTCTTCTCCACTTGCATCACCCATATTTTTCACATTACAAGTAATAGTAACAGATTCATTAATTCCTATAATATTTTTACTAAATCTAATATCTGAATATTCAAATGTTGTATAGCTTAAACCAAAACCAAATGGAAATAATGGCTGTCCAGTTAAATTATGATAGTTATCACCACGACCTGTTGGTTTGTTATTGTAATATAGCGGACATTGAGCCTCATCAACAGGAAAAGTTATTGGTAAACGCCCCCCTGGATTCTCTTTACCGAATAATACATCTGCAAAACCGTTACCTCCGTTTTCACCAGCATACCAAGTCATTAAAATTCCATCTACCTCATTCATCCAGTCCATCATTGTTATTGCACTTCCGCCCACAAGAGCAACTACGGTCGGTTTTCCGGTAGCAGCCACTGCTTTAATCATTTCAATTTGGTGCCCGGGTAATGCTAACAGTGCGCGATCCTGAAATTCACCCTCGTGAATACCTGCAACAACAACAGCCACATCGCTTTTTTCTGCAGCAGTAACAGCTTCGGCAATTTGTTGCTCCCAAACATTTTCAACAGTAGCATCCCAAACAAGTTTTAGCTTAGCATTCCCGGCTGATTCAAAATATTCAAGTTTAATATCATATTCATTACCTTCCTTAAAAGTAAAATCCTTAAGAATGGATTGATAGGATTGCTTTTTCCAATTATCGATAAATAATTTACCATCTATATACAAGCGATATCCATCATTACCTTCAACACCTAGCTTAAACGTTCCGGTTTTAGGTGCTTTAATTTTTCCTGTCCAGCGTGCAGAATACCAATCGTAAGCCAAATCTTTATGAGGTGAAAAGAGGGTCCATCCAAATTGAATTTGCTTATCAAGTCGTGTAACAGTTGGCTCACCTTCTAACTTAATATTATTAAAATACTCACCTAGAACACCAGATACTGCTTTTCCTTCTTTTATAGTAGATAAAAACTCGTTTTTAACAACTGTATGAGTTCTGCTATTTATTGGTACTCCTGCTGCATAGACAATATTTTCTTCGCCAATAGCATTTTTAACTCCATCGTAAAAACTTACTTTATTATTTCCCGGTCCACTATAACCTCCTAAACGAGCAGCTTTAACATCGTAACCAATTAAAGCCACTTTATTTGATTTATTTAAGGGCAATACCTTGTTGTTATTTTGCAACAATACCATTGCTTTAGAAGCTGCTTTACGAGCTAATTCACGGTGTGAATCATGACCGTTCCAAATTGCTGCTTGCTCCGGATCAACATAAGGATTTTCGAATAAGCCCAATTCAAATTTCGCTTTTAAAACACGACTAACAGCTTCATCAATAGCCTTTTCGTCAACCATCCCTTTTTCAAAAGCTTCCCAAAATAAAGTATAATGGTTATAATTTGTTTGAAACATTACATCTAATCCTGCTTCAACAGCATCTTCGGTTGATTCTGCATAATCTTTAGCTGTGAAGTGAAGAACATTAGAACCTCCTGTTGCACCTGCATCAGAAATTACAAATCCATCAAACCCCCATTCTCCTTTTAGTTTATCGCGCAATAACCACTCATTAGCAGTACAAGGAGAACCATCTAAAGAGTTATAAGCAGTCATTACCGATCGAGCTCCTGCCTTTTGAAAAACTGCTTTAAATGCAGGAAAATAGATTTCTTCAAGTATGCGTTTGTTAAAACTAATTGGATAGCTATCTCTACCTCCGGCACCAATATTTGCTACAAAATGTTTTGGAGTAGTAATCACACCTTCATTCTCAAACTGACTAATAAAAGCTAATCCTATTTGAGTAGTCAAGTAAGGATCTTCGCCATATGTTTCCTCAACACGTCCCCAACGAACATCGCGCGCAATATTTAAAACCGGAGATAAAATTTGACGAATACCACGAGTTTTGGTTTCTTTGGTAATAGCCCTGGCAACATCTCCTACTAAGGTTGTATCCCAGGTCGCAGCTAATGCAATAGCTTGAGGAAAGGCCGTTGCCCCATCACGCGTTAAACCGTGTAAAGCTTCATTAAAAGGAATAAGAGGGATACCTAAACGAGTTTCTTCAACAAAATAACGCTGAATCTTATTCAGTTTATCTGTCATTTCGTAAGCTGTACCTGATGATCCGTAATCCATCAATTGCTCTGCAGCATTGGCCTGTTTACCCTTACTTGCCACCTGAAAACCAAAGCAACCATTTTTGTATTTGCTCATATCATCGCTTAGATCACCAGGTATCATAAACATTTGCCAGAATTTTTCTTCCAGAGTCATTCTGCTTAATAAGTCTTGTACGCGTTCCTCTATTGGTAATTTAGGATTTTGATAAGGAAGTTTTTTCTTTGCTGATAAGGTAAATGAACCTAAAATAAATCCACAAATCAGCAATCCCTTTATTGTTCTTTTAAGAATATTCATATTTCTGTTTTTTTCATTCATATCTCAACACTCCATCAACCATAATCTATTAACCCTCTATGTTGTAATCCAAAATTGTATGTCGAGCTCAGGTTATTATATATTTTCCACCAAGGCTCAAAAAGTCTATGAAACAACAACTTTTTACTTCTTGTTTCCCAAAGTATTTTTTACGTAAATAATTGTATTCCATCATCCTTATTTGGCATTAATATGCTCCAATTGAATCCATTTATCCACCTTATCATTACTTAGCTTGTTCCCTTTTGTACTTCTTCCATTATTTATGATATCAAGTAATTCACTACGATATTGATTAACCATTTCAGGAAACTGAGATTCAAGATTATTCTTTTCTGCTACATCATCTTTCAAATTATAAAGCTGAACTTTAGGCAAGCTATCGATTACTCCTTTATTTCTTTTTGCATGTGGATAACTCCAGCCCCCCGATCCCGGACAAAATATTGCTTTCCAATCGCCTTTGCGATAAGCAAATTCACCCTCTACTGAATGATGAACAACACTTTGACGTATAGGCATATCTGATTTTATATTTGTTACTCCTAGATGACTATAACTATCTTCGGCAATATCATCTGTATATTTAACTCCTATCAAATCTGCTACGGTAGCAAAAAAGTCAGTAGTACAAACCAGTTGATCTGATTTCCCGGACTGAATATTTCCTTTCCAACTCATAATATAAGGTACACGATGACCTCCATCAAAAATATCAGATTTAGTTCCCCTGTAAATATAATTCGGACTATGACCTTTTGAAGCTAATTGCCTAATATTTGCGGTTGGAGAACATCCATTATCACTGGTAAATACAATAAAAGTATTTTCTGTAACACCATTTTTTTCTAACGCTTTAGTTACCTCACCAACTACCCAATCCACCATTAATACAAAATCGCCATAAGGATTTTCCAATCCACTTTTACCTTGAAATTCTTTGGTAGGTAATATTGGTGTATGCGGTGCTGGAAGTGGCATGTATACAAAGAATGGTTTATCCTGATTTGCATTTTCATCAATATAATTAACTGTTCTTTTAGTTATTTCAGGAAGTGCCTGTTCATGTCTAAAATCATCTGAAGTTGGGCCCTTACGCCAGGTAGCCTGCCCCCTTTTACCCTGAGTTATTTTTGATGGCACCATAGTGGGTATATCATTTTCAATCCACACATAAGGAGGCATATCCAATGAACCACAAAAACCATAACTATAATCAAAGCCATGAGAGTTTGGTCCGTTTTTTACAGGTTGCGTAAAATCTACTTCCGGAATTGACTTTAGTTTATCAATATCAATAGAATCAGGATTGTTTAAAGTCCAATCCCACCCTAAATGCCATTTTCCGATATAGGCAGTATTATAACCATTATCTTTTAATAATTCTGCTACTGTTATGCGTTCTTGTTTTATAAGAGATTTAGAATATCCGCTTAAAACACCTTGCTTTAAATTCGTTCTCCAGTTATAACGGCCTGTTAAAATTCCATAGCGAGTTGGTGTACAAACGGATGAACTGGTATGTGCGTCCATAAACACAACTCCATCTCTGCCTAATTGATCAATATTTGGTGTATGTATTTTTGATTCATTATTATACGATGAAACATCACCATAACCTAAATCATCAGCCAATATGTAAATTATATTTGGATTATCTTTTTTTTCTGAACAACCTGTTAGAAACACAACAACTAACATGGTAATTATATATATCTTACGCATCATTTTATCCTCTTAAATAGTTCAATTCTCAAATTGATTTTAAAACGTATATTTTTTATATGGAACGATTCCATGAAAAACCCCTACACACAGAACCGTTCCATAAGGATATGTAATCACACCCTATTTTTAATGCAAATTATTTTTTAAATCATTGTCGTAACCATCCATCATCTTCTTCATTCTTTTAACGATCTTAGGATATTTCAACGCCACGTTATCTTTTTCTGAGATATCACTTTTCAAATTAAAAAGCTCCACGTTTTCGTCAACAATTCTCAATTTCCAATCTTTACAACGCACAGCCTCAAGAATCGTATCTTTATAATAATAAAAAGCATCATGTGGAGATTTAACCTCCCCTTGTCCAGTTAAGAGAGGCCAAATATCTTCTCCATCAATGACTTTTTCCGGTAATGTAGCACCAGTAAGCTTCGCTATAGTAGGCAATAGATCAATTGTTGAAGCTACTTCAGAACATACCGTTCCCGCAGGAATTTTTCCTTTCCATTGTGCGATCATTGGCTCACGCATCCCTCCTTCATAGGTTTGAAATTTATGACCACGTAAGGGTAATGCACTTCCTCCATGTCCATTATCAAGTTTCCAGGGACCATTATCTGATGTAAATACTACTAAAGTATTATCATCTAAACCTAAATTTTCAAGAGTTTTTAACACCTGTCCCATACTCCAATCCAACTCTTCTATCACATCACCATATAATCCTCTTGCACTTTTTCCTTTAAAATCAGCAGAAGGATATAACGGAACGTGTGGCATAGTTTGAGCAATATATAAAAAGAAAGAACTATCTTTTTTATCTTTAATAAATTTAATGGCCTCTTCGGTATATCTTTTTGTTAACAGACTTTGATCAACGGGATATTCTACTACCTCGTCCTGAATCATCAAAGGAACTCTTCTTCCTCTCCATTTTTTCTCACGAAGGCTGTCTATGGTCATTCCTTCGTTAAATACAATATTCTTTGAAACTTTAGAATTTGGATTCACAGACATATCATTACTAAATGGGATTCCGAAATAATAATCAAATCCCTGCGATGTCGGTAAATACTCAGGCATATCACCTAAATGCCATTTCCCAATGCATGCGGTTGCATAACCTTTTTGCTTAAGCATATCAGCAATAGTTATCTCTTCCTGCTTCATACCTTCAGGGATATTAGGCCAAAGAACCCTAGGAACTCCAACACGTGGAGGATAGCAACCTGTTAGCAAAGCTGCTCTTGAAGGAGAACAAACCGACGATGCAGAGTAAAAATCAGTAAAACGCATTCCATTCAATGCCATTTTATCGAAATTAGGTGTCTTAATAAGAGGTGAGCCAAAACAACCTACATCCTGATAACCCTGATCGTCGGTAAAGAATATAATTACATTGGGCGTTTTTTGGGTCTTTGTACAACCCAACATAACTATACCTATAAAAATTACACTAGCCTTTATTATTATATTAAATCTTGATAACCTATTCATATTAACTATTTTTTGTGCTTTCCACTAATGAGTATAACTCTCTGTGATTCTAAGAAAACTTACAAAGTCTCCAGTCTATCATTAAAGACATACTTGCCCCCTTTTACTGTGTTAAACTCTATTTGCTTGTTGTTGTAATTCAATTTACAGTTCTTTCCTGATTTTGAAAGTACTTCCAACTTCACAAGTTTACCTTCTTTCCAGCTAAAGGTTAATTCAAATCCTCCTCTTACGCATACACCTGAAATTTCACCCTGAGGTAGAGAATCCGGTAATGCAGGGAGTAAATCAATACTATTTAAATGACTTTGAACTAATAACTCTATGATTCCTGATGTTCCTCCAAAGTTCCCATCAATTTGAAAGGGTGGATGCGCATCAAAAAGATTTTTATATGATCCTCCTCCAACTTTTCCGTCAGGTTTTTCAGCAGGACTTAATAATTTATGAATCATCTTATAGGCTCTGTTTCCATCTAAAAACCTTGCCCAATAGTTAATTTTCCATGCTAAACTCCAACCTGTACCACCATCACCTCTGAACTCCAGCGACTGTTTAGCAGCCTTCATCAAGTCTGGTGTTTCGACCGGATTGATTTCATTACCCGGATATACAGCCCATAAATGAGAAACATGGCGATGCTTAATTTTTGGATCGTCTTTATCTTCTAGCCATTCTTGTAACTGACCATATTGTCCCACTTGATTAGGGGCAATTTTAGGAATCAACGCTTGTAATTTTTCAGAAAACTCTCTGTCTACTTCTAAAATTTTAGAAGCATTAATACAAATTCTGAATAAAGAACGTATAATCTGATGATCCATTGTTGGTCCTGCCACCAAACCTCCAATTTCAGGTGAGTTAGATGGAGAACTAATTAAATAACCAGTATTCGGATCTTCGTATAGAAACTGGCTAAAAAATAATGATGCTTCTTTTATCAGATGATACTTTTCTTTTAAAAAGTCTTTATCCTGGGTAAACAGGTAATGTTCCCAAATATGTGTACTCAGCCAGGCTCCTCCAGTAACCCAAATTCCATGGTTTGAAGCATTAATAGGTGCCGCACCTCTCCAGATATCAGTATTATGATGTAGTACCCAACCATCGCAATTATAATGTTCTTTAGCTACATTTTTTCCTGTCTGGGCCACTTCTTCAAGCATAGTAAACAAAGGCTCATGACACTCTGAAAGATTGGTCAGTTCAACAGGCCAATAGTTCATTTCGGTATTGATATTTACCGTGTATTTACTTTCCCATGGTGGTCGTATCTTATCATTCCAGATCCCTTGAAGTGTTCCCGGACGCGTACCCTCTCTACTGCTTGCAAGCATTAAATAACGACCATACTGCACATATAAAGCAAGTAACTGAGGATCTTCAGGATTTTCTTTAAAGGCAGCAATTCTTTCATCTGTGACTAATTCTGATCGTCCATTATCACCAAAGTCAATAGTAAAACGATTATAAAACTCCTGGTAGTCGTTAATATGTTCTTCCTTTACTTTATTAAACTTTTTATTTTCAACTTTTGCTATTCTATTTTGTGCTAAGTCGCGGGCATTCCCACTTACATCCTTATAATTAATATAATTAGTTGCTGCTGATATATATATAGTTGCTTCATTTGCTTTGTCTATTTTTAACTTTTCATTATCAGTAGAAATCTTTCCATTAGTATTCACTTTTAGTATCGCCACTCCGTTTAAAGCCCCATCTTTTACCTTAACTTCCAATGTCATGGCATTATCAGTTGCACTAACTGATTTTTCTTCATGAAGTGCATCAAATATTAAAGAAAAGTTCAATGCTTTTTTCTTGTCGGCTGATAAATGAATGGCAAGAACCTGATCAGGAAAACTCGCCAACACTTCTCTTTTAAAAGTTGTTTTCCCTATCCGATATTTAATAGTCGAAATAGCTTTTTCAATATTTAATGTTCTTGAATAATCAGCGAAATTTTCATGACCTTCAAAATCAATATACAAATCGCCAAATGGCTGATATGCCTTTTGATGAAGCGGAACACTCATAAACTCGTCGGACGCCAAATAAGTAGCTTCCAATTGCTTACTTTCTGTCAACAATTGCCTGATTTTATCCAAATGCTTATAAGCTCCTTTATGTGCATAATCATGAGGTTCTCCAGTCCATAAGGTTTCCTCATTAAACTGAATATGCTCTTGCTGAACACCACCATAAATCATAGCCCCTAAACGACCATTACCAATAGGTAAAGCATCTGTCCAATTTTCAGCAGCTTTTGTATAAAAAAGCTTTAGCTCCTCTTTTTTATGTGCCTCTTTTTTAGAATTTGCACCCAAGGTAAAGATAAATCCTAAAGCTAAGAGTGTTAGCTTCGTTATAACACTAATATTACTTGTTTTCATTGAGTAAGCCATTTAATTTTTCTATCCCTTTATTTCAATGTAAAATGGATAAGCATATTTTAATTCCCCATTTTTCATTAAATATGTTTTAGACATTATAGTTAATGCTCCGTTTTTTAATTCTACATTATTAAAACTAAAACTTGTATATCCTTTAGCTTCGATTTTAATCGATTTAATTTGATCTCCTAAATCCAGATCTAATGTGCCGGTAGTGTTTATTGGACTATCGAAATGAACTATTAAATCATAAGTTTTAGTTTTATCTATAACAACATCCCAATAAATAAATTCTTTTTTAAAGCCTTCTTTTTTTAAGAAATGTGCATCATTTTGATTTAGCATTACAGGATTTTCAAAAACTGTTCCTATAATCGGTCTTGGTGATTCAACAATATGTTCTGAAGTTTCCATAGTATTTAACCACGAATCCATTTCAGATTTTAATTCTGTAACTAAAGCTTTATTGTTATCTGAAATATCGTTTTGTTCAAAAGGATCTTTCTTTAAATCAAAAAGTTGAAATTTATCGTTATCATTTTCATCTTTACCAACTCCAACAAGCTTCATATTTCCTTTTCTGGTTGATACATTTCGGTATTTTACAGGAGCTGTTCTTGCCCAATAGCGATTTATAACGCGCTGTGGTAAAGCATTTTCTTGTTTTGTTAACAACGGTAGTAAACTTTGCCCTTCGATATTCAAATTATCGGGCATTTTAGCACCTGTAAATTCAACCAAAGTTGGCAAAATATCGTAGTGTGCGGCTGGTGTTTTAATATCTCTGGCTTCTTTAAATGCTTTCGGGTAATACCAGAAACTAGGTACTCTTACACCACCCTGAAACACAGATCCTTTTTTACCACGCATTCCCGCAATGTATCTTGGATGCTGCGGACCATTATCTGTCATAAATATGACTAATGTATTATCATCGATACCCAGATTTTCAAGTTTACTGAAAAGAAGTCTTAAGTTATCATCAATATTCGTTACCATTCCATATACTTTTCTGGAATTTTCTCTACTATGGTCGGTAACATTTGGGTATGGTTTGCCTTGATTAATCAGGCCTTCATCGATATCTACATCTTTGTACATATCGTAATATTTTTGTGGTAATTGTAACGGGCCGTGAGGCGCATTGTAAGCTAAATACAAGAAGAATGGATTGTTTTTATTTTCTTCCACATAACCCATTGCAGCTTTGGTTAAAACATCAGTACAATAACCTTTAGTTTGTACTTGTTTACCATTATTCCAAAGTATTGGGTTGAAATAACTACTGTCTCTTTTTAATGTATTCGGCCAATCGCCATATTGACCGATACCTCCTGATAAGTGATTTAAAGTATAATCAAAACCTTGATCTTGGGGTCGCATAGGGTAATTATCACCTAAGTGCCATTTACCAATCATTCCTGTTTTATAACCTGCTTCTTTTAGTATCTCGGCAATAGTAACTTCGGAAGACGCCATCATTGCTCCACCTCTGTAGGTATCATGTACACCTGTACTCATCGAATATTTGCCGGTCATGATTGCAGATCGGGTTGGTGCACACACGGGACTTACAGAAAAATCATCGAAACGCACACTACGTTCCGCTAAACTATCCAAAACAGGAGTTTTTATGTGCGGATTACCGTAATAACCTAAATCACCAAAACCTTGATCGTCGGTAATAATCAAAATAACATTTGGCCTGGTAATTTCTTCAGTTTTTTTACACTGAGAACAACTACTAAAAACCAAAAGTAAAACCACTATGTTTATTAAATTATTCATGCGTTTAAATTTTTCTTCCTTTGCCACATGTTTGTTTTATCATTAATTATTCTTTGAAGATGAATAAACATCATCAGACCAGGTTTCTAATTTTTTAAGCATCTCTTTAACCAATTCTGGATAATCATTGGCTACATTATTCTTTTCACAAATATCATTTTTAAGGTTAAATAACATCGGTTCTCCGTCTTTCTTTGGCAACATAAGTTTCCAGTCGCCTTTACGTATAGCTTTTCTTCCCGAGTAGCCCCAATAAAGTTCACGCTGAGGCAAAGTCTCATTGTTGAATAATAGATTTTTAATACTAATTCCATCTATTTCCTCTGGCATTTCCATGCCAATTATTTCTGTAATTGTAGGATAAAGATCCATAGTTAGTATAGTTTCATCATTTATCTGATCAGGAGCAATAACCCCGGGATACCATGCTATTGCCGGAACACGATGTCCTCCTTCCCAAAGAGTTGATTTATATCCTTTTAAATCTCCATTACTTCCCACTTTTTTAATTCCACCATTATCAGAACAAAAGAATACCAAGGTTTTTTTATCAAGTTTAAGTTCTTTCAGAGTAGAAATAACTTTACCAATTCCTTCATCCATCACCTCAACCATTTCTGTATATATTTCATTCAATTCACCCTGAGACAAATTATTTTTTGAATTTTTATCATTCTTCCAGCCAACATATCTCTCTGCTTTTGAGCTGCGCCCTTGAAAAGGTCCGTGAGGTGCCTCATGGGGGATATACAATAAGAAGGGCTCCTCCTTATGTTTATTAATAAAATCAATAGAATGTTGGGTAATCAAATCTGTTGAATATCCTTTTTCTTTTTTTAAAGTATCACCATTCCACCAATCTTCATAACCTTCCTGATCTATATGTGAATGATAATCTACATTACCTGAGACATAACCAATATATTCATCAAATCCTTGATGAACCGGATTAAATTCGGATTGGTAACCAACATGCCATTTCCCGAACATTCCGGTTACATATCCAGCTTCTTTTAAACTTTCAGCAAATGTTTTTTCGCTGGTAGCAAGACCATGATCACGATGAAATTTAGCTGTTACAACTCCATCAATTCCTACTCTCTGCTGATATTTACCGGTAAGCAAAGCTGCTCTTGTGGGGCTACATACAGGCCCATTGGAATGAAAATCTGTAAACCTCATACCTTCGGCAGCCATTTTATCCAGATTAGGTGTATTAATCATTTTACTTCCATAACAAGATAAATCACCATAGCCCAAATCATCAGCCATTACAATAATTATGTTGGGTTTCACTGCTCTTTTGGAAGTACAATTAACAAGAGTAAATCCTGATAATAAATAAAGTATAAGTATAGAAAGTTTGTTATACATGTTATAAATAAATTTACATATTCTCAAATCATGTTAATCATGTCCCTAATCGTCCCAGTGTTGAGCTATGATCTCCAAAATTTCTGGATTATCTGCATCTGTATCACCAAGTTCTTTTCTTTGTCGTAAAATCTCTTCTTTCATTTTTTTTATGATCTCCTGATACTCAGAATCGTTGTATGCATTATGTAACTCATTTGGATCTTTTTCTAAATCAAAGAAATCCCAATAACGACCTGTTTCTTCCCCTTCTGCGAACTTATTTTCTTTAAATCCATTGCCATAAAAGAAAGCCAACTTATACCTCTTGCCTCTGATTCCAAAATGCCCCGGACGCATAGTTTGATGCTCCCAGTAACGATAGTAACCGTATTTTCTCCAATTATCAGGAGTATTTCCTTTTAGGTTTTCACGAAAACTAAATCCTTGCATATCTGCAGGATATTCGGTATTTGCGTAGTCAGCAAATAAGGCAGAGAAATCAACATTTTCAATAATGTCTTTATTTTTTGTTCCTGCAGGAATCTCCTTAGGATAACGAATAACAAATGGCATATGAATTGACTCCTCATAAATCATACGTTTATCAAACCAACCATGCTCACCTAAAAAGTAACCCTGATCAGCTGTATAAATTACAATAGTGTTTTCTGCTAATCCTGAATCATCCAAATATTTTAAAAGCTTACCTATATTATCATCAACAGCAGCCCCACATCGCATAAAATCTTTTACAAACTTTTGGTAAGTTTTCATACGAGCCTCGTTATGAGTTAATCCATCTACTGAAAAAGGTAACTCTGGATAATACATAAAATCGGCTTTTTTCTCAGGGTTTTCTGATGCAAACAAATAACGTTTTTTCAGGTTATCGATAGACTGACCTTTAAACGAACGTCCTGTTTCATCAGCACCTTTATCCCCAAAAGATGCAGGGACAGGTATAGTATCATCTCTGTAAAGATGACTAAAACGCTCAGGATAATCGTATGGTTCATGTGTAGCTTTAAAATGACAACACGCTAAAAAAGGCTTTGATGGATCACGATTTTCAAGCCAGTTGATCATTTGAGCTGCTACAACATCACTACTATAACCTTTGTAAACCTTACCTCCTTCATGACCATCGGCCCAGTTATCTTTTGTTTTTAGAATAGGATCCCAATATCTTCCTTGTCCAGCTAAAACACTATAAAAATCGAAACCAGTAGGTTCTTTTTTAAGATGCCACTTACCAATAACAGAAGTTTGATAGCCGGCTTTACCAAGCACCTTAGCAATATTATTTTGATGCGGATTAAGATTGCCTGCTAAAGTTTTCACTCCGTTTTTATGACTGTACTGACCCGTTAGAATTGCAGCTCTACTAGGAGTACAGATAGAGTTAGATACTAAACAGTTTTCAAGGACACAACCTTCATCAGCTAAACGACTGATATTAGGAGTATGTACATAATCTTTTAAAATTCCCCCATAAACACCCCATGCCTGTCCTGTGTGATCATCAGCCATAATGTAAAGAATGTTTGGTCGTTCTCCGGTGGTTTTCTCTTCTGATTTTTTTGCATTATTACAGCTAACCAGACTAATAAGAATTAATGCAAACAGAAATATTATAGTTATTTTTTTATTCATTGTATTTGGATGCTTTAAATTAAAGATCTAGTACCACCTCCCCTCTCCTACTTTAAAAGGATGAGAGCTGATTCTTTTCAATATGTATTATTATTATTTAATCACTCAACAACCGTTAAATTTGTTGTAACCATTTCTGTCGATGAAGAACCAATTCCAATTTCAAACTCACCGGGCTCAACAACTTGTTTTTGCTCTTGAATATCAAAGAACGAAAGATCTTCTGGCTTCACAGTAAATACTACCTGAGTAGATTTACCCGGTTCAAGAGAAATCCTCTTAATACCTCTTAAGCTTTTTAACGGACGAACTTCCTTACTTTCTTTATCGGTTATATAAAGCTGTACAACTTCATCCCCTGTTAAATTACCTGAATTGCTAACAGTCACACTAATCTCAACAGAATCTCCGGACTGAATACTAGATTTTGACACTTTTATATCACTATAATCAAATGTGGTATAACTCAATCCATAACCAAACGGATACAGTGCCTCTCCTTCGAAATAACGGTATGTTCGGCCTCGCATGTGATAACTCACAAACTGAGGTAAATCTTTTACTGATTTATAGAAAGTCACAGGAAGTCTTCCTGAAGGATTGTAATCCCCAAAAAGCACATCTGCGATAGCTGCTCCTCCTAATTCGCCAGAATACCAGCCTTCAAGAATAGCAGGTAAATTGTCATTTTCCCAATTAATAGCCAATGCACTACCATTTAACATTACAAAAATCACAGGTTTTCCGGTAGCATGTAATTCCTTGATCAGTTGCTTTTGAATTGCAGGTAATTGAAGATTTGTTTTATCACCTCCATCAAAACCATCGTAAGGAACTCGCATTTGTTCTCCTTCAACAGCTGCAGAAATACCACCCACAAAAATTACAACCTCTGATTTTTTTGCAATTTCAATAGCCTTTTCATACGATGATTTCTCCGGAGTTTTCCATACCAGATTCAATTTAGCAGGACATCCTTCATGTGCGTAAATAATATTTATGTCGTATTTTTTTCCTTTTTTAAAGAATACTTTTACAGATTTTCTTTTGCGGGTTGGCTCATTCCAATTGTCAATTAACACCTCGTCATTTACCGATAACTTATATTTATGATTTGCCGTTAACGACAAATCATATTCACCTGAAACATCCACCTTTATTGTTCCTTCCACTCTTACAGAAAACTCGGCATCATTTAATCCTTTTACAGGATTAGAATTCCAGTTTGAGTTGATTTCTTTTTCATTACGAATCTCGAGTGGTTTTCCTGACAAATCAGCAGAATCGTAATATGAAACTTGTAAACCTTCTTCTCCATTAAAGCTTAAATACTGTGATGGAATCAAAGAATAAGCACCTTCGGTATCAATCAGGTTGCAACCTGTTTCAAAATAAACTTTTGTATTTTCAGAAACTTTGTTTTTAATTCCTTCTAGTGGAGTAATATAATTGGCAGGAAATCCGTTATAATTGCCCAGCAATACCTCAAGATGATTGGCATTAGGTCCAACAACAGCTATAGATTGAATATCTTTTTTCAATGGTAATGTATTATTCTCATTTTTCAATAATACCATCGATTTTTGAGCAGTTTCCAAAGACAACGCCCGATGTTTTGGAGAACTAACTACATCCATTGATATTTGAGCATAAGGCACATTGTCCGGTGAATCGAACATTCCCAGTTTAAATCGTGCCAGAAATATACGTTTCAAGGACACATCAATTTCATCTTCTGTGATCAATCCTTGTTCTACTGCTCCTTCAAGGTAAGCATATCTAAAACCACAGTTTAAATCGCACCCTGCTTGAACTGAAACTGCTGCAGCTTCTTCTTCAGAATCAGTAAAATTATGGTAGTCATATACATCACGAATTGCATTACAATCAGAAACTATATAACCATCAAAGCCCCAATCCTTACGTAAGATATCTGTTAATAATCGTGGACTTGCACAGCATGGCTCGCTATTGGTGCGATTATAGGCCCCCATTACCGAGTAGGCTTTCCCCTCTTTTATACAAGCTTCAAATGCAGGAAGATAAGTATCATAAAAATCGCGTTCATTCACGGCTGCATCAAAAAAATGTCTTTCCGGCTCCGGACCGCTATGAACAGCAAAGTGTTTAGGAGTGGCAACCAATTTTAAATATCTAGGATCATCACCCTGCAATCCTTTAACAAAGCTCACTCCCATTCTTGCAGTAAGATAGGGATCTTCACCATAAGTTTCCTGTCCACGTCCCCAACGAGGATCGCGAAATATATTTACATTTGGAGTCCAGTATGTTAACCCCTCATATCTTTCAAATGAGTTATTTCTTAAAGCCTCATGATGTTTAGCTCTTGCTTCATCAGAGATAACAACAGCCGAACGATAAATCAAATCACTATCAAAAGTAGCTGCCAAACCAATAGCCTGCGGAAAAACAGTTGCCTTACCTGCACGGGCAACACCATGTAAACACTCATTCCAATATTCATGTGCAGGAACATCTAATCGAGGAATAGCTGGGGCATCATTCATCATTTGCTCCACTTTTTCCTTTAAAGTCATGCGTGAAATAAGATCATCAACACGCTCCTCAAAACTTAAACATTCATTTAAATAAGCAGGCCCACTTTCCTCCTGAGCATGAGAAGTAAAACTCAGGAAAACCATAAAAAATATGGCCGACACTTTTGATACTATAGTTTTCTGACTTATCATGATATATTTATTTCGTTTCCTATTAATTAATTATTTATTTACAACTACTACCGATATAGACTTGGCCGGTATATCAACCACTTTTGCTTGGCTATCCTTCAGCCAGATATCAAATGTTTTTTGCTTATCAGAGTCATTCTTAATAAAAAGATATACATTCTCCTCATCAGCAAGAGTAATCGTCTCATTATACCAGGATGCAGAAGCAATTCTTTTCATTCCTGGTCGCATAAATCGTCCGAATAGAGACATAATGGCATAATCAGGATTGTAAGTCACCGTTTTTTCTTTACGATTGATATTGATCAAGCTGTTCTGTTTCCATCCCCAACCGCTCAACGAAGTTTCATTCAAAATCATATTCCAATAACAGAAGTTTGGTACACCGTGATTGATGTAAGCAGAAACTTCATTAAATCGAGAAAATGCCTGGTCTATACTATTTTTACCTCCGTAACAATTTCCTTCGGTATGTAAAAATTTTATTTCAGGAAAAACAGCCTGCATATTCTCAATTTGTCTTGAATTCATATATTGAATTCCTAAACCATCTACTGACTCTCTCCAATCTTTATTTGCAACAAACTCAAGTCCATCTAGCCTTTTTGCAGTACGGAATGATCCTGCCCAGATTTCAGCTTTTATATTATCTTTTTGAAATTGAGGACGTATATAATTAATCACAAACTCCCCCATTTGTTTAGGAGGCATATGACACGAAGGATACTTGGTTGTAATATCTTGTTCGTTTTGAATGACAATTTTATTTACGTGGATTCCTTTCTTTGCATAGGAATTTACATATTTTGAAAAATATAATGCATATGCTTTATAAATTTGGGGATCATCTATAAGAACATTTTTCTCCGGATTCTCAATCCCTTTATCCATTAGACCAGACTCTTTCATCCAACCCGGAGGGCTCCATGGAGAGGCAAACAACTTCATATCAGGATTGTATTTATAAGCCAATTGAATATATGGAATGAGGGTATTTTCTTCCCTTTTTATAGAAAACTTCTTCATCTTATAGTCGCCTGAAGTTTCGCTGTAGCTATAAGCATCTATTCCAAAATCACTTGCTCCAATAGCTGTTCTACATACTGAAAAATTTGAGATATTCTTGTCAAACAAACTTTTCATCACTTCAGTTCTTTGTTCTTCGCTTAAGGCCATCAAAGCTTCTCCTCCTATCTCGTTAAATGCCCCACCAATACCTTCAATGGTTTGAAAAGTAATATCAGGATATATACGAACCGATATTCCATCTCTATCAGACTTTCCATCAATTTCTTTGATAGGATTGGACGCAATTTCCTGACCTTCTATCAGCTCAACATAAAATACTTTTGCATCCTCCTGTGCACTAACAGATAGAACCAATACAAAAACTA
This sequence comes from uncultured Saccharicrinis sp., assembly GCA_963677655.2. Classification (GTDB taxonomy): domain Bacteria; phylum Bacteroidota; class Bacteroidia; order Bacteroidales; family Marinilabiliaceae; genus Saccharicrinis. The sequence goes on from OY782089.1 coordinate 170,660, forward strand.
CAACTATTGAAAATATAATCCTCTTCATATCTAATTATTACTGCTTACTTTTTAAAATTAGCTTTTAACACAACTGGGAAACTCTTTCCATTTACTGCAGGCATGTTTACAATAAGTTTATCCTGGCTTTGTTTAAATTTAATTTTGCTACCGTCATATAATTGCGATAAACTTTTCAGCTTACCAACACTTACCTGACTTGCTAAACCCATTGATGGAATAGCTATCTCACCTTTAGCCGGGTTCATTACAATAATGTAAAAATCATCACCTTTGGTAGTATATCTAACCTCATCATGAGTAAAAGCCGGTGTAGCTGTGGTACGTTGATTAAAATGTTCACCTTTCTTTTGGGCAGCTACTGCATTTCGAAGCTCTGCATCTACAGTTTCTACTTTCTCTCCCCGAACGCTTTTACCATCACCATATACTTTCCATGGACGAGTACCATAAATAGCTTCTCCGTTTACCGTCAACCATTCTCCAACGGTTTTTACTGTCTTCTTTATTTCATGAGGAATTGTTCCATCAGGATTCAGCTCCATACTTAAAAGCAGATTTCCATTTTTACTTACAGCATCAACCAGCATTTCTATAATAGTAGTAGCATCATGCGTTAAATGACGATCTTTCTTATAAAACCAATCGGTGAATGTTATTTCTGACTGCCATGGATATTCTCGTAAAGTATTGCTACCTCCTGATTCAACCTCATTCACGGTACCGGGTTCTTTACGCTTTAATAACATAACAGATTCAATCTTACCGTTCTTATTCAGGCTGTTATTATATAATCTGCGACAAACCTCTCTGCCATGTTCTCCATACGAAAAGTTAAAACCATCGTTATACAGTAAGTCGGGTTCGTATTCATCAACCAACTGTATATGACGCTTCTCCCAGTTTTCTTTGATTGCTTCAATAACCTCTGGCGTACGATTTTCAGGTACAGGTCCATACAAATCTACAGGATCCAGTCCTTCCCACCAAAGGCCTTTCCCATCTTCTTTTGTTAATCTTCCGTCATATGGTACACCAGCCTTTTTACCTGTTTTATCGGCACCAAAAGCAGGTTTCCACCAATTTAAAAAACGGTCATCGTGACTAGTAACTCCAAACTTCAATTCAGCTTTTTTAGTAGCAGCTTTAAACTCGCCAATAATATCTTTTTTAGGGCCTACATTTACAGAATTCCAATCGTGATACGTAGAATTCCATAAATCGAAATGATCATGGTGATTGGCCAGTGCCACGATATATTTAGCTCCGTTTTCTTTCGAAAAATTCACCAAAGCCTCGGCATCAAATTTCTCGGCTTTCCATAAATTAATAACGTCTTTAAAGCCAAACTCAGAAGGATGACCATAAGTCATTTCATGATAAGGTCGAGCCATTTTACCAAACTTCTGTCTTCCAACATCCTGCATATACATATGGCGAGCATACCAACCTCCGCCTTGCTCGGGAACCGCCTGTGGTCCCCAGTGAAACCAAATTCCAAACTTAGCATCTCGAAACCAATCAGGACATTCATATTGGTCTGCTATTTCATCCCAGGTTAACTCCTTTTGTTGTGCATTAGCACTATTACTCAGGACACAAAGAAAGGATAACAAACAAAATATCTGATTTATTAAACTGGCTCTCAACATAATTTACTTCTTTTTAAAATTATAAGCTTCCGGATTATCAAATAAGCCAAATTCACTTTTATCTAAATCTGCCGGATCCCCGTTTTCATTCATTAATTTTTGTAATTCTTTTAATAAATCCTCTTTAACTGATGTATAATTTTCATCATCAATCAGGTTGGATAATTCCCAAGGATCATTTTTCAAATCGAATAGTTGATAAGTAAACACATCGTGTTTTGCACTTACTATTAATTTAAAATCTCCTTTTCTAACAGCTCTATGACCACCCCCGGGGTTATGCTTAAGACTATGACCAAATAAAAGATCTCCTGGCCATGAATTATAAGCATACATCATACTATTTCTTACTGATTTACTCTCTCCTTTTATAACAGGCGTTAAATCTTTTGTTTGAACAGATTCAGGTATTTCCAATCCTGTTAAACCACAAAGAGTCGGAAACACATCATGTAAATATGCCAAAGCATCAACCTTTGTATTTTCCGGGATATCAGGTCCACAAAAAATTAATGGTACATTTACGCTATGTTCATATACATTTTGCTTTCCCATCAAACCATGCTGACCAAGAGCTAAACCATTATCTCCAGAGAACACAATGATTGTATTATCTGCTTTTCCAGACTCTTTCAGAACCTTCAATACTCGTCCAATTTGAGCATCTGTTGCAGTAATCATAGCATAATAGTCAGCAATTTCTTTTTGAACTCTTTCCTCCGTTCTTGGAAAAGGAGCTAATTTCTCATCTCTAATTCTATCATCTGCAATTTCAAAAGGATGTTCAGGCATAAAATTTTGAGGTAATTCGATATCATTTGCCGGATATTTCTGCTGATATGCTTCAGGTGCAGTTCTTGGGTCATGCGGTGCTGTAAAAGCAACGTACATTAAAAATGGTTTTTCTTTATTATAATTTTCTAAAAAGCCCACAGCTGCATCAGCAAACACCTCACTACTAAATTTCTCTTTTTGTTGATATGGTTCAGACCAACCTGTTTCTGGAGTATAGTCTTTCACTTTGGTTCCAAAGTGAGTTGTCATACCTCCCAAAAAAGCTGATTTTATGTTAGTAAATCCACGCTCCAGCCAATCTGTTCCATTATGTTGCTTACCTGTTGCAAATGTTGTATAGCCATTGGCTTTAAAATATTCAGGAAAGGTTAGTAAATTACTCTTACCTCTTTGTTCTTCAGGAAAAGCAAATTGTGCATATACGTTAGGTTCAATATTAAAATAATGTCTTCCTGTCATTAACATGGCTCTACTGGGAGAACATACAGCTGCCGTTGTTGCACCTAAAATATAAGAGTTTGTAAAGGATGTACCACGAGTAACCAACTTGTCCATATTAGGAGTTTCAACATCATATTTATCATAAGCCCCTATAGTTCCTCCTCGTTGATCATCTGTAAATAGAAAAAGAATATTAGGTTTCTGCTTCTTATCATTAGAAAGGCCTTTACACCCTACTAAAAACAATGCTAAAATTATTAAGGTAATATTCGTGAAATTTCGTATCATTTTAATATTAAATAATAGATTAAAACTAATTTTCAATTTTTAAAGGATAGGTTAATAGATGAATAACTAAAGCTGTTACATTAATTAATATCCACCACAACAACATTTCTCATGGTATAAAAGCAAAAAAAAACGCCTGACTCAAAATAATTTTGAAAAAGGCGTTTCGCAGAACAATTAAACAAACTTTAATATGGTTAATTACAATACGTTAATGATATTATCAATCTGGATATACTACTTAGAAACTATTCTTATTTAAAGAAGTAACCTTAATTATCATTATTCCCCTCTTAATTCATTAACTTTTTTATCTGCATTATTGCGCATATGTCTCGAATATTCCTGAGTATAAAGGGTAGCTAAAGAATTGTATTTTTCAGGTAACATATTGTACTTTTCCCATGCTTTATCATACATTTTTATCCATTTATTAATGACTTTTGGATCATTTTTTACTTTGGCATATGACAAATTAACCAATGCACGGTAAATTTTATACAAAGTCAAACCATACATTGAAGAACCAATAGCATGCTCTCTGGTTTCCTTATTTTCCCATTTGATAGCTTTTGAAAGTTTTACAATCCTCTTCCATTTCTTAATTGACTCATCCTTTTGTTGCAGGTTTCTCTGTTGAGCTAATTCATCTTTTGGTGTACCAGGCCATGAAATTCCCTGATCACGTGTCCACCATGGATTCATATCACGAAAAGTTGTATTTCGTCCTCTTACAACTGCTTGTGCCGATAATAAACACAGCTCTCTGAATTTACTGATATCTGAACCAATTAAGTGTAATCTATATTTTGCATATTGATTAAAAACATCTTCTTCCTTTTGTTTTGGATTTTTGCCCCATTGAGCCATTACCCAGGCATTTAAATCGCACCACATCTCGTCTTTTATATATGGCCCATCCCAACCTCCACCACGAGTCCAGGTCCAAACACCGGCATACAACTCAGATCTTTTTTCTACAAATTCAGAAATACAGTTAATACTATCCTTAGGCTTTCGACTATGCTCTTCAAATCCATTAATAACGCCATTAGCAATATAATTTGGATAAGCCCCCTTTCCTTCGTATTCACGAGCACATTGAACCTCAATAATTTGTTTATGTCGTCCCTGACCAATTACCTTACTAAATGCGTTAGCCCGATGAAAATCACCTTCGCAATGCTTTACACTAATAGTCAGATTTTTGTGCGGTTCCACTGCATTACTCACTTTTAAATAGGTTTCGAGCTCAACATCAAATGCGCCCCATGTGCGAAATATTAACTGTTTATCACGTTTTACACATATCTCCTCTCGCAAAATATTAATTAACGGAATAATAGTTTTTTCTGCATCCTTTTTATTTTGAATAGAACCTTTATGAAAAGGAGCATCATGAAGGTAAGTTTCACCAATACGAACCACCAAACCGTCCATAGCTGGAAACTGATCAAACATTTCATTTATTTGAGCTCTGACAAGCTTTTCAGTCAAAGGATTTTTGGGATCTCCGAAGGAATCTTCAATTTTATATTTTTCAATCAACCTTTTAGGAAATAAAATAAGATCAGACATGGCATAAATATGCATCCCCTGTTCTTCACAAGCTTTATGCATTTTATGTATTTGAACAGCTTTTTCATCTACCCATTTACGATCTGGTATTCCTTTAGGCAAAATATCTTTATCTACTGAATCCCAGTTGATCGCTAATGCTGGCGATTCAAAAAGAAAATACACTTTCCCATTATAGCCCATTTCTTTAATAACAGCCGGATCATTATAGGCACTTTTGTAAGGTTCCTCTCCTGGATTGTGATGAACCATATCAAGGATTAGTGGCTCTTGATACATTTTTTGAGCAAATAAAGGTTTAACAAAAATAATTGCTACTATCAGGATGAGTAATAATTTTATGTGCTTTTTTTTATTCATATCTATAAGTTGACATTAATGATAAGTTTTATACAATCGTTTCGTTGACCTACTTGTCCAAACAGTTTTTCTTTTTTCTTGATAAGAATGAAAAAACAAATTCAATGTATCATCCTATCTCCCTATATCTTGGCAACTATTTGGGTTATAACACATCTTATATGCCTTACATTCAATATCCCACTTCAACGCTAACCAAGGCAAATTAAACCGCCTATCCCTGCATTGATTTACTGCCCTAATTTTATAAAAGTTATGTGATTCTTGCCCTCTTTAAGTTTGAAATTTCTATTCAATACATTCAATTTTCGTCTTCCTTTTAATTCTTTACAATTCTCCGGAACAACAAACTGTCCATTCATTCCATCAGGCAATTCAATTTCAAATATTACTTTATTATTTTTTACTTCATAATTGCCATAAATACATCCATTTAAAGTAGGGACTTTAATTTTTGAATAGGTCAAATCACCCATTTGAGGTTTCACCAGAACAATTTTGTAACCAGGCACTGTAGGTTGTATTCCCCACATATATCTGGTTATAATATTCAATGGAGCAGTACCCCAGGCATGGTTCCAGTCCAGGTTAGATTTATATTTTATATCCCATGCTTCCCAAGTCATCGTCGAGCCTGATTTAATCATATTCCACCATGTTCTGTCATGACTGGTATCAGTAATTAGATCTAATGCATATTGAGCCTCATTTGCTTTAAACAATCCTTCCAGTAGGTATTGAGAACCATACACACTACAAACCATCCCCCTGCTTTTAATAAAATCAACAACTGTATTAACATGATCTTCCGGCACTAAACCAAAGGCCAAGGGAAACATATTGGCATGCAACGAAGCATGTTCTGAATCCTCTCCATCCATATATATGCCACGCTTTTCATTAAGAAGCTTAGTATTGATAGTTTCTTTAACTTTTTCAGCGTTATTCGTAAACAATGCTACATCTTCAGTTTTCCCGAGTGCAGATGCAATTTCTGACATCAACACCATATTATAATAAAAAAACGAGTTAACCACGGTGTTTACATCCACCATATCATAACCATCTCGTTCACCCATTTCAGGTAACCACTTCTTCCCTGAATTACCTCTGGCTGGTGGCCAATCAACTATATCTTTAATGATTGTTTTTGAATTGTTATACCCTAATTGTTTTTTTAATTCAGGTGTTAGTTTCTTAGATTTTACACTAATAAGACCGTCATCTCTAGCTAAATCCTTAAGGGTTTTTATTTTAAGTATTTCATAATGCTTTTGGAGGGGTTTAATATCACCTGTATACATAAAGTCCTGATAAAACAACATTACCGTATGTAATAACCATTCGGTTGGCCAGGTTGCATGATCGATAAAATATTCATTGGTGCGACGTGCCATTAAATAAACACTATCGACGCTATAATGGCTTAATTGGTTTATATAAGCATCTGCTTCATATGGGATTCTCTCTCTATCTCCATCAATATAGTAACCTGTAAATGTGGTGGCTTTTATTGTGTGCCTGCAAATATCCCAAACCTGGTTTAATAGGGTATCTGAGGAAGTAAAATAACCAGCTTCATCATTAAATTTATAATGAAATGCTTTTTGATATACTTCAATGTCTTGAATTGGAATTTGAAGGTTTTCTATTTCACAATACCTGAAAGGCATTACTACTCCAATTGAATCGGGCAAAAGGATAGCCGGAGGGTTTGAATTTCTTTTATAAGGAAAAAGATTTATGGTCTGATCAAAATTTGCTTTTAATTGGTTAAGTTTTATTTTTTGATAACGGATAGTCCCATTTGGATTTTTATCTACTTTCCCTGTGTTAGATAACTTTTCACCTATATGTAAAATTAGACTATCTTTTTGATCTTGTTTTGATTTTATCAAAACTGTTCCGAAATAAGCTTTTCCAAAATCTATAAGATAATGCCCTTCTTCGATCTTGATAATTTTTTCATAACTATTAATTGTTGTTCTATATTGAATGGGTGTTAAATCTATTTTGTTCTGTGCAATACTTAATGCACATAGATATAAAACCAACACAATAAAACAACATCTTTTCTTATAGATTGGGAAGGTATTTATCATTGCTTATTATATTAAATGTTTAATTGTTAATGACCAACAATGTAATTAACTGAACTATTTTATATAATTTATTGAAAGGTTGCTAAAAGTAGCAAGTACTTATAACAACCTTTCTCTATTTACCTACATCATATAATTTATTCCCAACCTGGGTTTTGTACTAAATTTTCGTTAAGCATTAATTCTTCTGTTGGTAATGGTTGTAAATATGCTTTTGATTCATCAAAATTATAATTACCAGTACTTGCAAAAGGTAAAATAAATCCTTCGCCATCTAAACTTGCATTAGCTGCATCTAAGGTAGTATTTACAATACCATCTTCTAAATAAGCACCTCTTGGCTGATCATTATCAAATAACTCATGAGCTCTCCATCTATATATATCATCTGCCCGAAAGCCTTCTGCCATTAATTCAACAGTACGCTCTCTACGGATTTCATATAAAACAGAAGAAAGTGAATAACCATAATTTGGCCAATCAGGATCAGTTGTAATTGCTCCTAAAGTCATACTCGGCATACTTACACGGGCACGTAACAAGTTAATAGATTTATCTAAATCAGATTGTGTAATAGTACCTAATTCTGCTTTTGCTTCAGCAAAAATTAATAAAGCTTCAGCATATCTAAAAAGGATTCTTGGTGAATCTTCTGTAAAATCATCATAATTTGAATCATACTGAACATTTCTAAATTTTTCTGATTCATATCCGGTTAAACCAGTATTAGTAGACGCGAAATCAGGGTATTCCCAATAAACTTCAGTACCATCCTCTTTAATTTCTACCAAATCACCAGGCACCATAATAGTTGCTGCTAATCTTGGATCTCTATTTATTTCAATAGTAGACAAATCATTATTACCTTGATAAAGAACACTAACAGAAATTGGATCCCCATCCGTACATAAATAACTGTCTACAGCAAACTTTGTATACCCGCATCTGTTAGGCCATTGTTGTTGTAAAACATTAGCAATTCCTAATTCAATTGAATTATAATCCCTCCAAAGGATGACTTCACTGTTTCCACTATAACTTGTTTGGTTAAACAGCGTTTTGTAGTCTCCAAATAATGAAAATACTCCACCATCCATTAAATCTTCAGCTGCATCAGCAGCTATTTTCAAGAATTCAGATCCATCAGATCCATCTACCCCAAAATCAGTGCCTTGATGATACTTTTCCCATGTACCTTCGTACAGTGCAACTCTGGCTTTAAATAATTGAGCTGCTTCTCTACTGATTCTTGGAGTCTCGGTGATGTCTGGGAATGATTGCAACTTAGCAATTGCTGTATCCAGATCAGCAATCATAAACTCAACAACTTCATTTCTTGGATCCCTTGCTGCATAAATATAGTCTTCATCGGTATTATCAAAATACTCTGGAAATATTGGTAAATCTCCATATTTTTTCAACAACTCGAAATAATAATAAGCTCTAAAAAAGTAACCTTCTCCAATATATTGGTTTAGTAGTGTTTCATCACCAGAGGCCTGATCTACATGGTCTAGATACCAATTAGCTTCTCTAACTTCATCCCAACTCCAAATGCTCGCAGATGCCGAAGTTGGAATCGAATATATCCCTAGTAACCTTTCACTAGGTTCTTGTGCAGTTCCTAAATCAGAATACATATCAGGCAATATATTGTAACCTACTGATAGTGCAGCCCAACCAGGTAAGTCGTTATAAAAACCGCTTACTGCTGCTTTTAAATCTGAAGGATTACTATAAAAAGTAGCTTCAGAAACATCATCTAAGGGTGTTCTATCTAAAAAATCATCACAAGATGTTAGAGATAAAACTGCACCTAGAATAAATAATTTAAATATATTTTTCATAATTATTCTTTTTTTTGGTTAGAATGAGATATTAATCCCTGTAGAAATTATTCTTGATAATGGATAAGACTGTGCACTACCCGTTAATCCTGATGTATTTGTTTCAGGATCGAAGAACATTAAATTTGTAAAAGTGAGTAAATTTTCTCCTGTAACGTAAATCCTTACTTTATCTATTTTAAATCTGTTTATTAAACTACTTGGTAAAGAATAACCAATTTGTACACTTTTTAATCGGGCATACGCAGCATTCTGCAATAATCTATCTGTATGATAACTATAGTTTTTATTAGTTCTACCACCACCATTCAAGTAAGGTGTTGGGAAATAAGCATCTGTATTTGGACCTAATGGACTTGTTGTATCTTCTGGTCTAAAGTAATCTAAATGACCTTTCCAAACAAAAGCATGGAACGGACCATTTGACGGACCTCTAAAACGTTGTTGATTAGCAAATGACAAATCTCTTTTACCTACACCTTGTATTAAAGCACTAAAATCCAAATTTTTATATGTCAAGCCCAGATTAATCGAATATTGGTAACGTGGTGTAGAATTACCAATAACCTTGTAATCCCCAGTGTCACCTATCCTATACTCTCCTCTGTCAATTACATTATCACCATTAACATCCTTATACCTAATATCACCAGCCACACGTGACCATCCTGTAATATATGAATAATCTATTGCTGAAGTAACCTCTGTAGCTTCATCATCTGTTTGGAACAAACCTTCCGTTTCGAATCCCCAAATATCACCTAAGTCTTGTCCTTTATAATAGCTTGTTAGAGCTTTTGTATCATTTGGGTATTTTACAATACTTCTTTTATAATCAGATAATACACCTCTAATACTATAACTAAAATCTTTATTAATTCTTTGTCTCCATGATGCTTCAATTTCCCAACCTTGTACCCTGGATGTTCCGATATTAGTTAATGGTGCATCAGTACCTAACTGAGCAGGTAAATCAATTCCTTGAGCAGCCATACCTTCAATGTCGGTTCTGTACCAGGAAAATGCCGCATCTAGTTTATTATCAAATGCCTTTAAATCAAACCCTATGTCAGTAGTTTTCACTGTTTCCCAAGTTAAGTTTTCACTTGATATATCAGGAGTTTGAGCAAAAGTTAAACGTTCACCATCAAATAAATATGATGTTCCACTTGTATTTAAAGATATAGTAGAAAGATATAGATAATTAGCTACATTTTGATTACCCAACGTACCATAAGAAGCTCTTGCTTTTAAAGTGCTAATAGCGTCAACAGGCCAAAAATCTTCTTTTGCGATATTATATCCTGCAGAAAAACTAGGGAATCCCGCCCATCGGTTTTCTGGTTCAAATCTTGATGAACCATCTCTACGGTAGCTAAACTCAAATAAATACTTTTCTTTATAGTTATATCTAAACCTACTAAAAACACCTGCAGTAGACCAGTGTGATATCGCTTCGTTTACGGTCTGATCATCATCCAATGAAGCATTTAATGAAACAATATTATTGCTAATCAAGTAGTCTGATGATGCCCCAAGAGCATAATACTTATTAAGCTCGCTTTGAAAACCTACAGTTGCATGGAAATTATGTCCCTTTAAAGATTTGTCATAAGTAGCAAAAATATTTGGTGAGAAATACTCATTAGTAGCTACTGTTGGATCATAAGAAGTAGAAGCCTGAGAAATCTTATCCACAAGACCATTAGGAACCACTTGTTGACTAGATTTAATAATTATCTCTTGAAAATTATTGTCTCTTTTGTAATTAAGTTGAGCATTTAATTTAAGACCCTTAACTGGCTCAATAATAAAACGAGGTAAAATAACAGTTTGATCATTCTTTGTTTTTACACGTTGTGTTTTCCAAAATGGATAGTAAGTATGTCCTAGTAACTCTAAACCATAAATAGGATCATATTGAGGCAATGTTGGTTTAATTTTAGTAATTAAATCTAATACTCGTGATTTATTCCAGAAAGTACTATTATTATTAGCTTCAGTAGGGAAGTCAGTATAACTTTTTCTGAATTTAGTAAATAACTCTATGGTTAACCAATCATTTACTTCGCTTGAAATTTTTGCATCTAAGTTATATCTTTGATAAGATTCATCACCTACAGCTAATAAACCATCTTCATCATAAGCACCAACTGATAAATAGTAGTTTAATTTTTCATTACCACCCGAAATATTTAAGTTGTTTTTATTTCTTTGAGCCCAATCTTTCATGATTATTTCATCCCAATTAGTAGCTCCGGTTCCTTCTATACCAATAGTTCCATAATCCCAACCATTTCCTGAAGCATTTGAAACAATTGATTGAGCACTACCTGGATTTTCCATATTAGCTATAATGTTAGCTAAATCAGCATCATCATAGTAGGCTTTTTGATTATTATTAATCCTGGCATCATTCATCGTGTACGCAAAATTAATTGGACTAGCACTTTCCGGCCAAATAGAAGGTTGCGTAATAGAAAAACTGCTACTAAAGTTTACTTTTATAGTTCCATCTGAGTTTTTATGGCTTTTAGTTGTAACAATAACTGCACCTGCAGCAGCCTGCGATCCATATATAGAAGCTGCGGCAGCATCTTTAAGTACAGAAACAGATTCTATGTCTTCAGGATCAATATCATTTAAACTCATCTCAACTCCATCAACAAGTACAAGAGGTTCAGCATCACTAATAGTCCCATCACCTCCACTTGTCATTAAACCACGAATATTTATCTCAGAGGCAGCACCAGGCTCTCCACCCGAAGCAGAGTTTGATATTACTAAACCAGGAACAGTACCCTGCATAGATCGATAGGCATTTGCAGTAGGTCGATCTTCGAAAATTTCAGAATCAATCTGAGAAACAGCAGCTGTTAAGGTAAGTTTTTTCTGACTACCATACCCAACTACTACAACTTCATCTAATCCTTCCATCACATCCTGCATAACCACATTAAAAACACTACGACCTTCTAAGGCGAACTCCTGAGTTTGCATACCAATAAATGATACTACAATAGCACCTGCATCAGAAGATACATTTAATGAAAAGTTACCATCTATATCGGTAATAGTACCTGTTGAAGTACCTTTAATTACAATACTAACTCCCGGTAATGGTTCACCATAAGTATCAGTAATATTACCAGAAATTACTCTTTTTTCATCCTGAACAATTGTTGATTCATTCATAAATCCAGGAGACAAAATAATTTTCTTATCAACTACCTGATAATATACATCTTCTCCTTCAAAAACTAAATCCAAAACATCATGAATTGGCTTTTCTTTTACTTTGACATCAACTTTACGTTCAACATCAATTAGTTTTTCATTATAAAGAAAAAAGAATTCACTTTGTTCTTCAATCTGATCCAACACTTCTTCTACACTACTTTCGCTTATATCTAAAGAAACTTTTGTGTTTTGCGAATAAGTAGAGGCTGCATAGCCCTGAAGGGCTCCTATTAACAATAAGAATAAGGATATACGCATAATTCTTAAACTTTTAGTAAGGGCATGACTTTCCCATGTCCACAAATGAATTTTTTTCATAAATTTGTAACGTTTAAATGAGTATAAAAAAATTTACTTTTCAGAGGACCGTTGCAGCGGTTCTCTGTTTTTTCACATAACCTATAGCTTAATTTTAAAAACGTCTTTTTAAATCAATTCTTTTTAGAAATAATTATCTTCTTTTTAGAAAAGCTACCATCTGTTTGTTTCACACGATCTTTAATCTCATAATCAATTGGAGATGACAATTTTAACAAACGCAACACCTCCTCTATTGGATCGTCTTGAAACACAGCTCTAAATGAATATTTATTTAACTCTTCCCCTTTAACCTCAACATCTACATTGTACCAACGTGATATTCTTCTCGCGACTTCATCCATTAAATCTCCTCTAAAAATCAATTTCCCTTCTCGCCAAGCCGTATATTTAGATGCATTTACGTTTGTTTTAGAATATCGATTCCCAACTAAACGAATTTTTTCATTTGGCTGCATTATAACTTCGCTTTTCCCAATTGAACATTCTACTTTTCCTTCTTCTAATACTACTTCTGTTATATCGTCTTCTGTATAAGTACATACATTAAATTTAGTACCAAGTACTTTTACCTCAATCTTATTAGTAGAAACAACAAAAGGATGTTTCTCATCTCGAGACACAGCAAAATAAGCTTCTCCATTTAGTTTTACATTTCGTATATTTGAAAATGGAACTGCATATTCCAGAGATGAACCACCATTTAAAACGACATCAGAGCCATCGGGCATTTTAAATGCAATTTTAGCTCCTTGAGGAGCTTCAATAAAAACAGAAGATAAATTTTCAGACAAAAAGTCTCCAGACTCATGAAGTTTTACAATTGAAATAACTCCAGCTAATAATAATGGAATTAAGACAATAGCAGCGGCTGCAGAATACCAATTGTATAATTTACGTGATAGTCCAACCTTCTTATCATTTTCCTTTAAATGAATATGGTGATGTACCTTATCTAAAATAGACCCTAAATCCTTATCAATTTCAGTCTGAGCTTCCAATTCACTCTCCCACTGGTATTTCACACATTCTTTTAATCCAATAACATTATCTGAACTAAGTATGCTTTCAGCCCGGGCCTGTTCTTCTATAGTAGCCTCATCCTCAGCATATTTTCTTAATATTTCTTTATCTTCCTGACGCATCTTTATATATAAAATCCTTTAAATCAAATAAAATTAAAATAGCTATTCTATATATAGTATCCTCGACTAATAGAAATCTCATGGTTTTTTTATGTTTTTTTTCAAAAAAAACACTACTAATCTATAATCTACTACATATAAGCCATTTACACAAATTAAAATTGTTAATTTTAATTATAAAATTTAAGGATAAATGAAGAAAAGAACAATTTAGCTTACTATTAATATTAAAGAAAATAAGCTAAATAGAAGAGACATTTTTGTCATATAAGATTAAAAAAGTCACAACATATACCTACAATGAAAGTATATAACTATTATCTAGATAGTAAAATACAATTTTAGATTACCTAGTATCCGCACGCTAAAAAGATAAATAATCGGCAAGTCCAGTAAAAATAATGCTTACGGGACTTTGCCGATTAAAATGTTTTCACCTATTTGGGTGAAAAACATCGTAGCTGGATGAAAATTACATATTCTACGGAGAAAATCAACTCATTTGGCGGAATAAATTTCGCAGATTCGATAATTGACAACACATCAGTTTACAAAACTATAGATTCGATTCTTGGTAAACGAGGTATTTATGCTACATATTCATACAGCGACCTGTTTCGTTCATACTTATTAATGACTCTTTGCGGAGGAGGATGTGCAGAGGATATAACCGAACACCTTCGAGGCGAACTGATGCAGATAAAAGGTTTCAACGTATGTTCGGCAGACACCTTGTTGCGCATGCAAAAAGAACTTGCCACGGAAAAAGAAACTACCGTTTCGACCACTGGTATCTTGCATGACTTCAATATAAACATGAAGATGAATCGCTTGTTAGTAAAACTACTCATACAATTAATGCAGTTGTCACCGAATAAGGAAGATTACGTTTTTGACTACGACAACCAGTTTATCCCTACCGACAAATACGATTCGAAACGCAGTTACAAGCATGCCGATGGATATTTTCCGGGCATTGCCTCCATTGGAAACTACCCTGTTTATATCGAGAACCGTAATGGCAACAGCAATGTAAAATACAAGCAGGAAGAAACATTAAAAAGAGCTTACTCTATATTGTCCGAGTCCGGTATTAAAATTAAGTTCAGTCGTATGGATTGTGGTTCGTTCGATAAAGAAGTCATCCCTGTTGTTGAAGCCAACAGCCAATATTTTTGTATCAGGGCACAGCGTTGTGCCAGTCTTTACGATATTGTAAGGGAAACAACAGGGTGGAAAAAACAATTAATCGGGTTCAAAGAATATGAAATTGCATCAGTAGATTATGCTCCGTTTGGTTGGGCTAAAACTTACAGGTACGTAATAACACGAGAAAAGAAAGCTGATGCTCAGTGTGACCTGTTTACCGGTGACGATTCCATTTATCGTGCAATAATGACCAACAACGATGAAATGACAGATCTCGAAATAGTTGAGTTCTACAACGACAGAGGCGAAAGCGAACGTTTATTCGATGAAATGAACAATGATTTTTTGTGGAAGAAGATGCCGTTTTCTTTCCTGCAAGAAAACACGGTATTCCTTGTCATGATGGCTATTTGCCGTAACTTGTACCACTTCGTCGTTGATACTGTCAGTAAAAAAGTAGATTTTATCAAACCCACGTTTCGGTTAAAGAAATTTATATTCCGTTTTATGGTTGTCCCAGCCAAGTGGATAACACGTGGGCGACAGCAAATATTAAAGCTATTCACTACGAAAAAATACCACCTTTTACTCGGGTGATTTACCTCATAAATAACACAGGTGAGACTTTTATGTCTTTTGTTTAAACATAACATGCTGATTGTCAACTAACATATAAATATCCCATCAATAAAACACCTTCTGGGGTAAAAAACTTGGATGAAATTCAGATATTTGAAATATGTCAAACCAAATCAATAAAACAGACCCCATTAATGCCTATAAAAAATAAAAACAAAGTCATTTTAATCGATAAAAAAGCTACTTTTAAATCAAAATTATATCCTTGCGGATTTTAGGGATTATATTAGAATAATGGACAATAATTTTTATTTCTTACTATGAAAGAAATAATGAGAAAAATAACATTACACCAAAAACATCCTGGTTCATATGGCTTTTTAAAAATTTTAAGGCATCTGAAATATTGTTATCCACAGTTCCAGGTGATATTCCTAGTTCTTCAGCAATTTCTTTAGCACTTAGTCCCTCTTTCCTACTTTTAATAAAGATTAGTTTCCTTCTTTCTGGTAATTGATCAATTAATTTATCTACCTGTTCAAGTATTGAAGAATAATATAACCTTTCATCAGATTTATCAAAACGTTCACTTACTGCTATTGCTTCCCTAACATATGCCTGACGATAGGATTTACTTCTAAAAAATTTAAGAATATCGTTATAAGCAATTGTAAACAAATAAGATTTAAATGAAGAATGTGTCTTTAGCGTTGATCTCTTTTCCCATACTTTAATAAAAACCTCCTGAACTAAATCCTCTGCCTCTGTTTCACTTTTTAAATACTTTAATGTAAATGCATATAACTTTTTATCATACCTATTAAAAAGTTTATCAAAAGCATGCAAATCTCCCTTTATTAGTCTTTCTATTAATAAACTATCTGCCGTATTATTTTGCATAAATGAAACTTAATTAATAATGCATTTTACAATCAAAGTAATAACATCAAACTATCAGTTTAAAATGTTTTTTTACAATTATATATATTTTTCACATTATTACTGAATTGTAACGTAATTAATAAAATATTCTACTCAAAATATTATCAAATTGTGATGAATATCAAAAAGGAAAGGCCTACTTCAAAAAACAAAAATATCAATTATTGTTGTTTTGCCAAAAACAAAAATAAATATTTCCTCCCGACTGATATTATTTTATGCCACTGAAGATAAAAAAATAACTCAAGTCCTACTTTGCAGGCGTTTTTTAATCGCAAATTAAAGAATAGAAATTGCTTTTCTGATTTATTCTTGTGTACTATTTCACCATTGGTAAGAAAATACTATAAAATTTTATAGTCTACTTTTTACAAAGGTAATGAAGGATTCTTTGATAATTGAACATAAACATCTAGCATTTACCACCTATACGCCGAACACTAAAAACTCAAACTTAGAAATCATTATATTAACATAAAAACTGAATTTATTAAGATATTGTTCTCTTCTCGTGTAACACAAAACTGATGTGTATTTAGATTTTTGTTATTAAAAAAATATTTTCCTCCAGAGAATCATTCTAAAATCCCATTTCTTTAGAAATCTCAACGAGATTATCATCTTCTAATAAGTTGAGACCAAAAATCTTTATTTTATTGCTCAACAACTAAGATAAAAAATGTGTACTGTTAAACAATTGATATACATCTACATTTAAAATATATTGTTAAGAAACAGATATTAAATTATTAATTTCAAACATAATTCACAAATAACGATTTCGTTAATTAACGAAATGTAAGTGTGCATACTTACTTACATTATAAACAATCTCAAAATATCACAATTTAACTATAGAAAAATATAACACCCTATGTAATTGTACAACTACTTGTACAGTGTAGTTTTAATTTGTATATTTGTTATATAAATTAAACGAATAAGAAATGGAAATAACAACCTATTCAAATTTTAGACAAAACTTAAAGAGTTATTTGGATTCAATTCTAAAAACTCATGCACCTTTATTTGTTAAACGTTCAAAAGGAGAAGATGTTGTTGTTATGTCAATGTCTGATTATGAAGGAATGCAAGAAACATTACACCTATTATCTAGCCCTAATAATGCAGCTCGTATCAACTCAGCTCTTAAATCCTACAATGAAGGTAAAGGGGAAGAACATGAATTAATTGAAGATTAAATCCTATGAAAATAGTTTGGATGCCCGAAGCTTGGGAGGATTATCTTTATTGGCAATCAAAAGACAAAAAAATACTCAAAAAAATTAATCTTCTTATAAAAGAATGTCAACGAACGCCTTTTGTTGGTACAGGTAAGCCAGAAGCTTTAAAGAATAACCTTACAGGTTGGTGGTCGAGAAGAATTAATTATTCTGATAGATTAGTGTATAAAGTTGAGAATGATACTTTATATATACTTCAATGTCGTTACCACTATTAAGAAAGTCTCATCAAACTCGGATTTGAGGTGTATCTCTAAAATGTATCAATAATATTTTGAATCCTTCTCAAAAACTCGTATCATTAATAAGTTTCAGGAATAACCGTTTAATGAGTACTTTTTATTAAATCAAATGACACATGAAAGTTGGATATGCAAGAGTATCAACTCAGGACCAAAATTTGGAATTACAAATTGAAGCATTAAAGACATTTGGATGCGAAGAAATATTCAAAGAGAAAAAAAGTGCAGTTAAAGAACGTCCGGAACTTGAAAAAATGCTTATGCATCTTAGAGCTGGAGATGTAGTTGTTGTTTGGAAACTTGACAGGCTTGGAAGGTCCCTAAAGCATTTGATTGATTTGGTTACTTCATTCAGAGAAAAAAATGTTGAGTTTGTAAGTCTGAACGATAGCATTGATACAACAACTATACAAGGGAGACTAACCTTTAACATTTTTGCGAGTTTTGCAGAATTTGAAAGGGAATTGATAAGAGAGAGAACGATGGCAGGTTTAAAAGCTGCAAGAGAAAAAGGAAGGGTTGGAGGTAGAAAGCCTGGTCTATCAAAAGAAAATGAAAGAAAAGCAAATGCAGCTTACACTATGTCACAAAACAAAGATCTTAGTGTTTCTGATATTCTTAAAATCCTTGAAATAAGTAAAGCTAGTTATTATAGATACATTGAATATGCTAAAAAGAAGATAGAAGGAAAGAAGAAGTAGTTTGCTATTAGCAAATATTGATTAAATTTATTTGCGTATAGCAAACCTATTTATATGAATAAGTTTAAAGCTGCAGTAGCAAGATTAAAACAGGAATCACAGCAAAGAAAAGTTCTAAAACAGATTGATTACAATTGGGTAGTAACTCAATTGGATGAACTTGGTATCTCCAGGAAAGATTTAATGCAAGACCTAATGCTTGATAAATCTTCATTATCTTTATTTCTTAGTAATAAACGGAAAATGAATAAGTCTGTTAAAGCAGCTTTCTTTTATTACTTTGCTTATAAAAGATTGCAGAAAGAGAAAAATACATAAAGGTGAAATAGAAGTTTATAGACGTTTTTATAATAATCGTTATTCGGTATTATATTTAAGAGTTTAATTAATCGTTTATAAACGATTAATATTTGTATTTGACTGAAAATATGCAATTTACACAACAATAATTATTATATCTTTTTATAAACTAGTTGTGCCAAATGCCAGGAGACTGCTACTAAATAGAAAATAAATAACCATGGATAAAATAGATTTATTAGAAAATAAACTTGTAGAAACTCGGAATAGTTTATCAACTGACAGATTGGATATGTCTTTTGGAGAAATAATGAGTATGTATGAACGAGAAGAGATAATTATAGACCCCGATTTTCAAAGATTATTTCGATGGGATGATTATCAAAAAACCCGTTTTATTGAATCAATTCTAATTGGAATTCCAATTCCTCCCATATTCGTTGCTGAAGATGAGCATGGAAGATGGGAATTAGTTGATGGGCTGCAAAGGATTTCAACAATATTCTCTTTTTTTGGTATCCTACGTTCATTGCCTGAAAAAAACAATTGGATAATGAGTAAAGGTGAAATTGCTGAAGACCTTGAGAACTTAGCATGTAAAGACTTGCCTTTGAAATTTCAATTAAATATTAAAAGAGCGTCATGTCGAATTGAGATTATAAAATGGAATAGTGCATTTGATATGCGATATGAATTATTCAACAGACTGAATACAGGAGGTTCTGAGTTGACAGACCAAGAAATACGGAATGCTATATTTAGAGGTGTTTCAAAAGATTTCAATAAATTTTTAAGAAGTTGTGCGGAAAATCCTGATTTTATTAATCTTATTCAACCAACTGAACGCCAATTGGAACAACTGTATATGGATGAATTAATTCTGAGATTTTGTTCGTTAACAGACTTAGATGATGGATTATCAGAAAATATTTCCCAACATATGACTTCTTATATGAAGAAAGCTGTCGGTGATTCAGAAAGGATTAAAAAACTTGAGGAATCTTTTAGTGAAACAATGAAGATTTTGGCTCCAATTGGTAAAGATGTGTTTAGAGCTTCCAACCATGTGTTTTCAACTAGTTTATACGATTGCATTATGATTGGAATTGCAAAATACATTGATAACTATAAAAATGAGCGTACTGATAAAATAATAGAAAAAATTGATTTATTGAAAAATTCAGACTCCTTTAAGAAAGCTTCAGGCTCTTCTTCGGCGAGTAAGTCTAGAATTTTGAAACGAATTGAAGTCGCAGATGAAATTTTTGGAGAATAAATATGGAAACATTTGTTGATGAAATATTAGTTGATATTGAATGGCGAATTTCTGAATTAGCAACAATGAAAAGCATGCCTATTAGATATGGTTTTCGTTCTGAGCACAAAGAAATTCATATTAAATATTCTATTCCTGCAATTTATGCTATATGGGAAGGGTTTGTGAAAAATTGTTTTACAATATATTCCCATCACCTAAATACACTTGGTATTAAACGAACTGATATTTCGGAAGCATTATTGGCTCATCATTTAGATTCAGAATGTGATTTCAATTCTCCAAGGATTAACTTTAACTCTAAACTGCGACTAGTAAGTGAAATAGATTCTTTATTAACAGAAACTATTGTACTAAAACCAAGTGTTCCAACAGAATCAAATGTAAATTTGAAAGTATTAAATAAGATTTTAGAAAGATTTTGTATTACAGAGGTAGATGATAAATATGCACAAGGGCTCAATAAACTTTTGCTATTTAGAAATAAGATTGCTCATGGGGAAAATTCAATTTCTGTTAACATGACACATATGACAGAATTTATATCTACAGTTGAAAATTTAATGCTTGATATTGCAATCAACATTGAAATATGTGAAAGAACAAAAACATATAATAAAGAAGCAAGCACGACGGTACAATCGTAGATGGCCAATGAGCCCACCACCTAGCATACGGGTCCCGTACTAGGTGGTTCATCTGGTATACTACAGAAGCTCTTTTCATCAACTGCAACTGAACTAGGAACCGGACCAAAATAAAAAACATGACAGAAGAAAATTAACATAAAAAATGCCATTATCAGAAAATTGTAATTAACAGGACTAGTCTTAGAAATACGCATCTTTTTTAAAGTCAAAACATTTTTTTTGTGTATTTATATAAAAAAATAATATGAATAATTCAGAATTAAATAAAGAAGTAGAAATAATTTCTAATTATTATGAAATATTTCAACAATTAAAAAGTGGTGTTACTGAAAATGATTTTTTAGACTTTTTAAATCAATTACAAGATGAAAATATAAAGAATGTTTTTGCAAAGGATGGAATGTTATCTATTCCTTTTCAAAGATGGTATTTAGAAAGTAAAGGTTATAATCTTGATGAATATCTAAAGGAAATTAAATAGCCTCAGAAAAGGCATATAAAGAGAATACGGTTATCTTATAAATGACAAACTTGAGATTTGAATTTTGAAAAAAAGAGAGGCATGATGATTAGTTTAATCTTGTATAAATAGTGTGGTGTGACATTTTTAGAAAAGCTAATAAAAGATAAAGGTCCAATTCTATCAGGAGAAATCCTTGAAATCCTTACTAGCAAAGAGAAAGGTATTTCAAAAGAAGCTGCTAGAAAAAGATTATCAAGGATAGGTGAAAGCATATATCGTGTTAGAGGATTATTTGCAGATGGACAGATTCTGTTCCATGATAAAGATATTTTTGGCACTGAAGAATACTATGATGGACTGCACAGAGCATTAAAAAAAGCAGGGAAACAATATTATACCATTATTCAATCACTCGACTTTCATAATGGCTATATCAAATATGACCATTTAGCTGCTTATGCTGTAAATCCTGTTGAAAAATTAAAGGGACATTTGACTTTTGAAACAACCTTGAGAAATCTACTAAAAATTGGATTAGTACATCTGGAGGATGAGCATGTTGTGGTATCCAATTCAATATCGAAGAATAGCCATAGTTTAAAAAGAGCAAAAGGTTTAGAAGTTGCAAAAAACTTTTTATTAATGCAGTTTAATGACTGGTCTCGTAAAATTGGATTAGTCTCTTATAATAGTTCTAAATTTCATAGTGAATTTGGTAAATATCAATTTAATTTTGTTGCCCCTTCATATGTTGGCTCATTAACAAAAAAGACATCAGATTCAATTGTGCCAGCGTTTGTTATTGCTGATATTTTAATAGGTAATGTAATTAATGAAAACCAGGTAAACTTCTTTATTAATAAAATTTCTGCCTTGAAACAGCAAAGAGGTTTAGCTAAATTCATTCCTTTTTTAATTGTAGACTCAATAGATACAAAGGCTCTTAATAATTTGAAATCAAAGGGTGCAGTAATTGGATTTGCTGACGAATTATTTGGTAAAAACTACAAAGAACTTCTTAACTCTTTAATTAATCTTATCACTAATGCAGGTGCAATTTTAAAAAAGAAACCAGAGGCATATCTTGATTTAATAAGTAAACTAAATAAGTTGGTTGATGGCAAAACGAATAATTTGCGAGGCGACTTATTTGAATTAGCAGTAGGTTATTATCAAGGTCGCATT
Organism: uncultured Saccharicrinis sp.; assembly: GCA_963677655.2. Lineage (GTDB taxonomy): Bacteria > Bacteroidota > Bacteroidia > Bacteroidales > Marinilabiliaceae > Saccharicrinis. Next base: position 193,157 of record OY782089.1, read on the forward strand.
TGTTCAAGTATTGATATTGGTAAATTAATAAATCATAGTGGAGAAAGAAGAGAAATAGACGTATTTGGATTACAGCCCAATAGAGTTTTGATTAGTGAATGCAAAGGGTATAATCATCCCATATCTAAGGAAGAAATTGAGGTCTGGTTAGGAGAAAAAGTACCTGTAATAAGAAAATGGGTATTAGACAATGCAACAATTTCAGATAAAGAATTAGTTTTTCAGTTTTGGTCAACTAGATATTCCGGTGATGTTGACCCCTCATTCCGGTCATATTGACCCCCTTGGATTTGGGTAACTAAAAATGATCAGTGTGACAAAATTACATTATTTTTCTAAGACTTTCTCCTTTAAGCTCTATTCTATGTGAAGTATGCACAAGCCTATCTAAAATAGCATCAGCAATTGTAGCTTCTCCAATGATATCAAACCAGCTTGCTACTGGTAATTGACTTACAATAACAGTAGCAGCACGAGCATGGCGATCTTCTACTATTTCCATTAAATCCATTTGATGTTGTTTCTCAAGATGAGTTAATCCAAAGTCATCAAGTATTAACAAGCAGGTTTTTGATATTTTATTCATGAACTGGTGGATTGAACCTTCAATACGAGCCATTTTGGTTTGCTGCAACAATTTCTGAACATTGAAGTATGCTACTTTATAACCTTGTGCACATGCGTGATGTCCTAAAGCTGAAGATATAAAACTCTTGCCACATCCAGTAGCTCCTGTAATTAAAACAGATTCTCCTTTAGAGATATAATCACCTGTTGCTAAGGTTGTAATTAAGGACTTGTTTAATCCTCTGGTTGCATCATACTTTAATTCTTCTAATGAGGCTTGGTACCTAAAGCGGGCAGTCTTTCTGAGTCTGTCGAAACGACGATTTTCTCTGTCCTGAAGCTCAGCTTGCAAAAGTATTTCAATACCTTCATTCAATGATAGATCATTGTTTTTTCTGGTTTCTAACATTGCATTCCAACCTTTTTTAAAGCCATACAGACGCAATTGTGATAATTGATTTTCGATATTCTCCATTATTTAAAATTTAAATGATAATTGATTATTGTAATATTCCTTCCCCCGGATGTTATTATGTTTTGGAAGGTCTTTATCGGGCTCTTGTTGTGGATATTCAGTCATCTTATTTTTGATGATATTTAAAATAAAACCATAACTGAAGTTTTGATTTTCAATGGCCATTTGACAAGCTTTATTAAAGGTATCTGCAGGAGTGTTTTTACACAAACTAAAAAGACCATCACAGCTTCGATATAGTTGTTCAGGATATTTTTTCTGGGTAAAAATCAATTCTACGAGTTCTCCCAGAGTTGTAGAAAGCTTTGTAGCCTTGTTTTTATAATACTCAGGACTGCGATTTAAATAATGCTGATGTGTAGAACATAAATGTTCCTTAATGGTGGAGTATCGTCCTTTTGATAGCTCTCGTTTATGTACAGCCACCAGGTTGTATTTGTAAAAGATGCGCACCATTGAACGAGTATATACAACTTTTAGTTCTTTGCCGATGTATTGATATGGAGCGCTATAATAGTGCTTATCTTCACCAAGGTATATGTGATTGTTCTGAGCTAGTTTATATTCTTTGTAATACTTTATTTCAAAAGATTCTTTGGGTAGTTTTTGAAGCAATGGTTTTTCGTTTGATAAAAAGTGTTCCTCTCTGCAATAATCACGTTGTTGCATTCTGGTTTGGTTATGTTTGAGAGTATACTCCTTTATGGTCTTATTGAGTTCTGAGAGTGAAAAGAATTGCTGATTGCGAATGCGGGCATATACTCGATTATAAATCAGTTTTACCTGATTTTCAACCAACGCTTTATCTTTGGGTTTTCTGGCTCTGGCAGGTACTACAGCCATATTGTAATGGTTGGCAAAATCTTCAAGAACCTGATTAATGCCTGGTTCATATCTATTGGCTTTGGTTACAGCCGACTTTAAATTATCAGGAACAAGAACCTTAGGAGCACCACCTAAACTCTGCAAACAACAAGTAAGCGCATAAATAAAGTCATCTATGCGTTGACTGGGAACTGCCATACAAAAGCTATAATCAGAGTATGGAAGACAGGCTACAAAGACCTGACATTCGATGATCTCTCCTGTGGTGGCATCAATGTAAGAAAGCTTCTTGCCTGCATAGTCTACAAATAGTTTTTCTCCAGGTTCATGATGTAATACCATTGATGGATTCTTTGTAAGCAGGTGTTGGGCTAAATGATAACTAAACTGGCTTAAGCTGTATCCTGATGGATTTGATAAGCGATATTCTTCCCAAAGCAACTGTTTGGTCACACCTGCCTTCTTTAGCTCCGTTTCAAAATAATCCAGCTTACATTTTAGGTCTTCAAAACGTTGGTCTTTATATGCAGGATTACCAGGATGAAAGACCTTTTCAAGTGCATGATCCTCCATCTTTAACAGGGTGTTAAGGCTTAACTTTGAACTACGGTATTTAATTAGATAACTCTTAACCGTGTTCTTACTTATGTCCAAATTGCGGGCAATTGTCTTAATGCCACACCCTTGACTGTGTAATTGTAGTATTTGTTTTACTTGGCTCATTCTTTTAGGTTTTCCTGCCATATTCAGTATCAATTAGTAGTTGCAACTACTAATTAATTTAAACCTAAATCCAAGGGGTCAACATGCTCCGTTTTTTTGAAAAGCAATTGATGCAGAGGGATCAATATGCTCCGTTTTTTTTACGTCACAGAGCAATATTTATCCTCAAATATCATTTAAAGGGGTCAGCATCCGCCGGATTGTCATGCTAAAACCTAGCAGGAACTGGCTTCAGGAAAGGGGGTCAGCATGTTCATGAATATCCAGTCAACTGGAGGTTTCACTCAAGAGGCTCTTGAATTATTAGAAAAGCGAATAGAAAGTACTAAAAAATACACTATTGAATATTTCGATTTAGATAAAATGCTTGAAATATCTAAGAAGATAAACTCTAAGAAGTTTACTGAAATTTTAAGAGAATATTATATTAAGGAGATATAAAAACCAGCTGCCAATCGAATTCTAAGATTAAAATAGTCTCAGAAAAGGAGGCTAAATTTGAATGTAAAATGTTAATAGAGCCCGCGGAATTTGCTAGCAATAAGAGGAATTATTATTTATCTCCTCTTTTTTTGTTTAAAATATCAGTATACGCACATCTACATTAAATTTATTGTAAAAATCATTCAATTAAGGGTATTGAGTATAGATGTAAAAAAAATGAATTTAGATTTCTTACACCAAAATGTAATGATGTTATATTTTATTCGTAAACTAAGAATGATACTATAATTAAAAGAGAGGATCAATTAGACTGGATATAAAAAGTATAGATGAAGATACTGTTATTGTTTATTCATTACACTATCAAGGATGCTAGAATATGAAAAAGAACCAATACTGTTGTTAAAAGATTATTACCACCAATATTTATTATCATAAACCGATATTGAAAATAAAAAAAGTAACAAATTAAAAAAGGGGACGTAGAAAATACTACATTAACCTTCACATAATGTTAGCATAATGGAAATAAATAGTGTAAACTTTTAAGTTATATCTTTAATTATATTAATTAATTTCATCTCTAGTCAGCAAAGGTCTAAAATCAAGCAATGTAATAACCTCAAATGTTTAGATAGCCTGTTAATACAACAACCCCAAAAAGAAACAAATAATTAGCAATGGAAAAAATCGTATTGATTTCCCTCTTACTACTGGCTTTTATTAGTACAAAAGCTCAGGATAATATTGTAACTACAAACAATGAAACAATTCAATATAAGATTGCATTAATAAACAAAAAACGCATCTTGCATGAGTTAAATGTTAGTGAAAGCATAACAGACCAGCAGTTAGCACAAGGCTCTGAGGTTAGAGAATATTATTGTTCAAATCAATCTTTACAAACACTTAAATCCGAAGAATCAGAAGCATTAACCACCCCTTATTACAGATGGTGTTTTGGATTGAATATAGGTTTATCAACCATGCCATGGCTCTTAGAAAATTACCTTTTTGAATCTGACTATCCTAACGTTTATAAAAATCTAAATACGGGTTTGCATGCAAACATAAATGCATATTACATGATTAGTAATTTATTAGGTATTGGAGCTGAATATTCTTTTTTATTAACTAATATTACTAATCGATCATATAAAAAAAACAGTTATAGAAATTACTATAGTACCTTTATTAATGTCGAAGAAAAATGCCGCCAATATATAAACTATATAGGTCCCTCCTTTCTTTTTCAACAGTATTTAGGTAAGCAAAAAAAGATTAGCATACGAGAGTCACTCTCTGCTGGTAAAGTTTTCTATCGTTTAGAAAATCAAACTACCTATCCCAAATATTATGATTATACTTATCGCGATATCAATTATAATAGCTTAATGACAGGTAATACTCCAGGTGCCAAAACAGGTATTGCTGTAGAATACAAATTTTCTCAACGAATATCAATTGGATTAAGTAGTGATTTTATATGGTGTGGATTAGAAACTGCAGATTTTGAAACAAACGGTTATGAAACGTATAATTATTCTGATGAAAATGTGGATTTAGACGATCCTCTGAATTTATCACGTATTGATTATTCTATTGTTTTACACTATACTTTTTAATTTAAACCATAAGGATTTTTTATATGAAGCTTATCATTAAAAATATTATATATCTGGCTCTAATTTGTTTAATAACAAGTTGCAACAACAGTTTTCTGGATGATAATATATCTCCAGACCAACAACTTATGGGCTATTCTAATATTTACGTTTCACCAAATTGGGAAAGCGCCGAGTATCAGTTTAACCTGAGCTCTCTTATTGATAATGACTATGAGATTATAGAAACTCCATCGTGGTTGCAAATTGACACGAAAAATGGAAGCCTATCCGGAGGATTAGCAACAGTAAACTGCTCTGCGATCAATTGTACTACCTATAATCAATACGGGATTTATATAGACTTTATGACTGTAAAAGCAGATAATAAAAACTATAAAGTTACTGTGGCCTATGTAAACGAGGGTGAGCCTTTGCTGAAGGTTGAAAACACCTTAGATATAACCTATGAAACAACCAGCGGATTAAGTTTGCCAATACAAAACAGAGGGAAAGGAATATTACGTTGGAAATTGACCAGTTTACCAGACTGGCTTGCTGTCGATACAGCCCAAATTGATCCAGAGCAGATGTATCTTCCGTATTATCATGATTACTATATACCTCTTAAAATCATTCAAGATAAGATTACCTCAACGATTTCTACCGGTACGATTGTCCTTTCATCTAATGATACAACTAATCCTGAAGTACAGATAGAGGTAACTGTAAACCTTGGTTCTCCCAAGTTAACTAACTACACAAACGAAATTATTTTTCATCCATATGAAACATCAAAAAGCATACACTTCTCAAATCATGGAGAGGGAATACTTATATGGGAATTTACTGATATTCCGGAATGGCTTACCATTACACCTACAAGTGGTATATATAGTTCATACACTACATACGATGATATTGTTTTTAAATGCGATAGAACGAAACTTCCTTCAGATCAATTTACTGCAACTGTAAATCTAAAATCTAACAATGCATCAGGACAAACACATGGTATTACTATTAATGTAATTACATCAGGTGATAGTGAATATAAATATGCCATTGAAGGACAAATTACAGATGCTTTATTTAATAAAAACACTAACACGTTGTATTATACAACCACATCTCCCAATAAGTTAATCACACTGGATATTAATACAAAAGAAGTATTGAATGAAATATACTTAAGCCAAGCTCCTAACTGTATAGCGATATCTGAAGACTGGACAAAAGCAGCCATAGGACACAACGGGTATATAAGTGGCGTTGACTTGACAAATAACAGCATAACATCAGAATATACAATTGATTATTCTGTGTATGATATTTCCTGGGGAGAAAACGATTGGTTTTGCTTTTCTCAGAAAAGTGGAAGTTTTACCAGTGTTCATTATATAAATACAGCCGATGGCACTTTATATGACGATCCCGGTAGAAAATGCCTTGATGATGATTCAATCCTAAAAAAGGTACCTGGTGAACCTTACATTATTGCAACATCGCAAAGTGGCCTCTTTGCCTTTGATATTGCTACGAAAAGCATTAAAAGTTATTCGCGTTACTGCTTAACTAATTTTTGGTTATCGGAGGATAGTGAATACATCTTTTCCCGTCACTTCAATATTTACAGAACAGCAAGTCTTACAGAATCTAATGATATTTCAAGTATAGATATTAACCCAATAGCAAGAATTACAACAGAAAGTGAATCATTTGGTTTTGTACATATGTATCACAGTAATAATTCAATATGGGTAATACAACCTACATCTTATTTTGATGACAAACCATCTAACATTTATCAGATAGAAGATAATGACTTCACCTTTGAGAAAAAGATTATTTATGATTTATACTATCACTCAGAGGATCAAATAACTGAAACTAAACTAAGTGCTAATTATGTTTTTGCAAATAATGAAGGCACTGAAGTTGTAGTTTTGTGTAAAGGTATTTCTAATGATACGTGGGTAATTCAGTATATTGATGTACAATAAATTCAATTCTATATTAATAGTCTCAGTAAACGCACTTATATTTTAATATTTAACCAGGAACCTGACCAAAATAAAAAAACATGTCAGAAGAAAATCAAAATAGAAAAAGCTATTATCAGAAAGTAATAATTGGTAAGAAGAGAAGAAAAAGAATAAATGAGGATAAATCCGGAACCAAAGGATTAGGTATACTAAAATCTAAAATAAAGAAATAACGATTTCCTTAAATAACGAATTAACGAAACTAAGCACACTTACTCGCATTATAAATAGTCTCACAAAAGGAGCTACAAAAGAATTTGGAGAAACCTATAATTTTGCCTTTTTAATAGTCTCAAAAAGACAACCTAAGATAGAAATTTTAACCTTCTTGCTTAAAACAAGAAGGTTTTTACGCTCTATAGATCATAAAGAATTAGGTGTTACCAAATCTTTCTCTGATTCTTTTAATTGCCTTATCTCAAAATATTGTAATTATGATATTTAATTCTATCGCTATTCTGACATTATCCATCCTTCTATATCACTATAATCGTTATCTGTATTAGAAGTGGAAATTATTTTAGTATTCCATGTTGAACTACTAACGCTTCTGCTTGCGATACAGAACCATCCATTATCAAGACCGGACCAACCGAAGTTACAGTGTACGTAATAACGTAAAGGTAGTAGTTCTGTACCACTTCCTCCTGCTCCATATGAACCATCTATCACCCATGCATGTCCTCCAGAATCAGGATCTACCCCACCTGCAAAAATAAGTTGATCGTGGGACATGGCATATTGAATATCCGTTGGTTTATATAAAGGATCACAGTATTTTGAAACTGTTAATCCATAGATATCTTCCATGACATCGTAAGCTGCCATGTCTCCATTGGCCCAACTTCCTACAGAACAAGTGTAGAGCATGTCAACTTGTTCACCTAAATCTGCAATAAAGTTAGAAACTTCTTCTGCTGCATCTTCATCATCGTTTGTAATAGCTCTGTAATTAATAAATAAGTCGTAATTTATCGCGCTAGGGTCATTTATTGGTTGTTTTTGGTAGTAGGTTAAGATTTGACCCATTGCAATTGCTACACATCCTGCTTGAGCTCTATCGGAACCACAAACTACAGGAACGTTATTGTTATATGGAGATCCTTGTCCCCATATGGTGTTTAATTTTTGATAATATTTAGCCCATAAATCTACAGATCCACCGCCAATAACTCCAATGCTAAGACTTTTTGTTGTCTGTGTGTTTGTTTGTTTAGATACATATTTTTCAGCGTAATTATCTTCATAATATTTATCCTTAGATATGTTTTCTATATTACAAATCTTATCAATTGTTTTTTCTTTCAAAGAATCAATTATGGTATTGTATTCTAATATTTGATTCTTGATCGCATTATTTGAAAGGATTAACATTTTTACCAAACCTAGGTTTTCTGTAGTGTCAATTAAGCTCCCGTTAGATATGTAAGCCATTATACCCGAGGATCTTCTATCTGCGGATACTAATGCAAATCCATTATTTGTACCATTAGAAATTTCTACTTCGTAAATTTGGATACTATCGTCTCTAAAATCTGATGATTTTAGAGATGTATTACTTATCGTTAAAAAGTATTCTTTATTTATAGAATGAGTAATTTTACTTGTAGATTTAGTTGTAGTCGATTTGCCTGATTCTTCTTCGTATTCATTAAGAAGATCTAGGACTTCATCTTCAGATAGTGGTTCTATGATATCATCTTTAATGCATAGTAATTCACTTTCTGTTAAATTGGTAGAAGTGTTTAGTGTGTCTGATTCATTTATTAACGAATCGTCTTGATTGCAGGATGTTATGGCAAATAAAACCATGTACATTAGTAAAGTAAAAGATTGAATGTATCTCATAATTTATAATTTAGTTATTAAAAAAATTCTAACTTTGGTCAAGAAAGGTCAAATCTACTATATTTTATATAACTATGAAAGATATATTTTTAAAAATTTTAATAGTGAGTCTTATCGCTTTATTTTCTTGTGATAAAGAGGAGGATGAAAAGACAACTGACTTTATTGGTTTATCTTCTAATTCAATAGAGTTTTCTTCTAAAAAGGATTCAACAGAAATAACTACTAATGATGTCTATTGGTGGTTTTCTAGTTTACATGTACAAGATGAAAAATATACAGTTCTTTTTGAAGACTCTATTAAAGGAGATTGGTTTCAAATAATAAAAACTGAAGATCAGAAAATTAAGATTGTTGTTGATGAAAATGATGATGATGTTGAGAGATCCTTCTTTTTAACTATAGTAAGCGGCAATTATGCTGGTTATATTGAAGTGTTGCAAAAATAATCTAAGCTAAAAGTTTTTTATGCTTTTGTGAGCTTTAAGGATTTTGATGGTGAACAATCCCTCATTGTCCCCTATTCTTCTTATTGTACTATAAACAATATTATCAGTTAACTAAAAATTACGTTTATAAGGTTTTATAATAACATTTACTCGATTAAGAAAATAGTCTCCTAAAACGCATATATGATTGATTCAATATTTATTTCTGACATCCTGAATAACATCATTGAAGGTGAAACAGAATCCCATTTGCTGAAATCACAAATTAATTATTTAACAATTGAAAAGTTGAATTATACAGGAACAGGAGTATTTGTTGAATTTCAAAATGACATAAATATTGAAAACTATAGAATAGACAAAGATTGTGTTTTAAATGGATTAGATATAAAATCGCAAGAATTGGATATTGATGCAGAAGCGATTCTTTTTATACGAAATGGACTGATTGACTATTTGGAAATATGGTCTAGAAGAGAAAATTATCCGAATTACGAATTAAGAAATTATGAATTAATCCAGACTTGGAAATAAATAAAAGCAACAAGCCACAACACACTATGTAATTTAAAGGCAGAGCAGCTGCAATTAGGGTGTTTAGCTCCCGCAGGTTGTCTTTGTCCGTGCGGACAAAGACGCAGTGCGCAGACTGCTTCAAAATTAATAGTCAACGTTGGGCGTCATTCCCAGCAATAGACAAGTCGTTTAATTCATAATTGTATCGTCAAAATATAGAAGGAAATATTGGTGTTATTAACCACAGAAATAATTAAATATGAATAGAATTATATCATCTACTCTAATATGTATAATGTTTATTAGCTGTAATACAAAAGATTTAAAAGTACTAAAAGAACCAAGAGTTGATAAAAGAGTTGAATTACTAAGTATTGTATTTAGACTCGCGGGGTGTGATGAATATAGTTCAAACGAATTACCTATTTATGTTGACAGAATCAATAGTTATTTCGAGAAATTCAGGAACCATGAATTAATTAAATACATACAAGACAGCATTAGACCAAAAGGTGTTTCTTTTGGGACTGTAATGGAAATGGCAATTAACATAACAGCACCACCGGTGATGAAACCAATTACTCCATTTACAGAAGATATTCCAAATGAAAGGTGGGGAAAAGCAAATGCTGAAAAATTTCTGAAACTATTAAATAAATTCTATAACGATAGCAATTGTGAATTGTTTTTTAAAAACAACGAAGAGTTATATCAAATTGCATCAAAAAGGTTTTTTGATGTATACAAAAAAATAGATGTTAGTTGGTACAAAGAATTTTATGGAGAGGATGTTAATCGAGAATTCATTATTGTTAATGCGCTAAGTATAGGAGGCTGTAATTATGGGGTAAAAACAAAGAATGCCAACAATGAGGAATTAGCTTATGCTATAATGGGTGCTTGTAATACTGATTCTTTAGGTCTCCCTGTTTATAAGTCTCAAGAATATTTTCCAACATTAATACATGAATTTAATCATTCATTTGTCAACCCCAATGTTGAAATTCATTTAGACATACTTTTTTCAAGTGGAACAATAATTATAGAGCATCTTAGGAGTATTTTAAAAAGACAAGGATATAGTACATGGAAACCAATGTATTTTGAAGCTTTGGTAAGAGCTTCTGTTATTAAATATTTAAAAGATCATAGTTATGACGAAAATTATGTCAATGAACAATTAACGAGTGAAATTAATAGAGGATTTGTTTGGACTAAAGAATTAGTTGATGAATTAGATAGATACAGTTGTAATAGAAATAAATATGCTTCATTTAATGACTTTATGCCAGAACTAGCTGAGTTCTTTAATCAAGTAGCTGAAAAAATTGAGGACTCTATTCGGATAAATAATGATAAAAGACCTTCTTTAGTTGATATTTTCCCTTTCAATAATGGAGACACAAATGTTAATTATCTTACAAAAGAAATACGGATAAATTTTAATAAAGAGATTAAGGTCGATAATAAAGAAAGACTGATTGTTAGGAAATCAAATAGTTGCAATATTCCAGAAATAGATAATTTAACAATTTCAAACAATAACAAATCTATTATCCTAAAGGTTAGTTTACAATCCAATCAAAACTATAAAATTATACTTAATGCTAAACATATAAAAAGTAATGAAGGATACAACCCCAAGGACTTTAAAAATATTAAAATAGACTTTTCTACAATTTCTAAGTACATGACAAAACTATAAACGACTGAATATCAATCAAATAAGTTGTAGTTTTGTTTGTTTAAAACCTTGATATTGAGTATCTTACAAAAGATTACCACATCATTTTGTAATGTACACGAATACCAAGGTTGCCAGTAAAAATACTGATTTATTTGAGTTGTTCAAAGAAACAACAAATTGGAACAAAGCTCGCATAAAATGCATTGTGCTTTTAGTTCAAGCAATGATAAAACTTCAAACTGTATCCTACGCTAAGTTAGCGCAGGGATTTGATAGCACAGCTAATTATGAATCAAACCTAAGAAGAATACAACGCTTCTTTGCAAAGTTTCACTTTGATCCGATGTTGTTTTCTAAATTAATTTTCAAGCTTTTACCAGATAATCCACCATATCGATTAAGTATGGATAGAACCAATTGGAAATTTGGTAAGACTGACATCAATATTTTAATGATTTCAGTTTGTTATAAAGGAGTTGGTATTCCTCTTGTTTGGAGATTGTTACCAAAGCGAGGTAATTCTAATGAAACTGAAAGAATTGAGTTAATTGATTATTATATTCAACATTTTGGAGTTGATAGTATTGAGGCCTTTATGGCTGATCGTGAGTTTATAGGCGAGCAATGGTTTGAAGATTTACTCAGGCTGAAAATAAGCTTTTATATACGACTCAGAAACAACATGTTGGTTAGACGCAGTGGTCAAGAACCTCAAAAAGTCTTTTGGTTATTTAATAACTTAAAACATGGCAGTTACAGACATTGCAAAAAGCTCTATTATTTAGGAAAAAATCTTGTATATCTATCAGGTTGTAAGGTGTTTAATTCTGCAACAGGAAAAGTTGATTATGTAATCATTGCATCATACAATAAGCAAGACCAAGCCATGACTTTTTATAAAGACAGGTGGCAAATAGAAACAATGTTCAAAGCTATGAAATCTAGTGGTTTTAACTTAGAAGATAGATATTCCGGTGATGTTGACCCCTCATTCCGGTCATATTGACCCCCTTGGATTTGGGTAACTAAAAATGATCAGTGTGACAAAATTACATTATTTTTCTAAGACTTTCTCCTTTAAGCTCTATTCTATGTGAAGTATGCACAAGCCTATCTAAAATAGCATCAGCAATTGTAGCTTCTCCAATGATATCAAACCAGCTTGCTACTGGTAATTGACTTACAATAACAGTAGCAGCACGAGCATGGCGATCTTCTACTATTTCCATTAAATCCATTTGATGTTGTTTCTCAAGATGAGTTAATCCAAAGTCATCAAGTATTAACAAGCAGGTTTTTGATATTTTATTCATGAACTGGTGGATTGAACCTTCAATACGAGCCATTTTGGTTTGCTGCAACAATTTCTGAACATTGAAGTATGCTACTTTATAACCTTGTGCACATGCGTGATGTCCTAAAGCTGAAGATATAAAACTCTTGCCACATCCAGTAGCTCCTGTAATTAAAACAGATTCTCCTTTAGAGATATAATCACCTGTTGCTAAGGTTGTAATTAAGGACTTGTTTAATCCTCTGGTTGCATCATACTTTAATTCTTCTAATGAGGCTTGGTACCTAAAGCGGGCAGTCTTTCTGAGTCTGTCGAAACGACGATTTTCTCTGTCCTGAAGCTCAGCTTGCAAAAGTATTTCAATACCTTCATTCAATGATAGATCATTGTTTTTTCTGGTTTCTAACATTGCATTCCAACCTTTTTTAAAGCCATACAGACGCAATTGTGATAATTGATTTTCGATATTCTCCATTATTTAAAATTTAAATGATAATTGATTATTGTAATATTCCTTCCCCCGGATGTTATTATGTTTTGGAAGGTCTTTATCGGGCTCTTGTTGTGGATATTCAGTCATCTTATTTTTGATGATATTTAAAATAAAACCATAACTGAAGTTTTGATTTTCAATGGCCATTTGACAAGCTTTATTAAAGGTATCTGCAGGAGTGTTTTTACACAAACTAAAAAGACCATCACAGCTTCGATATAGTTGTTCAGGATATTTTTTCTGGGTAAAAATCAATTCTACGAGTTCTCCCAGAGTTGTAGAAAGCTTTGTAGCCTTGTTTTTATAATACTCAGGACTGCGATTTAAATAATGCTGATGTGTAGAACATAAATGTTCCTTAATGGTGGAGTATCGTCCTTTTGATAGCTCTCGTTTATGTACAGCCACCAGGTTGTATTTGTAAAAGATGCGCACCATTGAACGAGTATATACAACTTTTAGTTCTTTGCCGATGTATTGATATGGAGCGCTATAATAGTGCTTATCTTCACCAAGGTATATGTGATTGTTCTGAGCTAGTTTATATTCTTTGTAATACTTTATTTCAAAAGATTCTTTGGGTAGTTTTTGAAGCAATGGTTTTTCGTTTGATAAAAAGTGTTCCTCTCTGCAATAATCACGTTGTTGCATTCTGGTTTGGTTATGTTTGAGAGTATACTCCTTTATGGTCTTATTGAGTTCTGAGAGTGAAAAGAATTGCTGATTGCGAATGCGGGCATATACTCGATTATAAATCAGTTTTACCTGATTTTCAACCAACGCTTTATCTTTGGGTTTTCTGGCTCTGGCAGGTACTACAGCCATATTGTAATGGTTGGCAAAATCTTCAAGAACCTGATTAATGCCTGGTTCATATCTATTGGCTTTGGTTACAGCCGACTTTAAATTATCAGGAACAAGAACCTTAGGAGCACCACCTAAACTCTGCAAACAACAAGTAAGCGCATAAATAAAGTCATCTATGCGTTGACTGGGAACTGCCATACAAAAGCTATAATCAGAGTATGGAAGACAGGCTACAAAGACCTGACATTCGATGATCTCTCCTGTGGTGGCATCAATGTAAGAAAGCTTCTTGCCTGCATAGTCTACAAATAGTTTTTCTCCAGGTTCATGATGTAATACCATTGATGGATTCTTTGTAAGCAGGTGTTGGGCTAAATGATAACTAAACTGGCTTAAGCTGTATCCTGATGGATTTGATAAGCGATATTCTTCCCAAAGCAACTGTTTGGTCACACCTGCCTTCTTTAGCTCCGTTTCAAAATAATCCAGCTTACATTTTAGGTCTTCAAAACGTTGGTCTTTATATGCAGGATTACCAGGATGAAAGACCTTTTCAAGTGCATGATCCTCCATCTTTAACAGGGTGTTAAGGCTTAACTTTGAACTACGGTATTTAATTAGATAACTCTTAACCGTGTTCTTACTTATGTCCAAATTGCGGGCAATTGTCTTAATGCCACACCCTTGACTGTGTAATTGTAGTATTTGTTTTACTTGGCTCATTCTTTTAGGTTTTCCTGCCATATTCAGTATCAATTAGTAGTTGCAACTACTAATTAATTTAAACCTAAATCCAAGGGGTCAACATGCTCCGTTTTTTTGAAAAGCAATTGATGCAGAGGGATCAATATGCTCCGTTTTTTTTACGTCACAGAGCAATATTTATCCTCAAATATCATTTAAAGGGGTCAGCATCCGCCGGATTGTCATGCTAAAACCTAGCAGGAACTGGCTTCAGGAAAGGGGGTCAGCATGTTCAAGAATATCCATAGAAGATACACACTTGACTGATTTAGAAAGATTATCTAAGCTTATCGCTGTTGTTGCAATAGCATTTATATGGGCTTACTTAGCTGGAATAGATAAACATGAAAACCTGAAACCAATTAAAACAAAAAAGCATGGTAGAAAAGCCTATAGTCTATTTAAATATGGACTTATCAGAATCGCATATGCTCTCAATAATGCATTGAATAAAAAGGAAATAGATAATTGTATTAAAATTTTGTCATGTACTTAGCTACAATTTAATAAAAACGAACGCCTGATCGAATTCTAAGATTAATATAGTCTCACAAAAGGAGTGCTTAATATTACTTAGTATCCTGCTTTTCTGTAATAATTTGAAACTCAACTCTACGATTCTTTTGTCTGCCTTCTTCTGTATTGTTATCAGCAATAGGCATTTGATTTCCAAACCCTTGCCAAGAAAGTCTTTCCTGTGAAATCCCCATGCCTATAATATAATCACATACCGCTTTAGCCCGTTGCTCAGACAGTTTCCTGTTAAAGCCATCTGTCCCAACATTATCTGTATGTCCTGATATTTTAAGGTTGGTATCGTTGTGTTCATTGAGCAATTCTATTAAATTATCTATCTCTGCATAAGAAGCAGGGAGCAATTCTGATGAATTGAAATCAAAATAGATATTCTCAAGAATTATCGATTGGTTTTCTTTTATTATTTCACCGTTGAAAACTAAGACAGGCTCTGTGTCAGACGAATCTGATGGCTCAACATTCATATGGAATAATGCAGCTACATTATTTTTATAATTGTCTTTTACAAGAATAAAGTCATCCAAATAACATTCTGATGAAAATGGATATAGATCAAGAGGAGCATCATAAATTCCAGAATGTATTTGCACTTTTTTTGGCTCCTGTTTCCAATTATCATTAAAGTTCCCGACTGTCATATAACGAGCATCTTCTTTTGCTTTAAACGAAAAACTGATTTTAGCCCAAGAATATGGAGGTATATCTTTTAACGGTTTAATGTCAATCTTCTTATTCTTGTACTTTTCGATATCATTCTCACCTATAGTTTCTTTTGAAAAACAAACACTTAGTTCACCAAGATCGTCCGTTTTTTTACCTGGCCAAACCCATACCCAAAATTCCAGATAGTAATAATTATTTTTCTCAAGCCATGTTTTTAAGTTAGCTGTTAGAAAGCGGGTGTTTTGAAATATAGTTGTACTCTCCAGAGGAGCATATTCCTTTGTTTTTAATCTAGCACAAGCATTACCGCTAACTGGGGCAACATCATTTTTTAATAAATTGTGCCGCCAAAATGGATAATAGGGGACTTTACTCCTAAAATCAAATACTTGTATTTTGTTATTATTTCTATTCATCCAGCCTGGTGCTTTTACTTCATAGTTTCGATTAATACCTTCTTTTGTTGCCAGTCCTCCTCCTTTACGTTTCATTATAATAAAGGAGTCTTGAACCGTTTCATTTTTTGATATATAAATTTCATCCTCATAGTTATGGTGGAAACTGTCCAGATATGTTATTTTTCTGAATTTTTTAAAGGTATCTCCTTTATAAATAAAACTATCGATCAACTCGGTTTGTATCTCCTTTAAGGCAGGATTCGAACCTATCAGTTTCCACCATCGTTCATAAGAATTTAGTTTTGGAATATCATCATGAACCTCAAAACTCCCATTTTCAATAATGTTTAGTTGATCAGGGTAGAAACTTTTAACTTTATGAATTTGACCTTTTTTAAAGAACTCTTTGAATAATAAGTTTCCATTATCATCCCACACCTCTCTTGTATTGGTTGCTATGGAATCCAAGACTTTTCCCATTCTACTTGTTATGATTGATTCTGCTACCTCTTTATGGGTACCGTTTTCATAAAAAAATGAATCTATCACATGTTGTTGCTTAATTATTATACCTGGTTCCCATGATTCTTCCTCAGAAACAATACTTCGACTATGAGTAACATCTTTTTGTGCCTCCACCTGAAGAGAAACCACAAACAATAATAGTATGACCTTATAAATATTCATTATTTGATAATTGGTTCTAGTTCTATTTAAAGGGGTTTCAGAAATTTACATTTTGATAGAAGTCTATCATTCAGCAATTCATACATTGCAAAATAGCATCTAAGTATATATACGTTATCATTGCATATGTATGCCCGCCAACTTTCAGTAATCGTCGTATACTTCGGTTTATTTCACCTTTGTATTTTGGTTAATCCTTTACTAATGTAGTTATTATTTTAAACAACAATATTACATAACGGATTTTTAATCCTAAGAAGGTTTTATTGGTAATATAAATAGTCTCACAAAAGGAGGGAAAAGAATATGTATTTCTAAAAGGTTTTAGCGGTCTTTTTTTATGAGTATCTTCATTACGTTAATCCTCAAATATAGTCTCCTCAAATCCATACAAACAAGATTACGATTAGAATTCAAATTACCTTGGATAAATTGAGATTTTTCAAGTAAACAAGAAAAGTCAATAAAAATAATATTGTTCTTTTCATAATTACCGGATTATCTAATTTAAAAATCCAAACCGAAATCTTATTGAGAAAAGAAAGATTGCAAAATGAAACAAAATCCTTTAAATTTAGTTATATAAAAAAACCCGTAGTTGGAGCTACGGGTAACTTTAGATTGGAATGTTGGAGCATTGCAATCTCGGTGTTTGATCTAATAAATTAGTCTACTGGAACCCAAAAACGAAAGAACTTAGCTTTCTTTGGATAGATACGTACACCATTTACGGTTTTGTATCTACAGTACACTAGTTTTTCAGTCTTACCGTTTCGAACGCGATATTCAGACATAATAAAACGTGTTTGATTTTGCCCCGTACTTACGGAGACAGGGCCTACCCATTATCCTTAAGTCCGTTTGTTTCGTTTCGTTAAAAAAAAGAAAAGCCCAGTATCTCCAAATACTGAGCTTTTATAATTTCATCCTTTCTCTTCTTTGCCATCTAAACACACTACCCTTGATAGATAGTTGCATATAATGGATAAATCAAACGAATGTTTTATCGTGTCCGAGGTGTAAAGATTTGCCATTTTTTCCAAATAATCAAAATCACACCACTTATTTAGAACATTTCTAAACTAATAAGCTCAACAGAAATAAAAAAATCACTTTTGATTTTTTGAGTTAAATCCTTTGTTCAAAGATAAATAGCTTTATTTCTTGTTACAAGAAATACTTATAAACTACAACAAAAATTATCATAAATTAAATCATATAACATTATATTACAGTAATTTACGCAGATTCATTTTATGATAAAGTTGTCCAAAATGCTTTTTTTATCAACAATATAATTAAATATCAATCTAATATTTGGAATTACATATACACCTCATAATATGCATATTACGGTTATTTAAATTCATATATATTCAAAATTTCCAATATTCAGATTAGTGTATCCATATCATGGATATATGTTCACATTAAAATAGGGATATATCCCCTTTTTAATTATATTTGTATTATTATAACACTATGGATTACAAAGCAAATATAGGAGAACAAGTCAGGTCAATAAGAGTACAAAAAGGCATGACTCAAAAAGATCTAGCAAAAGCATGTAATATTGATGCGAGTGACCTTTCTAAAATAGAAAAAGGAAAACAAAATATTTCCTTGGATAGTCTTGAAAAAATATTTTTACAACTAGGAAAATCAATTGAATCACTAAAACTCACAAGTATGAAATTAGATAAAATTAGGGAACAATTATTTGATGAACTTTCAAATAGCCAGGAATGGGATTATAAATTAAACGATACTTCTCCTGGTCATTACGGGGTAGAAGATTGGGAAGTTGCAATATACTCTGATAGATTCTTTGTGGATATTCCAAACAGAAAATTTACATTTAAAAATGCTGATTTCTCTGCAAAATTGGTTTTAGGTGGCTCTAAAGATGGTTTCGTTGTTCCATTTGATAAAGTTGCTAATGGAGCAGGAACTTTTACGTTTTTAGACAAAAAGAAGGTTAGAATTAATGATGTAAGTATTGATATGGATTTGGATGTTTATGGAGACAATTAAGTAATTTTTAAAATAAACAGTTCCATAAAACGCACGCAAACAGTAATCAGAAAAAACAAAAAAGAAGATGGAAATCAAACTCGACAATAGAACTCTTCCTAAAGAGTATAAAAATGTGAAATGGCAGACTTGTGATGATGAAACAAAGGATATTTGGAAAAAGGGATATTACTATGATCAAAACTTTTTTTTTGGATCAACTGGTAATGATTATGATGATGCTTTTGATGTCGCAAATTGGGAATATATAAATGATGATCTTGAAAAAAAGAATCAATTATTAAAAGATAAACTTTTTGATGGATTAACAAAAAATGTAAAAAAGTTGCTTAATGAATATTTTGGTAATGATCATGAGATTAAAATGGAGAATGTTGATAATCAATATTTTTATTTTACTATTACTTTAAAAGAAGGATGTCCAGCAGAAACATTGTTTTATGATAACAACATAGAAGTATCTAATATTTATTGGGATAGAAATTCAATTAGCTGTGCTATAAAAATTGAAAATATTGATAACATCAAAAAAACATTGTCTGGTTTAAATTTTGGAGCAGATAGTGAGAATATATAGTTTCAAATAACGCACTATTTTTAAATAAAAATAAATTTCCCGTATTTATATAAAAATAGAACATGGAAAACACACGAATTAAAATAGCCAAGAAACCTTCAATTTGCAGGTGTGGAGATTCATACAGGAAGAAATAGTAAAAGAGATTCAAAAATATAGTTTGCTATTAGCAAATAATACTTATATTAGTTTGCGTATAGCAAACCTATATCTTTATGAATAAATTCAAAGCAACCGTTGCAAGGTTAAAAAAAGAATCACAGCAAAGAAAAGCTTTAAAAGAAGTTGACTACAATTGGGTATTATCTCAACTGGATGAATTAGGTATTACCAGGAATGATTTAATACAAGACCTAATGCTTGACAAATCTTCATTATCCTTATTTCTTAGCAACAAACGCAAAATGAATAAGTCCGTTAAAGCTGCTTTCTTTTATTACTTCGCTTACAAAAGATTACAGAAAGATAAGTTTGCAGTAATGTAAACTTTATTAGTAATATGTTTGCAAACATGCAAACTTTAAGGTAATTTTGACAGTATGAAAGTAAGGTTTAAGACTAACGAACTGACTAATTATTATACTACTCCATTAACAGAGTTAAAAGGTAAATTGCCTTTTCAAAAGGATATAATTAAGCAGTTTAAAAAGAAAATAGCAATATTAATTAGTGTTGAATGTCTTGAAGATTTAAAAGCATTTAAGAGCCTTAACTTTGAGTATTTAAAAGGAAACAGGCAAGGTGATTGCTCTATTAGGCTGAACAGAACGTACAGGGTGATATTTACTCCTGTTCAAGAAGACAATGGAGATATTGTAATCGATATTGTGGTTATTAATGAAATATCAAAACACTACGAAAAATGAAACAATACGCAAATGAAATGATAGCAGGAGATGTGTTTCATCCATCGGAAACCATTATTGATGAAATGGAAGCTCAAAATATCAAACAGGTTGATTTGGTTAAGGCTAGTGGTTATAAAAAATCACATATAAGCCTCTTGTTAAAAGGGGAGAGAAGTATAAATATACAGGTGGCAATGGCTTTGGAAACTGTATTAAATATTAAGGCTGAATTCTGGATTAGACTTCAAAAGAATTATGAACTGCAGAAAGAATTAAATGAGTTAACCAGGCATAGAAAAGCTTGTTAAGAGACGTTTTTAAAATTGATTGCAGTAACGATTTAACGAAATCGTTAAATAACGAAATGACAAATGTGCATACTTACTTACATTATAAAATGAATAGGCCAAGTGACGAAATAATTAATAAAGCTGCCTCTGGTGATGGAGCAGCATTAGCTAAAATACATAAGTATTTGAAAGAATATTCAGCTAAGTTATCTCCTGTTCAAAAAGGACACTTGGATATTGAAAAAAATAGTATAGTGCTAAAAGGTATGATTTATCGTATGAAAAAGGAGCAGATGGAAGCCTGGGGAGTACTCGTTGATGAAATGGTAAGACAAATCAAGAGTGCAGAAATAACCAACCTAAATTAGTTTTTTCAAACTAATCGTAGGCCAAAAGAATTAGATGGTAATAGAAATATAAAACATGAGTGAATTGAGAAAAGAAATAGGAGCCGAAATTAAGAGAATGCGCAAAGAAAAGGGTTTGACACAAGAGCAACTAGGAAAACTCATTGATAAGCCTAAAAGTAATATTTCAGCGTTGGAAAATGGTCGTTTTAATTGCTCCGTTGAATATCTAAAGGAAGTTGCTGAAGCTCTTGAAAATAAATTGAAAATTTCTTTCGAAAAGTTATAATATATTATTACTTTTTATTATCTTTGTTACATAACAAAACAGAGATATTATGAAAGTTTGGTATGGATTCAGTAAACTGACAAAAAAGGTTGTTCGCAAAAAAGAACTTGCTATCTTTTTTGAAAATTCGAATTCAGGTGATCCTATAAAAAAGCAAGCTTGGATTGAAAGACGTATTGTTATAATACATGAAAGAAGTCAAACAAAAGAAGAATCATTAGATGGGATAGGCTGTAATAGGGAATTTGTAAAGTATGGTTATTTTATCGATGAAAAACCATTTTATGGAGACATTGATAGAGTTCTTTGGACTAATAGTGAAGCAGACAAGAATAATGTATCTGAACATGAGCGCAATATTATCTATAATAAACTTAGAAAAGCGTATTTTAATTGTTATGATATAGAAGAAAAACAAGATGTTCAATTAAAATTAGACCTTTTTTAACCATTTAATATTATACCTATGAATAACGAATTTGATCTATTTGAGGATTTAGCGAATAATCCTTCTAATTATCCAAATGATTTAGTGAAGCTTATTGAAGCTATGGAAGATGATTATAATAATGCTTGTTTAGACTATATTGATCTTGCAAATTATGTAGAAAAAGCAGAAGCTATTGGATATACATTTGATTATGGATTGGATGCAGAAGCTTTTGGATTAAAAAAGATTGTCTCTTAAAACACAAACAAATCAATAAGGGTGCAAAAAGATTGCACTCTATTAAAATATATTAGCAAACAGTAACCCCAAATTAAATATTAAGATTATGATTGATTTAGGAATTTCTTTTATAACATTAGGTGTAATGATGTTGAGTACTGGCGTATTTGGTTTGATTCTCATTTATAGAACAAATAGAATGAAAAAACAATCAGAACTATATAGTGAAAAAGAGTTGCTTAATATTTATAAAAATAAAGATATTAATATATCTGAAGCAGAAAAACGTAAAATAGTGGAAAGTGATTTCTATCATCAAACAGGAATAAAAGCCAACAGAGAAGAAATAAATAAGTTTGCAGAATTACATAAAAAAAGTAAAGCAAGTTATTTTGAACTTATCTATTTAAAAAGGTTCATCAATTTATCTTCAAATAATATCATTGACATTAGAATATCAAAAGAGCCATACTTATTATTGAGTTTAGTAGTAATTCTAATCGCTGTTTTTGTTCTTTCTACAATAGAGCTAGACACTGTTTTACATTACGCTATAGTTGGTACAATTGGCTTTTTTATTCCTGTAATATATAGAAGTATAAATAGAATGTATAAAGCCTCTAAATTAAAGAATAGTATTACCAATAATTAGACTCACAAAACGCACTTTAATGAATAAGTTTAAAGCTGCAGTAGCAAGATTAAAACAGGAATCACAGCAACGGAACGTTTTAAAAGAGCTTGATTTTAACTGGATAGAAACGGCAATTGAATGATTTGGGTATATCCATATTTGATTTTAACCAGGAACCAGCACTTAATTAAAAAATTACATTGACGCTAGTTGTCACAACTTTATAATAATTTTGAATTAAAAAATGGAACATCCTATAGAAAAATACAGAAAAAGTCAAAAAGAGTTTTTGAAAAATTGCCCAGAATCACAACGTAAATTTCATGAACACATGTTCCGTATAGGTAATGCTACCTATGCCTACCATAATCGAGCGATTAAGGAAGTTGATGAAGATAGACAGCGTGAATATTATAAAGAGTGGTTGGAAGGATTACCGGAAAATTTAAAAAAAGATATGAAGGAGAAAGGATTTGAGGGATGTAAAACTGCATTACCTTTTACTCGCTATCTCAACGAAAGAACAGATGTAGGAATGACAGACTGGATGAAAAAACATCTTTCCGAAGCTGATTTTAAGCAATGGTTGACAGTAAAAGAACGTAACGAAGAGTAACAATAAACCCAGATTAGAAATTAATATTTAACCAGGAACCGGACCAGAAAAAACATGTCAGAAGAAAATCAAAACAGAAAAAGCCATTATCAGAAAGTAATAATTGGTAAGAAGAGAAGAAAAAGAATAAATGAGGATAAATCCGGAACCAAAGTATTAGGTATACTAAATTTAAAAATAAAGAATTAACGATTTCCTTAAATAACGAATTAACGAAACTAAGCACACTTACTCGCATTATAAATAGTCTCACAAAAGGAGACTTTAATTCAATATGTTATATTTAGAAATATTGTTCATAACAAGTTAATATCTAATTATTAATCCATAACGCCTTAGGGATATTAAATCCTATTTTTATAAAATAAATCTAAGTACATGACAAAACTTTATAACATTCACATAAATCATTGTTGTTAATTGGATTACTTAATGCATGAGCAATTCTGATTAAACCATATTTAAAGAAACTATAAGCCCTTCTACCATGTTTTTTCACCCTGATCGGCTTAATGTTCTCATGTTTGTCAATCCCTGCTAAATATACCCAAACAAAAGCAATTGATACAACAGCCAAAAGTTTAGCAATGCGTTCCAAGTCTGTCAAATGGGTATCTTCAAGGTTAAAGCCACTGGATTTCATGGCTCTAAACATGGTTTCGATCTGCCATCGCTCTTTATAATTAATCAAAGCCTGATCATATTGATTAAACGAAGCGATAATGGTAAATTCTACTTTGCCAGTGATTTTATTAAAGGATTTTGCTCCAGATAAGTATACTAGATTCTTACCTAGATAATAGAGTTTATCACAATGTTTGTAAGACCCAATTTTCATATTATTGAACAGCCAAAAGGCCTTTATAGGAGTTTTGCCATGACGATGCACCATCATATTGTTCCGGATGCGAATGTAAAATGGAATATTTTGACGAATAAGATTTTCAAACCATTCTTCGCCTATAAATTCCCTATCCGCCATAAAAGCTTTAATATTTTGGGTACCAAAGAACTGAACATATGTGTCCAACACCTCTTTTCGCTCCAAGGCATTGGAATTACCTCTTTTTGGA
This sequence comes from uncultured Saccharicrinis sp., assembly GCA_963677655.2. GTDB lineage: Bacteria > Bacteroidota > Bacteroidia > Bacteroidales > Marinilabiliaceae > Saccharicrinis. Next base: position 217,341 of record OY782089.1, read on the forward strand.
AGGAGTTTCCATATCAACGGAATAGAAACTCCTTTGTAACAAACGCTCAGCATCAGTATGTTGATATCGGTTTTGCCAAACTTCCAATTGGTTCTGTCCATGCTAAGCATATAAGGAGGCTCATCTGGCAATAAACTATAAATTAAACGTGTAAATATCAGTGGGTCAAAGGAAAATTCAGAAAAGAACCGTTGCACTCGCCGTAGGCTTGATTCATGCTCTACACTAGAACTAAAACCTTGAGCAAGTTTTACATATGAAACGGTTTGGAATTTTATCATGCTATTGATAATAATGAGCAAGCATTTAATCCTTGCCTTGTGCCAATTGGTTGTTGCCTTGAACAACTCAAATAATTGAGTATTTTTACTGTCTACCTTGGTATTCGTATGCATTACAAAATGATGTGAGAATCTTTTGTAAGATACTGAATATCAAGGTTTTAAGCAAGGAAATTGCGTGCTTATTTTGCTGATTTTCAATTATTTATAGTTTTGTCATGTACTAAAAAAATAAATATAAAGTACTATCAAAAAAAATGAACATTATGGGAATTAAACCAGGTCCAAAAAGAACTGCTAAATCAACAGGAAAACCAGATAGGCGACAACGTGATAATAAAAAAACTCCAGGAAATACACCATCATTGAAACCACATAAACATAAGAAAGGGGATTAAACTATCTTACTCCGGAATACTTGAAGATAGAATAAATTCCATTAAAGAGAGATTAACAATAAGCCATCATTCAGTCAATTATCATATAAATTATAATATTTCTAGTATAATTGTTGCAGCATTTACATATTAATTTTAACCATATAAATCAAAAGCATAATGTTAGAAGAAATTAGTAAAATAACATTACCTCCTATAACTAGTAGTGATAAATCTGGCGGATTTATTACAGGTGAAATGACTGTAGGTCCAAGTAAAATATCTTTTAAATTTTCTAATCATAGCACTAAATATAATATATCTCTTACCTTGAGTTACTCTAATGCTACAGGAAATTATTTTTGGCATCCTATCATAAAAATTGGTGAAACTAAAACCTATACTATTAGTAGAAGAAAAATACAAAAGGTAACTAGTATTTCTACACACTTTTAGCCTCAGCAAACCCAAGAATAGTATAAAAATAGAGATGGAACAAGATTATATTAAAAATGTTGCCGGTGAGTTAATTTGCTCTTTGAGTGAAATAAAAGACCATGGAATAAAGAATAACTTTTCATTTGATATAAATTGCGAGGCATTAAAAGACTTTAGTAATATTGATATTAGAGATTCAGATGAGTTCAGAGCTATTTTTGAAAAGCTGAAAGAATTAAATGGTCCCGTTTTATATTGGTTTGAGATACTATCAGATACCTGTAGAGAAAATATACGGAATCAGATTATTAACTACTCAAATTCGGAAAATTCAAAAGCCACACCTGCTTTAAAAAAAGCATTTTCTAAAAGCTCCAATTGTTTGTATGTAGGAAAAGTAAAAAAGGGTGTTTGGGGAAGAATGATTCAACATCTTGGTTTTTATAAAGTAGATAGAACTCAAGGGTTACAATTATATCATTGGACAAAAGGATTAAATTTGAATCTCAAAGTTCACCTATATGAATTTGAAGCAAATATTGCTGATATCGTATCGATTTTTGAAATTGAAATGGCAAATTTGAAAAAACCATTGATAGGAAAACATAAATAAAAAGCCAACTAATTTAATTTCTTCACTTTACAATCTCACAAAAAGCATCTTAGGATTTAACCAGGATAAAGTGATTGAGCAAATAGAGAAAATTTGCCTATCTGAATTACGATGTAAAAAAGTGTGCATACTTACTTACAATATAAATAGTCTCACAAAAGGAGACTATATTGGCATTAGTTTAGCTTCATATTTTTCTTTTAATCCCAAATTTTCTTTTTGAGTAAAGAAAATTAATGTTATATTTGTACCAACGTACTTACCCCGCTTCCTTCATTGAAAAGCGCGCTCAGGGTAAGTTTTTTTTTGCCCTAAATTCTCCTTATGAATAAAAGGACCTACTCAAAAGAACCTCTTACTTACCATAAACAACTAGATTTATAAAAAGAAAGAAATCTAATTGTCGAATGTGAGGAAAAATCATTACACTTATTAAAACAATTAAGTTATTATAGACTTTCTGGATATTGGCATACTCTTTTAAAAGAACCCAAAAAAGAACATATTTTTAAGGATGGAGCCACATTTAATCAAGCATTCAAGTTATATTGCTTCGATAGAGAATTAAGATTATTATTATTAAATCAAATTGAAAAAATAGAAATATCAGTAAGAGCAGCATTAGCCTATGAAGCTTCTTTAAACTGGGGAACGTTTTGGTTGTCAGAAAAGGACAACTTTTCAAGTTTTTCAAAATATACCTCTACTGTTAGTAAAATATTTGGTGAACTAAAAAGAAGTCAGGAAGTTTTTTTAGAGGAGTTTAAGAATACTTATATTGATGAATTCCCTCCAAGTTGGATTACTTTAGAAGTTTGTTCGTTTGGTAACTTATCCTGGGTATACAGCATCATAAAGCCAGGTATGACTAAACGAAACATTGCAAAAACTTATGGCCTTAACGATAAGGTCTTCCAATCTTGGCTTCATTCAATTGTATATCTAAGAAATACATGTGCTCATCACAGTAGGCTATGGAATAAAAAACTAGCTATTAAAGCCGAATTTCCCAAACAAACAAAATACCCATGGATTGTGAATTTTGAAACTATTGATAGCAGAACTGAAGAACCATCATCTATTAAAAATCGAACATATTTTGCGATTTGTATGATTCAATATCTTTTACAATCAATAAACCCTAATAATACATTTCTAGAAAAACTAAATAATTTATTTGATAAATATCCTATTATTGATAAAAATGCACTTGGGTTTACACAAAATTGGGAAAATGAACCTATGTGGGTTCAATCCAAATTAGCTAATGAGAAAGAAGAAATTAAAAAAAAAGGTTTTAGATATTATGTAAGAAATTAATATTAAAACAGTCTCACAAAACGCACTATTTTTAAATAAAAATAAATTTCCCGTATTTATATAAAAATAGAACATGGAAAACACACGAATTAAAATAGCCAAGAAACCTTAAAATTCTTGAAATAAGTAAAGCTAGTTATTACCGGTATATTGAATATGCTAAAAATAAGATAGAAAAAAAGAAGAAAAAGTAGTTTGCTATTAGTAAATTTTATTAAATTTAGTTTGCGTATAGCAAACCTATTTATATGAATAAGTTTAAAGCTGCAGTAGCAAGATTAAAACAGGAATCACAGCAAAGAAAAGTTTTAAAAGAAATTGATTACAATTGGGTAATAACTCAAATGGATGAATTAGGTATATCCAGGAAAGATTTAATTCAAGATTTACTACTTGATAAATCAACACTATCCCTATTACTTAATGGGAATAGAAAACTTAATAAAACGACTAAGGCAGCTTTCTTTTATTACTTTGCTTATAAAAAACAGATACGTAAAAACAAGTAGTATTCCGCAAACTACTTTGTTGGTTCCAGTAATTCTTTATCTTAGAATTCAATTGGGCTGTCGTGCTTTTTTATTTCAATTCCAATGTCATTACTTAGTTTTGCAATTTTTTTATTCAATCTGAGCATATCTGAGCTAATTGCAAAAAAACTATATTCTTGTGTTGTTAGAAAATAGTTGTCTTTCATTTCAATAACAAAATGCTCAATATTTTTCTCAATGCCTTTTTTTGTTAAATACTTATCGTAATGATTAATAGACAGGATGTCAGTAATATTGTAAGTTTTTGTATTTATTGAAAATAATTCATTTATCTCTATTCTGTTGTTTTTATCAATTCTTACAAACCAATTCAATCCTAAAATAAAGATTATAATCCCTGCAAACGTGATAACTTTTTCAATAGGTTTCCAAATTTTTTCTCCATCAAAACCATGTTTCATGTTTGTAAATTGTATATATAACTCATATTCATTTTTAAGTATCAATTTATAAACAAAAGTCATTGGTATTCGAATTAATCCAAATCCGAGTAAAAATCCAGGAAAAAACCAAAACGAATTTGTTGGTTCTATTATATAATCATATTCTAATGGGAAAAAAAATTCTCTTAATTGTGAACCAAATAAGAACACACAAAAGCTAATAAATCCAACTGACAAAAAAATCCACAATATTGCCCATGCTTCCAGTTTATTGTACCTATTCGAATTCTCTCTAATATTGTTAAAATCAGAATCAGTCGGTGGCTTATAAGGGAATATCAATTGGAAAATCAAAAATACTATCGAAACTCCAGAAAAATAAAACAGTATATTCATTGTAATTTTATTTGTTTGTGTGACTTGTAGCCCAAACATTGTTAGGGCAAGTAGTAAATTACAATTAACTATTATTGTAATACAAAATTTATAGGAATCGTATAACTAACTTTTACAGGTTTTCCATTTAGAGACCCTGGTATCCATAAAGGCATAGCTCTAACAATTCTTATTGCTTCTTGATCTAGATAATAATTAATCCCTCTTGCAATTTGAACATCCTGTACCTTTCCTTTTTGATCGACAATAAAGCTAACATATACGCGTCCCATAATCCCTCGATCTTGAGCTTCTTTGGGATATATTACTGACTTAGCAATGTATGTACGTAACGCATTATCACCTCCTGGAAATTCAGGCATTTTATCAACTCTTTCGTAAATATCATACTTTGAAGGAGCAGTTTCCTTTTGATTATATAAAACACTTGTTTGAAATGCGTTCGTTATTTCAATGTCGCTTTTATACATTGATAATATCCTGTAAACTTCGCTTTGTAAATCTTCATCTTTTGAATTAAGAATTTCAACACACTTTGCCGTCCCGTCTATGTCAATCACCATACTAACATCAAATGTAATGTGAGGATACGCACTCCTGATTCTTCCAGGCAAGTGAAAATTGTCTCTTATAAAACTAGAAACTGATTCCTGTACCTTTGGGTTTATAGCTTCAGAAACATTACTAATTTTTCGTTTATCAAAATTACTTCCCATTGTTTGATAATAATCTTCTAGTGATTGATAAGTAACTGTATCTGTTTTACCATTATTATCATAATACACCCACTTTCCCATTAATTTCCCATTATGATATCTACCAATGCTATAAATAACACCAGGTTCGTAATAATATCTAGCTAAACCATCCAACAAAATTGGGTCAATTGATTTAAATTCACAGTAGTAAATTTCAACTCCCTCAATAGTAAGGTAACTCATTGAATAATAGTTTTCATGAGTAATAATTTCTTTGATTATGGTTGTAGGTACTTCATCCGTATTATTAAACTGATCAGTTTCATAATACCTTAGGGTATCTTGTGAATAACAGGATAAAGTACAAACTAGTAGTAGAATTAATATATGTGGTTTACTCATTATAATTAGTTATTTCAGGTTCTTGAATTCTGGGGTTTTCATTATTTGCCCTAAATTGTTTATAAACGCTCCATTCTCCTTAATTTCTATAACTATTTACATATCAATATCTATCGATAATTATCCATTTATAACCGCTTATGAGAGGTTATCTTCTTTTACAGAACGTTATTAATCACTTACTAAAATATGTATTCCAGTTATATAGTCAAATAATCTAATGTGCAATTTATTCAAGAAGTCTTTTTTGTTAAGTAAATATAGTCTCACAAAAGGAGTAGTTAGTTTATAACAAATTCTACACGCCTATTCTTTTGACGACCTTCAATTGTCTCATTACTTTCCATTGGATTATTCTCACCAAATCCAGAGGATGTTATTCTTGCGTTATCTATTCCATTTTGAATTAAATAATTCTTGACAGACCGTGCTCTTTGTTCAGATAATTTTTGATTTGATTTTTTATCCCCTACATTATCGGTATACCCTATAATAGTTATTGTTTTATCTATATTTTGAGATAAATAGCCAACTAATCTTTTAAGTTCAGTAAATGACGATTTCAATAATAATGCACTGTTTGTTTCAAATAATACATTTCTAAGCACAATAGATTTATTTTCCTCAATTTTTAAATTAATTTCCTCACATTCGTAAAACTTAATTCGATCCAACCCAAAATCATTACCATCTATATGTGGATTTTGGCTAACAATACGAATCGCAATTTCTTCCTGATCTCCCGAATTCCAAACAACTGAAAACTGTACCCATTTGTGTAAAACATCTGGACAATTAAATGCTTTATCCAAAAGAATACCATTTATTGAAAACTGTAAAACTGCAGGTGGCCCAGTTCTAATATTTAAGGTATTTACCCAACAGGAAAAAAAATAGTTGGTATTCTTCTTTACATTTATTGTTTGCTTCCAAACAGTTTTATTTTTCCCAATAGCACCATCTACAGCCATATAAAACCCATCTCCTTCACCTACAAAAAATTGATTTGAAAACTTTGAAGCATCATTAGTTATTGTATAATGTCCTGCTCCAGCATATATACTCTTTAAATAATCAGAATCAAATGAATTAATTTTTTCTTCAAAATCACCATTTTCAACTAAATTTTGCTCCGAAGTTATTGATCCCTCAGGACATTGAGAATAAGCGTAATGACTAAATGTCATCATTAGGATACATGCGTATTTTTTCATTTTGTAATATTGATATATTCATTCAACAATCATTTTAATGATAATGCAAAGTATTTGATAGTTGAAAATTATAATTTTACGTTATTAAACTTCCAATCACATATCTTGTAGCTCTGTGCTGGAATTTACTTTTTAAAAGTACATTACTCATAGTTAAACATTTATTTTTTAGCTTTTTTTCTTAGCATTTACCTGACCGATTATTACCAATACCATCGCTATCATTGTAATATAATTCACAATGTTTTTAGAACCAAACAATTTGTCATAATCAATCAATATCAGTTCTGCAATAATAATTACAGCAGCACCGATTATTCCAATTTGAAATTTATTCATTCGGTTGTATTTTATTTTAGGTGTTATGATTTTGTCGCACTTAACTTGGCGTCAACTTGTTTATAAACGCCCCATTCTTTATAATGCTAATAACTAATAATTATTTGTACTTATTAATAATTATCCATTTATAAACGATTATCTACATTTACAAAAGGTTATTAATTACTTACTAAAATAGGTATTCAAATTATATAGTCAAATAATCTAAAGTGTAATTTATTCAAGAAGTCTTTCTGGGTAAATATAGTCTCACAAAAGGAGAGGAAAAGGAATAAAGTAGTTTGTATCTATATGAATGAATTTAAATTAACTGTTGCAAACATAACGGTATCATGGAAGAGTGGTGATGGATTTGAGAGCGGTAATTTTAAACCAGCACGAACAATAACGAGTCGTTTTTATATTTTTAATTTTTCTTATAAATATACTAACTAAAAGCGGAATCGAAATATTAAAGTTGCTGTTTAATACTTCAATCCGCATTACGTATACTCATTATTGGCCAACGTATTTCTTTAAAATCAATGCTGCGCAATGTCCACCGAAACCGAAGCTATTGCTCAGAGCGTAACTGATGTCCTTTGAAACTTTCCCGTTGAGTGATAAATTTAGTTTTATGGGTATATTTTCATCTACTTCGGAAGTATTTATTGTTGGTGGAATTAAACCTGTGTCTACCGATAGACAAGTTGAAATGGCTTCTATTGCACCTGTTCCGCCCAATAAATGTCCTGTCATGGACTTTGAGGCACTAACTTGTATCTTGTCGAGGTGAGAACTAAAGAGTTTTTCTATCGCTTTTATTTCAGATAAATCACCTGTCCCAGTAGAAGTAGCGTGGGCATTGATATAATCAATCTTTTCAGGATTTATATTGGCCTCTTTTATTCCGTTTTCCATTGCCAAATAGGCACCAAGACCTTCTGGATGAGTACCTGTTATATGGTAAGCATCTGAACTTTCCCCACCTCCAATAACTTCGGCATAAATTTTTGCACCTCTTGTTATAGCAGAGTCCAAACTTTCCAAGATTAAAGTTCCAGCTCCTTCGCCTACTACAAAACCATCTCTATGTTTGTCAAAAGGCCTCGAAGCAGAACTATAGTTTTCATTGTTTGTGGACATAGCCTTCATAGCGTTAAAACCTCCGATAGACGATGCTGTTATTGGAGCTTCTGAGCCGCCTGTTATAACTATATCCGCTTTGTCCAAGCGTATATAGTTGAAGGCTTGTATAATGCTTTGGGTCGAAGAAGCACAAGCTGTAACAGGACAATAATTTACACCACGAAGTCCGTAGTTGATTGAAATTTGCCCAGACAGACCATTGGAAATTATCTTTGGAATAAAAAATGGATTAAATCGTGGTTGAAATTTATTCTTTGTAAAGTCGATAACTTCTTTTTCAAAAGTTTCGAAACCGCCAATACCACTTGAAAATATGACACTTTAATGTTGAAAAATCAATTTCGGCATCTTTTACAGCTTCTTTTGTTGAAATTAAACCGTACTGACTATATCGGTCTAGCTTTCTTGCTTCATTTCGGTCAAAATAATCCAAAGGATTATAATTTTTTATTTCGCAAGCAAATTGGGTTTTAAATTTAGAAGCATCAAAGCGTGTTATTTTATTTGCCCCAGATACTCCATTCAAAAGATTATTCCAGTATTCTTTTGTGTTTTTCCCTATGGGTGTAATAGCTCCCAAACCTGTTATAACTACTCTTTTCATTTTGTAAAATTAGTTAATATACCGTAAGGTATATGATTTGACAAATTTTTTTAGCTCTTTTTTATTTGATTAATTTCTGTTTCTAGAAAGTCTATATTGTTCAATAAGATTTCAGGTTTATCAAGGGTTTTTGCCAACATAACACTACCCTCAACCAACGCTATTATTCGATAAGAAAAGTTTTCGACATCAATACTTTCCAGTTCATTTTGTTTTATTCCTTCTTTCAAAATAGTAACAATTCTTTGATGCCAATTGTGAATGGTCTTAATTACTTCTTCTTTTAGTAAATTATTTCCATCATCAGCATCTACTGCCGTATTTAGAATGGCACAACCTCCATTATTGAAAATGGGTCTAAAAGCAGTTTTGTAATAATTTAGGAAAACCAATAATTTATCAAATGCATTATTTTCTTGACTCATTATTTCGAGTATTTGCTCTGATTGAAACTTATAATTGTATTTGAATGCCTCAACAGCAACCTCGTTTTTATCCTTAAAATTGCCATAGATACTGCCCTTGGTCAAACCTGTGGCATTGGTTAAATCCGACAAATAAGTTCCTGTATATCCCTTTTTGTTGAATATGGAAGCTGTCTTTTCAATTATTAATTGCCTTGTTTTCTCCGAACGTACCATACTGCAAATATACTCTACGGTATATGGATATGCAAATTTTTTCTCTTCTTGATTTTTTGAGCGTTGTTTATAGGTAGGCTAAGTTGTATATAAGCGCTCTATTCTTTTAGATGCTTAACTATCAGGTTATCATTACTTACCAATAATTATCCATTTATAGGCTTTTATCCACTTTTAAAGACGTTATTAATCACTTACTAAAATTGGTATCAAGTTATATAGTCAAATAAACTAATATGCAATTTATTCAAGATTTCTTTTATATTAGATTTAGTATAGTCTCACAAAAGGAGTGTGGTGTGGAGTATTATTTTTCTTTCTTTTCTATAGTTCCGTCACTATTAATTACAAAATTAATGACCTTTAATTCAAATTTTTCTGTTCCTTTTATTTCATTGTAATCTGCATCTACTTCATGAGTCCAAGTCGAATCAATATGAGTAATTAAATTGCTTGTATTTATTTGTAGATGCTCAGTATGATAATAACCCGGTTCGCCTCCACAATATCCCCAAAACAGTTGTTCCGAATCAATTATTTTTCCGCTCGTGTCGTAAGTCTTAACAATTGGAAGTAAACCATCCGCAGGTGCCAAAAATATAACAATCTTGAATTTTTCGGTTGTAGCTATTTTCTTGTACGGATATTCAAGTTCGTTATCATTAAACTTCAAGGTTAGCTCCTTACTTATTTCTTTGTTTTGTTTGTAATCGTTAAAACAATTTGTTTCGTATGGTAATTCTAGGAAGTCCAATTGATTTAGGAATTCCAGAAAATAGTCATTGACAACCATATTTTCTTCAGCTTTCTCTTTTGTTTTATTCTTTGGGGCTATTATTTCCTTTTTGCTTTTTACGGATTCTTTCTTTCTATTAGAAAGTGAACAAGAGGTAATTGTCAAAATTAGGAATATTACTATAATCCATCTCATAGGTGATATTTAAGTTGTTTTTTTCTATTTATTGAAAGTTATGCAAGTAATACCTACCGTATGGTGTCGTATGGTAATTTAACCTTACCGACTTTCCAATATGAGCAGAGTCAAAGCGCATATATTGTTTTACATTTCTTTTAAAGCCAAATCTGTGATTTGGCGTTGACCGCCGAAGTTGTGAACCTTCCCAAACGCTCGACATGTCATATGCACTATTGCGGTTTATTAGCCGTAGGTTTTTCTTAAGATTTCCTTAGTCAATCTGTGGAAACCAAGTTTCAATTTCAACTTTTTTAGCATTAATAATTGTTGATGTCAAGATTTCCACTTCAGAAATTAATTCACTAATCATTGTATTGTCCACATTTATATATTCTGATTTAGCACTTGGAAATCCATTTCGATGTACTAAGCTATGTCTAGTCATTATCAAGTCTTCAAGTCTTTTTGATTTTGGGATATCAACGTCAATAACTTTATTGTAAAGTTTTCTAACATCAGAAATTCTATGGTAATTAGTTTCTAAGATTGTTTGTGTTACAGCTTCTTGTACTCTCCACTGCTTTGATGCAACTTCCTTCAATTTGAATGGTCGAGAAGTGTGTTCACAAAATTTATTATAATATTTTCTTGTTCCCAGAACCATACAATATAGAAAATCACATAGAAACAACTCCATTGAACCAACAACTCCAATATAAATCTGTCTATTTAAGACATTAACTAAATCATCTGTTAGTTCTTGAGCTTGAAGTTTTTTTAAGTTCTCAATTTCTTGCGTGTAAATATTGATTACATCCTGTGGTCTTTGCATACCGCTGATAAAGTCTCCATAAGTGGAAACATCTAAAGCAGCACAATAAATTTTATAGGGAGTTAATATATCTTCTTTTGTAACTACTAAGTCTCCTTCATGAATTTCTTCTGCAACTTCTAGCCATTTGTTATCAGCAAAGGCAACTAATTCTTTTACTTGATGATTACCTGATTTAAATAATAAATTGCCATTTACAAAAACTATATCTTTCATAATAATCGTTGAGATGTACGTATTAACTTACGGCTAACTAAAATATATCTCCCAGTCAATGGGTAATATCGCGTATTTGCATTTTGATTTATCACTTACTAAAATAGATATTTCACTTATATAGTCAAATGATCTAATAACTATTTATTAAGTAAGTCTTTTTAGTAGGTATAATATAGTCTCACAAAAGGAGAGGAAAAGGAATAAAGTAGTTTGTATCTATATGAATGAATTTAAATTAACTGTTGCAAACATAACGGTATCAAGGAAGAATGGTGATGAATTTGAGAGCGATAATTTTAAATCAGCACGAATAATAACGAGTCGTTTTTATATTTTTAATTTTTATTATAAATATACTAACTAAAAGCGGAATCGAAGTACTAAAGTTGCTGTTTAATACTTCAATCCGCATTACGTATACTCATTATTGGCCAACGTATTTCTTTAAAATCAATGCTGCGCAATGTCCACCGAAACCGAAGCTATTGCTCAGAGCGTAATTGATGTCCTTTGAAACTTTCCCGTTGAGTGATAAATTTAGTTTTATGGGTATATTTTCATCTACTTCGGAAGTATTTATTGTTGGTGGAATTAAACCTGTGTCTACCGATAGACAAGTTGAAATGGCTTCTATTGCACCTGTTCCGCCCAATAAATGTCCTGTCATGGACTTTGAGGCACTAACTTGTATCTTGTCGAGGTGAGAACTAAAGAGTTTTTCTATCGCTTTGATTTCAGATAAATCACCTGTCCCAGTAGAAGTAGCGTGGGCATTGATATAATCAATCTTTTCAGGATTTATATTGGCCTCTTTTATTCCGTTTTCCATTGCCAAATAGGCACCAAGACCTTCTGGATGAGTACCTGTTATATGGTAAGCATCTGAACTTTCCCCACCTCCAATAACTTCGGCATAAATTTTTGCACCTCTTGTTATAGCAGAGTCTAAACTTTCCAAAATCAAAGTTCCAGCTCCTTCGCCTATTACAAAACCATCTCTATGTTTGTCAAAAGGCCTCGAAGCAGAACTATAGTTTTCATTGTTTGTGGACATAGCCTTCATAGCGTTAAAACCTCCGATAGACGATGCTGTTATCGGAGCTTCTGAGCCGCCTGTTATAACTATATCCGCTTTGTCCAAGCGTATATAGTTGAAGGCTTGTATAATGCTTTGGGTCGAAGAAGCACAAGCCGTAACAGGACAATAATTTACACCACGAAGTCCGTAGTTGATTGAAATTTGCCCAGACAGACCATTGGAAATTATCTTTGGAATAAAAAATGGATTAAATCGCGGTTGAAATTTATTCTTTGTATAGTCGATAACTTCTTTTTCAAAAGTTTCGAAACCGCCAATACCACTTGAAAATATGACACCAATTCTATTTACATTTAATGTTGAAAAATCAATTTCGGCATCTTTTACAGCTTCTTTTGTTGAAATTAAACCGTATTGACTATATCGGTCTAGCTTTCTTGCTTCATTTCGGTCAAAATAATCCAAAGGATTATAATTTTTTATTTCGCAAGCAAATTGGGTTTTAAATTTAGAAGCATCAAAGCGTGTTATTTTATTTGCCCCAGATACTCCATTCAAAAGATTATTCCAGTATTCTTTTGTGTTTTTCCCTATGGGTGTAATAGCTCCCAAACCTGTTATAACTACTCTTTTCATTTTGTAAAATTAGTTAACATACCGTACGGTATATGATTTGACAAATTTTTTTAGCTCTTTTTTATTTGATTAATTTCTGTTTCTAGAAAGTCTATATTGTTCAATAAGATTTCAGGTTTATCAAGGGTTTTTGCCAACATAACACTACCCTCAACCAACGCTATTATTCGATAAGAAAAGTTTTCGACATCAATACTTTCCAGTTCATTTTGTTTTATTCCTTCTTTCAAAATAGTAACAATTCTTTGATGCCAATTGTGAATGGTCTTAATTACTTCTTCTTTTAGTAAATTATTTCCATCATCAGCATCTACTGCCGTATTTAGAATGGCACAACCTCCATTATTGAAAATGGGTCTAAAAGCAGTTTTGTAATAATTTAGGAAAACCAATAATTTATCAAATGCATTATTTTCTTGACTCATTATTTCGAGTATTTGCTCTGATTGAAACTTATAATTGTATTTGAATGCCTCAACAGCAACCTCGTTTTTATCCTTAAAATTGCCATAGATACTGCCCTTGGTCAAACCTGTGGCATTGGTTAAATCCGACAAATAAGTTCCTGTATATCCCTTTTTGTTGAATATGGAAGCTGTCTTTTCAATTATTAATTGCCTTGTTTTCTCCGAACGTACCATACTGCAAATATACTCTACGGTATATGGATATGCAAATTTTTTCTCTTCTTGATTTTTTGAGCGTTGTTTATAGGTAGGCTAAGTTGTATATAAGCGCTCTATTCTTTTAGATGCTTAACTATCAAGTTATATAGTCAAATAAACTAATATGCAATTTATTTATTCAAGATTTCTTTTATAGTAGATTTAGTATAGTCTCAGCAAAGGTGTATATATTAAAAATCATCTAACATTACGTATGCATGCGGCCTCATACGTACGATATAATTAATTGAAGATTTAAAATGTGTAGATGAAATACAAATAAACCTGAAGAACAAAAAAAGAAGCATAGTATTAATCGAATTTTCATAGTATAATATTGTATGTTACTATTTTAACTCACCTTTAAAAAATAATTCTTCTTTAAGTTGAATTATATTTGTTTCAGCTGCTTGCCTTAGAGAAATTACCATCGGCTTTTCATCGTAATTATGTTCTGATACAGGCTTTGTTGGGAGTAAACTAATAAATAGCTCATAATATTCTAAAGCCTTTTTTTTATCATCGAGTTTATTCTGATACAATGATGCGATGTAAAAGATATATTCAGGCTTAGGATTATAATCATATGCATTTTTATAGCTCGTTAGTGCTTTATCATAGTTGCCAATTGCACTATATATTGATTGTTTATTGTAATGAATTGTCGATAATACTATGGGATTCGGTTGCAGAAGCGAATCTGCCCTATTAAGATAAAACAATCCCAGTTCTGGATTTTGAGAGTTTAAAAATGCATTACCAAGAAAATAGCTTGTTTCAAAATCATTAGAATCAACTTGGTATGCCAGTAACAAATGCCCTCTTGATTCCTTAAAATCATTGTTTCTAAATTGACTTATCCCTAAGTGTTTAAGTACAAACTTTCCTGAATCACCTTCTGCAAGTAGTAATTTAAAACAGTTGCTGGCAAGTTTATAATCTTCATTTATGAAACCTGCTGTTCCCTTTATTCGAACAAATTTTAAATTGAGCGAATCATTTTGCAATACCAAATCACATGTTTTAATTGCCTTTTCATAGTTTTTGGTTTTAACGTAAATATTAGCGAGCTTATTTAAGCTTTTCTGGTCATTTGGATTTAAGCTAATTAATTTTTCCAGAACTTTTATGGAAGATTCTAAGCTGTCTGTTTGATAATAGTAGTTCGCCAAAACATCCAAATATGCTATGTTCAACGAATCTGTTTTTGTCCTGTCTGTTAGTAAATCAATGGCTAACAAATATTCTCTCTGAAAACCCAAAATGTTTACATATTTTAAAAACATATCTGGGGTATCGAGGTATTTTGTAACAAGTTGCTCAATGTCGGTATATTGACTGGTTTTATACAAAAATTCGATTAATTGCTTCTCAAGCGTATGACTGTTAGGAAATTTTTCTAATCCACTTTTTAATACTTCTATGGAATTTAATGTTTTTCCCTTTTTGTCAAGAATTAAGGAATTCCAATAGTAATCGTTTGTATCAGCTAAAACTTTACTTTTATCCAATATTCTCTCATAATCTCCTTTTACAAAATATAACTCATAGTTTTCCTGAGAAAACGATAATAAGTAAGTAAAGAGGCTAAGAGAAAGTAATGTAAATCGTATCATTTTTTATTTTTTTATTTTGAAGTATGTAGGTCGTTAGATTTTATGCTGCTTAACGGTTGGTTAGAAGAATCATTTGACAATATAACGAATCAAACCACCCAAAACTCCACTGAGCCAAATATTTTAATTGTTTTTTATCTTTTCATAATTAAAGCCAAATCTTTGATTTGGCGGTATTCGATTACCCAATCAAATTCCACAATAGCACGAATGCCATATCTTTTATACTAGCGTTTTATATGCTGGTGTGTTTCATTATATTAATTTATGGGTTTTGTTGCTTTTTAATGTAGTCAACTGTGAACTTAAGATATTTATCATTGTCATAAAGTAGGTCATTCAATGTTTTTTCTACTTCTATATCAGGCTTGACTCCATCTATTTCGTTAACAGCACATGGCATATAAAATGTTGAAAAACTTGTATATAAGTATATGCCTGAATTCGACAATTTGTGCCTACAGATACTCCCATTGCTAATTAATGGCTGACCTGTTTCTTCTCCAACAATAATGGCATTTGAATAGCATTTTGTCATGGCAACAAATAATGTTGCGCAAGAATATGCTCTTGGGCCTGTTAAAACATATACCTTACCCTTAAATTGATTCTGTCTTATTATTTTCTTAGATGGCTTATTCTCAATTATGAAATAATCTCCCTTTATTCGCCCGTTATCCGACTGTTCTGCAATAAAATCTTTGGAGTCACCACTTATTTTTACTTTCTGTTTTACAAAATTACTGTAAGGATTGATTGTAATGTAACTGAATAATGAATCAGCTAATTCGTTAAAGCCACCTCCACTAGTTTTATCAATAATAAGGTTGCTTATTTTTTTGTCCTTAATATCGGTAAAAATAGAATCGATAAAAGGAAGAAATGTATGGGGATTCCTGAATTTGCCTACTTTTAGATAGGCTATGTTATTATCAATCAATTTATATTCAAGAGGTTCTTTTTTATGTTTAGGAAAGTGTTTCCAGTTTACACCTTTTACCTCTGTAATTTTTGTTTCACTCTTGTTTTTATATTCGACATCAAATGCTGAATAATTTCCATAAACTAACCTGTAATAAGTCGCAAAACCCATATTGTCTATTGAACGAACTTTAAACTCTTTTTTTTCACCTTGAACATAACTGAGAATTTTTCTGATGATGACAGATACATCCTCTCCGTTAATTTTTAAAATTTCACATCCTTTTGTTATTAGTGAATCGTTGGAGATATTTGTTTTAACATATAACCTATCCTGAAATATAATGGTCTCAAAAGGGAAAAAGGGATTTTCAACCTTTGGAAGTATTTCACCTTTAAATATTAAAAAAGTGTGACCATCTAAAGTGACTAAAGGTTGAAGTGTTCTATACAATTCATGACTTGTCATTTGGGTACTAATCGTATCACGAATATTAATTATCTCCTGCCTGTTAGGTGAATCATTGAATGTTGCATGAACGTTTGATAGTATTTCTACTATAGAATCAATATCTGACGTAACTTGTTTAATCGAAAGAGTTTGAGAATATAAATTACAACTGAAACATAGATAGATTAAATAAAGAAATTTTTTCATTTCATAAATTGTCAATTAATAAACTAAAGAATTAGTTCAAATATACAACTAATTATTTAGTTGAAAAATAATTATGTTTTTTTGTATAAGTAGAATAGTGCAATTGAATAGGATTTAGTATAAGAAGGAATTTATATTGTTAGGCATAAAATATTCTCACAAAAGGAGTACATTACCTACTCATACATCAACGCTTCCACAGGATTTCTTGTTGCAGACTTCCAGCTTTGCCAGCTTACTGTCAGCAAGGCTATAGCTAATGCTCCGAAACCGGCCAAAGCAAATATCCACCAGCTGATTTCAGTTTTATAAGCAAAATTTTCTAGCCATTTAGATATTGTGTAATAGGCAATCGGGATGGCTGCAACAAAAGCAACAGCTACCCAAATAATAAAATCTTTATTGAGCATGGTTAGTATTTCCAGAATTGTAGCTCCGTTTACTTTTCGAACACCTATTTCCTTTTTCCTTCTTAAAGAAGCAAATGAAACCAAACCCAGCAGTCCTAAACTGGCAATTAATGCAGAAATAATAGAAAACAGACCCACCAATTTGCTTAAACGCGCTTCGGATTTATACTGGGCATTAAATGCATTGTCGAGAAAGAAATAATTAAACGGAGTGTTGGAAATAGTCGTTTCCCATTGATTTCGGGCCAATTCAACAACCTTATTGGCTTTACCGGCTTGTACTCTGATTGCCAAAAATCTTGCACTTTCAGCTCCTCTGATTATTAACGGCAGTTTTTCTAATTTTAGGGAGCCCAAATGAAAATCCTCAACAATTCCAACAACATTAAGATTATGCCCTCCATTGCCGTCGTAAATAGTTTTATTGACACAATCGGTCCAACCTAGAAGATCTGCAGCTTTTCTGTTTATGATTGCGTTATCTTTTTCTTCATTAATTTTATTACTAAAGAATCGGCCATCTTCCATTTTAATCTTAAGTGTATTTAAAAAGTCACCATCAGCACGAAGCCTGTTTAAAATTATTCCGGATTTATCTTCTGTTTTTTTAAATTCATTCGCATTTCCTTCATATTCAGAAGGGACATCGGAAGTATAACAAGCGTCGGTAACTTCGGGATGTTTTTTTAACTCATCTTTAAACATATATGAACTATTTCCCAGTTCGTTACAATTTTCAATGACCAAAACATTCTCTTTATTAAATCCGGGATTGGAGTTTCGCATAAAAAAAAGTTGTTTCCCGATGGCAATTGTACCTGCTACGAGAACAATAAATACCACAAACTGCATTGATACTAATACGTTACGAACCATAGAATTGGAGCCTGCATAAAGGGTCTTTTGCTTCATAACTTCAACCGGTTTGAATTTTGAAATGACAAAGGCCGGAAATAAACCTGCCAATAATGAGATAATAAACGGCAGTAGAAGAATTATTGAAATGACGGGCAGATTAACAAAATCTGTAAATGAAAGGCTTAAGCCGGATAAAGAAATCAAAAACGGCGAAACAATCAATAACAAAATAACAGCAAAAAACAGTGCCAATAAAGCTTGCGCAAATGTTTCGGACAGCACCTGCAGAATAATTGAGGCTTTGGAAGACCCCAGCACTTTTTTCATGCCGATATCTTTTGCCCTTAACGACGCCCTTGCCGTGGCCATATTTATAAAATTAAAGCAAGCAACAATAATAATCAGAATACCTATTGCCCCCAGAATATATAACATTTGCTTATTTCCATGATTACAGGAATCATCAACATATGTTTTATCAAGGTGAATTTGTGTGAGCGGCTGAAGATAATGTTTAATAAAACTGCCCTGTTTTTCAAAATCTTCTAATGTCATTCCAGCTTTCTGAAGCGCTTTGGTATAATACTTTCTTGGCAATTCTTTAAATTTTGCATCGAATGCATGAAAATCAGCAGAAGGTTTTAATAAAATAAAGGTATAAAGCGTAGTGAAATTTCCCCAGCCATCTAATCCCGTTCTATTAAACAACGGAACACTATTATATGAAGCCAGAGCATCGAACTGAACATGTGAATTTTCAGGTATATCTTTTAAAATTCCGGTAATGGTATATGGCTTACCGGAACTACCAACATCTATTGTTTTTCCGATTAATGCCACCTTTCCTAAATACTTTTCACCAAAACCCTTTGTAACAATTATTGAATTGGGTTGACTCAATGCGGTGTTTTCATCTCCTTCCAGAAGTTCAAAGTCAAAAACATTGAATACATTTTTATCTGCATACCATAGCCTTTTTTCGATAAACTTTTTCTCTCCTGCCCTTAGTATTTGATCATTTTCATAATACAATCTTGAAGCATCCTCAATTTCAGGCAATTCGTTCTTTGCGACAATGCACATAGGATTTTCAGAGGTGGATATATCTGTCTCGGTGTCACCCATTTTCATATGTGCAACAACCCTATAGATACGATCTGCTTTTGAATGGAAAGTGTCGAAACTGCTTTCATGGAAAATATAAGTGGCGATATAAATTATTGCTGCAAAACCCAATGTAAGTCCAATAATATTGAGACTTGATTGATATATATCTTTTTTTATACTTCTTATTGGCTGCTTTATGTATTGCTTAATCATCGTTATTAATTTTTAAAAGGATAATCGTACACTAAATTTCATCATACACATTTCAAATAACACGCCATAAGGCTCATTTAGCTGATTAACAAGTTACAAACCAAACCTCACTTTTCAAAAGTGTGAAATAAATTGACAGACATGTGTCAAATATATTAACTATAAATATACCCTTTGATCATTAACCTTTCCTCCATGTAACCATAATCTTAAAGTCTTACGATCAAATTCCTTTCATAAATATCAGATCAAAATCAATGTAGTTTACCCAATATAATTGTAACAAGGATTAATGTATGAAATATTTACACATAGTGTAAATATTTCATACAATGACAATAATTACCATTCGAATCGTATATTGCTGTATATCATCCACATACATTCTTATGGCATAATTGTTGGCTCCATAAACATATTGAAATTTTAATCATTAATAAATTGCAATGGACAGACAAATAAAGAAAAAAAGCTGGTTTCGGAAGAACTATATTGCTGTAATACTATCAACTTCCTTTCTCATTTTAATCCTGATTACTCTTGTATTCCAGGATCATAGTTCGAAGATTAAAGTGGAAAAGGATAAAATTACCATGGCAAAGGTTAAGAAAGACACTTTTAAGGATTACATCAGCATTGTTGGAGTTACAGAACCGATTAGAACAGTTAGTCTTAATCCCAAAGTAGGAGGACAAGTTAAAGAAAAACTAAAAGAAGAGGGCGACCAGGTAAATGCAGGTGATGTGATTCTAAAATTATCAAATCCTGAACTGGAGCAATCTATTATTGACCTAAAGGCTGAGCTAGAACAGGAAAGAATTAATGTTCAGCAAAGTAAAATTACCGAGGAGAAAAACTGGGCCGGTTTTAAAGGTAAGATCAATGATATGAATTTCTCGATTAATACAGAATTGCGGACCTTTGAAGAAAAGAAATATGAGTATAAAAAGGGAATGATTCCTAAAAACACTTTTCTGATGGCTCAAGAATCGCTTAACCACACTCTGGAAAAAAAAGAAATGCTCATTGAAGACCAAAAAAGGGATTCTTTGTTAAGTGTTTTAAATATCAAACGACTGGAAAATAATCTGAAACGAAATGAAGCTAAATTCCAAATTGAGAAAAGAAAGTTAGACGACCTGTATGTAAAAGCGCCGGTCGCCGGTCGACTTAGTTCACTGATTAATGTAGAAATAGGAGGTCAAATAGGACGAAATGCAGGTATCGGATATATCCGGGATTTATCCAACTTAAAGATTATTTCAAAAATTGATGAGCATTATTCCAGACGTGTTACACAGAAACTTAGTGGATCATGCAAAATAGGAGACAACTTATTTGACTTGTTTGTTGATAAAGTTTCACTGGAAGTAATTGAGGGAAAATTTGAAACAGAATTACTTTTCGCCGATAAAATGCCTGATATGATACGCTTTGGTCAAACCTACCAAATAAAACTTCAACTTGGGAAATCAAAATTAGGTATACTCATTCCACGTGGTGGATTTTTTCAAAGTACCGGAGGCCAGTGGATTTTTGTTGTGGATGAATCCGGCGAAATAGCAAGAAAAAGAGACATCAGTATTGGACGACAAAACAGTGAATACTATGAAGTGATTGAAGGTCTGGATCCCGGAGAAGAAGTGATTATATCAAGCTATGACATATACGGCGATGCAGAAGTGTTAATCTTAAAATAAATGTATCTTTTACAACCATCATAAAATTCTTCATATACACCAAACGAGTGATAGATCTAAACTAATAAAAAAATATTGTGAATCTGTCTGAAGTAAAAACAGGTCGTTTGAAGATATCTAAAAACCATATGCTCCATGAAATATATTCAACAAATACTATTTTGTGCAATTCTATTTATCAATCATACAGTACACTGTCAAGATAAAAACAGCAAAAAACTAACCCTTCCACAAGCTATTGAATTGGCTCAAAGACAATCTCTTGATGCTTTCATACATGAAAATTTATATCTATCAAGCTGGTGGGAATACAGAGCCTTCAAAACACAAAAACGACCATGGTTGGAGTTAAGTTCAACTCCTGCAAAATATTCCAACTCCATTGAAGTTGTAACAGATAAAACAGGTTCATCGTTAAATAGAACTGAGAAATTTCAGTCCGATGGAGAGCTTTCTCTATCACAAAACATTATGGCGACAGGAGGAGAAATATCTATGTATTCTGATTTAAGTCGATTGCAAAACTTTTCTAGTAATAACACTTACTTTGGAGCAACACCTTTTTCTATAGGAATTTCACAACCCTTATTTCAATACAACGACCTAAAATGGGAAAAGAAAATTGCACCAATCAAGTTCGAGAAAGCTAAAAAAGATTACATTCAGTCGGCCGAAGAAATCGCCCTTAATTCAATTGATTACTTTTTTAATTTTCTCGATGCAGAACAAGCTTTCCATATAGCACAACTAAATAAAACATCGGCAGATAGTCTCTATCATAAAAGTATGGGATTATACAAATTAGGTGCAATTGCTTATAATGATCTGCAAAGATTGGAACTAAACAGACTCAATACAACAATCTCTTACGAGAAAGCCAAGTTAGTTTTGGAGAGAAATAAATTCGATTTGAAATCCTATCTACGGATACCTGAAAACACAGATCTGGAACTATTAGTGCCGGATAGCGTTTCGGATCTTAAAATACTTCCGCAAGAAGCACTAAATAAGGCACTTGAAAACAATCCTGATATATTAGAATTTCAACAAGAATTAATTGAAGCTGATAAAGCAATTGCCTATGCCAAAGGTAAAAATGGCATTAGTTCTAATCTTAATATGAATTATGGCTGGAGTAAATCAGGCACAGATATAAATAAGGTTTACAAGGATTATGACCGTGACAGGGGAATTAGTCTAAGCTTATATATTCCAATTGTTGATTGGGGAATGAGTAGGGGTCAGAAGAAAATTGCTGAATCAAACAAAAAAGTAATTGTTGCTCAGGTTGAAATGGAACAAATAGATTTTAAACAAAATGTGCTAATGAGTGCGAAAGAATTTAATATGCTGGAAATGCAGGTTACAAATGCAAAAAAAGCAAATGAGATCTCTGCACAAACCTATGCAACTGTTGAGGAGAAATTCTTACTGGGGAAAGTAAACCTGGAAACATTATTTGCAGCTCGAAATGAAAGAGATAATGCCTTAAGAAGTTATTATAGTAGAATACGACAATACTGGGATTATTATTACTACATGCGCAGTATTACCCTTTACGATTTTGAGAATGCACGAAGTCTGTCAAATAATTTTGATGATTCGTTCGGACTTTAATTGATTGAAATTTATCTATATAATAGATCGTAACAGAAACGATAAAAAACGCATTTGCAAAAGGTGAGAGCGTTCAGTTAATTGGATTTGGAACATTTTCTATCAGTGAACGTGCAGCTCGTACAGGTAGAAATCCTCAGAATGATAAAAAAATCCAAATAGCAACAAAGAAAGTTGCTAAGTATAAACCAGGTAAGGCTTTAGATGAATCAATTAATTAAGAAAAAGGTTTAAAAAAAGCAATATGAACTCCTGGTTATAATAGCTGGGAGTTTTTATTGATAATCTATAGTACTCATTAAACCGAGGAATAAAAATGTCAGCACACAATCGAATTCTAATATAATAACAGTCTCACAAAAGGAGGAATAAATGTAGAAATATAGAATATAAAAGTTGTAACAGATATTTTATGTACTTATATTTGTACTTATAAAAGTACTTAAAGATATAATTATGATTGCAGCTAATTTCACAGAATTTAGAAAGGATCTAAAAAAATATTTAGATTCAGTAGAAGAAGATCAAGAGACCCTTATTATTAAAAGACAAAAGGGGAAAGGTGCTGTTGTAATATCCATTGAAGAGTATAATTCTATGGTTGAAACTATGCATTTATTAAGCTCTCAGGAAAATGCAGACAGACTTTATGAATCTATTAAACAAATTGAAGAAGGGAAAACCATCACTCCGAATTTGAATCTATGATTATTACATTTTCAGAAAACGCATGGGATGATTACATGTATTGGCAAGATACAGATAAAAAATATGTAAAAAAGATTAATAGTCTCATTAAGGAAATTAAGAGAACTCCTTTTCATGGTTCAGGAAAACCTGAGCCATTAAAATATAATTTATCTGGATATTGGTCTCGAAGGATTTATAATGAACATCGTTTAGTATATAAGGTTGTAAATAATACATTAGAAATTATTGCTTGTCGATTTCATTATAAAAAATAGTCTCAGTAAACGCATCTAAACAGAAACATTTGATAGAAAATATATTTGAAGATTTACCTGAAGAAAATTCATCAAATTATTTTTCTCAATCGTTAGAGGACTTAATCGAAACTTTAGAAGATTATATATTCATGAAAGAAAAAGGATATTATGACGTTGGGGAATCAGATATATATGAGCTAAAAAGAGCAATTTGTATAAAAGAACGAACACCTAAAATAGAGAATATTAAGAACCGAAATAAAGGTATGTCACTTTAAACGCAAAGTTAAGGAGAACCTGTCTGTAAAATTGATATAAGATATAAATGAGAGAAATAATAATAATTGGAAATGGTTTTGACTTAGCTCATACTTTAGAAACAAAGTATAGTGATTTTATTTTATGGTATTTAAACAAAGCGATTAAGAGTTTAACCCAAGATGGTATATATGATGATGATTTAATAAATTTTAGTACTAAAATTCGTTATAACTTTCCTCCTTTAGAAGAAATTATCGATTTTAAAAATATACTTTACAAAGACATTGTAAGATCATATAAAAAAGGTGATTTTCTTAAAAAGATTATAGAACAAGGGATAAACAAACGATGGGTTGATATTGAATCATTTTATTATAAAGAATTAGTATCAATATATAGAACCATTGAAGAAACGAATTTTAGGTCTGATTATTTTACAAAAGCTATTGCAAAAACAAGAGATTTGAATTCAACGTTGGATATTATGAAGTTAAAGCTAATAGATTATTTAGATGCTATAAATCAGAATCTTGACAGTTTTTACAACAAGGATATGCATGACCTTATAAGAACTTTTCTATTAGATGGTAATTCCGAACAAAATGAATGTCTTTTTTTAAACTTTAACTATACAAAGACTCTTGAATTATATGTGCAAAGAACTGATAAAATATTAATTAATTACATACATGGAGATTTGAGAGATAATTTGTCTGATAATATAATATTTGGTTATGGAGATGAACAGGACCTTTTTTATCCAAAATTAGAGCGCCTAAATGAAAATGAGTTTTTAAAAAACTTCAAATCTTTTAGATATTTCAAAAATGAAAAATATCAAAATTTTATGTCATTTATTAATGATGAGCCATTTAATGTGAGGATATTTGGGCATTCTTGTGGTTTATCTGATAAGATATTATTCAGTACTATTTTTGAGCATTCTAATTGTGTAAAAATATATCCATATTATTATGAAAAAGAAGATAATACAAATGATTTTTTTGAAAAAACAGTTGAACTATCTAGACATTTTAAGGATAAAGTACACATGAGGGGAAAAATAGCGCATTTTTATGAATCTGGACCATTACCTAATAATATCTAATTGATTATCTCATAAAATGCATTGAATATGGAAATACAACCTAAGCTATATGAATTATTAGAAATATAACGTAATCATGAAACTACCTTTCAAAGCGGAAACAGTCAAGTGTGCTATATTGGGGGATGAAGAATCTCTAAAGAAGATATCAAACTATTTGCAAAATATAGTAATTGATAATGAGAAAATAAGCACAAGGTTAGAAGCTGAAAAGGTTGCACTTAGAGAGGCAAGTAAAATTACTGCTTTTGCTCTTTCTATACTGTCCGAAGAGCAAATATTAAAAGTTAGAGGTTTAGATTTGGTAATGAATGAAATGATAAAAAAAGCCCCTGCATCCTCTGATATTCATAAGAAAGAAACTAAAGCTTATTTTTTTACATGTTTAATTTTTGGTGCAATATCTGGACTACTCGGTTCTATGGCAAGAGGATTTCATTTAGGAGAATGGATCGGGGGAACCATAATCTGCACGTGCATATGGTTAGTAGTATTCTATAACATATACGAGTAAAAAATAAAATGTAGTCTATTATGTAGTTACCTAGAGTAAAGATTAGCCTATAAATAAATTATCAGTCTCACAAAAGGAGTGTATCTGATATACTTAAAATCCTTGAAATAAGTAAAGCTAGTTATTATAGATATATTGAATATGCTAAAAAGAAAATAGAAGGAAAGAAAAAGAAGTAGTTTGCGTCTAGCAAATTTTACTTATATTAGTTTGTGTCTAGCAAACTAATTTATATGAATAAGTTTAAAGCTGCAGTAGCAAGATTAAAACAGGAATCACAGCAAAGAAAAGTTTTAAAAGAGATTGATTACAATTGGGTAGTAACTCAAATGGATGAATTAGGTTTATCCAGGAAAGATTTAATGCAAGATTTACTACTTGACAAATCAACCCTATCCCTATTACTTAATGGGAATAGAAAACTTAATAAAACAACTAAAGCTGCTTTCTTTTATTATTTTGCATATAAAATACAGGTAAGTAAAAACAAGTAATATTCTTTGAACTACTTTGTTGGAACCAGTAATTCTTTATCTTAGAATTCGATTAGCATGTCGTTATTTATTTCTCTGTGTTGTTAATCCATATTTCAATATCACAATTTTCTGCTTTAGGAGGCCCTGATTGAGAGGCAATTAATTTGACATTTACGCCAAAAATGTCAGGCATATTGTCTCCATTTAAATCTCCAACTGCGACCGATATTGTATTTGAATTTCCTAATCTAAGTCCACTGTCTTTAAAATGCCCTGTTCCATCATTTAACCAGATTTTATTTGGAGCACCATCACTAAATACCAATCCTTTTTCTCCTCCAGCATCTTCGCAAATTAATAGGTCAATATCCCCATCAGAGTCAAAATCTGCTGCTTTCGATGCACCTACAAAACCTCCTAATTTCTGTCCATTATCAGTAAATTTTCCTTTGCCATCATTAAACCAAATACGCCCTCCATTGGTTCTGTCGGAAACATACAAATCAAGATCTTCGTCATTATCAAAATCTTCCAATATAACACCTCTGGATTCTGAATTTTCTAATCTGTGTTCTTTTAATTTGAATGTTCCTTTTTTGCTACCAAACCAGATTTTATTAATCCCTGCTCCGAAAACAGGTGGTGGGTTGTGGGGAATTCCAACATAAATATCTATAAATCCATCACTGTTAATATCTCCAAATGCATATGAACATTGTCCCCAACCTCCTAAACTATCACCTGTATTTATAAATCCTCCATTTCCATTATTTAAAAGAATCCTATCACTATATCCAGAGATAACAATCATATCATTTAAATTATCATTATTGATGTCAAAAAAATAGGCTCCAGCCATTTTAATATCACAATTAACTTTACAATAAAATTTAAAACTGAAGTCACCATTATTTATATAAATACTGTCATTTTCAATTAAGTCGTCCAGCCCATCATTATTAACATCTGCAAAATTGGGAAAGTGAGATTTTGTTAATCTTTTTCCTGTATTTTTAAATTTTCCATTGCCAGTGTTTATCCTTAGGGAGTTTTCAAAATATGCATCCAAATCGCCATCTTTGTCCATATCGGATATATGTAGGTACCAACTATTATCACTTTTTAGGTTTTGACCATTATCAATAAACGAAACTTGAGCTTGAATTAAATTTGATAATGTTAAAGACAAAAGACATAATATTATTTTATTCATATTGTTTGATTTAGTCGTTATTTCTATTTTGGTTGTATATTCATATAGATATGTCTATCGTTTTAATGCACACTAAAATATATCCCTCAGTCATTAGGAGATATTACGCCTTTGTATTTAGGTTTATAACCTACTAAAATAGGTATTCAAGTTATATAGTCAAATAATCTAATATGCAATTTATTCAAGAAGTCTTTATAGTTAAGTAAATATAGTCTCAGCAAACGAGTATTTCATAAATTTTTGACTGCAAAATATTTAAAATAAAATTACATATTATGTAACTACATTACACTATATGTAATTTTATTATTATCTTTGTACATATCAGATAATTAATAAGTATGAGAGTAATATCATTTGCCAAGATTAAAGCCTATTTTACCAAACATGCCAATGCTAGGGTTAGTTTACAGGAGTGGAATCAAAAAACAAAAAAGGCAGATTGGGAAGATTTTACAGATATAAAAAAAACATTTAATTCTGTTGACAATGTTGGGAATGATAGATATGTATTTAATTTAGGAGGCAATAATTATAGATTAGTTGCTCTAATTATATTTAAAATGAAAAAAGTGTTTGTGAGATGGATAGGAACTCATGCTGAATATGATAAATTAAAAGATATTGATAAACTATAAATATTGAGGTATGGAAAATATTATAACACATGAAGAATATGTGAAAGCTCAAATTAGGTTAGAAGAAATTATAAAACTTGATTTAGTTAGTAATGATACTCCTGAAGATGATCCATTGCTTCAAGAATTAGATAAAGTTTCTGATATCATTGAAGCATATGAGGAAGAACATTACCCAATAGGCTTACCAAGTCTGATTGAAGTAATTGAATTGAGAATGTTTGAAATGAAACTTAAACAAAAGGATTTGGCAACTCTTTTAGGTACTTCCGCAACAAGGATAAGCGAATATCTTTCAGGAAAAAGGGAAATTACTTTAAACATTGCTAAAGCTTTACGTAGTAAATTAAATATTGATAGTGATATTATATTACAATAGACATAGTATATGCAAGTGTGCATACTTACTTACATTATAAAATGGATAGACCTAAAGACGAAATTATAAGTAAAGCTGCCTATGGCGATGTAGTAGCTTTAGCTAAAATATACGAGTACTTGAAAGAATATTCGGCTAAGTTATCACCTGTGCAAAAAGGTCATCTGGATATTGAGAAAAATAGTATAATTCTTAAAGGTATGGATTATCGTATGAAAAAGGAGCAGATGAAAGCCTGGGGAAAACTCATTGATGAAATGATAATACAAATTAAAAGTGGAGAAATAACAAACCTGAATTAATCTTTGAAAACAAGACCTTTAAGAGAAAACGTATAATTTATATTCATCATTCAAAAAATAACAAATTAACTTTTCTATAAAATAAATCGAAATAACATTTATATTGCAGAGATAAAAATAACTCAATCAAATAAAAAAAGATGACTAAACAAGAATTTGTAAACGCAATAGCTTCAGAAAGCGGATTATCTAAGACTGATACAGAAAAAGCATTAAATGCTACAACAGAAGCAATAAAAAATGCATTATCTAAAGGTGAGAGTGTTCAATTAATAGGATTTGGTACATTTTCTATCAGCGAACGTGCAGCTCGTACAGGTAGAAATCCTCAAACTGGAAAGGAAATCCAAATAGCAGCAAAGAAAGTTGCTAAGTTTAAACCGGGTAAGGCCTTAGATGAAACAATTAACTAAGGAAAGGATTCATAAAAGCTTATATAGGTTGTCTCATAACTCAAGTTGTTAGACAGCCTACTTTCAAATTAAGAGTGTACATCAATAATCAACCTTCTAAACAGCAATAAACAGAATGAAACCATTCTTTTACCGGGTGTATAATGATATAAACTTACAGATTGTAACTAAAATAGAAGAGGCTATAAAGCCCCTTCATCTGCAAAACTATAATAATCGGAAAAAGGTGTTACTATAATATGATCGAGTAATGTAATATCTAATAATTTAGCAGCATTCTTTATTTTATTTGTAATTGTAATATCTTGACACGATGGTTTAATGTTACCAGAAGGATGGTTATGACAAACAATCATGCACTGGGTACTATGTAGTATTGCAGCTTGAAAAATTAACTTCATATCAATTACTGTTCCTGCTGTTCCTCCTTCTGACATTTTAAAATACCCAGTAACATAATTTGATCTATTTAGAAATATCACAAAAAAGGACTCTCTTAAAGCAATAGTGTCTTTATTAAATAAAGATTTTGCATAATGATAAGAGTCTAAAGAATAACTGACTTGAAAATTTGGTTTATACTCTAAAACATACTTAAGTTCTACTATAGGAAAGTTATAATTTTTCATAATATAAGTGCCTCTGCCCTGAGGTCTTATATTGGCTTCTAGCACGCCTAATTTATTTAAATTTTGTGCTATAAAACCGAACGGTACGAATAAGGTCAAGAGGTGCATGTCATTTTATTCGTGGAAGAATGGAACAATAAAATGAACGCATCCGAAGGAAAAAATCTATGATTTTTCCTCTTTACCATTTCGTAACGTGCAGGTAACTTGCATACAATTTGAATGAATAGGAATATTCAGCTCACCCCCCCGGGGGTAAATGGAGTAAAACGGGGCAACTTTGAGGTATTGCTTTAATTATTTAGTTTAACTTATTCAATTTAGAGCGACCTCATAAAGCTCCTAAAAGGAATTAGTTAATATTAAAAAGTAGTAAATCAACGCGAGACATTTTGATAAAAAAGTTAACTTAAAGAATACCCTAATTTATCACTTGAAGACACTAAAATAAATTATGATATATCATAACTCTGTTGTAAATTTGAATGAATAAAATAATATTGTTTTTATGAAACGTAAATATAAAAACCTATATCCTGAAGAAACATTTAGTCCTAAAGACGAACCTAGATTCTCGTATAGAAACAAATTGAATATTCAAATAGGATCAAAGATAAAACGCTTAAGAATAAAGAAAGGTCTTACGCAGGAACAATTGGGTGAATTGATAGATACCAAAAAACCGAATGTTTCAAAACTTGAAAATGGGAAAGTGAATCCTTCAATTGAATTTCTTGAGAAAGTAGCCTATGCATTAGATAAGGAATTAGGTGTAGAGTTTAAGTAAAATAAAATGTCATTTCTATATTAGATAATTAATTAGAACCTAACAATATGAAAACAGAACCGGAAGATATAGCCCACTGGAAATATTATAAACAGTTTGATAAACTTCATGTAACTATGGATGATTTCTTAGACTACATTAATTATCTGCCAAAACGATTAAAAGCTGGTATAAGTCGTAATGGATTTGAATTAACAAAATTGATGGATAACAGTTTTAAAACTTTTGTACTAGAAAGAAAGGGATATATTAAGGAAAAATTCATTAAAGATTACTACAATAATCAATTTAAAAACATCCATTAATTCAAATAAGTTCCATTAATAACTCTTTAAAAAGGCTTACAAAATTCGGGAAATAGTATGATAAAGAGGTAATTATTATTTTTTATAATAAAAAATAGATAAATTATAGTCTCAATTATTAAATCAAACATTCTAAACATGAAAGCTATAATTTTCATTTTACTTTTTTCTATTCTACTTTCTAGTTGCTCTCACCGTATAATAAGATCCGGATATAAGGTTAATAAGTCAGATTATAGAAATTGTGAGATCACTATTAAAAAATTCACAGAAATTCCTGACTCAGTTGCTACTAATATAGGAGAAATAAAACTTGGAGAATCCGGTTTTGCAATGGCTTGCAGTGAAGAACATGCTCTTTAAATTCTTCATAATGAAGCTTGTGCGATAAATTCTGACTTAATAGTAATAACTGAAGAAAACAGACCTGATTTATGGAGCAGCTGCTATAGATGTAGAGCAAAGTTTTATAAATACAATTCAAAAGTAGAAATTGATCCTAATTATAATGATGAGACATATAAGGAATCAACGGTGAAACAACGGGTTTCTGAAGATCGGAAACAGAATACATTTGTTGCTATATTAGCTGTTACTTTTGGATTCGTAGTTGGTTTTCTATTATTCCAATGATTAAAAACACCATAAAATACTCCTTATAATATAAAATGATGATTCCTCAACGACTAATTGCAATAGGTGATATACATGGGTGCTTTGTGTCTTTAAAAAAACTAATTGAAAATAAGATTTGTATTCAAAAACCGGACAGACTTATTTTTCTTGGAGACTATATTGACAGAGGTCCTAATAGCAAAGAAGTCATTGATTTTATCATCTCTTTAAAAGAAAAAGGTTTTGATATTATTACATTAATTGGTAATCATGAAAGAATGCTAATTGATGCATTCAAAGAGGATAGTAAAATTCCGTTATGGTTGCTAAATGGTGGAGGTGAAACGTTAGATAGTTTTGGTTTAAAAGCAACTGTTGGACTTCCTGAAATATATTGGAAATTCTTTATTGAACTAGAGTATTTCTATTGCTACCGAAACTATATTTTCGTACATGCTGGTTTAAATGACAAGATTATTGATCCTTTTGAGGATAAATATCATATGATTTGGACAAGGAACGATAATTACTCTAATCCGATTTTGAAAGAAAAAACAATTATTCATGGACATACACCAATTACCTCAGAATTGTGCAAAGCTATGATTAAGCAAAATAGCCAGGTAATTAATCTGGATACCGGTTGTGTTTATAAGGAAAAGAAAGGATATGGTATATTAACTGCTCTTGACATTTTTTCAAATACAATTTATTCTGCTTAAAAATTTGACCTGGTTTTGTCAAATCAATTAAGATATTAACAATCTAAACTATAAGTGGAAAAATCCTAATCGGATATATTGATAATAGTGCATCTGAAATGACTAAAGTGTCTTTATGGATAAAAAATACAAGTATTCAATGAATAATGTGCTCTGCAAGTATGTCATTTTAGGGAAACAGACTTAATTACTTCCCACGTTATTCCTCAACTAATTCTAGCTCTTTTTCTGAAGCAGGAACAAAATGACCTTTCTTTTGGCTATCTAACTTTACTTTAAAATCGCCCTTGCAAACCACTATATTTCCTTTATTATCAAGTATGTCTCTTTTTATAACACCAATAACAGTACCTTTTTCTTTTGCAATGGAATGTTTAAAACATACCCTATCATTTATCTTAATATTACTCATATTTAATTTTATATCTATAAAATTATAACTTTTCGCTTTTTCTGTAAATCCGTCATTTAATAATATAATGTTGTCAATTCTTATTTAGATAATATATTTTACCTCTTTTAACTTTATATTTGGACGTGATTAATTAATAATGTTCACAAAATTTGTAATAATAAGAGGATGTGAGAATAAATGTCCTCTTATTTATTTAAACAATAAAGCGTTTAAAAAATAATAATTTCATTAAAAAAAGCAGATCTACTTGTTCCTTTGTTTGAAGCAAAAGAAGCATTTCCAACCATTCGAAAATGCTTCTTTCATTTTTAACCAAACCCTAACCCTTATACGGATTAATACTCGAATATAATAAAATATCAAATACCTTGTACCAAATTTTACTTCGTCATATCATTAACAATATCTTTTAATAGTTCCTTAATTTCTTCAAGGCACATGCTTTCTTTTTCATTCAAAGGAACATCATACGAGTTACTATTTAACCTTCTAGCTATTTGATTAACATTATTACCCAGTTTTCCCAGATGAAATAAAAATTCTGGAGAAATCGTATCAATTGGTTTGATACTTCCTGTTAATGCGATCTCTCTTAAAAAGGGAGCTAATTCTTTTCCAGAATCTTTAGCTTTCTTGCATACATCTTCATATTCATTGGTATTAAACTTTACAGTGATCTGTTTAGATTTAACTTCATCTGCACTTTTACAAGGTCTGGCCATAATCGTTATTTTTATTTCGTTTTCTTTCTTCTTCATCTTCTTCCTCACGATTTTTTGTCGTAGGATTACCTAGATTACCAATACCTTTTGTTGTATTAGCATTATTAGAATTTGACAATTTTGAATTAATATAATTCAGATCACAAATTCTACCTGAAGATATTTGGGTAATATTTGACTTATAAACCAGCTTCTCTTTTTCAATGGCAACATTCACACCTTCAATATTCAAAGAATGAATATATTCCTTTAGAGTATGATCTTTCATTAGAGACTGATTCACAATAGTCGTTATTCTATTTTTTTCTAACTTCTCTTCTATTTCCCTATCCTTGTTAAAATATAAAGAGTCTCCTGAAATTAACATCCCACCTAATTGATACATAAACTTCTCATCTCCAATTACAAAATCTATCTTCTCTTGTTTAAGTTGATAAGTAAGCTCATCTTTCGTTCTGCAATTTTGCATCAGTTCATCCAACAATTTATCAACCTTATTAGCCAATAAAAGATAAGTCATTCCATATTGAGATACACGACCTCCTAATTTGCCTTCTTGAATCTCATGTTGTCCATATTTAAAAGTCCATCCTTCACTCCTCTCCTCTCCTATGATATTCTTTTTCTTTAGTGAACTAATGAAACTATTTTTATCATCTCCTCTATTTTTTAGATAGTTAAATACTACCGTTTTAATTAACCTTACATTAGATTTTAACGAATTCTGCTTTATCTGATTTATTAGATTATTATAACTCATTCCATTAAGTTCAGATCCCTTAATTTCTACTCCTCCCTTTTTTAAAGACCAACCATTCTTCGCTGAATTCATTCTGGGTTCAAATCCATCTTTTCTTAACTCATTAAAAAAATCATCAATAGTCGTAACTTCTAACTCCAAACAATTTTTGATAGTTTTTTTAAAATAGTCCAAGGCGTTTTTTCGAAGTGTCGAAGACAATCCATTATAGGAATAATTTTTACTTAATTCACTTCCCTTATAAATAACATCATTAAAGCGAAATGATATTCCTTTTCTATTATTAGCTATTGTAATTTCTATTCCTTCCGTTTTTAATAAGCTTTCGAACTGATCAAAGGAATAAGGAGATTGCTTAAGGCCAGATCTTATCTGCTCTCTTACATATTTTTTTATGCCCTTTTCATTCTGTTGCTTTTCATTGTATATATTTTTATTTCTATCATACTCTTTGAATTTACTCTCATAAGCCTTCGAGGTAACAGTTAAATCATATTTCTTTTCCAACTTATTTAATATCTCTCTGGATTTAAGTCTCTCATTTGAATCTTTTACAACTACTCCATCAAATGATATACGATTACAAGCAATATGCAAATGCAAAGTATCAGTATCTGTATGTGCTGCGGATACGAACTGGTTATTGACATAGCCCATTACTTCCAGGTACTCTTCCACAATAGAACACATTAACTCATTGGTCATTTTTTTTTCATCATCTTTTGAGAAACTAATTATAAAATGTTTTACTGGTTTTTCTACTCTAGTATTTAATTGGGCCACTAACTCCATTTGCTTTGCAAAA
The DNA here is from genome assembly GCA_963677655.2 of uncultured Saccharicrinis sp. Taxonomy (GTDB): domain Bacteria; phylum Bacteroidota; class Bacteroidia; order Bacteroidales; family Marinilabiliaceae; genus Saccharicrinis. Next base: position 252,150 of record OY782089.1, read on the forward strand.
GATTCTGCAGAATCACCAATAATATTTGTAAGCAGGATCTCTCCTTTTTCTTCTCTTAGATCATATGAAATGATGACTTCAAAATTATTTCCTGTTGTTATTCGTCCTACCATATATGACAGTAATATGAAAAAATGTAAAGCGTAGCTGAACATTTTTTAGTCTTTTTTGGGGCAAAAAAAGCAAGAGAGTTAATGAATCCGGATGCATCCGGTTGAATGGTACGAATCAGAAAACTAATTGAGGTTTACGAAATTTATTTTCGGATGTTGTTAACACATCTTGCTTATTTACATTACTTAAAGATAATTTCTTTTCAGAAATTATCCTATTATTGAGGGGATTAAATGTTATTTTATTGATTTTGTGCCACTTACATAACTCCATTAAAAACAGATAGTTATTTACTCTATAATACCTATTATGTCATTTAATTTCACTTATAGAGCTTTTAATTCACTTATAATAGGTTTTAGTCACTTTTATTAATATTTATATACATCAACCCACCCACAAAGGACATAAAGTGACATTAGATGACATCTATTAATACATAATGGACATATTTGTACATTGATCGTATATATTGACTGTATAAACTGAACCACTACGGAATGAATTCCACAGATTCTATGGCATCAGACTATAGGCTATCTTTAGGCAGTGGTTTTCTTTTTTACTTCATATATATTTCATCCAACATCAAAGACTAATAAAAGGATATAGAAATTGAATAAATATCAATTATTAATAACAAATATCTAGATACTCCATAACACCTATTTTATCATTTTATATCACTTATAGTGTATCTTTTGTCACTTTTATAAATATTTCCATACTTCAACTAACCTATAAAGGACATAAAGTGACATTAGATGACATCCATCAATACATAATTGACATAATCATACATTGATCGTATATATTGACTGTATAAACTGAACCACTACGGAATGAATTCCACAGATTCTATGGCATCAGACTATAGGCTATCTTTAGGCAGTGGTTTTCTTTTTTACTTTACTTCGTAAAAAATTCATCCAACTTCTGAGACTAATAAAAGGATATGGAAGTTGAAAAAGTATTAATTGAATTATTAATAACATATATCTATATACTCCATAATACCTACTTTGTCATTTAATGTCACTTATAGAGCTTTTGTTTCACTTATAGTAGTTTTTTGCCAATTTTATTAATATATTTATACTTCAACTAACCTATAAAGGACATAAAGTGACATCAGATGACATGCTATGATATATAATTGACTTAACCAAACATTAATCGTACATATAATATATCTTTGACTGCATAAAATAAAAGGATATGGAAGTTGAAAAAGAATTAATTGTTGAATTACTAAATAAATCAAATCAAAAAGGATTATATACTTTAATAATTTCATGCTATGAAGATCTTATTAAAAAGAAATTAGAAAGTGGTGTTGGTATTCTTCTGATCAAAAAGATTATAGAGAAAGATTTAAATATCAAAGAAGATACTATAAATTATAACTCATTTCTTAAAGCCATTCAAAGAAAATTTAAAGCTAAAAAAGAATCTAAAAATACTTTAAAGGATAAAAGATCTAACCAACAGGATATTGAAGATATCGATAGTATAAATCTTAATATTTACGCAAATAATAACTCTAAAAAGAATCCATTTGATTAAATATACTTTATTACTAACCTAAATTTTAAACATGATGAAAAAAATTACATTCATCCTTCAATCAAAAGGTGGTGTAGGAAAATCAACCTTAACCTATGTATTAGCAAATAAATATCTACAAAAAGAAGATACAATTTTCGTAGATATGGATAATGAATCCAACACAAGTTCTCAACAGCTTTCTTTTGTTAAAAAGAAAATATCCCAAAACTTAATTGATCATAATACAAAGAATATTGATCGCTCTGGATTTGATCAGTTTTTTGAAAATTTCTTAAGTTCAGAAAAAACATCATCAGCTGTATGTGACCTTGGTGCAACAACATCTGAACAGTTTCTTGTGTTTATTAAAAATGATGGTGGAGCAAAAATGCTAGATGCATTACATGACATGGGTATTGACGTCCAAATATGTTGTGTTATATCCGGATTAAATGCATTTGCTGCATCTTCAACTTATTGTAAAGATCTATTTAAAGCTTTAGCTACAGTAAAAAAAATTAAGAAGATTATTATCAAAAATAATTTCTTTCCTTTTAATGCAGAACAAGATACTGCTCTTATAAAGCTTGCAAATGCATCATCCTCTGATCTAATAGACTTTAATATTGTTCCCAATAACGTTCCTGGAACCTTAAAAGAAATTCATGCTTTAATGGAACAAGGAAAACCAATCTCTGATGCCAAAACATTTACTAAAATAAGAATCAAAGATTCTATTGAGTCATTAACAATTGATATTTAACTTGAATTTATGTTAGGGGAAAATTTTCCCCTAACCAAACCAACTTCTTTAATTATGATGCGTAACAAAGAATATCACGATTTCTGTGTTTCGATAAAAGATCAGTTTGGATTAAACATTAATCCGGATGATGAATTCTTTCCCCTTGTATACTCATTAATGGATTCTAATAATAAAAATAAAGAGACTATTAATGAATTAAAAGAGCTACTAACTAATAGCCTTCTGGAATTAAATGATACCAATCAGAATTTATATGCAAATCAATCCTTCTTACTCAGTAAAAACGAAGCTCTGATAAATAAAATACCGAAGGAGTATATTCACTTTAATTCTGAACAATCTGCAATAGCTTATTGGAAAGGAAAATTCAAATATTACTCTTATCTGGTTTTAACTACTGCATTTCTCATTACATCAAGTATTATTAGTTATCTGGCATTTCAAGAAAATAGTCAGATTCATTGGTGGATTATGAATTCAAAAATAGAAATCCATCAAGGAAAACAATATCTTTTACTTAATAAAGTAAGTTCCTTGGAAGACCTAAAAAACAATGGCACTTGTATAGAATGGAATAATAATCAAATTGCCGTTCCTATTGATAATTAACCTTTACATTACTCCCTAAACTGACTAAGATGAGAAAAACATTATTCATCATATTTATAGTATTATCCATTTCTGGCTTTTCTTTGTATGACTTTGTAGATAGAGGACAAGTGTTTTTTTCTATTGTTCCTGTATTTCAAAGTATGGGAAGACTAATCTATTTAATTGGAAAATTAATTTATGAAACTATTCCAATTGGAATATTAGTTCCTATTGTACTTTTAATTCTCTTTCTTCTAATATCGTTTCTTGTAAAGAGAATAAAGAAATTTAGAAAGAAGAAATATATTCTTCGGGATACTTCCATCCAAAACAAGTAACAGACTAAAGTTATTGGTTAGACATCTTTTATAAAGCTATTTTAATATCTCCAACGTCCAAACATTCAGCTTCAAAATAATAATATTCTATGGTTCAGTACTAAATAATTCCTATAACATAGTACTAAATAAAAAGTAAAACCGTGAAACTAATATTTGGTATAATACTATAGCATTGTAATTTTTTATAATATAGCTATAGGTGACAACGCAATTTAGACGAAACAATAACACCAAGCAATTAAGAAAAACAACATTTTGCACTTTCACATGAGCACTTAATGACTTATTTGTTGAATTCGTTGTGCATTTTGTATATTTGTAAAAAATAGCATATTAAAATTATGAGAACATTATATCAGAAATTTGAGACGCTTTTGCAAAATACTACAACAGATTTTAAACGTTATCTATACGAAAATGTCTCCTGGGATAGCCGAATGGTTGGGATTATTGGTGCTCGTGGAGTTGGCAAAACAACAATGATTTTACAACATATCAAGGAGAAATTAGATAGCAAAAAAGCATTATATGTATCAGCCGATGATATGTATTTTAGTGAAAACAGACTTCTCGACTTAGCTGATGATTTTTATAAAAATGCAGGAGAACACTTATTTATTGATGAGATTCATAAATATACAGACTGGTCTAGAGAATTAAAAAATATATATGATTCATTTCCAACTCTGAAAGTTGTATTCACAGGCTCTTCTGTGCTCGATATACTGAAAGGTTCAGCTGATTTAAGTCGTCGAGCCATAATTTACAAGTTACATGGTCTCTCTTTTCGTGAATATCTGAAATTCTATCATAACTATGAAACAGAAATTTACTCATTAGATCAAATCATAAATAATGAAGTGAAACTTGAAAATATTCAACATCCACTACCATTCTTTAATGCCTATTTAAAACGTGGGTATTATCCTTTTGGAATTGAAAATGAAATGAATTTGCGTTTAGGTCAAATCATTGTACAAACATTAGAATCTGACATTCCGCAGTATGCAAATCTAAATGTAGGAACAAGCAGAAAACTTAAACGATTGCTTTCTATTATTGCTGAAAGCGTACCTTTTAAACCCAATTTTTCTAAAATATCAGAAATGATTAATGTAAGTAGAAATTCTTTAGACGATTATTTTTCATATATGGAAAAAGCTGGACTTATCGGTCAATTACGAAATGAGACAAGTGGTATCCGCGGATTAGGAAAAGTTGATAAAGTATATCTAGATAATACTAATATCATTTTCAACTTGGTTGGAGATAAATCAAATGTTGGAAATTTACGTGAAACTTTCTTTTTCAATCAAATGCGAGTAGAAAATGAAGTAATATCTTCAAAAAAAGCTGATTTTGTAATTGATAATTATACGTTTGAAATTGGAGGGAAGAATAAACAACAAAACCAAATAAATAAAGACGGGAAATCATTTGTGGTAAAGGATAATATTGAATATGGTTACCTTAATGTTATTCCTCTTTGGGCATTTGGATTAAATTATTAAAAATACTAAAACACATAAAACCGAGGTTTTAGGTTGATAGGTTGAAAGAAAGATTTATAATTTGGATGAACTTTATTGCAATTAACAATGGGAATCATAAGGACTTGTAATTCTTAGAACAGCTATATGAAAAACTTAAAAACATAAATAAATCACTTTGGTATACAATTTAATTTTCTAAATAGTACCCATTTTCAATCGCTTTACTAAGAAATATTTAAAGTATATTTTAAACAACTCCATCTTTTCTATGTCAATTATTTGTTGAATAAAACAACAAATTATACAAAACAAAAAAAGGAGAATCGTTATTCTCCTTTTATACTTGTGATAGTAAGGGAAAACCATTTGAATGGTTTGAGTCAAATATATAGAAAATAACGTTAAGTCAAAACGCCAATGCTATCTATAAAGCAAAATGGTATTATAATACCCTAACATAGCAATAAGATTTTCCAATAGTTTCCGTTATGATAAGTTGAATCTTATGTTGTTATAAAATCCGGTTTTAATAAAAAATAATACGCTTAACGATAGGTATTAATATAGTTTCTTATCAAACGTTCCATTAACAAAATAGAATAAAAGTCCTTATATCGTTAATCCAAAATTAAACAGTTATAATCTATTTTAGGATTATTTATAACTAACGATTATATTTGAATAAATGAAATACGTAATTTACTTGTAATAGTACTTTGTTCGTATTCTAAATAATATTAAGCCACCATTCTTATTCCCTTTTTAGCTATTTAAATAGAGAAGTTAATTATCTAATCGAATTTCTTTAATGAAAATAAAATATAAGTTTTTTCCAACGGAAAAGCTGTTTGTGTACCGTGTTTATGGTAAGTTTTCAATAAATAAGTGGAAAAATTATTATCATACAATAATGTTAAGAAAAGAATGGGAATGTATTGAAAATGTATTAGTAGATCTAAGGGAAACCAGTAATCTAATTGATATTATAGATGATATCCCTGAAATGAAAACATTCCGAAAAGATATCATAAAAAAGAATTACAAGACAGTACTTTTAGCTGATAATCAGGATAGAACCGTTTTTACTCATTTATACGTTAATGAGTTATTACAAGATTACCCTTGCTCCTATTGTTCTACTATAGAATATGCATTAAAAGTTTTTGAAATAGATATACTTTTACCTGAATTTGAAGAAATGATTTATATTCTTGATGAACTTTATTGTAATTAACAATTGGTATCATTAGACCAATTCCAGAGCTATCCTAAACAATTTGAAAATTAAAATTTTAGCCTATAAACATAGACATTTAGGAAACGCTCTGTACTGAAATATTAATATCAAAACTTAAAACCCCAAATTATGGTACTTGAAATAATAATAAAAGAAATGAGTTTTTTCAATAAATATTCAAGAACTCTTGCCAACGTTTTTTTGCCTGTTGAAGCAAAAGCAATTATTAAATTTTCATTATCTATTTTATTACTTTCTAATTGTATAAACGATTTCTCACAAAATACAGTTCAACTCCACCCTGTTGTTGGAGATACTATTAGCTATAGTGAAAAAGTTGCTTTTTATCTCTTTCCAGAAATAAATGATTCTAGTTTTATTGAAGGAATAGTATTTTTTCAGGATTCAGCTTTTAAAGTGAAAATAACTGAAAAATATAAGGATAGCTATATATTATCTTTAGATTCAACTTTGCTCAAAAAATACAACAATAATATCGAAAAACTTATACATTATTATTCAACACTGGAAGTAGCGGATTCCGTTGAGCAAAAACAGCTATTATTATCAAACACATCAACTATTCAATTAAGTCCAGAGTTTATATTAAACGAAGAAGAAAGAAAACAACTAGTAAAAGAATCTAGAAGATATTTACGTAAAAAAGATAAAGCAGAAGATTTAGGTTTGTGGGGAGTTGATAAAGATAACTATATCAAGGGGGCAAGTAATTCAAATATCTTTAAAGCAAAAATTAGATTTAAATAAAATATGAATTTATAAAACTATTATTGATACCGATGATAATATAGAGCTTGTAAAGATAACTTCAAATGGCAGAATTTTTAATAAAGATGTTCGTATTGTCGTACTGTAAATGAATATTTAAAGAACATCTATGATATACAAGAGTAGTTTAAAGATTCAACTATCCGGAAATTCCGGATAGTTTGAAATAGAGTAAAAGAGATATGAATAGGTCTATTGACCATTATATTCTTGATATGATATAACAGTGAGGTATCGGATAAATAGTAAAAAAGGCACACAATATCATCAATGAGATAGAATATTAAAAAAATAGGTAGTATAATAGGATAAACAATATGGTGTGGGATAACTCAATATTCCATTTACATACACTAACCATAGGTCAGCTTCAATTAAAGACAATAGCAAATTATTAGCAATATGAAAAAAACACTATTAGCAATTTCACTTCTTTTCTCAAGTATAATTTATGGGCAAGATTTTGATAATTTGATGATAAATAAACATGTTGAATGTTCGGATATATCATATAATTGTGGACTGTATTTTATTAAATACATGCAAGAAGAGAAGTTAGATTCAGCACATAACATAATTTATTATTGGGAAGGTAAATGTGGTGAAAGAGAACCTATATTTAGAGCTAAAATATTATTAGCATTGAAAGAGGGAAACTATAGTGATTCTTTATTGACAGAAGGAGTCATGAATAATATCTATAACTATATTAATAGAATGGATATAATTAAGTATTCAAGCTATTATTCATATGATGAATACAAACCATATTATGGATATACACCACCTGGGCAAGAGTTTGATAAAGGGACTCAAAAAATTGCAAAATCCTTGATCTCTAACTATAATTCCGAAACTATAGAATACCTATTTGCTGAATTTTATAGCGGAAATGTTGCCTTGTTCTTCTCAAAATTACAATCAGGTATATGTAAAAAATCTTTTCTAGCAGAAGAATATAATAAAGAAGTTGAGAAATATGTAAAAAAAGGAGAGTTTCATATAGCCTGGATAACTGGATTATGGATACCTACTGGAGATTTGACAACTCTAGGTATACATCCTGATTTAGGCTTTCAAATGGGTTCCAAAGTTGGGAAAATGAATTATGATTTCTCAATGACATTCAAATTTCTTAGGTCTGCTAATTACTATACAGCATACAGAGGTAATAATCCAGAATTAACAGATAAATTCTTTGGTGGTTATATAGGTTTTGATTTAGGAAGAGATGTATATGTTAACAACGGGAACGAAATACAAATTACAGGAGGAATCGCATTTGATGGATTTGATGCTTTGGAAGAAGATGATGAATTAGATATTGATTCTGAATCAACATGGACTTACAACATTAATTTTGGAGTAGCTTATAGATATTATATTACAAACTCTTTCTATATTGGTCTTAAAGCAAAATATAATATTGTTGATTACTCTTTGAATGGTGTGACTGACTTAAAAGGTAATGCTTTGACTGTTCAATTTTCCATTGGTGGTGTAAATAATGTATTTAGAAATAGAAACTTAAAAGCATTAGGATATAAATTGAGAAAAATATAATACTTGGCTTCTAATGCAAAGTTAGGTACATTATAAGGATTTTCTAGATTGTTAATATATTTCAATTAGAGTATATATAGAGAGAGATAGATTTGGAAATAGATTGATAAGAAAGATGTATTTTCTCGCTAAGTAAATATCTTTAACAAGATACTAAGATTTAAATATGTGCTGTATATTTACGTACAACACTTTAGTGTTACGGATATTTTCCGTACCTTTGTATAAAAGGAATAATTATGGGAGCATTAAAACAAGATAAGGCAAGATTTGATACCAGATTACCACTAGAACAAAAACAACTTTTTGAGAAAGCTGCAATTTTAGGTGGCTATAGAAATCTAACAGATTTTGTTATCGTAACTGTTCAAAATAAAGCTAAGGAAATTATTGAGGAACGTGAAAAAATAATTGCATCACAGAAAGATAAAGAGGTTTTCTTTGATTCTTTAGTAAATCCACCAAAACCAAATAATGATTTGATTTCTGCCAAGGATGAGTATAATAAATTAATATCTAAATGAGTTATTTAACTGAACCGCTTAATACTAAGCATGACAGAATAAATTTTTCGTGTGGAAAAGATTTGTTGGACAATTATTTTTGGCGCCAGGCAAAACAGGATGTTAAAAGAAAGTTATCAGCTTGTTTCGTGTTAATTGAAAGAGAAGTTGATAGAATTTCAGGATACTACACACTTTCAAGTAATAGTATCTCAAATGAATTAATTCCTGATTCTTTTAGGAAAAATTTACCAAAATCATATTCATCTATTCCCACAATACTATTAGGAATATTAGCAATCGACAAAGAGTTTCAAGGAAAAGGCATAGGTAAAATTCTATTAATTGATTCATTAAAAAGGTGTTCGAATACTACAGATTCAATTGGAGCATTTGCTGTTATCGTTGCCCCCTTAGATAAGAATGCAGAACGATTTTATAATAAATATGGATTTATTAAATTACCTGACAGCGGAAAGATGTTTCTACCCATGAAAACTATAAAAGAACTTTTTAAGTAGAGAAGTTAATTATCTAATCAAATTTCTTTAATGAAAATATAAGTTTTTTCCTTTGGAAAAGCTGTTTGTATACCGCGTTTTTGGTAAGTTCTCTATAAACGAATGGAAAAATTATTATCATACCGTAATAGAGAGAAAAGAATGGGAATGTATAGAAAATGTACTAGTAGATCTAAGAGAAACAAGTAATCTAATAGATATTATAGATGACATCCCCGAAATGAGAACATTCCGAATAGATATCATAAAAAAGAATTACAATACAGTAAAAAAAAAGAAGCCAGGTTGAAAAACTCAACTCCTGACTTCTGAATTTCAGAAAATGGATATCTGGATTCGTTGTTCCCAGATATCATATGCAAAGATATGATTCTTAAATCAAATGTGTAAACCTGATATACTAAAAAGAGGGGCATTTAACCCCTCTCCTCCCTAACTCCATAAAGGAGCAATCTATACTAACTATGAACTATTTCTTTTAGTTTGTTACTTAGTCATCGCTGAATACTTCGTTTTAGGTTCATTCACCACCGTTTCTATATGTAACTCGTTACTGTCTAATTGATTTTGAAGTGCTTTAATTTCATCTTTAAGTTGATTGATCCTTTCTGAATAATCAAAGGCACCTTCTTTAATGATTCTTTCATTGGTATAGATTTTATTTTCTGCTCGCTCTATACCCTTATTATTTTCAACCATCTTTTTGTTTAAGGATAGTAAGGTCCCAGGAATCACCTTTGCCAATGGCTCATGACTCTTGGTTAGTTTTCCACTTGAATCTGGATGGGTATATTTCATTCCTGATTGTTCTGATTTTACATACAGGTGGTACACCACGCGATTATCAAAATCTTTTTCAGACTCCAGGTTAACAGAAAATTTACCAAAAGAGAGTAACTGTTGTACTCCACACAGTGCGTTGTTTTGAATCACCTGGTTGGCTTTAGTATGAATCTCTTTTCCAACTTCCATAAAATCCTTATACGCCTTGTTATTGATTTTTATTGTCTTATCTGATATATCGTAAGGATCCAAATCAGGAAATACTTTTTGAAACTCGTTTCTATCTGCTTTCAATGTATCCAGGGTCTTAAGCCGGATTTCTTTTTGTTGAGTGTGATAGTCAATTTCCCATCCGGCACTTTTGATTTGATCTTCAGCCACTTTTTGTTTGGTTTCCAATGATTTTAATTCTTTATCCTTTTTGGTAATCTCTAGAAGCTCTGTCTTTCCAGTAATAGCTGCTGCTAATTCAGCAAAAGAAACGCTCTCTCCTGCTCCTTCATCCACTGTTCGTGAACTTACAGAAGAGGTTTTGATCTGATCAATAAAATTCTGTTTTGTTCCTAACAAGGCAAAACGATATCCATCCAGTGAATTCTCTGTCGCATAGATAAAAGTATCAATGGTATTATTATTATGATTCTTTGCTAACCAGTTTCCCTGTCGTTCCCCTCTCCCATTTCTTTGCTCATAATCTTTTGGAGTCCACGGGATATCTAAATGATGCATCGCACAAGCTCTTTGTTGAATATTTTTACCTGTACCAATGGTTTGTGTTGAACCAAGAGCAATACGTATTTCTCCTTCATTTACTTTATGTTCAAATTCAGCTTTTTTCTTATCTGTATTATAATCATGAACAAAAGCAATCTGCTCGGAAGGGATATCATATTCTTCAATAAGACGATCCTTTATATCCTGGTACAGATTTAATTTAGCTGTTGGAGTTCCTATATCACTAAAAACAATTTGAGTTCCTCTAAGATCATTGAATTTATTATAATACTCATGAAGATTCTTACACAGTCCTGGTATTTTAGATCCAGAGTCAACTGAGTATTCTGAGGAATCAACCAAACGCATATCAATGCTCATCTTTTTAGCCAGATCAGTAGCAATGAGCATTTTTGCTTTTTCTTCTCTTTCTGTAAGATGTGTACGTCCTATTAAATGAGGATCTCCTGTTTTTGCAAACTGCAGGAGATTGGCAGAGAAAGCTTGCTGCTCCTCAGTAGGTTTAATATTTACCAAAATCTCATTCTTTTTAGGCTTATCCACCTTCAGGTTATATTCATTGACAACATGGGCAATATCATTGTAAAGCTTAGCCAACTCAGGAACTTTAATAAAGTGCCTGAATCGTTCCTTTAATTTGATATCATTGGATGCTGTTATTTCATATTCAGTAGATTTTAAAGCAAATGTTTTGGCCCAGGCATCAAAGGTTGGCATTCTTAATTCTTTCAGTTTATTGGGCCGCATATACTTCAAAATTAAGTACATTTCTGTGATGCTGTTAGAAATATGCGTGCCTGATAAAAAGGTGATTCCTTTATCTCCATTATGATGATCCTGTATATGGCGTACAGCAGATAATAGGTTAAAAGCCCTGTTACTTCCATTTGATGGACTCAATCCGGCAACCTGAAAATGACGTGTGGTATACTGCAAGTTTTTAAACATGTGAGACTCATCAACAAATAGATGATCCACTCCCATTTTATCAAAAGAGGGAAGATCATCTTTTTTCATCTGATCCTGCAGCGTTCTTAATTTGACTTCTAATGAGTTTTTTCGTTTAATAAGCCCTTTGATTTGCATCTTATTGGGCTGATTTTCTCCATTTAATACTTCCAGATCTATATCCAGATTTTTGATTTCCTCTTTGATCAATTTCTCTGATGTATTTGGAGAAGGTTTAATTTTTCCAAATTGCTCATGAGTCATGATGATCACATCATAATCATTATTCATCATACGATGAAAAAACTCTTTTCTGTATGAAGGAGAAAGATTCTTTTCAGTAGGAAACAAAACTCTGGCTGTTGGATAGGCTTTTTTAATATCACGATAAATAGCTTCTGTATTGGCTTTCAATCCAATGATCATAGGTTTATTGACTTTACCCATTCTTTTCATTTCCACAGCTGCCATTGCTGCAATTAGGGTCTTCCCTGCTCCTACTTTATGATCTATTAGTCCTCCATTATCACGTATAACCTGCCAGGTAGCTGCCTTTTGTTGTTCTCTTGGAGTAAAGTGTTGTACCTGGTTAAAGTTTAAGGGAATAGTAGCATTCTCATTTTTTACATTCTGTAATTGAAGAAGAAAATATTTTCTTTCTAACCCAGCATGATATCCTGTCTCTTTATTGATAAATGCTTTAAATTTTTCTTTGATCTTATTTACATTATTCTCCACCTCAGCCATTGCCTTACTATCCACCTTGGTCACTTCATCCACAGTATAGGTGATTTTTGTGGAGGTATCATTAAAGGCATTCTGAAATATCTGTGAGGTCCTGACTCTTCTTCCATTTGCACATTTGACATCATAAATATCGCTGTTGCCTCCAGCATAATAAGTGTTATTTGAAATGTGATAGGTATCACTACCCTCAAGATATTTTACTTTATAATTCCACTCTAAAGTTTCTTGTATAAACTTCTCATAGATATGATCATCAATCCATCTTTCACCAAATACCGGATCAATGTCTTTTATACTTAATTCTTGAGGTAATACTTCTTTTAATTCATGGATTAAGGAATTTGTGATGTCTTGATCTGTAACATAAGGATTTTGCTGAAATGCAGTGATCTTATCCTGTATAGAACCAGACAAGAACTCCTGAGGAAGAACAAATTCGTATTTAATATTTTTAAAATGATCAAGGGACTGATGTGCATTAAAAGAATTCCAGTCTTTAGGAAATATTGGATTCGGTTTAATAATACCTTCTTTTAGCGCTTCAGATATGATCTCACCTTCACTTTTATGAAGTAGAGACGCTAAAAATTCAGGTTTGATACTTCCAAATTGATTAATGCTTTCAGAAACTGCATCATTTACATTATTAATGTCCTTTTGAATCTTTAAATCCGAATGCAATAAGGAACGATGGAAAATATCACTCTTGACAAAAACACCATGTTCTTCTCTCTCCAAAGCATTTATTTCGAAATCATAGGCATCATGAGATAATACAATTGCATTGGCTCTACTTGTTAAAGAACCATATTTCTCAACAAAAGCATCATAAACCTTATTGAGCTCTGCCCTTTGTATATCAATCTCTTGAAAATTAGGATTATCAGAGTGCTCCAGGATCTGAAGTTTTTCATATTGATAACGTATATCAATAATTCCCTCTGCTCGTTTAATTCTAACGCCTGCAAAGTTTATGTCTTCCAACTCCCACTTATCATTTGGTTTGGTTAACTTCACAATCCTACCATTGTAGGAACTAATATTTCCCTCTTTTAATAGATCTTTTTGAACATGATCTTGAATGAATTCTTCTGGAGTTTTATAGCTTTCCTGAGATTCAATTCTTTTGTGGTTTTTGGGTGTTGTAAATGAAATTTTTGTTTTGGATTTAGTTGCTTTAAGCGGCTTATTCTTTGAAGCTTGATCCTTAATTTGATTCTGACGATAATCGGTTAATTCCTTTATTATCTGCGCTCTTGTTTCAGGTTTATCACTAGTATATAAATCAAAACCGGTTACTTTTTTAAAATAATCATGAATAGCTGGATTACTATGAATATATCTTATTGCTCCATTATTAATTAGATCCTCTATCCTTCCTTTTCTATAGAGATTGATATATCCAATTTTCGAATGATCTTTTATATCTCGAATCTTATTCTCATCTAATACCGGATAGGATTGTATTACAGGAGATGGTTTAGAAAACAGATCAAGTTGTTTTTCTTTTTGAGCACATTTTTGTAAATGTTCTTGTGCGTCTATTGATTTATAATGCGCATTTAAATTTGCCTCTATAAAATCCTTTATTGTTTCTGGTCTTTGACCTCTTTGAGGATACCCAATTATATATTCAATACCAATAGAATTAATTAACTCACCTTCTAATTTAATCAAACTAAAAGTCTCGTCCTGATATCCTTTTATATAATCTTCCTGATAAGAAACATTTACCAAAGTCTTGATATCATTGCTTTTAGCTCTTTGAAAAAGATCTAGTATTTCTTTGTCCAGATTCAAGGATGTAAGCTCAACAGATTTAAGATTAAAACTTAAGGGGAGGGAACTATTTATAGTATATTCAGATTGTTGTTTAGTATTTGATACTTCCTTTTTTTCTTTTGCCTCTGTTGTCTGTGGAAGGATTTCAGAAAGAGAACCTCTAATTTCTTCCTCTCTTGATTTTGGATACATCCATCCTTTATGTGTTCTATTCCATTTACCGTTTAACTCATTACACAATACTTCTTTAATAGGATAAGTATCTCCTTTAATCACAAAAGCTTTGGGAGAAATATCTGCAAACTCAATATTTAAAGTGCTAGTTTCTGTGATATTCTCCTGGATATTTATACTTGTATCTCCAGCCTTTTCTTCTATATTTTCTTTATGAGGCTGGATAAAGTTTTCTGCGATATCTGTTATGATGGATGCTCTAAGTTTTGAAAGTCCATATTCATCCGGATTAATTGTTAATATTTTCCTTCCTGCATAGGAACTACCAAGAGCTAGCTGTCCATGAATTTGATTACTATTGGTTTTATAATAGTCATTCATAAAAAAGCTATCCTTTGATCCTTCAAGTTCTATTGGACTACTCCCCAAAAAAGCTTTCTCGATAGTGGTGAGTTGATTCAGATCTTCAATAACGCCCGCTCTTTTTTGAAGTATGATGATATCTGAGATAACCTCGGTTCCTTCAAAGGTATTATTGGGAAGTCGTTGGGCAGTGATAAGCTTTGCATTTTTCATTAAATGCTCTCTTATAAAACTGTTTCCCGGGGCATCCATAACACCTGTAGAAGTAACAAAAGCTAATAGGCCTCCTGATTCCAATTTATCAATGGACTTGGCGAAAAAGTAGTTGTGAATATGTTTTAATGAGGATTTTAGATGTGGATTTTTACTTTGAATATACGCTTTATCATATATAGCAATATCCCCAAAGGGAATGTTAGAAACAATCAAATGGTATTTTTCTTGATTATCAAGAGTATCAATTTTTTCAAAGGGAGAAAGGTGTACTTTGGCCTCAGTAGTCTTTTTTGCGATCCATCCAGCTACTCTTTCTTTTTCAAAGCCGGTAATTTCAAAGCTTGTGTCTTTAAAGATATCCTGAAGGCTATTTATATAATTCCCGGTTCCTGTACATGGATCCAGAATCTTTAACTGAAGATTTACTTCCGATTGAAGTACTTCCTTTAAAGGTTCTACCATATCCTCAATCAAGGCATCTGGAGTATAGAAGGAGGTTAATACAGATTCTTTAAGAGAATCAAGCATAGAGGTAGCACGATCACCGGGAAGATACTCCTTAATCAGTTTATTGAGTTTATTCACCTCCCCTTTAAAGGGTTCCAAGGATTTTGTCCATTGTTCTGATTTTTCAGGATCCAGAAGGATTTCTTTTAAAGCTCCATAACCAGTATATAATTTTATTTTCTCAGAATCCCAGGACTTTGGAACACGTTTGTTTCCTTTAAATATTTCCTCAATAGCGATATAATTATCTTGGTAGGCTTGTTTTTTATTCATCAGTAGTTATTTAGTTAGGTTTGGAACATTTTCTTCGATGACTTCTATTAGTCCCTGCATTCCTATTTCATCAGCTACTGATGTATCCCCTCCATTGGTAATATGTTGTCGGGATTTATAATTATAGTTAGCAAAAGCTTCTATGATTATATTATCAAGTGTATCGTCAAATGAGGCAGATAAAAATTCTACCGGATAAACCTCTTCAAAATAGTCTCTGGCTCGTTTTGAAATTGGCGTACTTAAGATATCATCTCTCTCATCCTGATTTGTGGGCAAATAATCCTGTAATTCCATTTTAATTGTTTTTATATATTGATACTTTGATTTTTTTCTGTACTTACTTTTGTTGTAATTCTTGTTTTGATCTCATCTGAAATAATGACTCCTTCTTTGGATAGTGTTTTAATCAAATCCTGATGTTCCTCTGTTGGGTTAAAGCCTTTAGATAGAATTTCGCCTACTCCTTGACTGTCATTATTTTTTATGCTGTCCTTTAACCTCTCACTTAAGGCTACATCTATTTTTAATTTTGATTTTTGCGTATTTTCTGATGATCTGAGGACTTGCTCTTTATTGCTTTCCTGACTTTTCCCTTGAGTCTTCATATCTTTTGTGACACCAACGATATTATCCAGTATTAACTCATTGGAATAGGTTTTACTGTTGATTGAATCCATCATTTGAAGGGCTTCCTGGTTACTTAGAGCCACAATATTTGAATATTCCAATCCTGTTTTATCTTTGGTAATATTGACATTGGCCATAAAATAGCCATGTTTACCTTTAAACACTCTAGGTAACATCTTCTCGCCATTGGCCAATCTATTCTTATCCCCATCTGATAAAGCATAACCTCCAATGGTTTTGGGTACTCCAATTTCTTTTTCAGTTTTAATAACCACCCTATTCTGTGTCTTATCTACTTGCAGATAGGCTTTAAAATCTTTATCCAGTTCCAAGGGGCCTAATACCTTTCCATTTTCCAGGTGTTGTTTCTCTTCTTTGGATAATTTGTATTTCAATATTTTGTCTTTGATAATCACCTCTGAGGGTTTGGTATAAGCTATTGATGGACTTAATACGCCATCTTTATTTGGCTTTAGTTCTACAGAACCATCCATAATACCATTATTGGTCACCATATTTTTTAATAATATGGTCTCTCCATTAACCAGTCGTTCCTGATCTTCCCTGGATAAATTTACACCTTGAATTTGCTTGGGAATTCTATTAGATACCTCCATAGCTTTTGGTGCTAAAACCACCTTTTCCTCTTTCTCTTTGGAGGTCAAAGCAGACTCTTCCCCCTTCATCTTTGGAGACGTTTGCAGTTTCTTCTTTTCTATACCCTTGTTATAAGCCTCTTGTTTACTGATATAATCCTCCCTATTGATGGATTGCACATCATAGGTTTTTCTTTTGGCAGGTATCGATTTATAAGACAAATTACCGTCTTTACCTTTCTGCTTAACTTTGACTTCTACATTTTCAAATCCCTGGTAAGTAATTTTAATAAAGTCTCCTTTTTGTATGTTGTTTTCCTCTATATTTCTTGAGAAATCCTTAGCCCAAAGGGTCCTTTCCTTTTGTGAATGATGGTCTTTGATTTGAAGAAAATAACTTTTCTCTCCTCCTTCTTCATGTTTATAGTTGGACCATCCAAAATGAATAAGTTCCCCGGCAATATCTTTAGGATCATACTTATAGTCATTCAATGTATTGGGAGTACTCTTTTCTATAGCTTCCTCCTTTTTAGGATCCTGTTTTTTGTTATTTTCAATAGTATTCATCTTCTTAGGATTGTTTGGATTTAAACTTTTTTTTTTCGAAGTATCAATGACCTCATTCCAGTCTTTACCTGGGGCTTTATCAAGTATATAAATAGGCTCAAGCTGATAAGAAGCAATCAACTTATTCACGAGTGCTTTTAATTCCGAGGTACTGGAGACCTCATATTTTTGAGCTGTTAATCCCTTTAATTTGATTTGCGCTTCTAAATAATCTTTTCTGGCAGTCATCAACTTTACCTTATCCTCACCTATCAAACCTCTAATGAGTTTTAAATCAAAGGTGTAACCTACAAAATCATTATCAAAAGAGGATATGAGTCTTTTAAATGTTCCTTTCTGAATCATATCCACAATCATGGTGATCTGCTGATAACTTATCGTACCGTTTGTGGATAGTAAGAAATTATCCTTCCCCCCCTTTATTTGTTGGTAGGAAATAAGATCAATGGGACTCTCTCCCACCACTACAT
This sequence comes from uncultured Saccharicrinis sp., assembly GCA_963677655.2. Taxonomy (GTDB): domain Bacteria; phylum Bacteroidota; class Bacteroidia; order Bacteroidales; family Marinilabiliaceae; genus Saccharicrinis. The sequence goes on from OY782089.1 coordinate 270,407, forward strand.
TCTTATGATTGGATTGATAATGTGAGGACCAAAAGGATTCAGCTTTTTTACTTCCGGCAGCAAAAAGTTTTTCTTCTGGATCCCTCATATCCAGACCAACCATCTGACCGTCCTTGGTACATGGAAAACCTGTCATCAGAGAACCATAATTGGATTTTGATTTATAGCTGTAGCGCTGACAATTGATGATGGTCCCCTTTAACAAGTCATCATTTAATATCTTCTTTGTGATACCTCTACTTTCTAAATACGAGGTATCATGTAAGGTTTGGGGATTATAATTTTCATATTTAAAAACAGCAGCTTTACGATGGTTGATCTTGTCCAGTATTATTTTATCTTCCTTCGGTATATTTAAAAACTCCTTTAAAACATCAGCTGCCTTGGCAAAATCAGCACTGGTTTTTCTACTGGTATTGACAAAGCCTTCAATACGATTCGCCACTAAATTGATGATATTACCATAATCATTATCATCATGGAGATTTTTATAAATTAAATCTCCTGATTTACTATGTTTTAATACAAGAAGCTTATCACCATATGGACCATTGAACACAAATTGTCTTGAGGATGATTTCTTAGGGTCTTTCTTATAGCCGTCTCTGGATAGATAGGCTATTAAATCTACTTTATTTTTTAACTCATTAAAATCCATAGTCTTTATATGCAATCTATTATGTCAACATCATATTTTTCACTTAACTCATGTATCAATTGCTTTAAAATCCAATCTTCTATTGTAAAGCAATACTTGCAGTTAAAAGGATATTCTTTTTCCTCATAGTCCTCAAGACAATCCATCTTTTCGCCATATACGGTCAAGCTATCCTGATGCTTTGATACCTGTGTAAAAGAAGGCGTATTACAATTCAGATAATGAATATTACCATAAAACCACAATAGAACCTGATTAAACCTTATATGCTCATATCCATACCGATCAATTCTTTCCGCAATAGAAGCATAATGTTCCTGAATCAGAACACAATTATAAAGGGGGGAGCGCTCTTGGATATCTTCAAGATTTGAGGTTAATAATAATTTTAAATCTGGTTTCATATCCTCCATTGCAGGAGACCAGCATGCCATTTGGTCCTGAGTGTTAAATACCGTTTTTCCATTAAATCCATAGGCATAGCCCTTAATACTTTTATTGTGAAACAACAGCACAGAGTCCCGATCTCGATAATCCTTCCAGAGCTCTTTATCCTGGGTTGGCTTAAAATCATAAAGACTTAAAAACACATCTGCATATTTTACCTCCCTAATGGAATCATCCATTTCCTTTCCCCCCTTAATATTTTTAGGTATATCGAAATATAAAGCCAGCTTATCTTTATCAAAGATTTCTCTTTTTTCACGATGAATCACAATAGGCCCAAGCTCTGTTAGAAAAAGATATAAGGAATCCTGACCATCCGAATAATGGATATATTCCGGAAGGATCAACTCTTCTCTGTATCCTTTAGATTCTAACATACAATTCAATTCATTCATAAGACAAGGTATTAGGCTGTGGTACAATATTCTGATATATAAGCATCTACTTCTTCAATAATGCGTTTGTAATTCTTATTTACAACGGCTTCTACTTCTTCTTTAGAAAATTCGCGGCCATCTTTTTTTAGTAATTCTCTATTAAAAGCCGGTATTTCTTTTAGCTCGAAATGCTGCTCTTTAGTCTGTACCGAGAAAAATGGAGGTTCTCCACCTGTGACCATACCTGTAAAATGCCCTGGCTTTTGTCCTGTAATATCATTTACTCTGATGACTTTATCATATTGTTTTCTCACACTTTTCGAGGTGGAGGATTCATTATAAGAATGAGACAGATCATCCTTTTTATATTCCCCCATCATCCTAACTACTTTTTCTGCAGAATCCACGGATGTTTTACCACAAAAGATATTACTACAGTTATCCTGAATGATACGCGCCCGATCCTTTCCATAGGCTTCTTCCAATTGAGCAAATGTTTGTAGGGCCAGATAGGTTACCACTCCCTTTTTTCGAGCTTCAGCAGGAAGGGTTTCCAGCTTATCAATATAGATGGTGGGAAGCTCGTCGGCCATAAAGATGGATTTGTTTTTTCCCAGCTGATTCATTTGCATTCGACACACCTGTATGATGCTTCCAATAATAGGGGTATGTACTCCTCTTTGACCTGGAGAATTTCCCAGGCATAGCATAATTGGATGATCCTTATGGGTGATATCTAAGCCCATTTCCTCTCCTTGCTTAGGGGCTAACACATAATAGCTTTCCTTAGTCCTAAGCTTAGCCACACTAAATTGTGTGGATCCTTCTGCTCCGGCGGCTTGTCCTCCTGCACCTTGTTTTGTAAAAGGAGATATCACAGGCCGAATGTAAGGCGCTACCTCTTTATCCTGAAGTAAGATTCTCATGGCAGTCTCAAAATCATTTAAAAGAAATTCTGTGACATGAGGTATGGTTGCCAATTGGGGTCTAGAATGTACAAAATGCCACACTGTACCTGCAAAGGCATAGATGGCATTGTCTGCCCAGAAATCTCTTTTAGTAGCCCATTCTTTATTCAGATTCACCATGATGGCAATACTTATTTCTAGTGCATCATCAAAGGATTTAATGTATTTAGGGGAGATGGGATTGACTTTTACCGTTCTGGCCAGGTTGGTCAGATTGATAAAAGCAAACTTGACTTTAGAGTGGCTATTTAATAATGCAGTATACACTACTTTGGTTAATAGACCTCCTTTTTCATTTAGGTTACCTTCATAATCATATACCAATCCGGCATAGCCTCTTTTTGCAAACTCAAATATATGTGGAATCACCATACTAAAAGATTTACCAGATCCTGCTGCCCCTTCTACCCAAATACCGGCAGCCGCATTGGGAATCCATAAAGTACCCTTGTCCTTGGTCTCCACAGGTAATGGATTTTCTCCTTTCTCACGATTTATGCCTAAAGGTTTCTGATCCGATAAGGCAATGCTTGACAGGTGTGATGCCGCAAGGGGCAATAGAACTATGGTGAAAACAAACACCATAGGATAGATATATATGGCATAGAAGTCGGATGCTGTATATCCTTTAAAAAAAGCGATCATCAAAATAGGTACTACAATAAGGGCCACCTGAGTGGTTTTACTTTTTTCCTTGAACTTTTGAAAAAAAGTAGTGGCTATAATTAAGGCAACAACCATAAGTCTAAGTAGGGTTAAATGCTGCGAAGTATTGATTTTGGAGAGTACTTTAAACAATAAATCCACTCCTGCACTTTGATGAAAGCGGATAAGTTCATATACTGCAATCCAATGAAAAACCAATAAGAAAACACTAATGATAATTCCACTGATACAGATCCATATGATATTTTTCTTTTCCTGATCCATATCTTTAGTTTTTAATGATCTGCGCTTTTACAATTTGCTGGGGATTGATTTTAAGTTCAATCATCCGCTCCCCTTCCTTTTCCCACAAGTTGACAATCAGGTTTTTCTTCTTATCCAGGGTAAACTTGTCAAATACAGCAATCACCTTATCTTCCTTTGAGGATTGTATTTCATTGAAGGTTTGATAAGTATAATAAGGCTTAACCGTCTCATCTACCACCACACCTTGCTTTTTCCCTTTTCCTTTTAGTTTGATTAGATAACCCAAATAACCGATTTCATATTTTACATTTGATTGGTTTTTAATGGTGAATTTAAGGTAGAGCTTATCCTGTTTGACGTAGATATTATCCAGTTGAAAGATGATACCTAAGGCAGCATTAGCCGATAAAAAGGAATGTTCTGTTTTTTCATATAAATCTTTACACACGTATGCAACATACTTATCCTCGGATAATTCGATCATATCCTTTTTTGGGGATGCTTCTGTAGGATGGGCCGGAGTGGTCGCGATCTTTTTAAACTGAACAGCATCCTGTTTTTCTATGGTAATCAATTGGTTTTCCGGAAAAGGATTATAGGTTAATATAAAATTATAATAAGCTTTCTCGGTCTCAACAAAAAGATTGGTATTTTGAAAATGGGCGATTCCTGCCGCCAATTTCAACCTGTTTTTACTGGGCTGCTCAGACAAGATATCTTCATATTCTCCCGTCTTACCCAGTCCAATATCATAGCTAATGATATTCGAAGGGAAAATCACATGGATTGTGGTAGTCAACCCGACTTCTATGGTTTTATATTTCTTGTTTTCAGCAAAGCATAAGGTCTGAATAAAAACAAGCATGAGGATGAAATAGCTTTGTCTCATATTGTTAGGATTTTTGCTTTAATACCATTTTAGTGCCTTTTCTTAGCTCAACCACAGGATCGGAAATCTTTTTTCGGGTGGCTGCTTGTGTCAGGGCTCCTAAATAAGGAACATTGACCGTTTGGGCCACTTCATCCACTATAGTTGCTGTGGCATCATTTTTAATCTCGTAGTTGATCTCGTTATTCAACGATAAGCCCTGGTTACCAGTTAAGGTATAAGCGTATAAATCGCAGTAGGTGGTACTCTCTCCCACCTGAAGCGCTTCAACGATGATATCCATTCTATTTTTGGATAGTCTTACATTTCCCTCCACAATAGTATTAGATGGAATTGTTTTTCCTTTAAACCTGCCAGATTCAATGGTTCGTAATAAAATGATATCTCCCGTTTTTACTTTCTGGGTTTGTAATATGGCCACCTTTAATCCTGATTTCATCCTGGAATCATCACGAACCTCATTGGTTTGAACACTCACACTTCTCCCCTCCCCTTTAGAATTACTGGTAAATCCAATCCTACGAACTGTTTTTGTTTCTGCCTCTGCAGATGATACTCCCTTTATTGAGGGGGATTGAAGATTGTTAGTTGTAATGTATTTAGAATGAATTTCAATCGTTTTCTTTGAACTAATTGCAGACTCTGTATTCTCCAACTCCTTTTGATCACTGCTGTTGGATAAGGTGGATTGTTTAAAATAAGACATCTTAACAGGCTGAGGATCATCTTTATAAACGATGGCTTTAGTTTCTCTTTTATTATTATTCTCCTCCCCCTTAATATGAATGGTATCCGGCTTAGCTTGATAGGTATCCTGATCGATCTGATTGTTCAGATAATCACTGAAGGAATAATCGGATACTTCTCTTTTATAGTTTCTTTGTTTTTTTCTGAGTTGCTCCAATTGTGAATTCTCATTGCTCTCAATATGCTTCATTTTACCCGATTGAGGCATCTTAGTATCAGAAGACTCCGGTTTATACTCTAAATAAGCTAATAAGGCCACTAAAACGCCTCCGATAAGGGCAATACCTATCTTTACTTTCTTATCCTGAAAATCCATATTAATAGTCTAAAACTTTATTATTAAAACAATCCACTTCATCCAAAACAATAGCTAGTGGATTCTTGTCTGCACGGGAGTTCAGATCTTTGCTCTTAAAACGGATATACATATTACGTTTAAGATCTTTGGTCTTGGTGATGATGATTTGCTTACCAAAGACATAACCCGTGTAGTCATCCTCCATCAAAACGGAATCAATCTGACACTGATAGACCCATCCTTTCTCTTTGATATTTTGTTGCATCCCTTCATCATCATAGCCTATTAGTACATTTTCAGAACAGTTTCCACATAACTCCAGGGCTTCACGAATATTTGATTCCTGATTATACCGGTCTGCAGCATACCTGGATTTATAAAACATCTTGGCCGCAAGGATTCTTTCATAGATCCGATCTTTATATTGAAATCCTTGCTTGAGCTCTGCCTTATAGGCTTTTCCATCGACAGCAATCCATGTGGTATTGGTAAATTTTTGAATCAGTTGATAATTGTAATACACTGAGATACCTACTACTGCAGACATACCCATAATTCCTATTAAAAAGAGTATTTTAAAGGTCTTATGTTCTTTTCTATAACTATTGATTTCGTTCAGCATAACATCATTTATTTTACACTCATTGCATCTCTGGATGCATCACTTATATTATCTACATTATTGGACCCCATATTGGCCCCCGCTACACTTCCCATCTTGCTGAGTACTGAGGTCACTCCTTTTCCCATGGCCATGGTTGCCAGTTGACCCGTTTGGCTTAAGAACCTTCCAGCATCTGCATTTCCAACTACTTTACCTGCAATCCAAAATGGAAGGAGGTACAGGATAATCATCGTGGTGTTAATGATGTTATGTGTCATGATATTTTCAAGACCGGATTTCTCTATCACTTCAGCAAAGTGTGCGATGTTGATTCCTTCCAAAATATTATACACTGTGGGAATAAAAAGCATGGTAATCCATGTGGAAAGCCAGGAATAAAACTTACTTTCAAATCCAGGAAGAATGGAAAACAGGATGGCAAAGGGCCCAAGGACATAAAAGACCTTAATCAATACATTGGTCAATGCGGCCACGACACCTCTTATGATTAAGAGTAATAGATCGGAGCCCATAACTCCAGTCACTTGTGTCAATAGAAAAGTTTTAATAGTGGCTTTTAAGGTAGCCCATTCAGCCTGAATCCATTCCATGGTGGATAATTCCGGTTCTCCATTTTCTTCAATAACCTTCTGCTTGGCCTGGTCCCCTTGTTCTTTGATATATGCAGTCATAATCTCTGTCTTACTTAGTTTAGGCTTGGAATACTCATACATAATGCCCATTAATGAACTGGTAGTCACAGCCAGCGGGATATACCATACCAAACAAAAAGCAAGAACCACTACTCTTGATATCTTGGAGACATCAATGGGTTTCATTCCTTTACTTTTAAATAAGGTAACAGCCATATTATAAATAAAGGCAATGGCAATAAACAAGGCTTTAAAGCTTAAACAGACCAGGATGATCTCTGCGGTATATTTAGTGAGCCAACCTGTTATTCTCGGAAATTCAAATAGTTCCATAGTTTTAGTTGTATAGGTCGATTATAGATTTTACATACTCCTGTTTGGACTCTGATTCCAGATTCTCTTTGGCATTGATATAATTATGCACATAGATTTCTCTTTCCAAGGACATGTTAAGAGCCTTAAAATTAAGCTGGCTTTCTGTAAAATTATCCAATGCCACAGATACAATACTCCACCTTTCGGCCTGGGTCATCTTGGTGCCTTTGGTTAAAACTGAATTGAGTTGATCAACGGCCAGCTGCAATTTTCGAATATTGATCTGGTACTGGAAGTTCCCAAGGCAAGAGTTCGTTATCCCTAAGTCGACAGCGACTTCCAGGTTCATCTCAAGATTTTTAATCATGCATGTAGTGGATTCTATTATTCTAATTAATTCAATAACTGAAGCGGTCTTTTTTAACCAGGATACATTCTCTTTGACCGATTCAACAGTACTGGCTATTTTTTTTAACTTGGCTAAGGTGGTTCCCAGGTTAAGCAGTTCACCTGTGGTTTTGGCAGCTTGTACTAAATTTACCGGATCATGAACAATGGCCTGTCCTTGGATCTGATGGGTGATAGAAAGCAAAAGTAAACTTATAATAAGGGTTTTTAGTAGGTTCATAAACGAGTGATTTTGGTCTGTTGATTTTTTAATTGGTCCATTGAGATTAGCCCTTCTTCATGTAGCTGATGCAGAAAATGGAGCTTTATGTTTTCTTCTGTATATTGATTTATGGCATATTCCAAATTACCTGTATCCTGGAAATGCTTACTAATGCGAGCCTTCTCCTCTCCTTTGGATGAATAAGTAGCGATGGTTTTCTTGGCCGATTCTAATCGAACTAACATGGATTTATCCCCTTGTTTGAGAAAAAACTCTCTATACCCCTGTTCATCCCTTCGCTTGGCATCTTTCATCATGGTGATCTCAAAATCGGTTAAACTCAACCAGGCTTTTAGATCATCATAGTTCTTCACGGTTCCCCTTCGCATCAGGATCATCGTATCGGCATTGGCAATCAGTGATCGCGCCATCTCTTTTCCTACATTTTGATATAGATCTGTGATCGCCTGAGTGGCCAAACACACGGATCCTTCATTTTTTCTAAAAGTCCGATATAAATATTCCACAAAGCCACTTAACTGACCTTTTAACACCTTCCATCCTTCATCAATGATAAATCGTTTCTTCTGTCCTCGTAATTTTCTCACTTTTTCCATCACCATCTCCATGATAATCAATCCCACAACAGGAAAGGCATAGATATCTTCTGCTACAGCTTCGATATCAAAAACAATAAACCGCTCTGTGGTTAGTTCGGTGGTTTCTCTGGAATTTAACAAAGTCTTATATTTTCCAAAGACAAAAGGTTCCAAAGTAATAATAAAGGCTTCTTTATTGAATATGGATTTTCTTTCCTCATGAATTTCATAAACCTCTTTAACAAAGGCGTAAAATTCATTAAAATCAGGAAATTTAGAGCTTTGGTTCATGTACTGGTAAAAGGAGTCAATAATGTCCATGATAATAGCATATTCCTCATTATTGGCACTATTTCCGCCTTTCCATATCGATAGCAGTATGGATTGGATAAAAAGTAATTTATCCGGATCAGGACAATACAAGCCCTCGCTATCTTTTGTACATATAAAAATCGGAAAGGATAAAGAGCTTAAATCAGAGGAATTAAAATACCTTCCATTATGAAAGATACATTGGTCCTTATAGGAATGCCCCACATCTAATATGATCACATGGTATCCTTGTTCCAGATCCTGATCAATGATATTATTGACCGTAAAGGATTTTCCTGTTCCGGATCCGCCTTCAATAATCGCATTTCTATTGGCAATATGTGAAGAGTTCCATAAATCTATCACGATCGGATTGCCAAAGCGATCTGTAAACAGATGTCCTTCATAACTTCCCCTTGTAGTGCTTTCAAAGGTAAAATAGGTTAATGCATGTTCCATCGCTGTAATAAAAGAGCGGTAATTACCTCTTGTATAACCGGGCGTTGTTCCGACCCAAATGGGCAGTGCTTCTTGAAAAGGTTCTACATAAGATTGACAATCATTGATATTTCTAAAGGTTGTATTGGCAATAGTGGTCTTTTCTTCCAATTCACTTAGGGTATGACAAGGTATAATCACATTTAAAGACATATCCACAACCGTATACCCCCGGTTGGATATGGCATCTTTAAAACCACTGATATCCTGAATACGTTTGGTAGCATCAGTCATGCCTACTACAGACATAAAGCTTTCTTTTGAACTGGCAAAAAACAATTTTAAATTAGTTCTTTCCTTATTGCGGATGATAAAGGTCCTGGTCAGTGTATGATTAAACGGAAGACCAAAGCCCGCCTGATAGGTATTGCCTAATTTTAAAGAGATACCTTTTTCAACTTTAAGATCCGAATCCTCGGTCTCAGTGCTGCCCTTATGTGATTTACAGTGTTGAACTACCTCTCCATGGTTTATCATAGAAATCACGCCTACATACTGATCCCCTACTTTTAATTTCCCGTCATCTTTTAAAATGGGCGCTAATCTTTTACCCTTCGTATACTCCCCTTCATAAGTCCAATGCTTATAGATGTTATTTACTAAATCTTCAGTGGATAAAAGGCTTATTTCAATGCCATCTATAGAGGATAAAACTGAGCTTAATTCTTTTCTTAATCGCTCCGCTTTTTCATAGGTTTTAGGAAATCCTTTAAATGGATTTCTTAAATAATTAGACAGCTTGACTGCGGAATTGGCATTTTCTGTCAAAGCATGAATCTTTTTATCCGGATAGGATATGTATAAATAACTGGTATGTCTTAATAAGGATCGACCTAACAGGTTTTTATGATTCTCTTTTAAAGTAAAACTTTGAAGTGCCTTTGGGTCCTTATATTCATCTACATAGTAACAATCTTGTTGCGAAACAACAGTACCTTCAGGTAAAATAGAGAAAGCAGATAAAAACTGATTGTATAGGGATTGATAATCTGTTTCAGAGAGCGTAAAAACATCCGGAAAATGAACTTTATAGCCCCAGGTGATGTCTCCTATCCCGGATAGAATTTTAGAGGCTGAAATGCGCGTAATTGGAAATATATGTTGAACGTCTATATTATTCATTATCTATGATTTTTTCTATGAGATTATCCGTATCTGAATAATGGTCTTTGACATGAATGTTCTTGAGCTGCTCTGAGATATAATCCGGACACCCCTGGTTCTCGGCACTTTTCATTTTTCGGATGACCAAAATGATAATGGGAAACGTAATAAACAGACTATATACACTGGCGATCCCTGGCATCAAGGCACAACCCACCAATACAATCAGATTCATTACTGAGACTCCCATTATCCTGGTTTCTTTGTTTATTCTACATAAGGTTCTTTCTCTTAACTCCATGAGCTAGAATATGATCATAAATGCTCCCTTTAATACTAATACCACAAGAAATATGGTGTACGACATTTTCTGGTTGGTCATATTAAATATGATATTGGCCACCATAAAAACAAATGCTGCGATTAAAAGTATCGTTAATATGGTACTGATAAGACTTACCAAATCGCTGGTCTGTGTTTGTAACGCGCTATCTACATCACTAATGGATTGAGCAGTCAGGTAAGATGCAAATGAAAAGCAAGCACTTAAAATAAAAAAGGATTTTTTAAATGTGTTCATGATTTAAAATTTAGATTAAACGATTTATATCTAGTGAATTATATTTATTTATCTCCTGTATAGCCTTAACTTCAATAGTCTCCTTGGGATCTTCCTCATAGTTCACCTCCACGTCATGGGGTAAATCTATTTCTGCTGCTGTTTGGGTCATGGGATTGTCAGATGAACCTGGCATCCAAATGATCGGATCAGTATGATCCTCTTTCTTATTTTCTTTCCTTAAAAAAGATGTAACCAAAATGGTAAGAATAAGAAGTAGCGCTATGATAAAACAGGCAACTAAAATCCAGGTATACAGCATGCTTATTTAAGGATATATTTAATACCAACACTGACCTGATATTGCCAATTGCCTATGATGGAATTGGTCCTGTATAGTTGTTCAAATGAACTATAAAGCGCATAACGACTTAAAAAAAGTTCGGCTTCCATTTTAACCAGTGCTCCGGGTGAAAATTGATTTTTACTTAAATGAAGAATGCTATTTTCGATTTTTTCATAGGACACAAAGGTTCCTCCTCCTATGGATGCATAAAATCTCTGCCTCTTAATAATGGGTTTACTTAAACAAAGATTTGCTGAAACAATATTGTATTGGTTCTTGGTTGCATAATTACCTTTATCATATTCTAAATTTAAATTGGTAATACTGGCATTCTTATTAATGCGTGAATATCCCAGATCAAATCCTACGCCATCAGCCGTATAATGCGAGGATAGATTTATCATCCGTGAATCATAACAATGGGGCGTAATGGATCCGATTTCTTGTTCACTTTGCGCCTGAATATAAAGGGGGGACAATAATAGTATTAGCAGGATGTATTTTTTCATAGTTCAATCGTTTTATAGATGATCTCTGACCACTCTTGATCGTTATCTTTAACTTGTACACCGATTTCATAGGTGCCTTCTTCTTGAAATATGTAGTTGATGGAGCTATGATAAGTTTTATCAATCTCTTTTCTATTGACATAAAAACGATACAATTCAATCCCCCCTTGATACTTCTCATCTTGATCATAACTATCGCTGGCATCTATAGTCACATTCAAATCTGATGCTGATACGCTCAGCTTTGCAATGGGTCCCATATTTTCAAAGACCACTAGTGTGAAAGTGGCTTTGGATATCTTGCCCCAGGAATCCTTATAAGATATTGTTACAGGAAAACTTCCTGTCTGATCTAAAGCAAATCTTATATTGCTTTCATCCTGTATCTCATATCTGAGATCTGTTATAACAGTCGGCAGAATACGATTCACTTCTTCATCGTCTATCAAATAGGTAGCATCATAATAGTTTTGATTGATCTTAACCGAGTCATTAACAAAGTCAATATCATTGTTAATGGTTAGTACCGGATCTTGATTATAATCACTAAAATAATCCTCTGTACGGTTACAGGAGCAGAGAACAACAAGCAGCATGGCCAGTTGCAAAATAGAATTTTTCATGGTTTAGAATTTAGGCCCTCTTTCGAGGGCATCTGGTTATTTTTTTATAATTCGTTTTTTATATGTTTGTTTACCATCTTGAATCAATAGAATATACATTCCCTTTTGAAGTGTGGATAGATTTAATGTGAGTTCTTTAGTGTCTTCTCCCCCATTAATAAGGGTGTTATATACAGTCTGCCCTACAATATTTATAATACTCACTACTAATTCCTCTTCTTTGGCATGGCTTACTTCTAATGTAAGATCATTCACAAGAGGAATAGGATAAACTTCTATTGTTAAAGGAGACTCAGTTCCAAAATCTTCACTCAGTTCAATCCTGCCTACTCCAGATTTAGACTCTCCATACAGAGGGGTTTCTGCATTGACATATAGGAAATTTTCATTTACAGTAGTATAAAGGCAACCTGAATTTGTCTTGATCTGTAAAATAATATTATGCCAACCTTCCCAATGAAGATATTGTGCAGGCTTTTGTTCATTCATTGACTCATACCATCCTTTATCAGCATGGATTAATGTCCATTCGTATGAGAGTGTACTCTCATCAAGGTCAGTCTCTATATTTGGGTCAAATACAACTTTATTTCCATTCTCAATAGATTCGTTATTAAATGCGCTGGTTTGAATATCTACATCCACTCGATCAACAATAATGTTCATCTGCTTTAAGTCACCTAGACATCCAATACTATTTTCAATCTGATAGTAATAAATGGTTGTTTGATCTGCAATAAATCTTAATGTATTGTCAGTACTTATTAGACTTTTTGAATTGTCGTACCATAGAATATTATCCATATTCGATTTTATTTCGACTTCTTCTTCATAACAATAGGAATCTTCATCAGTAACTGTTGGTGTTTCTACAGGATCAAGTAAAGAAATACTTACAATATTTGAATATGCTTCACTTTCTCCACTTACAACCTTTCTTCGGAAATATGTATTCTCTGTTAATGCACCGGTAGACTCTAATTTCTGATCATTTTTCCCAAATAATTCAATCCAATTGATACCATCTGCTGAGCTTTCCCAATAATATGAATAGATATCAATTCCTCCACTTGCTTCTGTACCTAAAATATTATCAGGGATAGAATTGTAGCAAATGGTTTGGTTGTTGCCAATTGAGCCAGGTACTAACTCACTAATTGTCATAATTACAACAATATTACTGTATGCTTCACCACAACTACCACTTGTTGCTACTCTTCTATAGCGAGTAGTTTGGGTTAATATTTCTGGTTGATAATTGATATCATGTGCAGCAGCGATGTTTATCCAATCTACTCCATTAATAGATTTTTGCCATTGATATGAATAACTTCCATCTCCCCCACTTGCTTCTGTTCCCTTCAAAACAGTGGGTGTAGTATTATATTCTATTTCTTGATTATCTTCTATGGTTCCTCCTGTTAATTGTTCATTTACAGTTATGGTTATTTCATTACTATAATCAATACCACACTTCGTTATAACTTTTTTACGATAGTATGTTGTTTCTTCAAGTATAGGTACTACATAGTAGTCTTCTGTAGCATCTTCAATCTCGTACCAACTTGCCCCATTTATTGAGCTCTCCCAAATAAAAGTATACTCACTAATATTTGGGTGCTCTATGGTAGATATGGGTTCAGGAGATTTATTTTTACATGCAGATTGACTATCTCCAATTGTTCCTGCATCAATTTCATCTCCAATAGTGATTACAACAGGATCTGTATATACTTCTCCATTACTAGCAGTATATACTTTTTTTCTATAATATGTTGTACTAGTTATTTTTGGAGGTTGATAATTTACTTTGGTTGCTCCTACAATATCAGTCCATGAGTTACCATCAGTAGATTTTTGCCATTGTACTTCATATGAAGAATCATAATCTACAGATACTAATTCTTCAGGAGTTTCACCATTACATATAAATTGGTCAGATTCGATTGTTCCAATGATAATTTCATCATTTGTTACTGATATTTGTACTGTATTGGATTCTGCTTCACCGCAATTTGAAATTGATTTTCTTTTGAAATAAGTTGTTTGAGTTAAAGCCTCCGGTTGATAATCATCACTTGTCGCACCTGAGATATTTGTCCATATATTTTCATCTGTAGATTTCTGCCACTGATATGAATAGTTTCCATCTCCTCCTGAGGCTTGAACTGATGTTGTTAAATTTTCAGGTGTTGTATTATATAAGATTACCTGATTAGATCCAATTGTTCCGCCATTTAATTGTTCATATACATCAATTAATATTGAATTACTTTCTTTTTCAATACATAAATCACGTACAATTATTTTGAAATAGTAATCGTTAGATAAATTCTCAGGTTGATAATTTATTGAATTAGCTCCGTTTATATTTGTCCAGTTACTTCCATCTGTAGATTTTTGCCATTGATAAATATAGTCTCCACTTCCTCCTGATACTGATACGAGTTTTAAGACACTAGGCATTTCTCCATAGCATGTTATTTGATCAGATCCAACATCTCCTATTAATAATTCGCTACTTACAGTTACTAGTATACTGTTGCTGTATTTAGTGTTACAATTATCGGAATCAACTCTTCTGAAATAGGTAGATTCAGTTAATGATTCTGGTTGATAATTTGTAGATGTTGCATTATATATATCATCCCAATTGTTTCCATCACTTGATTTTTGCCATTGATAAATATACTCACCACTTCCTCCTGTGGCACTTGTACCATTAAACGAAGTTGGTTGCGTATTGTAACAAGTGGTTTGTTCTCCTGTTATTTCTCCTGCCTGTAGATCAGGATCTACGGATATCATTACTACATTTGTATATGCTACACCACAGTTATCTGTCACCTTTCTTCTTAAATATGTTGTACTAGTTAATGTCCCTGGTTGATAAAATTTAGATGTTGCATTTACAATTATATTCCAATTTACATTATTGGTTGAACATTCCCATTGGTATGTATATGTTGAACTTCCTCCAGTAGCTTCATTTCCATCTATTTTTTCAGGTTGCGTATTGTAACAAATGGTTTGTGAAGAACTAATGGTTCCTGGTTTTAATTCTTCTAAAACAACTACTTCTATAATATTACTATTTGAGGTTCCACAAGTGTTTGAAATAGTTCTTCTGAAATATGTAGTTGTTGTTAATTCTTCACTTTGATAATATGTATTTTCTTGATCATTGATGTTAGTCCAATTTACAGTATTACTTGATTTTTGCCATTGATATGAATAGTTTCCATCTCCTCCTGTGGCACTTGTTCCATTAAATATTGAAGGTTGCGTGTTGTAACAAATGGTTTGTTCTCCAGTTAGTGTTCCTGCTTCAAGATTCCCGTATACTGTTATAGTAACTGTATTGGTATATGTTGTATTACATTGATCTTCATCTTTTCTTCTATATACTGATGTTTCAGTTAAGTTTCTTAATTCTAGATCTCTATAGGTTTCTCCTGAAATGTTATTCCATGTTCCTGTACTTGTCGATTTTTGCCATTGATATGAGTAACTTCCTTTCCCCCCTGTAGGTTCTGTACCAACGATCTTTTCAGGTTGTGTATTGTAACAAATGGTTTGTGAAGAACTAATGGTTCCTGCTGTAAATTGATTATATACTGTTATCGTTACTACGTTTGTATATTTTACCCTGCAATCATCTGTATCTTTTCTTCTAAAATATGTTGTACTAGTTAATGTCCCTGGTTGATAATTTGTAGATGTTGCATTAGGTATGTTTGACCAAGTTGAATTGTTTGTAGACATCTGCCATTGATAATGATATGTTCCATATCCTTCACTTGGGTTAGTACCTGTCAGTTGATTGGGTGTATCGTCATAACATATAGATTGATTACTGCTTATTACTCCTGCTATGAGATCATTATTTACACTTATCTTAATTATATTAGAATAACCATTTTTGCATGTATTGTTTGTTTTTCTTCTGTAATATGTAGTAGTAGTTAATGATGGAGGTTGATAGTTTACAGAAGTAGCTTCGCTTATATTAGTCCAGGTACTTTCATCTGTAGATTTTTGCCATTGATATGAATAACTTCCATCTCCTCCTGTTGCACTTGTACCATTTATTATTCCAGGTGTACTGCCATAACAAATGCTCTGGTCAGATGAAATGTTTCCAAACGAAACTTCATCTCTAACCGTAACAATAATTGTATTAGAATATTTTGATCCACAAACATTATCAGTAACTTTTCTTCTGAAATATGTTTTTGTTGTTAATGCTAAAGACTGATAATTTCTTGACGTAGCTCCACTAATATTTGTCCAATCTGCATTATTTGTTGATTGTTGCCATTGATATAAGTAGTTTCCCTTACAGCCCGTTGCACTTGTTCCATTAAATATTGAAGGCACAGAACTCATGCATATTGTTTGAGTTCCTGTTATTTCACCAGATTCAATGTCATTATATACTTCAATAAAATGACTATCTGAATATATTGTTTTACATGTGGCAGTTAACTTACATCGGTAGTAAATACTATTAACAGCAATACCAGGTTGGTAAGTTGATGCTGTTTCACTACTTATTTCAGACCAATTTGTATTATCGGAAGACTTTTCCCATTGGTATAATATCGTTCCTGAACCTCCTCCACTTGCAGTTACTGTAATTTCTTCTGGTTCTGTTGCAAAAAGAATTGATTGATAAGTAGAATTAATAGAATATGTTAATTGGAAATACACAAGGATATTCATTGTTAGGTAATACTGATTACCTTGATCATCGCAGAAGAACACTGTAACAGGTTCTGATTCTTTTAGATCTGTAATATTTTTGTAATATTTAAAAGATGGTCTTTCTAGAAATTGAGTAATATTTAGATTATTATTTACACAATTTGATATTAATTCATGAGGATTTCCTTCATACCAACCATATACATAATCAACGTATGGGATATTACTAATGCCTAAATCTATACTAGAGTTTGCATAACAAACATTTATTGATCTGGTTGTATAATTGTCAAAATATGCATATTGTGAATGTTCTATGGCATAGTTAAGCATATAATATGGTTCTGGTTCCTCATATGCATATGTATATGTTTGAATTAACGATAAAAAGAAAGCAAGTAAAGTTATCTTTTTAATATACTTTAGACTAAAGTAATAATTGCTCATAGTTTTTTAGGTTTTTAATAATTTGGATATAATTAGTAAGAATATGCTACTATAGTTAATAACATAATAAGGTCTAATTCATATCATCTGATATAAATCAAGAAGATAAATACAATTGAAATTGTATTGTCTGGTAAATTGATGTAGAAAGAATCAGGTTTAGTTTGATTATTTACGTCTACATGGTTTAGTTTAGTTAAATTGATTTAATTTCTGATTTTAGTTTAGGTTTTCATTTGGTATAATCCAAGTTAAAGATGAAACATTATTAATTTTAATTCGTATAAATGTATATTTTCAAATGTAATTATTTTTTTTGTTTTTTAACAAAAAAAACAAAACAATTGAATTAATTATTCAAAATATAAATATACAACACGTAAAGGAAAGATTTTTAGTTTAAAAAGTTAATCATTAAACTAATTAGATTTCAATAGTATTTGTTGGAGAAACAATCTACTTAAACAGCTCAAATAGATAAGATAATTAGTACTCTTTTTACAATACTATTACAAGATCTCAATAAATATAAACTTGTGCGGAATAGATTATCTAAGTATTTCAGAATAATAACCTTAGATGGAATAGAATTATATTTTGAATGCAGTAAATTTTATTGAAAATAAACCTAGTTAAATCAGATCAATGTGCAAAAATTGCACATTGATCTGATTTCTGAATGAATTTTAATACAAATAATTAGTTAGGTAATTTTTCCTTTTGAGGTATAACTTCATTGATAATTTCAAGAAACAAATCTTCACCTACTTCATCAATAATCTTCATAATTTTTTTCTTAATTACAATCTTACTAGATTTATTATTAATATTTTCATTTGAAGATAAATTTGGTGTTTTTATTATATGTTTATTTAAATCCTCTTTATTGTTAATTTTTTGTTTTGGTTTATGTTTACTAAGTTTTTGAATATCTGATTTTGGTATTCTTTCCTTACCATTTAATATTTTTGATTTTAATTCCCCCGTTAATTCTTCAATACCTTTTGCAAATTCTCCAGCACTTTTAATACTTCTGATAGACATTCCTGTTTGTTCTGCAATTTGTTCTGCAGTATTTTTTGATAGTAAATCAGTACTTTGATCTATTCTACGATTACTTCGGCGATCACCTCCTTTTGATTCTTTTCTATTATTATATAAAAGCCCAATTAAATAAGAACGATTTGCATCAGTAAGGTTCCTACGACCTAGTTGCTTTTTTAACATCCATTCTTTTACATTCTCAATAGAATCAAATTTATGTTCCTTAGTCTTAAAAGAAATACCAAATTCTTGAGCAATTTGATAACGGTTATGGCCATCTACAATTATATTATTTTCACCATCATGCCATATATCAATCGGTTCTCGTATACCCTCTGATTTTATTGACTCTATTAATAAACCTTTCTCCTCTTCCGTTAATGGAGGAATAAACGATTGAAGGTCAGAAAGAATTACTAGTTCTTTTATTTCCTCCCTAAATTTTCCTAATCCTCCTGACAAACCTAATTTCTTTTTAGCCATTAGTTCTTTTAATTATCTCATTTACAAATTCTCTATAAGCAACAGCCCCTGCAGATGAAGGAGCATAATCATAAATAGATTCTTTTGCAATACCTTGTTCTGATAATGCAATATTTTTCGGTATTATTGTATTACATAAAATTTCTTTTCTATTTTCGCTAAGTTCTTTGTGAACCTCTTTTGCCAAAGAGGTAGATGCCTCATGTTTAGTAATCAGAACATCAGATATTGACATTTCTAAATCATTCTCTAAACGATTTTCTAAAGTATATAATCCTGTTAAAGATAAATAATCTGAAAGTATTGGAACAACCAATCTATCAGCAATGTTATAAGCATTAACAGTTAATGAATTTAATGCAGGAGCCAAATCCATTATAATAAAATCATATGAATCATAGTATGGAGAGATACAACGTTCTAATTGACGATCTGATTTACTCAGCATATTTTGTAATTCAGTTTCAATACCAACCATACTAAAATTATGAGATGGAATAACATCAAGATTTTCTTTAATATTAATAATTGTAACGCTAATATTCTTTTTTCTTAATGCTTCAGAAATACATTGTTCCGGTTCAATTTGTACTCCCATTAAATCAGTCAAATTTGCTTGAGCATCTAAGTCTATTGCCAATACTTTATATCCTTTATCTGCTAATCCATGAGCAAGATTGACAGCTGTTGTTGTTTTACCAGTTCCACCTTTAAAGTTAGTAATGGCAATATTAATTGACTTCTTCATGTTTTTATAAAAATATTTTTAAAACTTTTGTTAAATTTGTGAATTTATGTTTCTTATTTACTTTATTCAAAAATAATTTATTTATTTATTTTTAATTTATCATTATCTGATATTAATTGAGTAATTTCTTTTGCTTCAATTAATGCTTGTTCTTTACATAAATATTCTATTAATTGTTTTAAATTCCATCCTTTCAATTTTGCAGATAATTCTAATATTTCAAATGTATCAGGATCTAAGTGAATAAGCTTACCCACTAATCCTTCATATCTTTTTCTTTTATACTTTTTGGGAACATGCATTATTGTATATGTATATACCAAATGTATATACATTTATTTAATAATAAAAATTTAATTATATAAATAATTATTACGAAGATTAAAAACAAAGTGCAAAATTTGCACTTTGTTTTTAATCATAAATTTCATATACAATCCAAAAAAAATGGCAACATAATAAAAATATAAAGAAAACAGGAGAGAGGTATTTATATTAATTACTTAAGGGCTTGAATATCTCATTATTAAATTCTAAAAATACTCATTATAAGTTAATTTCATTAAGGAGAAAACCTGGAATAAATATTAACAAACTTTCTTTAATTATTATCCAAAAACCAAATACAATTTAATCACAATCAAAATTAAGATATACAAAACTTGATCTCGATAAATTACTAAATATCTGTAGTTTATTTCTATTGTATATCTTCCTTTAAAATTTAAATGAATAAAATGACGGATTTACAGTTAAATAATTATTGAAGCATTCAATAATAGAGGAGAATACAAACTGTTTTCTTGTCATTTTTACGAATGATTACTCTTTACTTTAAATGACGGTTTTACAGTTTGGCTGACATTTTTAAACTTAATCCTGTTATATTATTGACTATATGCGTTTTATCAATATTTCATTTCTTTCTTTAAAATGGAAATCTATAAAAAGACGGATTTACAGTTACGTAATATATTAAACTTTTCAATAGGAGAGTGCAATACAAACTGTTTTCTTGTCATTTTTACGAATGATTACTCTTTACTTTAAATGACGGTTTTACAGTTTGCCTGGTATCTTTTAACTTAATCTTGTTAAACTATTGATTATCTGCTTTTTATAGATTTCCATTTCTTTCTTTAAAATGGAAATCTATAAAAAGACGGATTTACAGTTACGTAATATATTAAACTTTTCAATAGGAGAGCAGGATACAAACTGTTTTCTTGTCATTTTTACGAGCTATTACTCTTTACTTTAAATGACGGTTTTACAGTTTGCCTGGTATCTTTTAACTTAATCCTGATAAACTATTAATTATCTGCATTTTATCAATATTCCATTTCTTTCTTTAAAATGGAAATCTATAAAAAGACGGATTTACGGTTACGTAATTATTAAACTTTTCAATAGGAGAGCAGGGTACAAACTGTTTTCTTGTCATTTTTTAAAGCTAGTACTCTTTACTGTAAATGACGGTTTTACAGTTTGCCTGGCATCTTTTAACTTAATATTGATAAAGTATTAATTATTTGCAGTTTATTCATATTCCATTTATACCTGTAAAATAGAAATCTATAATATGACGGATTTGCAGTTACGTAATTATTAAACTTTTCAATAGGAGAGTGCAATACAAACTGTTTTCTTGTCATTTTTTAAAGCTGGTACTCTTTACTTTAAATGACGGTTTTACAGTTTGCCTGGTATCTTTTAACTTAATCCTGATAAAGTATTAACTATTTGCAGTTTATTCATATTCCATTTATACCTGTAAAATGGAAATCTATAATATGACGGATTTGCAGTTACGTAATTATTAAACTTTTCAATAGGAGAGGGGAATACAAACTGTTTTCTTGTCATTTTTTAAAGCTAGTACTATTTACTTTAAATGACGGTTTTACAGTTTGCCTGGTATCTTTTAACTTAATCCTGATAAACTATTAATTATCTGCATTTTATCAATATTCCATTTCTTTCTTTAAAATGGAAATCTATAAAATGACGGATTTGCAGTTACGTAATTATTAAACTTTTCAATAGGAGAGCAGGATACAAACTGTTTTCATGTCATTTTTTAAAGCTAGTACTCTTTACTTTAAATGACGGTTTTACAGTTTGCCTGGTATCTTTTAACTTAATATTGATAAAGTATTAATTTTCTGTAGTTTATAAATATTATATTTCGTTCTTTAGATTGGAAATCTATAATATGACGGATTTGCAGTTACGTAATTATTAAACTTTTCAATAGGAGAGCAGGATACAAACTGTTTTCATGTCATTTTTACAGTTTGCCTGGTATCTTTAAACTTAATCCTGATAAACTATTAATTATCTGTATTTTATAAATATTCCATTTCTTTCTTTAAAATGGAAATCTATAAAAAGACGGATTTACAGTTACGTAATATATTAAACTTTTCAATGGAGAGTGCAATACAAACTGTTTTCATGTCATTTTTACAGTTTGCCTGGTATCTTTAAACTTAATCCTGATAAACTATTAATTATCTGTATTTTATAAATATTCCATTTCTTTCTTTAAAATGGAAATCTATAAAAAGACGGATTTACAGTTACGTAATATATTAAACTTTTCAATGGAGAGTGCAATACAAACTGTTTTCATGTCATTTTTACAGTTTGCCTGGTATCTTTAAACTTAATCCTGATAAACTATTAATTATCTGTATTTTATAAATATTCCATTTCTTTCTTTAAAATGGAAATCTATAAAAAGACGGATTTACAGTTACGTAATATATTAAACTTTTCAATAGGAGAGCAGGATACAAACTGTTTTCATGTCATTTTTTAAAGCTATTACTCTTTACTTTAAATGTCGGTTTTACAGTTTGCCTGGTATCTTTTAACTTAATCCTGATAAACTATTAATTATCTGCATTTTATCAATATTCCATTTCTTTCTTTAAAATGGAAATCTATAAAATGACGGATTTGCAGTTACGTAATTATTAAACTTTTCAATAGGAGAGCAGGATACAAACTGTTTTCATGTCATTTTTTAAAGCTATTACTCTTTACTTTAAATGCCGGTTTTACAGTTTGCCTGGTATCTTTTAACTTAATATTGATAAAGTATTAATTTTCTGTAGTTTATAAATATTATATTTCGTTCTTTAGATTGGAAATCTATAATATGACGGATTTGCAGTTACGTAATTATTAAACTTTTCAATAGGAGAGCAGGATACAAACTGTTTTCTTGTCATTTTTTAAAGCTAGTACTCTTTACTTTAAATGACGGTTTTAAAGTTTGCCTGGCATCTTTTAACTTAATATTGATAAAGTATTAACTATTTGCAGTTTATTCATATTCCATTTATACCTGTTAAATGGAAATCTATAATATGACGGATTTGCAGTTACGTAATGAATTAACTTTTCAATAGGAGAGTGCAATACAAACTGTTTTCTTGTCATTTTTTAAAGCTAGTACTCTTTACTTTAAATGACGGTTTTACAGTTTGCCTGGTATCTTTTAACTTAATCCTGTTAACTATTGATTATCTGCATTTTATCAATATTCCATTTCTTTCTTTAAAATGATAATCTATAATATGACGGATTTGCAGTTACGTAATTATTAAACTTTTCAATAGGAGAGGGGAATACAAACTGTTTTCTTGTCATTTTTTAAAGCTAGTACTCTTTACTTTAAATGACGGTTTTACAGTTTGCCTGGTATCTTTTAACTTAATCCTGTTAACTATTGATTATCTGCATTTTATCAATATTCCATTTCTTTCTTTAAAATGATAATCTATAATATGACGGATTTGCAGTTACGTAATTATTAAACTTTTCAATAGGAGAGGGGAATACAAACTGTTTTCTTGTCATTTTTTAAAGCTAGTACTCTTTACTTTAAATGACGGTTTTACAGTTTGCCTGGTATCTTTTAACTTAATCCTGTTAACTATTGATTATCTGCATTTTATCAATATTCCATTTCTTTCTTTAAAATGATAATCTATAATATGACGGATTTACAGTTACGTAATTATTAAACTTTTCAATAGGAGAGGGGAATACAAACTGTTTTCATTTCATTTTTTAAAGCTGGTACTCTTTACTATATTTGACGGATTTACAGTTTGCCTGGCATCTTTAAATTTGAGATAAAGAGACTTATAAATAATAATCCTTAGAATGTATATATTTATATTGGCAATATACACATTACAATAATCGATGAACCAAAAAATAATACTATTTTGAACTATAAATCCAGAAATAAAAGAAAAAAAATATGGACTACTTAATTTTAAATGATTATAAGATCAGTTTAATAATATTTTTGAGTGAGATAGGGGCAAAGCTCCATTTTAAAAGACTATTTTATCATATAAAGTAAACCATAAGACAAAATATTTAAATCGTTAATTTGCAAATATCACACTCACTTTTATAAAAGAAAATCTAGCTATATTAGCTTTAAATAATTATCTTATATTCCAATAAATAATACATCCATAATCTACTAAAGATCTGACTTTTAATTATTGTTTCAGTTAATATCTATGCTTTTTATTCTTCAATATTAGAGCTCAGTATCATTGTATTTTATTGAACAAAATCACAGAAAACTGTAAATTCTTTATGATTTTAAAACTTCAAAACATCTTTCCTGTATAACTCAAATGATAAAATGTGCAATGTAAATACTTTTTATCTGATATCATATAAACAAAAAAAATTTTACGTTATGTATAAAGAATAGATTGAATATAAGATGATTGTATCATTTTAACTAGCAGCGATCCTTCTTTGTTAAACAGATTAAAGATAAGATACAATTGTATACCACGACCTATTAACAATGCAAATATAATTAAATCTGCATGCTTGAGTCTTACTACACAAAGCCAAACCTATCCAGAAAACCTCGGAGAGTTAAGTATTATTACTGTGAAACCAATAAGAAGTTCATTTTCCTTATAAACAACATATAACTTAAACCTACTGACATAGCTTACCTAAATAAAAACATATATAAGTAAAACTGCTTATCTAGTGAATGAAACAACATCACAAGATTATTACTTATTGGGAACAACTTTTCTTAATGCTATAAAATTCAAGATGTATTATGCGATCATTTCATACTGAAGTGGGGCAATAAAGGTAACAATAAACCTCCCCGGAGTAGGCTCCAAGGTATCAAATTGAGTTTGTGAAGCAAACATGTATTTATATAACCCAACGATCGGGGAATTAACCATAATTGATTAAAAGTTAACCTCTCAATTTACGAAATTAAACAACAAATCCTTATCATTTCTCTACTCGACAAAATTCCTGTAAGCGAGATACATTTAGAATGTGATTACTGAAATATCAAAAAATAATAAAACAAACATTTAATAATCAGTTTATTTTAAGCGATCACTAATGAAAAAATGCGGTAAATTTTTTTTAGTTATAGTAACGTAAAAAAATACTAGTAAAACATAAAACCATTAGTAATTTTAGATCTAATGTTTTCTTTAGAGTTTTTATCACTAGCGTCCATTAAAATTGGGGCGTTATTAATAATTAAACAAATTTAGCTCATTAAGCCTAAAACGTTCTTTGTCATTTTGAAATGTAGTTCTCTCGAAGAGGTCTCAAAGATGAGTTTTATTAGTCAATGATATACTCAAGATCTGTAAAACCTCATATGTACTTCTGTTAAGTTTCATGTCTTTCTGGACAATTGCTATCAAGCAGTAGGTACATATAGCAACATAGATCTGGATACGAACAGTATTTTCAGTAATACCCCAATTTTTTTTTATTTTCAGATGTAACTTTAGTCATTTGAAGAATAGCTCGACTTGCCAGTGATTATTATACAGTTCACGCTTTTTTTCTTCATCCCAATATCTGACCAGTCGAGGATGTTTTGGATAAAAACCGGTCAATTCATTTAAATCGTAATTGAGTCAAAACCGTAGACATTACAGTCAAGCTTTAAGATCACAGAAACTCGTTTTTGTCGGGCTTCATTAACCAGATGGTAAGTATACTCTTCAAATATGTGATAGTCCTGGTCCTGATTAGCTCTCTACAAGGATGATCTGGAAACATTTTTGCCTAAACCCAAATGATAAGATATTGGAATGATGAGTATCAAGTGCGGCAATCTAATCTCTCAGGCTTTCACGATTTGATAATTACCCGAACATCAGAGCAATCAATTGGTTCTAACAGGTGAAATGCTTTACGTATTTGTTTCCGACATACTTGCGAACGATGTAATTGAACTTATTCCTATTCAGAAAGATGCTAACAGAGCGAAAACGTATTTATCCTTTAACATTTGCTATTCTCTTTAGGAATGGCGAAAATGCAAATTGAAATCCGTTTAATCGAATTCTAAGATAAAATCAAGTATTATAAAACAATTGTTGTAATTTTATAATTCCAAACAACTCCCTTAAGCTCATATTGCCCGAATGTATTAACCTGCCTGACGCATTTTAACAAATGGAGTACCTCTCCTCACTACTGAAAAAACCCGTAGTTATCAGCTTAAATTTAACCGCATTCATTAATACTCCATGTTCCTTTCTCTCTTTTGCTTTTCTATCGTAATAGATACGTAATTCCGGATCATTCTGTATTGCCGAACGGGCTGCATTGCTTAAGTTTGCTTTAATTCGTTTATTGGCCAAATGGCTCACTCTCGTTTTTCCGTGATAGCTAGATCCTGAGCTATTTTCAAAAGGAACAATCCCACTATAACAGGCGTACTTTCTTGCATCTGAAAAATTCTGAAAATTGCAAGTGTAAACAATAAATAAAACAGAATTTACTAACCCAATTCCAATAACACTTCTTGTTAGTTTATAATTCTTAAACACCTCTGGTTCGGAAACTATTATCTGCTCCATCTCTTTTTCAATTAATTCTATATCCCTTGAAAAAATGATGATTCTAGATTATATCCTCTTGATGGTAGCTATTGCATTAGCTTTTGTTAACTCACGGAGAATTGTCTTTTCTGACTTTTGCATTTTAACAAGGCGTTCCCATTCATTTATTAAACCTTTCAATATCCTAATTGATTCAAGAGGTAACTTGGTAGGGAGTAATTCATCTCTATGTAGGTAACAAAATTTTGAAATCTGAAAAGAATCTACTTTATCATTTTTCCCCCGTACTAATCCCAAAGAACGTTTGATGTGTAAAGGTGACATCATTGCATACCAAAGGTTATTATTCTCAAAAAACATAGCTAAATCCAAGCTATACACACCGGTATGCTCCAAACAAAACACCACTTCTTTAGCAATTACACCTTGTTTTTTTCAGCCACCTGATTAACGCTTTATATCCACTATCATCATTTTTAAATTGCTCATAAGCAGATTTATCTCCAAGTACTTTGAAAAATGATGTAACATCCAATGTTTTTTTTGAAACATCAATCCCAACAAAACATTTGTAATTTACAACTTTGTAATTAGATGATTAATATTTAACCGAAATATTGAAAGAAACTAAAACCTTTAATAAGCTTGGTAGATTAAAATTCTAATTGGTTCGATTCAATAAAAGAGTAAAAGACTAATTCGATTGATAGCCCTGATATAGACTGGAGTAAACACTAGTTAACTTTTACTCTTTTCGGTTAATTTAAAACTAACCCTTTTTAGTTTTAAGTTCCAATACAAATCTAAAGGAATAGCCTCTACATCTAACTATATTTCAAATACTTCAAAGAACGTAATTATATTTTAATGGGACAAGCAATGAATATTTATATTAAGTAATTAAAAATACAGGAATTGTGTTCTAAACATTCTAACTGCATATTGTATAGAACAAATTTCCTATTCATTTTTATTTAGAGTTTGCTAAAATTCAATGAATTTCACATTTTTACTTTTATCATTATCAAATAAAGCCTTCATCAGAGAAGGTTAGTTTAAATAAAACAGTCTAGAGATGTATATATTCTTACAATTATTATTAGTTTTAAATTATAATTATTGTATTCTTATTTAATATATATTATGTTAATTCCTTTCCCCCCTTAATAAAAATCTTGCGAATGCAAGTTTATATTTAGTAATTTGTCAGATAGTTTTTGCAATGGTATATATTATAGATTTCTTAATAATTTTAATTTATTTCAGTAGCGATACAAATTACACCTTTTGATATTTAATCTATATAGTATATAGAATCTTTTTATCTTTTTAGATAGATAATAGCTATTGTTGTATTTTGATGATTATCAATGTAATAAAACTTCTTAAATGACAAATAAGCACTTTATGATGACATATATACAGTTTATAATGACGGATATACAGTAATTTAAATGACAGATGTACAGTTCAAAATGACAGATATACAGTTGATTGTAAAAAATGATTAAATATTTTCTAAAATAATGACATTATAATTTGACGCTGTCATTTAAATAAGTAATTTTGATAAAAATATTTTACTATTAAATATTAAAATTCTATGAATGCTAATTCTTTCCAATTTCCTAACATTCTAAATAGGGCAGTTCATAACTTTGAATCCGCCTTATCAAAAAGGATGTTTTATGTATTAATGACAAGACTAAAGAAAGGTATTGATCTGCAAATTGATATACATAAGAATCTTTGGATAGAAGTACCGACTGCACTATTAAGACAACAACACCACGAAATATTAGCTAAAGCATCAGACGAACTTCAATCTGCGAAGTTCTCTTTTTTAGATGAGAAGAATGAACGTTTTAATAAAATTATACCGTTCCCTGTCGTACAATATCAAAAAAGATGGGGACATGTAAAAATTAAAGTTGAACCAGAAGCTTTACAATATCTTGCACAGTTAACATCAGGTTATATATGGATTCGCTTAAAATCTATTCTATCTTTAAATAGTAAATATTCACAAAGATGGTTTGAATTATTTATGTCAAAAAAGGATTTTGGAGAATGGAAAAACGTTGAAATAGAATATATTAAAAAAGTTATGAAAATCGGTGATGGATACAAAGATAAGGCTGGTTTTTTAAGAAGAGTCGTTTATGAGCCAATTAAAGAAATAAATGAAAAAACACCCTTATTTATAGAATATACACCAATAAATAATCAAAAAAGACCAATATTAGGCTTTGATTTTACAATAAAGAATCAAGAAGCAAAAGGCGAAGCTGAAGTATTTGAAAAAATTGAAAGATATTACGACGAACTTCATCAATTAAAACCTCATGAAGTTGCCCAAAAAATGAGAAATCTCATTAGAGAATATGATCTACCCCCAGTAATTTATGAAGAAATGGTTACAAACAAAACTTTATTAAATGCAGTATTAGAAGCAGATGCAAAAATAAAAGCGGGATCTGTTACTATTGAAACAACTAAAAACAGATATATGGGAGGAGTAATTAAACGAGCGAGAAGAGAATCTTCATCATCAAACGCAAATTAAAGTCTTTTTCAGCTGTAGGCCTACAAACTGTTTTCTTGTCATTTTTAAAAGCTATTACTTTTTACTTTATATGACGGATTTACAGTTAATATATAAGATCTTTTATTCATTCAAAAATATTTACTGTATTGTAACTAGTTCAAATGTAAGTTGTAACTTTAAGTACCATCAGATTAAAATGCATTCAATATACCAAGTATTAAATGTTATATTTTGTAAGTTGACAATTCCAATCTTTAAATTTACTTTTTTCAATTATTAGTTTGTTTTCTAAATTTTCACTAATTAACACTTTATTGATTAGCCAAATAAAACTATATAGACTCTGAATATCAAACGTCTCATTTCTATATACAATCCTTAATTGTTTATCATTATGAAAGTTAACATTCAAATTTTCTTTACTAATGAAGTATGAGATAATTTTTAAATCATTTTTTAATCCCCCAAAATCATTATCATTAATTAAAATGATGCTTTTATATATTCCTTGGTCAACCAATTCAAAAAGTTTCTGACACTGCTTATCACTAATGGAACCAAAAGTGGCAACATGTGTACTAGTAAAATCACCTTTAATTTGACAATAAGAAAGATTATCAATAGGATTTTCAGAAATAACCAAAGTCTTGTGTGTTTTAGAGTAATTCGAAACCCAAAAGGAATCAACTACTTCACTTCCCAAAGCCATTTTCTTCTCGTTTGAATCTCTTATTTCTAAACCTACGACAGTTTTATCCTTAATCGAAGGGAATCCAGTCATAACGGGTCCATAGTTACTTTTGGTCTTAAAACCATATTTATAGCAGTTAACTATAGTCCCTTTAAATAAAGGATGATTAATTGTTTCCTTAGTCAGACCACGACTCAATAGAAAATCATAGTTGATTAATTCATGTGGAGCATAAAGCTCATATTCAAATTTCACTTTCTCGTGAAAAGTTTCAATTTCCTGGGTAAGTTCCTTTCCTCCTGAATCATCATCTAACTGAGCAAAAGCCTTAGCATAATCTTGTTTAGACTTACTGTCTGTACTCAGATAACCGTTTATCCTATTGACTACAAAATTGATAATATTACCCTTATCCCTGGTATCGTTGAGATTTTGATAGATATATTTTCCTGTTTTCTGATGCCTCAGCACTAAAAGCTTCTCACCATCCTTTTCAAACACTTTTTGCCTGGAAGTAGATTTATGCACATCTATTACATATCCAGAACTTAAAAGATACTTGGTCAGATCAATTTTTTCTATATAATGATAGGCATCCATAGGGACATGAATTCTAATTCCAAATTTAAAAATCGGTAACCGAAATTTTGTAACTCGAAAATAACGTTTATTCTATAAGTTTCAGTAATAGTTTTTTAATTTGTTCAGTTTTATCTTTTTTAACAATAGTTTGTACATGAAGACAAAGTGATTCAATAGCTATCTTTTTGTGACTTAAAACCAAGTCTTTGGTATAACCGCAGTATAGATCCAGGTAATCTTTGATAACCACTTTCGGGAAAGGACTATCATCTTCAGAGGCATACTCAATTAAGTGTTTCACCGCTATTTTTTCACTTTTAGATAACTCGCTCATTTAATAACTCTATAAATTTATCAAAGGCAAAAATAGTAAATTTTGCGAGTAATTTTTCATGGAAGAATAGATTCAAAAAAAATCCCTACTTATCATATGTTATTCTATAAGACATTTATAAGATTAACTTATACCACTTTTAAAACTGTAAAAAGTGACTTAAAGATAAAAATTAAATCTGCCAATTCATTCCTTTGGGGCTCGGGTTTTAAGGCATTTTTAGTTATGAGGAACGAATAGCGGAATGACTTAAATACCGACTGTGCGTAAGGGCAAAAGGCCCCGATGGATCGGGACAAGCTATGACAAAACAGCACTGAAAGTGATGGGAAATGGCAAACATAGGCTTGTGGGTAGAAGTAAGGTTTGCCATTTTGTATGCACCATGCAAATTGAAAATGGCAAATGTTACAGGCAGAGGGAGATTTTTGTATCTTAATTGGTTAATGGTCATTTGACAATGGACATTGGTTGATATAAGAAAAGGAATACATTTAAGAACGAGGTTAGAACAAATACCGCACGTGGGTGGGTGAAAGGCTTGATTGCCACTTTTGAGGCATTGGGAGTGAATGTACCCCTAATACAGAAGGGCAGCAATTGGGGTGTTATGGGGTGCATGTGGGATGGTGAAGTTTTTATTGTAAATAAGAATTTTTCTAGTAAGTGAATAATATGAAATATCAAATACGAATAAGGTTTTAATACTATTGAATGAATAATTCAAATAAATATTAATTATAATAGATGATATGTTTTGGTGAGATATGATAGGGATGCTCTTACTGTATTTTATCAATTTTATAAACTTAAGATTTCTAGAGTGTATTATTTTTCAAGAAATGAATTTCTTAAGCAAAGAAATTCATTTCAGAAATTTTTAATATGCTTTCATCACTTTTTTTACTCAAATGAGGGAGTAATCTTTTGACTTCTGTGAATAACTAATTATAAATCAAATAAAAAAATATCTTTATGTATAAATATCTATTTTTAAAGTATAAGTCAAGGCGAATTATTCTTAGTTCGATTATTAACTTGTTTTTTTTGTTTATTGGTTGCCAATTGAATTCTTAGGACTCAATTAGTCTGAATGGCAATTGGAAATTTACTTTAGCAAAAAATGAAAAGGAGGCTTATCTACTAAAAGACTTTTTTTACCAGATTTTAAAGCAACAAAATTTAAGTCAATTCCAGTTCCTTCCAATTGGGCTGTATTAGGTTTTGAAGAACCTGTATATCGTGGATTTGATATTAACCTAACAAGTGAAGGTTTTTATTTACATGAATTTACAATACCAAAAGGTTGAGCAAACAAGCGTCTTTTATAACATAATAGTTTTGTTATTGCAAATTCCTCTATTAAGTCTAAAAGTTCAGAAGCATCTCTGTTAGACTGTAGAGGTATAATGTTTATTAATGTGGAGTTGGACGTACCGGGAAATAAATTACATACAGATTATTCCGGTGAATTATCCAGACCAATTTTACAGAGCAAATAATTACTATAAAGAAAAGCCAGTAGGCTGTGATGTAATAATAATATTTAAGAGTCAAAATAGTAGGGAATACAAATAATAAATTTAGGGAGGTAGATGCTAAATTTATATCGCTAAGTGTGGGGGGTACTATTTTGGAGTGAATTCAGTTTACTATATCTATTACGTTAAAAAAGAGGGTATCCAAAAACGAAGGCACTGAAAAAGTCTTTTAAATGATAAAAGCAGTAAAAAGTTGAGTAAATCTTCATTTTACTGCTTTCTTTGTATATAGATTTTTCAAAAAGAAGTAAATGTTAGCGCAACAACAAAGTTTATCCTTTAGTACCTATTCAGATCTGTATGATCTTATAATTGCACAGGATAACATTTTACGCCGGATAAATGACTTAATCGATTTTTCTTTTATCTATGATGAATTATCATCTAAATATTGTCATAACAACGAAAGGACAGCTGAAAGTCCGATAAAAATGTTTAAATACTTATTGTTAAAAGTCATTTATAATATTTCAGATGTAGATGTTGTAGAAAGATCAAGAATTGATATGTCCTTTAAATACATCTTAGGAATGTCACCAGAAGATGAAGTGATAGATCCAAGTAGCCTAACAAAATTTCGTCGATTACGACTAAAAGATACAGATTTACTCAATCTTCTAATTGGGAAAACTGTTTCAATAGCTATTGATAAAGGAATTATCAAGTCAAAATCAATTATTGTAGATGCCACTCACACAAAAAGCAGATCCAATCCATTATCACCATTGGAAGTTTTAAAAGAAAGAGCCAAACTGCTTCGCAAGATGGTATATAGTGTAGATGAGACACTCAAAGATAAATGACCTCAAAAAAATGAAGATAATAATCTAGAGCATGAATTACATTATTGTCAGAAACTCATAAACTTCATTTCCAAAAATCAAGTTGTAGCTAATTATCCAAAGGTAAAAGATAAGATCAATACTCTTAATGAAACAATATGAAATACACAATATAAATATACTCTATCAAAGGATAAAGATGCTAGAACTGGTCACAAAACAGCAGGTACAGCATTCTTTGGTTTTAAAAGTCATCTGGCTTTGACTGAAGAAAGAATCATTACTGCAGCAGTTGTTACTTCGGGCGACAAAGGATATGGACCTCAATTACAAGAGCTAATAGAACAGAGAGTTCAAAACGGAATAGACGTAGATACGGTTATAGGAGATACAGCATATTCTGGAAAAGACAATTTAATTTTAGCAAATCAAAAAAAGTACAAATAGTAGCTATGTTAAATCCAACAATAACACAGGGAACTAGAAAAGAGGAAAAACGATTTGAGTATAATAATGATGAAGGCATGTTTGGTTGTCCTGCCGGCCATATGGCAATTCGAAAAGCTAAACAGGGAGCAAAAAATAGAGGAATAAACCAGGCTTTTACTTATTATTTTGATGTAGAGAAATGTAAAGTTTGCTCGCAAAGAAAAGGATGCTACAAAGATGGCTCAAAAACTAAAACATATTCATTGAAGATAAATTGTAAAGAATATGAAGAACAAATTGAATTTCAAAATACTAAATACTTTAAGGAAAAATTCAAACATCGCTATAAAATAGAAGCTAAAAATGCTGAACTCAAAAACGTTCATGGATTTGATAGAGCTATTTCTTATGGATTAGATTGCATGCAAATGCAAGGGGCATTAACAATTTTCGCAGTTAATCTAAAAAGAATACTAAAGCTCATATAGAAGATTGTGCTCATTCTGTGACTCATAGATAAACAGGCGGTTATT
Organism: uncultured Saccharicrinis sp.; assembly: GCA_963677655.2. Lineage (GTDB taxonomy): Bacteria > Bacteroidota > Bacteroidia > Bacteroidales > Marinilabiliaceae > Saccharicrinis. The sequence continues at coordinate 304,191 of OY782089.1, forward strand.
TTAGAACCCAAATACTCTATTTTCAAATATTAAAATTACATTTTAGATAAAAAACAAAAGAAGCCATATTTGAGTTTAAACTCATTTATTACTTAAGCTAACCTAAAAAATAGGTTGTTTTTCAGTGCTCTCCATTTTTGGACACCCTCTTTTTTTAGAGAGAATTGGGGTATTAACTTTCTATGTTGTAATCGAATTCAGGCTAATATCTTGAAGTATAATAATGTACATAGGGTGAATTATATCTTATAAAAATTGAATAATAATTTTTAAAGGAAAGAATGATTGAATGATAGTTAAATATGAATGAAATATCATTTTGAATAGGGTCTTTCTTTGCTTTTTACCTTTATTCTTTAAATAGAGGTGGCCTATTAGAGGTTTATTATGGATGCAAAATTCAAAATGATGAAGAAAATCTACTATACTCAAAATATAATTTTAAATCTATGAAAGCATTATCATTTTTATTACTACTATTCACTTATAATCTTGCTTTTGCACAGTCAATGCAAGATAAAATTAACTTTAATGAAGAATGGTATTTCCTTTTGGAAGATAATTATTCATATAGCTCAGAGAGTTATGACCATAGTAGTTGGCGAAAATTAGATTTGCCTCACGATTGGTCTATAGAAGGCGAATATAATCAATCCAATCCTATGGGAGCAACATGTGGGTACTTACCTGGAGGAATTGGATTTTATAGGAAAACCATTGATGTACCTTCTGAATGGAAAGGAAACAAAGTGAGTATTTGCTTTGATGGTGTGTTTATGAATAGTACAGTCTGGGCAAACGGGCAAAAATTAGGAGAGCGACCGTATGGATGGATCTCTTTTACATATGATATTAGCGATATAGTGAGTTCTACCGATCAGATTACTTTTGCCGTGCGTGTAGATAATAGTTTACAACCCTCAGCCAGATGGTACACGGGAAGCGGTATTTATGCTGATACTTGGATTGAAGTGATGAACCCGGTTCATGTGGAACGTGCAATGTCATTAAGTTAGTATTTATTTATCTGAATATCAGTACTATACGCTTGTTTTTCTTACAGTAAAATTGTATATTTGCCTTATAATCAAAAGGATAGAATGAAAAAAAACACCTGAATTTTTATTGAGTAAATTAAAAGAGACAATATTTTCAGAAGAACTTAAAGAGTGTTATAAAGTGGGTGAAAAAGATTTTACCAGAAAAAGAAAGCAAAGTTTTGTAGGAACAGTCTTGTTTATTTTAAATAGACTTACTAAAACACTATCTGTTGAAATAGATAATTTTATTAAAACCTTACAAGGAAAACATATTTCAATCAAATCAGAATTCTTTACTAAAAGTGCCTTTGTGCAATGTAGAAAGAAGATTAAACCAGAAGTGTTTATACATTTATCTGATAGTTTAATCAAAGAGTTTTATGCTGACAATGAGGATGGAGTTAAAAGGTGGCATGGACATAGGTTATTGGCAATTGATGGAACTCACCTAACGCTACCTAATACGAAAGAATTACAGGCTGAATTTGGAACCGCTAAAAATCAGTCTAATGTCGTATTAACCCAAGCACGAGCCTCTGTTTTGTATGATGTCTTAAATGGCTTTGCATTGGATAGTGTTCTTTCTCCCCTTAATGTATCAGAACGCAGATTGGCCTTAAGGCATTTCGATTTTGCTCAAAAAGGAGATTTAATAATATTTGATAGAGGTTACCCATCTTTTGATTTGATTTATGAACTTAATCAAAGAAATACTGACTTTCTATTTAGAGTAAAGCTTGGATTTAATAATCAAGTAAAGTCCTTTGTCAAAAGCAAGAAGTTAACAGAAATAGTAAAAATCTATCCTCCAATGAATGCAAGTTTGTCGAGTAAAATGTATTCACATAAAGATTATTTTTTAGTTCGTTTAAGTAAGGTCTTCTTAGCCAATGGTATGACTGAGGTTTTAATGTCTTCATTATTGGATTTTGTTAAATATGATAACAGACAGTTTAAAGATTTATATTTCATGCGCTGGAAAGTTGAAACGTATTATGATGAATTAAAAAATAAGCTTCAAATGATGAGCTTCTCAGGGTATTCTTCAGAAAGTATTTATCAGGACTTTTACTCCGCAATATTTGTAAGTAATATTCAAACTGTACTGATTGGAGAAATAAATGATGAACTGGTTAATCTCAAAGAACAAAATAAGTATCGATACAAGGTTAATGTAAATGTCTCATATGGAATACTTAAGAATAGAATATTAGAATTGTTTTTCTCAGATAAGCCAATGCAACAAATCATTAAGGAAATAAAAGAACTAGTAAAGAAGCACACAGTTCCCGTAAGAATGAATAGAAAGTTTCATAGAAATAATGGAAAATATAGACGAAGAACAAAACCCATTGTCACTAAGAATCAAAAGAATGCATTTTAACAAATGCTTATCTTAATGACATTGGTGGAACGTGAGGGGGGAATTTTTATTACAACGGATGATAATTTGGTCAATATTGAAACAGAGTTGGTAAATAGCAGCGCAAATAGTGTTTCGGTATCGCTTAAAACCAAAATTTTAGATAGTTCAGGTAACGAGGTGGCATCTAGTTTAGATGGTACTATATTGGGTAGTTCTCAAAACGAAACATTAAGCCAGCAAATTACTATTGCTAATGCCAACCTTTGGTCGGTAGAAGACCCATATTTATATACTGTAGTTAGTGAAGTATGGGAAGGAACAGAATTACTGGATACTCAGATAACAAGTTTTGGAGTTCGGGGTGTGGAATGGATCCCGGAATCGGGTATGTGGCTTAATGGGGAGAATGTAAAATTACAAGGAGTTTGTAACCACCAGGATGCGGGGCCTTTAGGGGCTGCTGTTCCGGACAAAATTTTACGATATCGCATTCAGCAACTAAAGGATATGGGGGTAAACGCCATACGTACCTCTCACAACCCGCAAACCCCTATGTTTTATCAAATGTGCGACGAGATTGGAATGTTGGTGATGGATGAAGTTTTTGATGGTTGGAAACGAAAAGCAGCCAATGATTATGGTGCTCGATATTTTGCTGAATGGTGGGAAACCGATGTTACCTCCTGGATTAAACGTGACAGAAACCATCCTTGCGTAATCATCTGGAGTGTTGGAAATGAAACCAGCAATACAACAGGAGGAACAGAAGCGCAGGATTTAGTGGCTAAGTGTAAGGAGCTTGATCCTACACGTTTGGTTACATCAGGTCATTCCGGCAGTGATTATATGGATGTAATTGGTTATAATGGTGCCAGTGAAAGGGTTGATTACTTAAATAATCTGGCAGGTAATTCAAAACCTATTGTGGGTACAGAGAATACGCATACATGGCAGGTTCGAGGTTATTATCGTACAAAAACCTGGTATCTTGATGGTTATAGCACCTCGGTTTATGCTACTGAAGATCTCACAGATCATGAAATTTTTTATAATGATTTTATGTACAACGAAGATCGTACATTGGCTAAAAAAGTTTTTAATTCAAGTTATGACAATGCTTATGTACGTTTAAATTCACGAGGACATGTAGAACAAATAAGAGATGTTGCTTATTATGCAGGCGGTTTTAGATGGACAGGCTATGATTATATAGGAGAAGCATCTTATGTGCACGGTGGTTGGCCATTTAAAGCTTTCATGGGAGGAGCCATTGATTTATCTAATTTCGAAAAGGATTTATTTTATTTATACCAAAGTCAGTGGACGGATGAACCTATGGTTCATATTTTACCGCACTGGACGCATCCTGTAATGGAAGAAGGAACTGAGATTCCTGTATGGATATATTCTAATTGCGATGAGGTAGAGCTATTTTTTAATGATACCTCGTTAGGAAAGCAAACACCGGGCACAAGTCGACATGATATGCAATGTGAATGGGTAGTGCCATGGGCTAAAGGTACTCTAAAAGCAGTAGCATACAATGGTGGTAGCGTAGTTGCAGAAAAAGAAATAAAATCAGCAGGACGTCCATCTCAAAATGATCTTTCAATAGATGGGGAACTATTGAGCGAAACAGGTAAAGATATTGTTCAGGTGCGAGTTACTACACAAGATTCAGTTGGAACTATGTATCCATATGGTGAAAACCGAACTTATTTTCATGTGATTGGTCCGGGGAAAATTAGAGCATTAGGTAACGGGAGTCCAATAGATGTTGAACAACATTATGACGTTGATAACCGTATCGCATTTTATGGATTAACCCGTGCTTTTATTGAATCTACAGGGGAGAGTGGAGATATCAATCTATTGGCAAGTGCTATTCTTGGTGAAAAAAAACAGATTACTTCCAATTGGGTTTCTATCGATACCAAAATATTGAATTTAAGAGGTAGTGCAATCTCACCTGATATCAAAATATATTATACCGTTGACGGTAGTAATCCTACAACAGGATCAACATTGTATACAGAGAGCTTCTCAATACCTATAGAAACGACAGTTAAAGCTTTGGTAATGGTTGGAGGTGAAGCTGTTTATACGATGTCGGAACGATTTTCGGAAGATGAGGGTTTTGTTTGGAATGATCCTGCAGACCGTGAAATTCCATCAGATATAAACAGCGACCAGGCTGAAGATGCAGAGTTCAGTGGAGCAAGTATCTCAACATCCGGAACTGGTTATAATGGCACTGGATTTCTTGATTTTGGTCAAAACAAGAATGGGTATGTAGAATGGTATCGCGAAAATGATGGTGATGCAATGACTGAAACGCTGAATATTCGTTACAGTTGTCAGGCAGGAGGTACTGCTGGGGGTCGTTATATTAATCTAATAGTGAACGATGTGATGATACAAGAGAATTTACTATTGCCCAATACCGGTTCCTGGGGGAATGACTGGGATGAAGTCTCCGTTGAAATTCAGATTGAACGTGGCGCCAATACCATCCGACTACAAAATCCTGGCAGTGGCGGAGCATACCTTGATCAAATTTCCTTTGGATTGGAAACAGCAGTTGAACAGAATGACGTGTCTGAAATTTATATACTACCTGTTCCTGTAAAAGATATATTGAACATAAAGGGGGTTGAACAACCCAATTGGTGCATTTACGATATTGTAGGAAATAAATTACTTGTTGGTGAAGGTAATGAGATTAATGTGTCGGGACTAACTTGCGGTATGTATATTATTCATATCCAGGATGACTTAGGCAATAGTTTAGTAAGACAATTTTCAAAGTAGTTATTCAATTCTTCCAGTAGTATTGTATTTAATACTTTCGGCGAGGATGGTGCAATTCAGAAATTGAAGACAGTTTTTTGGGTATTTAATTTTACATGTATAAAGATTGGGAATTATATAATAATATGAGAGTTCCATATGAACATTAAAAATATATAAAATCAGATCGACCAATGAGAATCGTTAGATCTACAAATTCAAGAGTTTCTCACATAAGAGAAATATTATGAAGGAGTTGCATCGAACAATTTTAAAGATAAAATTATATTGAGATGAATAAAAGTGTAGGAAGAAAAATAAAGAATTTGCCTGGTAGTGTATTAATTAGTTTGTCAGTCAAAAAAAAATTATTGCTGGGATTTATTGTTTCATCAGTATTTATTTTAGGAATTGGAGGTTTAAGTTTAGTGTCTATTCAAAAAGCAAGAGACACAGCGATACTCAGATCAGAATTGGAACATCAGGTAGCATTGATCAGAAATGTAAGGATGCATTTGACAACTTATAAAACTGATCGTTTAAATTACAGGGTAAATATTATTAAAAATGAGTTTAATCAATTGGTAAAGGCCAATAACAAGGTTGTTGATTTGTTACAAGGTGATGCAAAGATTGCCATGGATTCGATACATAGTGACTTAATTCAAAGAGGCGAAAATATTCATCTGTTTTTAGAAAATTCAGTTGTTTATGATAGCATTACCGAAGGTTTAATTCAAAGAGCAAATGTGATCAATGAATTAATTAACAAGAGTGAAAATGATATAAGAGTTAGTGGAAATGTAAATGATAAATTACAATGGTTAAAGACTCGATTAACGGTTGTCAGATTACGTCCTGGTCAAGGTAATTTTAATGATGTGGAAGCTCCAGCCAGTAAGTTGACTGCAGCATTAAAAAATAGTCCTCATGTCAAAGTATATAATGAAAGTAAAAAACTGCTGGCAGAGGTGAAGCAACTTGAAAAAGTATTTAATTATGATAAGCAATTGTTTAGAAAGTCAGAATATAAGTTTCCTGATATTGTAACTTATACAAATAAACTAATCAAAACATATAGTAAAAAAAATGAACAGGATTTAGATTTTATTAGGAATGCAATTATTGTTATTTCTGTTTTGGGAGGAATTATCGTTTATATGATATCTCATTATGCTTCCGCTTCAACAGTAAAAGGAATACTTGATTTAGAAAAAATATCAGGTACGGTTAGTCAAGGCAAGATAGGTGTTGTCATCCCTCAAAAACTTCTTGAAAGAGAGGATGAGATTGGTTCATTAGCCAATTCATATCAAAAAATGTTAAAGCAGTTTCACACTGTGGTAAGTGAAATAACAAAAAGTGCAAAGCAAATCTTATCAGCAGGTGAAGAACTCAAACAGAGTTCACAATCTATTTCAGTTGTCACCAATCAACAAGCAGCTTCATTAGAAGAGATTTCCGGAACAGTTGAAGAAATTGTAGCTAATATTCAACAAAATGCCGCAAATGCAATATCTACTAAAGAGATGGCTCAGGTTTCTGCAGATGGTCTAAAGCAATTAAAAATGCAAAACGATAAGGTGTTTAAGTCCTCACTTGATATTGATGATAAAACAAAAATTGTAAATGAAATGGCACTGCAAACCAATATTTTGTCGTTAAATGCTGCTGTTGAAGCTGCAATGGCCCGTGTTCATGGAAAGGCTTTTGGAATTGTGGCGACAGAAGTAAAAAAGCTGGCTATGAGAAGTAAAGATGCAGCAGACAATATAGTAAAGTTGACTAAAGATGGTATTGAATTGACTCAAAAAGGTAGTTTGTTGGCAGATAATCTGTTGCCGGATATGATTAAGACACAAGACCTGGTCAACGAAATTGCCTTTGCAAGTAAAGAACAACAACTAGGTATTGAACAGATTAATACCGCTTTGAGTACTTTAAATTCTGTATCTCAGAAAAATCTTGTTAAGGGAGAACAGTTATCTGATAGTGCTGATCACCTTCAGCAACAATCAGACAAGCTAAAGGAGGTTATTGGATTTTTTGATGTTTCTTCATTTGAGATAGAAGATATAAAACAGAATTGATGTATATAAAAAAACATTACAAAAAAGTAAATCATTATACCAAATTCATTACTGTAATTTCACCGTAACTTTTTTTGCTTGTAATATATTGTTTATGAGATAGAAATGTTTTTGAGTAAAATCAGGTTTTTGCCGAAAATGTCTAAAAATGGGCGATATTACAGAGAATCGCAAAAAATGTCAAAAATATTCCAAGTTTTGGGTTTTTATTGACTTTTCTTCGGTATGATTTTGGGTTGTCTTTGGTTATTCATTGGATGTTCTTCAGATAGGCTTCGGTAATAGGGAACGGAAGAATGACCATATAATATACATAAATAATCCGAAATAAAGGCTAGGTTATGCAAAGGAGTTAATCCGTATTATTCATCAAATTTGTCTATGATGAGTGTAAATGTGGGTTAGAATACAGAAATCTAGCAGGGTAGGAGCAATGTAGTGCTAATTCATCTTTAAGTATTATGCAGATATGCCCTTGTATGTTTTAAAAACCTTCCAGGTTTGTATATCTTTACTTGGTTGTTACACTATTTTTCTTTCATCAACTGCTCTCTAAACTCTTTTGGTGTTAGGCCAAACTGGACTTTAAACAATTTTGAAAAATGAGAATGAGTATTGAACCCAATTTCGGCCATTACATCAGACACCCTTACGGTTGGGTTCTTTTCAAATATTAGTTTGGCTTTTTTTAATCTGTATTGAGTTATAAACTGGCCAACGGATTCGCCGGTTAGTGCTTTTATTTTGCGGTTAAACTGCATATAGCTATACGCCAATTCCTGTGCTACATCCTCCACTTTCAAAGTAGAGTTAGAGATATTTGCATCAATAAACGCTACAAATTTCTTAAGTAAGTTATCATCGTGCGATGTGGTTTCTATATTATCAGATACAAAGGCATATTTTTCTTTAAACGCTTGTTGTAATTTTTTTCGTGAATCGAGCAGGTTATTTATTTGAGCCCTTAAATGATCTGCCCGAAATGGTTTTGTAATATAAGCATCAGCTCCCGTTGATATTCCTTCAATCTTTTCGTCCAGCGTATCTTTTGCTGTAAGCATAATAAGCGGAATATGGCAGGTTTTGGAATCATCTTTAATTAATTTGCATAACTCATTTCCATCCATTTCAGGCATCATTACATCACTAATAATAATATCAGGTATGTGTTTTTTTGCAGCTTCATAACCTTCTATACCATTAACGGCTGTAATAACCTGAAAATGTTGTTGGAAAATATCACTGACAAATTGAAGCATATCTAAATTATCTTCCACAACAAGAATGGTTTGAGTTTTTTCTTCTGCTGTTTCCGGATCATTACTTTCTTCACTGTATAGTTGCAGCTCAGAAACCTCTGGATGAATGGTATCTGTAATAGGATGGGTATTGTTCAATGGAAGTGTAAAAACAAACTCAGCGTTTTCTCCATATTTACCAACCTCTTTAATGGTGCCGTTATGCAGTTCAATAAATTCACGGGTCATTGAAAGCCCTATTCCGGTACCCGATGATTTGTTTTCCAGTTGGTAAAAGCGATCAAATATTTGCTGTTTTTTTGCTGGAGGTACACCCTTTCCTTCGTTTAAAATACTAAATACAAATTCATCCCTAACTTCATCTACTGTTGTATTTATTAAAACACGACTTCCTTTCTTTGAGTATTTACAAACATTTGAAATTAAATTATATAGTACCTTTTCTATTTTATCGTAATCAAACCAAAACGCTGCCTTTTCAACTTTATTTAAAAGCTCAACGTGTAATTCAGCCTCTTTAAATCCATACTCGCATGCTAACAAAACATCCTGAACCAATTCGTTAATATCGGCTTTTTGCAGGTTTATCTTGACTTTATTTTGCTCTAACCTTCTAAAATCAAGTATCTGATTAATCAAACGCTGTAGGCGTAGAGCGTTTCTCAAAACCAGCGATAAGGTTTTGGAGTCACTTTTATTGCTCTTAGAATCTACAATCATTCCTTCTATTGGTCCGATAATTAAAGAAAGGGGTGTTTTTAACTCATGTGAAATATTGGTGAAAAAGCGCTGTTTCATATCGAACAACTCTTTATCTTGTTGCTTAGCCAATCCTTCTAGCTTTAAAGATTGCTTTAATTGAGTAAGATTGTTTAGATATTTATAAATGATAAATAGTAAACAGCAGAAGGTCAAACCAAAGAATAACCGGGCAATCCATGTTGAATACCAGGGAGGTAAAATACGAATTTGCAATTCTCTAATCTTATCACTTTCCACCTTATCGGAATTCAGTGTTTTTAATTGGAATGTATAATCACCATGTGGTAATCGTGGGTAATTAACTGAATTCTGCAAAGCCGAAGCCTGTAACCAATCATCATCTACGCCTTTGAGTTTATATTTAAATGAGTTGTTTTCAGGAGATGAATAATGCAATGCTGCGAATTCAATAGTAAAATTGTTACATTCGTGAGGTATGGTGATTTGCTTAATGCTTTCTAAAGAGCTGGGTAAAATTACTCTTCCCGATATCTCTTCTCCCACCTTTACCCGTTTTCCTAAAATTTGTAATCCTGTTAAGGCTATTTTAGCAGGAATATCATTACTCGATATTTTTTCGGGATGGAATGTTACGATGCCATTGTTTCCGCCAAACAACAATTGCCCCTCTTTTGTTTTGGCTCCGGCTTTTACATTGAATTTATGAATTCCTTCCAGAAATGGATATGCATATTGGATGTGTGTATTGTTTTGTGTGTTGTATTTAATAATTCCGTTATTAGAGGCCATCCATAAATTATTTTTTCCATCGGTGTGGATATCAAAAATGGAACTTACAGGAAGGTTGATGTTATTATGGTAAAAACCCACAATAATATCATCTTTAGATATAATTCTGTTCATTCCGCCATTGTATGTACCAACCCATATTTGGCCATTGTTATCTTCGCAAACAGAGGTAACTCTTGAATGACTTAAGGATATTTCGTTATCAGGCTCGTAAAAATAATGGTTTAGATATATGGTGTCTTTATCTTCAACGGTATTAAACAAACCATTATTCATGGCTATAAATATCCCATAACTTTCAGTGCTAAGTATTTGATTGACTCTATCGTTTAATGATACTCCGGTATTTGCCTTAACTGGTATCTGAGTGCAATTCCCCGACAAAATATTTTGGAAATCATTATGGTAGTCAACGCACAGTAAGCCTTGAGCACCTCCAATCCACAGCCTGTTTTTCTTGTCAACTTCAAAATTAAAAATTGGATTGGTTCCAATGATTTTTTGCAATTTACTATTCTGTGGTAAACTTGAAAATTGTTCTGTTTTTAAATCGAAAAAGAGTATTGTACTGCCTGCTCCAATAAGTATATGATTATTCAATTCGAACAAAGCATATCTCATAATGCCTTTACTATAAATAAGTTCAAATTCAAATTCAGATATGTGAGTTTCGACAAATGTATTGACAGATCGATTTAGTTCACCCTGTAATGTCCCTGCCCATAAATGGCCTTTTGAATCAACTAAAACAGGATTGATATAATTGTGAGATAAAGATTTTTTGTCCAGAGGATCATGTTTTAAAGTGTAAAAATCTTTGCGTTTAGTGTCAATCTTTGTGATACCTCCCTGACCCTTTCCAATCCATATAACATTGGTTTTATCTTCGTACAAGCACAATAACGTATTCCATTTTAAACTGTTGTTTTTCTCATTTTGTAAGTATCTCCTAACATCCCTTGTGGTATCATTAATTTCAAGCAAACCATTAGCAACCGTTGATACATAAATGTTTTTGTTAGACGCTGCAACTATATCTGTAACATTATTTAGCTGCAGAGAATATTCTTCTTGCATTACCCAACTTTTTAACGAGCCTGGTTCATCTGTTTTCTTTAGTTTAATGCGACTTACTTTGTTCGAAAATCCAAGCCAGAACAATGAATCAGAAACCTTGGTAGCGGTGTTGCACACAGAAGATCTATCTGAATACGAGATAATTTTAAATATATTTCGGTTTTGATCGTATCGTGCTATTCCAATCCCCCCCTTTTCTGCAGCAACAAAAAATAATGAATCTTTTACATGAAAAATTGTTCTTATTCTTTCCCCGTATGGAAAAAAATTATGATTGGCTATAACAACATCTTTAATTTCATTGTTTTCTTTAAGGCATAAAATACCTGAAGAAGATGTGATAAGTACATTATTTGAATTTGTGTGACATATTTTTGATTGGTTATTAATAGCCTGATGAGGAATACGTTGAAATCTGTCCTTACGCCGATTGTATTTGCATAACCCAGTTGCAGTAATCGCTAAAATATCATTGGCTTTATCTACACACAATTGAAATACTTTATCGCAGGGTGTTAAATGTTGTTTATCGTATAAATGTTCGTAAGCTACTGTGTTTATACCATCATACCGGACTAATCCTTTGTGAGTGGCCAACCATAAAAAACCATTGTTGTCTTGCGTAATATCAAAAATTCCATCCTGATGAATTCCCGCATGTTGTATTTGCTCAAAATAAATACCCTGGCCGTGTAGCTTAAGATGGGATATTAAAACAGAAAATAAAATAAGTATCAAAGAGAGCTTACTGGTCATTTACAAAGCGTTTTAATTCATGATTAATTGCGACCATAAAATTAGAAATATTTTTCTTTTAGAAATGTAGTTACTGCACTTCAAAAGTAGTGCTCTAATACAGTAAAGGCCAACTCACATTAATGAATTGGCCTTTTTTTTAATAAATGTTTTTTTACTCTTTAATCAACTTAGTGGTGTGAATACTTTCACCGTTAGCATTGATGCCATTTACAATATAGATGCCGCATGATAGTCCGCTTATATTTATTTGGTTGTTTACTACCAGATAAGAAGCCACTAACCCACCAGTAAGATCATATATACCCAACTGTGCTATTTCTCCTTTAACATATATTACATCTTTAGCCGGATTTGGATAAAGACTAATCTCAGAAGCTATATTCGATGTGAAGTCGGTACTTGAACCAGCATCATAAGCCCCAATCCAAGGGTTACTACTACGAGTATTACCTGTAATATCGTATGTTGGAGCAACAGAAGCTAAACCATTCTCAATAATTGCTGTTCCGCTTGCTTTTACATAGTTAAGACCATTTACAGCAGTCAACACTTTAGGAAGATCACCATCCATTTCAAAATCAATTTCGGCAGAAGTATATGTAAGGCTCTCATCAATAGTATTGCCTGTTTCAGGAAAATCAACTTGCGACATCATTACATTATTACTTGATGCTAACCAAGTTATAGGAGCAGTACCATCAGCTACTGACTGAGAGATTGTTATTGAACGATAAATCTTTGTTGCATAAAAACTACCGTCGGCCGTTCCTACAGTTCCGGTGAAATCTTTCATGTCGGTGATGAAAAGGTTATTGGCAATGGTGAGTTTTGGACTTGTTGCTGTTTCTGTTGCGTTAATAAACCATACCGAAGATTTATCGTACCATGTATTTTCCATATTTATGGCATTATCATTAACAATAGTATTGTTGACGAAAATAATTTCGGTAGCATCTGTAGCTGTTTTTCCTTGAACACCAGATAGGATAGTTCCCCACTTGGTTTTAATTTGTTGTGTTGAACTGTTGTGATCTTGCGTAAAGTTGTTAAAAACACAGTTATTAACTTCTGTTTTACCAGCTGATACATAAATAGTAGAGTGGAATCTGTTGTTATGATTAAGGGTTAGTACGTCAGTTAAGTACGAGTTTGTTAATGTAAAAGTGGTAGTCGCTTGATTTGTAAAGTAGATTCCACCCAAATTACTTGTGATTTTTTCTACAATACATTGGTCCATTGAAAAATTTACATTCAGTGCACTGGCGTCACCATTATAAAATATAGCCCCGTAATTGTTGGTTAAAAATCCATAATTAGAAACTTTTAGTTTGCTCAAATTAATGCTTACATTGGAGTTGGTAGCATTAAATTGTTTAAAAAGATACATGTTTGGAACGGTCACTAAGTCTGATGTTTGGGCAGTAAGCGTTGTTTTGTTAGCTCCTGCACCAACAATATTTAGTGTAAAAGCCGAACTGTTGTTCACAATTATAATATTGGCAGCACTAAACATGCCTTCTCCTATATTAATAGTGTAATCGGTATTAACTCCACCTGCAAAATCAGCGTGAATTTTAGTAATAGCAGAACTGACAGTAGCTAGTGCATTGCCAACTGTTAAACCATCATTTGTATCGCTTCCTGTTGTTTCTACATAGTAGTTTTTTGTTTGTGCGTGAATGCATAAAGTAAATGCAGTTAATAAAGTGATTAGAGATAAAATTCCTTTCATAATAGTAGATTTTAAAATTTATAGAAAAATATTACAATGTAATTGTTGCATATTCTCATTGAAGTGAAGAATTATACTTCGTATTCATAGCTAATTCAAAGATTTTTTATTAGCACTAATTTATCTTGTTATTTTAATTGAGATTGTGACAAATCATTTAAATAATATGAGATATAATTCTTGTGTCATTGCAGGAATTAAAATAGAGAATGGTAGGCTTAATAAGTATGAGTTGTTACAATATTTGCAGCTTTTGTTAGTATTCAGGCAATCGATTTTTTACAATAGATGTACTATTGTAATGATTTAGTTTATGCTGTAATGAATAATAATGTATAGTAAGAGAAATACAATCAATAATTAATGTGATTAAGCTTTTCTAGCTTCATCTAAGAAAAATAAACGAATAATTTTATATAAAATGAGGAGTACCTTTTTAATAATTTTAGTAACACTTTTTACAGTTATTGGTAACGATACTTTATCAGCAAAAGGAAAAAAAGCTAACGCCCAAAAGCCTAATATTATTTATATTCTGGCAGATGATTTGGGTTATGGTGATGTACAATGTTTTAACCCGGAAGGTAAAATACCTACTCCTAGTATGGATCAGATGGCTTCAAATGGCATTATGTTTACCGATGCGCATACGTCTTCAGCTGTTTGTACGCCCACCAGATATGGAATTTTAACCGGGCGCTATAATTGGCGTAGTACACTAAAAAGCTCAGTGTTAAGTGGGTATTCCAAATCGTTAATAACACCGGATCGTACTACTGTTGCCGATATACTAAAAGCAAAAGGATATACAACCGCTTATATTGGTAAGTGGCATTTGGGATGGGATTGGGCCTTTGAAAATGACGAAACAGATCAGAAACTCAATAAATTAAATGCTAAACCAAAAGTAGACTTTAGCAAGTCCATAAAAAATGGCCCGTCAACACATGGCTTTGATTATTCATTTGGATTTTGCGGATCGTTGGATATGGCACCATATGTATTTGTAGAAAACGATAAGCCAACAATGGTACCAACCAAAACCACTGTTTCTGTTGATGAAAAGGGAATTTGGAGAAAAGGGCTTACTTCAGATGATTTTGTACATGCCCATATTCTGCAGGATTTAACGGATAAAGCCAAGCAATACATTAATAAAAAAGCCAATGGAGAATCACCATTCTTCTTATATTTTCCACTTCCGGCTCCACATACACCTATTTTGCCTACTACAGAGTTTTTAGGAAAAAGTAATACAAACATGTATGGTGATTTTGTTATGCAGGTAGATGATGTTATTCGTCAGATAAGGGAAACATTAAAACAACAAGGTATTTCAGAAAATACAATGGTAGTATTTACCAGTGATAACGGATGTTCGCCCAAGGCCGATTTTGAAGAACTGGCAAAAGTAGACCATGATCCCAGCTATACATTCAGAGGAACAAAATCAGATATTTTTGAAGGTGGACACCATGTTCCTTTTATAGTAGAGTGGCCGGCAAAAGCATTAAATAATGCCAGCTCTGATAAAACCATATGTACTACCGACTTTTTTGCTACATGCGCAGAATTGACCGGCTATAAAATCAAAGATGCTGAGGCAGAAGATAGTTATAGTATGTTACCACTTATTGTGGGTGAAAAGGATACCGATATACGTGAATATACCATTCATCATTCCATAGACGGTTCATTTGCTATTAGGCAGGGCGATTGGAAACTTTGTGTATGTCAGGGTTCTGGAGGATGGAGTTATCCTAGAAAACAGGATATTAAGAATGAAAAACTGGAACTACCAAACCTTCAGCTTTATAATCTTAAAAACGATATTGCTGAAACAAAAAATGTGATAGCTCAATACCCGGAAAAAGCGGCTGATCTTAAAGCAGCCCTAAAAAAGATTATTCTTGATGGAAGAAGTACCCCGGGAGCAACTCAGGAAAATGAAGGAATGGAGGGATGGTGGCAAATTAAATCTATTATTAATTAATAACAATCTAAATGCAAAGAGTTTTTATATCAATTATATTCATTTTTTTAGTGCTTCCTTTTTGTCAGGCAAAAAAGGAAGCTGATTTACCCAACATCCTTTTTATTGTGGTCGACGACCTTGGCTATTCGGATGTGGGCTATATGAACCAAAAACCTCAAATTAATACTCCCAATATTGATTTGTTGGCAAAAAGCGGAATGGTTTTTACAGATGCTTATGCGGCAGCTCCGGTATGTTCACCTACCAGGGCAAGTATAATGACCGGAAAATATCCTGCTACTTTAAAACTGACTTGTCATATTCCGGGAATGGGAATGGAGAAGTATTTAAATAAACTCAGCAAAGGGAAAAAGTTAAAAGAGGCCTATTTTCTGGATCATTTGCCTAATGAGGAAATCACTTTTGCCGAAGTATTAAAAGAACAAGGTTATGCAACCGGTTATCTTGGTAAATGGCATTTGGGTGGCGAAGGTTCTGCTTACTCTAAAGATGGCATAATTAACAGCGCATATCATCCTGATAAACAAGGTTTCGATATCAATATTGGAGGGTGTGCGTATGGTCAGCCTAAAAGCTATTTTGATCCCTATAAAAACGGAACCATTCAGGATAGAAAGGAAGGCGAGTATTTAACAGACAGGTTAGGCGATGAAGCGGTTAAATTCTTAGAGCAGAATAAAGAGAAACCTTTCTTTTTAAATCTGGCCACTTACACGGTTCATACTCCTTTGGCAGCACCTGTTGAAAATGTAGAAAAATATAACGGCAACAAATACTTTGCTATGATTGAAAAGCTTGACCAAAACGTAGGGAAAGTTATGGCCAAGTTGAAAGAGCTGAATTTATTGGATAATACCATTGTGTTTTTCTATTCAGATAATGGCGGTTTATGGGGCAATCCACCTTTAAAAGGAAAAAAAGGAACTTTATACGAAGGAGGAATCAGGGTGCCAATGATTGTTAGTTGGCCAAAG
This sequence comes from uncultured Saccharicrinis sp., assembly GCA_963677655.2. Lineage (GTDB taxonomy): Bacteria > Bacteroidota > Bacteroidia > Bacteroidales > Marinilabiliaceae > Saccharicrinis. Next base: position 320,786 of record OY782089.1, read on the forward strand.
AAAGTAAAACAGGCAAGTACTTGTGATGTGCCAGTTACTTCAGTTGATTTCTTTCCAACTTTTTTGGAGTTAGCAGGAATCGCTCCTTCAAATTATCCTGAAGTGGAAGGTGAAAGCTTACTTCCCTTATTAAAAAGGAAAAAGGGTTTTCAGGATAGGGCAATTTACTGGCATTTTCCTCACCACCGTAAGGAAGGTCTTTCAATGGGGGCGGTTATCCGTAAGGGAGACTGGAAGTTGATCAATGAGTTTGAAACTGAAAAAGTTTATCTGTTTAATTTAAAGAATGATGTTGGTGAAGAAAATAATCTTTCGTCACAATATCCGGAAAAACGTGATGAACTTTTGAAGAAGCTGAAAAAATGGCAACAAAAAGTGGATGCAGAAATACCGCAAGCGAACGAAGATTTTAAATAAACAATAACGTTTCATCTGTTTGGATGGGACAGGTAATGGCAAATGGAAAAAGAATTTTAAACAGATATGAAACGACCATTAACTTTATTAATCATAAAGTACATACAGGAGGATGATTAAAGAAGTTAATGAGAGTTCCTGAATGTGCAGAAATTTTTGGCACATTTTTTAAAGACAAAAATTTTAAACAGATGAATATTCTAAGTAAACTATTTGTAATTGGTTTTTTATTATTATCGGTTACCGTATCATGTCAAAAGCAAGTAAAAACGGTTACTGTCACTGATTTTAATATGAAAGGGATTGGCCTGGAACAAGGTATAATGCGCAGGGATCCTAGTGATATCATCAAGGTTGGCGATTTGTATTATGTGTGGTATTCTAAAGGTTTAATTTCGTCAGGATACGATGCAACAGTGTGGTATGCCACTTCTACAGATGGAAAGACCTGGACAGAAAAGGGAATGGCTCTTGCTAAAGGAAAACCCGGAACCTGGGAAGGGGAAAGTGTTTTTACTCCAAATATTCTTGTTGCAGAAGGAAAATACTGGTTGTTTTATACCGGTGTTTCCAGGAAATTTAAACAACCGTATAGTCCTGATTCCAAAATAGGACTGGCTGTATCTGATTCTCCAGACGGACCATGGGAACGCATGCCCAACAACCCAATTCTAAGAAATAGTGACAATCCGGATGATTTTGATAGTCATTTAATAGATGATGCTTGTTTGCTAATAAAAGATGGAAAGTATTGGTTTTATTATAAAGGTCGTCAGTTAGGAAAAAGTCCTCGTGAAACAAAAATGGGTGTAGCAATTGCAGAGCACCCTCAGGGTCCATATATCAAGCATAAGGAAAATCCGATTATTCAAGGTAACCACGAAGTATTTGTATGGCCACAGGGTAAAGGTGTAGCAGCCATGATTGGCACAACCGGACCGGATTACATCACAAATACAATTCAATATGCCGAAGATGGTATTCATTTTACCAAAACGCATGATGTGGTAAATAGTCCAACGGCTGCCGGAGCTTATCGTCCCGAAGCATTTACCGGGAGTGAAAAAGGAGAGATGCCTGAGTGGGGTGTTAAGATTGGAAAGGCAAACAGGAAGAAAGGGGAATTACCCTTTATACAAGGCATTGAATTAAAAACTTCAAAATAGTAAACGACTATGTATCAGAAAAATATATTTTTTATATTCTTGATTGTCAGTTTGGTTTCATGCAATAAACCACTGGATAATTTTGACTTAAGTTCACCAGATGGTAATCTTTCTCTACATATTAAAATAGTAGATGATGAGCTGAAATACTTTGCACATAGTAAAGAGAAAGAAGTAATTGGTCTGTCCGAATTGGAAATATTTCCAGATGCTGTAGTAAAGGTAAATGAAGCTTTTGAAGTTGAAAATGATACTACCTGGAATCCGGTTTGGGGACAACAAAGTAACATACGTGACAATTATAAAGAACTACAATTAAATATAGAGTGTAATAATGTTACAGGTAAACTTTTGGCCAGGGCATATAATCAGGGAATAGCTTTTCGTTTTGTACTTGATGAAGGTAAAAAGCCAGGTGAAGCTGTATTTAAATGTGAATATGCTTTACCATCAGGGAGCAATTACTATTTTACAAAGGGTGAGACAACCCCTTTTGGACCTGCTAACTATGAAGAAGTAAGTGAATTTTTGCAACAGAAAAAGAAAGGTAGAATCAGTCTTCCATTGGTTGTTGAGTCTTCCAGTCAATCATATATGGCTCTTTTGGAATCAGATTTATATGCCGCCAAAGGCATTGGGAAAATGCAACTTACCACAAGTGATGTAGATGGAAAGATGATTTCATCTAATAAAGCTAAACTAAATGAAGATAAGTGGATCAGTCCTTGGAGAGTGATTTTATTTGGTGATACGGCTGGTGATTTGGTAGTCAATACTGTTCCTGTAAATTTGGCAACGCCATGTAAATTGGAAAATACGGACTGGATCAAACCCGGAAAAACATTATGGGACTGGCGTGTTCATGGTTACACTGCTGCTGATGGATTTGTGTATGGTATCGATAATCAGAGCTACTATAGATTTATTGACTTTGCTGCTGAATATGGCATTGATTATTTTCTAATCGACGATTCATGGTATAAACATGCTTCTAAAGGACATTTTGAGTTATCTGATAAATTGGATTTGCAGAAGGTGATTAATTATGCAGCTGAAAAAGAAGTAGAATTAATACTGTATTACGATAGAAAACATGGCGAATATGGTGATGAAGAGCTTTTCCCGTATTACCAGTCATTGGGAATGAAAGGTATAAAATATGGCTTTATGGGTGGCAATGTGGATTTTTCACGAGAAGCCATTCAAATGAGTGCACAAAGTCAGTTATTAATTGATTTTCATGATGGACCTGTTCCTTTTACAGGGATACGTCGTACATACCCTAATGCCATAACACGTGAATATTGTCATGCGCAACAAGATTCCCGAAGAGCTTTTACTCCTGAGGCCTTTATAAAAATGGCTTTGATTAATGCTATCACAGGTCCGTTGGATATGAATAACGGAAATTTTGATTTGAGTGGGATTAATGCCGGTTTGAGGCAGAAAGGTCCACGAAAAAAGCATTCTTATTTATCAACAGTGTGTTCCGAAGCAGCCCGTACTCTTATTATTTTCAGTGGTTTGGTTTGTATTCCTGATGCACCAGAGGCTTATGCAGCCAAAGCTGATTTATTTGAATTTATACAAAAGATGCCTGTTGGTAAATGGGATGAAAGTCGCATTCTGCATTCAAATATTGGTGAATATATCTCTACGGCAAGGCGACATGGAGAGGAATGGTTTATTGGAAGTGTTTATAGCCAAAAGGGTGGAACCCTTGATATTAATCTAGATTTCCTTGAGGAAGGAAAAGAGTACGATATAACCTATTACGAAGACACCAAAGATACTCACTGTAAAACGAATCCTGAAGCTTATCAAATAAGAAAAGGAAAAGTAAAAAAAGGAGATATTGTAAATGCAGTAATGGCTCCTGGAGGTGGACATTGTATGTGGATAAGGCCAATATAATTAATGGGATTGTCTCAAAAGTACATAAAAGAATACTATTAAATAATATCCTTGCGAAAAGAAATGATCATGCAATAAACATAAGTGGCTGATCAAAATTATTTGGGTGTTCCCTGTCCGTTTGACAGACGGGCATAAGGCAAATAAAAGAAAATATAGTATATGAAACTATTTCACAAATCGAGCTCCACAAGACGTTTAATAGTTATAACACTTTTTTTGTTAAGCTGTAATATGTTACAATTGGTGGCGCAAGCTAAACCAAACATCTTGTTTATTTTTGCTGATGATCAAACCTATACCACCTTGGGAATGTTGGATGATTGCCCGGTGAAAACTCCTAACCTTGACCGCTTGGCCGAACAGGGGGTGAGGTTTTCTCATTCGTTTAATATGGGGTCATTTGCTCCTGCTGTTTGTATAGCCAGTAGAACAATGTTAAATACCGGTTACTTTATATGGACCGCAGCAGATTATGCAAAAAAAAGTAAAACAAATACTGCACTCAAAGAACCGGAAGCTTATTGGTCTGAATATATGAAACAAGCCGGGTACGACACCTATTTGGCTGGTAAATGGCATGTAAAGAAAGATGCTACCGCAATTTTTGATCATACTGTGAACATTCGGGCAGGAATGCCGAAGCAAACCCAAAAACGTTACGAACGTAGCTTTAAAGAAGAGACACCGGATACCTGGTCACCTTATGATGAAAGCCTGGGGGGTTATTGGCAAGGTGGAAAACACTGGAGCGAGGTGCTTGCTGATGATGGAATTGCTTTTTTAGAGCAAGCAAAAGATAACGATCAACCATTTTTTATGTATCTGGGCTTTAATGCCCCACATGACCCAAGGCAGTCGCCCAAGCGCTTTGTTGATATGTACCCTGTTGAAGAGATTAATGTACCAGAAAATTTTCTTCCTGAATATCCATACAATAAACATGCAGGGGCTGGACGTGGACTTCGTGATGAAAAACTGGCACCTTTCCCAAGAACAGAATATTCAATAAAACAGAACCGCCAGGAATACTATGCAATAATCACCCACATGGATGAACAAATCGGCCGTATTCTCCATGCTTTGGAAGCCTCTGGTAAAGCTGATAATACGTACATATTCTTTACTGCCGATCATGGTTTGGCAGTTGGAGAACATGGATTTTTAGGGAAGCAAAACATGTATGATTGTAGTATGCGCGTACCGTTGATTATTAAGGGCAAAGGTATTGAACCGGGTAAAGTTGTTGATGCTCCGGTATACTTGCAGGATATTATGGCTACAACGATCGAATTGGCAGGAATGGAAAAACCTAAAACGGTTGATTTTCATAGCTTGTTGCCATTAGCAAAAGGAGAAAGAAAGGAAAGTGATTACGGTGCTATTTACGGAGCCTATTTCAATTATCAACGAATGATCCGGACTGATAGGTATAAAATGATCATTTATCCCACAGCCAATATGGTACGTTTATATGATATTGTAAATGATCCTATGGAAATGCACGACCTGGCTGAAACAAAAAGTAAGAAAAACGTCAGGTTAATGAAACAGCTATTCACACAATTTCAGGAATTACAAAAAGAGATGGATGATCCTATGGACGCCAGTGAAGCATTTGATAATTTTTTGGCAGGGGTGGAAGCTCCTGCTCAAAAAAAGTAAAACCCATTGGACCATTTGAAATAAATTCAAGTAAATGAAAAATATTATTTGGACAATATTGTTAGCCTGTATTGCTTTACAAGTAAATGCACAGTTTCTGCTAAGCTACGATAAGCCGGCGAGTAAATATTCGCATGAACAAAGAGCCGACTATAAAAAATCTGGTTACATGCAAGAAGCTTTACCTTTGGGAAATGGCCGTCTTGGAGCTATGTTTTCAGGGGGAATTGAAGAGGAACATCTATTAATAAATGATATTACTCTGTGGATGAACAGCAAGCGTGGACTTGATGAGAAGGCACAATCTGGCGTAAAACCGGAAGGCTACAAAAATATTGAAAAAGTAAGAGATGCATACAGACAAGGTAATTATGGAACGGGCGAAAATAGTATGGAGGCTATGTCTACCAGGTACCTGAGCTCAACTCAACCATTAGGAAACTATGCCCCTTTTACTGATTTGTTTATTTCAACTGGTCATCAGCCAGAGGAGGTGTCTGATTATAAGCGTTCATTAAATGTAAAAACAGGAATTGGTACTGTAATTTATAATATAGGAAATGCTCGTTATACACGTGAATATTTTTGCAGTCATCCTAACGATATTATTGTAGTCAGGTACACTGCTGAAAAGGCAAAACTCAACCTGAACATAAAGGTTAGTACTTTACACAAAATAAAAACAATAGAAGCAAATGGTAACACCATCACTCTAAAAGGTGAAGTTCCTATGGTAAAGGATAATATTCATTATCAGCAATTAGTACATATTGATGTACAAGATGGTAAGTTGTTGGCTCAAGAGGATGGTTCATTTAAGCTAACTGGAGCAAGCAATGTTGTCATATACTTATCGGCTTATTCGGATTACCTGCCTGTTTATCCCTCATTTAAAGGAGGCGATTATGAGGCTGATAGTAAAAAAGCAATAGAAATAGCCATTAAAACAGGTTATGAAAAACTCAAAGAACAGCATGCCCATGATGTTACAGCTCTTATGGATCGCTGTCAGTTGAAACTTGAGTATAATCCTACAGGACTTACAACAGATAGGCTGGTTAAAAATGGTGCTTCAATTGAGTTGGAGAACCTTTATTTTAACTATTCTCGATATTTGCAATTATCTTGTTCACGCAATGCACCTGTACCATCTAATCTTCAGGGGCTATGGAACGGAAATCTAAAACCTGCCTGGAACTGTGATTACCATAACGACATTAATGTGGCAATGAACTATTGGATGGTTGAAACAGCTAATCTTCCTGGTTCTTTTACTCCATATAAAGAATGGTTAAAGATTCTTGCACAATCAGGTGAGTATGTTGCCAAAGAAGCCTTTGGGGTTCAGAATGGTTGGAGTGCCGGACTTAATGGAAATGTTTTTGGTTTTACAGCTCCAAATATGCATGGACGCAGAATGCAGCAGTCAGGAGCATGGCTTTGTCAGAATTTGTTCGACCACTATGCCTTTAATCAGGATATGGACTATTTAAAGGAAATATACCCTATTATTAAAGGGGCAGCTGAATTTTATGTGGAGTTTCTTGATCCTTGGAAAGATGGAACATTGGTTGTATATCCCACCTGGTCGCCGGAGAATGTTTACTTGCCTAAAGAACATGGTAAATTGAATAAGCAAACCTATGGAGCACAGTATGATCAACAGTTGGTACTAAACTTATTTACCGATTGCATAGAAGCTTCAACAGTTTTAGGTTGTGATAAAGATTTTCGTAAAACATTACAAAAGATTATCCCAAAGTTATGTCCGCAAAAAATTGGTCAATACGGTCAACTACAAGAATGGCCTGAAGATTGGGACAGACCCGATGATCATCACCGACATATTTCTCATTTGATAGGATTGCATCCCGGACGAGACTTTTCTCCACTAACCACAAAAGAAATTGCAGATGCTGCTCTTATTACAATGAAGCATCGAGGAGATATTTCTACCGGATGGAGTACGGCCTGGAAAACTTGTTTTTGGGCACGTCTGCATAATGGAGACAAAGCACATCAGTTTTACCAATTCTTAACGTCAAAACGTGCATACCCAAACCTGTTCGATTTTCACCCTCCATTTCAAATTGATGGCAATTTTGGTGGAACAGCAGGCGTTTGTGAAATGTTATTGCAAAGTCACCTCCGAAGTGCCAATAATAAGGCAAAATCCATTGAAAAAGCAGCTTTTGTAGCTTACCAAAAAGATACAGAAACAAGAAATCATTTTCTGCCGGTAGTTCCGGATGAAGCTTTGGCAGAAGCACCTTATATTTTACACTTATTGCCTGCTTTACCTTCAGCCTGGCCTAATGGTAAAATAAAAGGGTTGCGAGCACGAGGTGGTTTTGAGGTGGATATGGAATGGGAAAATGGAACTTTGAAAATGGCAACCATCCGCTCAACGAAGAATGGTCAATTCAGAATGTATTATAACGGTAAACTTAGCCAGGTTACTTTCTTAAAGAAAGGTGAAACCATGACCTGGACGAATGATTAAATAACAAACTTCAAGTTTAATATGTATAAGATAAATCTACTTATTTTCAGTGTTTTGCTTATAACTTCTTGTGTAAAACATTCACAGCTTAAGAAGCAAAAAAATCTGATGGAAGTAATTCCTGAATCAATAGAACTTTCCAACTTAAGTGAAAACGGGCAATTGGGGCTAATGAAGCAAGAATTAGTACCGGATTCTAATGGAATTATAGCTGAAATAATCCTGAAGTTACCGGAATTTAAAAAAGGAATTTATTACCGTCCCTTTTCTGCAAAACTAGCAGCAGGAAACCGGGTTGAACCAGTCTGGTTTAGTAACATTTCCCAATTGGATTCTTTTGTGAAACGAAAGCCCCGAATGGACGACAACATGAATCTTGGCGCTTTTATGATGCTCAAAAAAGATAATGGTGAATATTTAGCATTGCTGCCCCTTGTTTCCGATCGTATAGGAAATACTTTTAGTATTCGCAACAATAACATATACCTAACCATGGCTACTTATGGCACAAGAACAGAAGAGGTATCTGTTCCATTGATAAGTTATGCACAATCTGAAAATCCGTATGAAGCTGCCAGAATGGTATGGGAAAAGGCCATGACAAATGAAGAAATAAAAGACAATATTAATTGGAGAGAAAATAAAAAATACGCTGAACCTTATAAATATTTGGGATGGTGTTCGTGGGAGCATTATAAAAAAAATATCAGCGAAGAAATTATTTTGGATGCCATAAAAGAGATTAAATTAAGCGATATTCCTTTTCGCTGGGTACTTGTAGATGATGGTTATTTAGATGCAAAGAAAAGTCAATTGATATCGTTTGGTGTAGATAAAAATAAATTTCCCAATGGATGGGCGCCAATCATTAGTCAAAAAGATGATAAGATAAAATGGATGGGGATATGGCGTAATTTTAATGGTTATTGGAGTGGAGTTTCACCAGATCATACCATGTCGCATTTAAAGGAACATTTGGTGATGCGTGACAAAAATAACAAGAATCCAAAGTTCATGCCCAAGATTTCATATGAAGCATCCCATGCTTTTTACAATGAAATGACAGCAAATACAAAAGGTAACGGGTTCGATATGATTAAGGTTGATTTTCAGTCAGATAATTTTCTTTATAACACAGGTTCCGAAAATGCTATTCTGGGTGTTCACTATAACAATATAGCCTTAGAAGAAAATTGTAAGGCCAAAGGACTACATTTACTAAATTGTATTGCCCAGCAAAATTTCAATGTGTTTAACCATAAATACAGCGCCTTAATACGATCGAGTATTGACTACAAAATTACTACTGACCGTTTGGATCTTACCCTGGTGCAAAACTTTGCCAATGCATTTTGGTTGGGGCATACACATTGGCTCGACCAGGATATGTTTTTTGCCAATCATAAAACATCTGCACGATTAATGGCTGTTGCACGGGCTGTTTCAGGTGGGCCAATTTATTTATCTGATGAACCTCAAAATATCGATGATACTGTATTGAAACCATTGACTTATAAACATGGACGTATCTTAGGGACTTTGGCACCAGGAGTACCCTTGCCTGAAAGCTTAATGCAGGATCCTTATTTCGATGGTAAAGCATTTAGGGTAATTGCTCCGCTTGAAAATAAATGTGCTGTTATTATGGCCGCAAATTTAAGTCAGGACGATAAAGAAGTGAACTCTTTTGTTTCGTTTAAAGATTACCCATTTGCCGCTGGAATGATACAGCCCTACAAGGGACTTTGGAATATACCCGAAGAAGGAATCCTATTATATGATCATTATGAAGGTTCTGTGAGTGTTTTAAAAGATGATTATCAATTCACCTTAGCTTCAAGAAAAGAAAGGTTATTCCAGCTAAGTCCAATTCAGCATGGATGGTCTGTAATTGGAAGACCTGATAAATATTTATCAGCTGCTACTTACAAATTACTTGCACTAGATCAGAAAACCATCTCTTTAGAACTAGTAGAAGAAGGTCCAATTTTGATATGGTCAGATAATAAAGAGCCAAGATCTGATAATTTTGAGTTTACAAAGCTTGAGAATGGATTGTGGCGAGGAGAAATGATTAAATCAAATACTAACCAGAAGTATATTATTTCTGGTAAATAAAAAATACGGTCATGAAATTCATTTTACATATACCAGCACTTTTATTTATTGTTATCTCTTTTGTGGGGTGTTCATTAACCGATACATCTATAAAAGATCAACCGTTAAAAATCTGGTTCGAACAGCCCACCCAAAAATGGAACGAAGGTTTACCGATTGGTAATGGTAGCTTGGGTGCCATGGTTTATGGAACACCTGCACAAGAGAAGATATGTTTAAACGAAGAAACCATCTGGACAGGTGAAAAAAGATATGATCGCGACAACAAAAATGCCGGACCAGATGCGATCAAAAAGATTCAGCAAATGGTGTTCGAAGGTAAATATGTGGAAGCCGAAGAATTCCTTACGAAAAACCTTTTGGCAAAACGTTTTCCTACAGGAACCATGACCAACCAAATGTTGGCCAACTTCTTTGTGGAACGCCAGGGGTTTGATAGTGTGGTAAACTTTCGTCGTGAATTGGATCTGAATAATGCTATACAAACCACCCAATTTGAAAAGGATGGCATAACATACAAGAGAGAATTCTTTTCAAGTTTTCCTGGCCAGGCTATGGTCATTAAATATTCGGCAGATATAAAAGGAGCAATAAACCTGTCTGCTTCAATAAAACGTAATCAAAAAACAAAAATCGATGTAAGCGATAACAGTATTCACTTCTCTGAACATGTTGGGAACGGGATGGGAGTGAAGTTTCATTCAACTATTCATTTTGAAACCCTGGGAGGAAAGTCAGAAGCTAAGAATGGAAAAATCGTTATTACAAATGCTGATGAATTAATTGTTCGCATTGTTGCAGCCAGCGATTACCGTGGTGGCGAATCCGAGAAGATCTGCGAGGATAATCTGAAAAATGTACTTGCCTTAGATTACAATGATCTTCGTAAAGAACATGTAAATGATTATCGTACTTTATTTAAACGATTGGACTTTTCCATTTCTGAAAACTATTGCGAAGATTTACCTACTGATAAAAGACTTGAAAAGGTAAAAACGGAAAGTATTGTTGACAATTACTTGACCCAGCTACAATATCAGTTTGGTAGATATTTACTGATCAGCAGTTCTCGCCCCGGAACCATGCCTGCCAATTTGCAGGGTATTTGGGTGAATGGCTTTAAACCTCCCTGGAACTCAGATTATCATATCAATATTAATATCCAAATGAATTACTGGATGGCAGAAATGACTAATCTTGCTGAATGTCATGAACCATTCTTAAAATTTATTGGAGACCTTTGTGAAATGGGGCGAATTACAGCACGTGAAGCCTACGGTTGCGGTGGTTTTGTGGCACATCACACCAGTGATGCATGGAATATGACAGCAGCCTTTGGAAGGGCTCGTTATGGCATGTGGCCTATGGGAGCAGCCTGGTGTTGTCAGCATCTTTATACGCATTACGAATATACAGAGGACAAAGAATATCTGGCAGAGCATGCATACCCAATAATGAAAGAAGCAGCTCAGTTTTTTGTAGATTTTATGATTCCTCATCCCAAAACTGGTATGTTGGTAACTTCTCCTTCTGTTTCTCCGGAAAATAACTTTTTTACTCCAGATGGGAAAGTGGCAACTGTATCGTATGGTTGTACCATGGACAGAGCCATCATTCTTGAATTATATCGCAATTGCATTGCTTCAGCAGAGATATTAGGTATCGACAAGGAATTTAGCGATACACTGCGAAGTCAGATAGAGAGAATTCAGCCACTACAAATTGGTAGCGATGGGCGTTTAATGGAGTGGATGGAAGAATTTGAAGAACCTTATCCCGGGCATCGCCACATTTCTCATTTGTATGCACTACATCCATCAAATCAGATTTCGAAGGAAAGAACACCTGAATTATTCGATGCAGCCAAAAAAACCATTGAATATCGTTTAGCTAATGGTGGAGGACATACAGGATGGAGCCGTGCCTGGATTATTAATTTTTGGGCTCGCTTGTTAGAAGCTGAAAAAGCACATGAGAATATTATAGCCTTGCAGCAAAAATCGACTCTGCCAAACTTACTGGATGTTCATCCTCCTTTCCAGATTGATGGGAATTTCGGTTTGGTTTCGGGTATCACGGAAATGTTGATGCAAAGTCATGACGGTAAGATAAACTTGTTGCCAGCACTTCCGGCAGCCTGGCCAAATGGTAGTATCAAAGGATTAAGGGCACGAGGCAACATGGAGGTTGATATAGAATGGAAAGAGGGAAAATTGGTTCAGGCAACAATTCGAGCTATTCAAGATGGTGATTTTAAAATCTATTACAATGGTAAGTTAAGCGAGGTTCTTTATTTACAGAAAGGGGAGTCAATGTTTTGGACAGGTAATTAATAAAAGAGTATTTGATGAGATTATTCATAATATTAGGATGTGTTTCTTTATTGTGCTCTTGTGCTATAAAGAAAAAAAAAGATAAAAAGCCAAATTTCGTCATCATCTTTACTGATGATCAAGGTTATCAGGATTTAGGATGTTTTGGCTCTCAAACCATTCAATCGCCGAACCTTGACAAGATGGCGACAGACGGCATTAAGATGACCAGCTTTTATATGGCAGCATCGCTTTGTACGCCATCACGTGCTGCTTTAATGACGGGTTCATATCCAGTTCGTAACAATATGGCTGTAGGTGATGGTTTTCCGGTATTGCTCGATGGTGACAGAAAAGGGCTGCATCCAGATGAGGTTACCATTGCAGAAGTATTAAAATCTGTAGGCTACAAAACGGGTATGTTTGGCAAATGGCACTTGGGCGATCAGCCGGAATTTTTGCCTACACGACAAGGCTTTGACGATTTTTTCGGTCTGCCATATAGTTACGATATATGCCCTTATCATCAGAACAATAAAAAATATGATTTCTCACCATTGCCACTTTTAGAAGGTGAGCAGGTGATCGAAGAGAATCCCGACTGTGATCATATCACCAGACGACTTACTGAGCATTCAGTACGTTTTATTGAAGAGAATAAGGATCAGCCATTCTTCCTTTATATTCCTCACCCGGCACCTCATCGTCCTCTTTATGTGTCGGAAGAATTCAGAGACGAGGCTTCTGATGCAGTCAAAGAAAAACTGGAAAAGGAAGAAAACTATATCGATTATGCAGCTCGTGATAAGCTTTATAAATACGTGATTAATGAAATAGACTGGTCTGTTGGTCAGGTTTTAGATGTCTTAAAACGTTGTGGCATTGAAGATAATACCATTGTACTTTTTACATCGGATAATGGTCCAACCAAAGGAAGTGCAAAACCACTAAGAGGAAAGAAAGGAAGTGCCTATGAAGGTGGTGTTCGTGAACCAGCCATTATACGTTGGCCGGCTAAAATTTCGGGAGGTCAGGTTAGTGACGAGCTGATGACAGCGATGGATATACTACCAACTTTTGCAAAGATTGCAGGAGCTAAATTACCCACCGACAGAGTACTTGATGGGAAAGACATTCTACCAGTTTTAATGGGCAAGGAAAAAACTCCGCACGAGGTTTTGTTTTATCATCAAAAAGAAGCACTTAAAGCGGTACGTTCCGGCGATTGGAAACTCCACGTTAAAGGTGATAGCGCAGTAGCTTTGTACAATCTTGCCAATGATATTTCTGAAAAGGAAAATGTTTTGGAAGACAATGGGGGGATTGCTGCAAAACTATTGAAGTACATCAAAGATTTTAAAGCGGATATTAAAGAAAATAGTCGTAAAGCAGGATGGGTAGAAGAACCAAAAACATTGATTAAAAAAAAGATTAAGGAATGAAGTTAAAATTCATAATTGCATTATTGCTAATTGCAAATGGGATATTTGCCAAAAGCTTTTATGTAAGCCCTATTGGTAACGATAACAACAAAGGAACCCAAAAGAAACCCTTTGCAAGCATCGCGGCAGCTCAAAAAGCAGCAAAAAAATATGCTGGGAAAGAAGCTGTAACCATTCACGTAGCAGATGGGGTATATTATTTGTCCGAAACATTGGTCTTTAAGCCGAAAGATTCAGGGGGTGAGAAATATCCTGTTATCTATAAAGCCACCAACGAAGGTGGTGCCGTACTCAGTGGTGGCACACTTCTGGAATTAGATTGGAAAGCATACAAAAATGGTATTTACCAAGCTACAACACCGGAAGACCTTAAGATTGACCAACTGTTTATTAACGGACAAAACCAACGTATGGCGCGTTACCCTAATTACGATGCTAATAAAAAAACAGCAGCTTATCAAGGTTACGCAGCTGATGCTTTTTCTAAAGAAAGGGCTGCAAATTGGAAAAATCCCGAAGGAGGATACATCCATGCCATGCATAGTAAACGTTGGGGAGGTTATCATTACATTATTACAGGCAAAGATGCCAATGGCGAAGTTACTTACGAAGGCGGTTGGCAAAATAACCGGAAAATGGGAATGCACCCCGATTTTCGTATGGTGGAAAATATCTTCGAAGAGTTAGATGCTCCCGGTGAATGGTTTCACGATGCAAAAAACAACATCTTGTATTATAAACCTGAAAAGGATACAGAACTTGCTAAAGCCAAGGTTGAAGTGGTACGATTGCGTCGTTTGGTTGAGTTTGAAGGAACAGAAAAAGCTCCTGTAAAACACATCACCTTTCAGGGCTTTGTAGTCAGGCACTCGGCTAGAACTTTCATGGATTGCAAGGAACAACTATTACGTTCCGATTGGGCCATATATCGCGGAGGCTCGTTTATGATTACAGGTACAGAATACATCCAACTGTTGGACATGGAGTTTGATCAGGTTGGAGGAAATGCTGTCTTTGTTAATAATTACAATCGAAATACTTTGATCAAAGGTTGTCATATTCATGATACAGGTGCCAGCGGGGTTTGTTTTGTGGGTGATCCTAACGCTGTTCGTGATCCTTTATTTGAATATCACGAAATAAATGATTTATCAAGAATAGATCGAACACCCGGACCTAAATCAAACAATTATCCGGCCAACGGAGTGGTGGAAGATTGCCTTATTCATGGCATAGGGCGCGTAGAACGTCAGCCTGCGGGGATACAAATTTCCATGGCGCAATACATAACAGTACGCGATGTTTCAATTTATGATTGTGCACGTGCCGGAATCAATATCAGTGAAGGTACCTGGGGTGGACATTTAATCGAACGTTGCGATGTTTTTGAAACCGTGCTGGAAACGCACGATCATGGTTCGTTTAACTCTTGGGGGCGAGATCGCTTTTGGCATAAAGATCGTTCTTATTCACAGCAAGAAATCGACAAAGATCCAAAGCTTCCATTTTTAGATGCTATCGAAACAACAGTGATTCGTAATAGTCGCTGGCGATGTGATCATGGTTGGGACATCGACTTAGACGATGGCTCTACAAACTACGATATTTACAATAACCTGATGCTATCTGGCGGTTTGAAATTCCGCGAAGGGTTTCGTCGTCGTGCCTGGAATAATATCACCGTTAATAATACTTTTTATCCTCACGTGTGGTACGCGAATAGTGGTGATGAGGTATTCTCTAACATTTTTATGTATAAGTACAGAGGTGTAAGGGTACCTACTGCAGAAAATCCTGGTAAGCGGGTAGACAGTAATCTTATTTTTAACTCAGAATTAACGAAGAAGTTTGGTTGGGATGAACATTCAATTATAGCCGACCCTATGTTTGTAGACCCTAAAAATGGGGACTTCAGGGTTAAAGAAGGGTCGCCGGCTTTTGATATTGGTTTTAAAAATTTTCCCATGGATCAGTTTGGTGTAAAAAAGCCGACGTTAAAAGCAATAGCACGTACACCTGTTATTCCAGAATTAGGAGACCTGCACAGACTTGAGAAAAAGAAGCAAAACAAAAAAGCGACTCCTAAGTCAACATATTGGATGGGAGCTACAATTAGAGGCCTTTCAGGAATGGAATTCTCAGCTTATGGAGTGTCCAAAGATGATGGTGGTATCGCTTTATTGAAAGTAGCGCAGAATTCACAAGCAGCCAAAGCTGGTTTAAAGAAGGGAGATTTGATATTAACATTGAACAGTAAAAAAGTAGTCACTACAGAACAATTTTTTAATGTGTTGAAGCAAAACAAATCTTCTTATCTAAAACTAAAAGTAGTGCGTGAACAGGAGGAAGTAATGATAGATATAAAGAAAGAATCTGAATGAAAATAATATAAAAATGAGAAAGCACTCCTGTTAAGTTACCTCACTAAATACTCTTCATGTTATTGTGCTTTCATTGAAAATCCATTAGCACTTACTGAAAATTAAGAAACAAACTTTTTTATGGTATGAATTGCCATTGTAAAATATTATAATTAACAATATCAAGCTAATGAACAAAATCAAATTATTACCAGTGCTTGCAACTATTCTGATTGCATTAATTTTTATTAGTTGTTCTACTAATAAAAATGAATCAAGTCTACCAAATATTGTATTAATCAATGCCGACGACTTAGGTTATGGCGACCTTAGTTGTTATGGTGCCACTAAAGTGCAAACACCTAATATCGACCGTTTGGCTTCTGAAGGTCTTTCCTTCTCCGATGCGCATTCTGCATCTGCAGTATGTTCACCTTCGCGCTATGGCATCATTACGGGCACTTATCCCCTTCGACGAAATTATTTGGGAGCCATAAGTGGATTCGATGGATTAAGCGTTGATACAAATCAGATAACCATTGCGAGTTTATTAAAAGATGCAGGTTATTCAACTGCTTGTGTTGGGAAATGGCATCTGGGTTTAGGAGTGGATAAGCCGGATTATAACAAACCATTAAAACCGGGCCCGCTAGAGCTTGGATTTGATTATGCATATTATATTCCCATGGTAAACAGTGGTCCTCCTTTTGTGTATGTTGAGAATCATTCAGTGGTAGGTTACGATCCTGAAGATCCGTTTGTATTAGGTAAAAAATCAGTAACACAATGGCCTGCAAAAGGAGGATATACAGCCATTGGGGGTGCAGAAAAAGCTCACAGGCTGTATGAAGATGAAAAAGTGGGAACCCATTTGAAAGACCAGGCCATTAATTGGATGAAAAAGACCCATGCAGCAGATCAGGATAAACCTTTCTTTCTTTATTTAGCTACAACTAATATTCATCATCCCTTTACACCGGCACCTCAATTTAAAGGTACTAGCCAATGTGGTCGATATGGAGATTTTATTCATGAGCTGGATTGGATTGTTGGAGAAGTGATGAGTTCTCTGAAAGAGATGGGTGTTGCAGATAATACTTTGGTAATTTTTACCAGCGATAACGGAGGAATGTTAAATCATGGAGGACAAGACGCATGGAAAGCCGGAAATAAACTAAACGGTGATTTATTGGGTTTCAAGTTTGGTGCTTGGGAAGGTGGTCACCGTGTACCCTTTATTGCCAAATGGCCTGGAAAAATTAAGGCTAACAGCAAATCAGAACACTTAATCAGTCAGATAGATCTATTAGCCACTTTTGCTGCTATCGCAGAAAGACCATTGACTAAAGAAGATTGTCCGGATGGAATCAACCAGTTGCCTGAATTGATGGGTGAAACGAAAGAACCATTACGCGATTTATTGATGATAACACCTAACTGTCCAAGCCATCTTACAGTACGCAAAGGCGATTGGGTTTATATTGCTGCACAAGATGAAGGAGGATTTCAAGGTACAAACATCACAGCTCATAATGTTGGTGGTGCAGCTGCCACAAAACTTACTCATCAAGTAAATAGTGACATTGAAGATGGAAAGATAAAAGAGGATGCTCAACCGGTTCAATTGTATAATCTAAAAAAGGATCCTTACCAGACGATTAATGTATATGGACAATATCCCGAGGTACAGAAAGAGCTGGATAAAATTCTGCAAAAATATAGAGCTGAGATTGGACCCTATCCAGAGTTGGGATGGATTCATAAAAAGGTATTGGAAAAGCAGAAACAAAAGAAAAAGCAGAATAAATAGTGAGTGTGTCCTAAAGCAATATTAACTCATTTTACAATTTACAAATCGTAAGTTTCAAATAGATGATTTATCAATTTTGGACAACCTCATTCAGGATAAAATATTGCCAGCAATCAGGATGAACCAAAACAAACAGGTTATGATTCATCCTGGTTGGGATTGTTATAAAATTTATAGCTTTTGTTAATATACCGATAATGCTTTTAGGATAGGATTTGTACTATTACAATCTAAAAAATAATTTGATTATCAGTAAGAAAACCCGGAAGTTGGACTTTTCTTGAAGAGGATATCTAAGAATAATTTAAAAATAGAAATAATGAATATACTTAGTACTGTCACCATAATATTCGTACTGGTTTGTGCGATATTTTCATCATCCGCCCAGCAAGCAAACACTAATTGGCCGGTACTGAAAACTTACGACCAGGAGCACATACAAAAAATTAAGATGCCAGTTGGAGGTATTGGTACCGGAACTATTTCGTTGACTGGTAGAGGTTCACTAGAAGATTGGGAAATCATGAACCGTCCGGCCAAAGGCTTTAATCCAACGCTGGAAAACTGGGGCCCGGTAAAAGAAAAAGGACCTTTCTTTGCCATTTTTATTGAGGATGGTGAGGGTAAAAAACATACCAGACTTTTAGAAGGAATGCCTGATGAGTCGACCTATGAAGCTGCCAATGGTGCAGTGGCTAATCAGATTGGGTTACCGCGCTTTGGCCATACTGAATTCAAAACGGCTTATCCTTTTGGACAAGCTTTGCTAAGTGATGAAAAACTTCCGGTGGAGGTAGTTGTTGGAGCCTTCAATCCGCTTATACCTGGAGATGTGGATAATAGCAGCATACCCATGGCCGTTCTTAATTATAAGGTAAAAAATACAAGCTCAAAAGATATCTCTGTTTCTTTATCCGGTACTATTCAAAATTTCATTGGTTTTGATGGGACAAGGGGGAAAGCTATCAAAAATGTAAACACGATTCGTGAAGAAGATGGTTTGAAAGCTATCCATTACACTTCTAATGGCGTTGATCCGGCAAGTGAACAATGGGGGACAATGAGTTTTGTTTCTTTAAATGAAGGCCAAACAACATATCGCACTGCTTGGCAAAAGAAAACGGGGCGATGGGATAAAAAACGTCTTGATTTTTGGGATGATTTTAGTGAAGATGGTGTTTTAGAGCCACGCGAGAATAAAAATGCAAATGCTCCCATGGGTTCTTTAGCAGTAAAAACAACATTAAAAGCAGGTGAAGAAAAGAACTTTCGCTTTCTGATATCCTGGCATTTTCCAAACCGTCAAACCTGGGATAAACCTGGATTTCAGAAAATGATTAAAGCCACCATGGGAAATTATTATACTACTAAGTATAAAGATTCATGGGATGTAATTACCAAAACTCTTCCGCAACTTGACGACCTGGAGAAAAAGACCAAGTTGTTTGTAAATTCTTTAATTCAAAGTGATATTCCTGAAGAGATAAAAGAAGCTGCCTTGTTCAACGCGGCTCATCTTCGTACACAATTGGCTTTTAGAATTAAGAGCGGACAGATGTTGGGCTGGGAAGGGATTTTTGATGACAGAGGAAGTTGTTTTGGTTCCTGTACGCATGTTTGGAACTATGAGCAAACTACCGCATTTTTATTTGGCGAGCTGGCCAAAACAATGCGCGAGGTGGAGTATAAATATGCAACAGACGATGAAGGTTTGATGAGTTTTAGAGCCTACTTGCCATTAGATTCAGCTCAGCTCTGGGGCAAAGCTGCTGCCGATGGTCAGATGGGGTGTGTGATGAAATTTTATCGTGACTGGCAACTTTCAGGTGATAATGAATTTTTAAAACAACATTGGCCTAAGGTTAAAAAGTCTTTGGAGTTTTGTTGGATTCCAGGAGGTTGGGATGCCGATAGAAATGGTGTAATGGAAGGTTCGCAGCACAATACCATGGATGTAGAATATTTTGGACCTAACCCACAAATGGGCTTCTGGTATCTCGGCGCATTGAAAGCTGCAGCTGAAATGGCTGATTATATAGGCGATAAGAAATTTGCAAAAACTTGTCGAATTCTATTTGCCGAAGGTTCAGCGTGGATGGATGCTAATTTATTCAATGGGGAATACTATGTACAGAAAATCCAGCCACCCATGTCGGTTGATAATGTAGCACCGTCTCTAATAGGTGTGACAACAGGAGCAAAAGCTACCGACTTTACTTCGCCGGATTATCAATTGGGGGAAGGCGTATTGGTTGATCAGCTTATTGGACAAGTTTTTGCACACCTTATTGGTCTGGGATATTTAGGTGATGAAGATAATATTAAGAAAACTACGGCTTCTATCATGAAGTACAATTACGTGGATAAAATGTATTCGCATGCCAATTTTCACCGTTCGTATGCTATAGGTGACGAGTCGGCCTTACTAATGGCAGCTTATCCCGGTGAACGTCCTGAAAAGCCATTTCCATATTTTACAGAGGTAATGACAGGTTTTGAATATACGGCAGCTATTGGAATGCTTCAAGAAGAGCAAACCGAAGATGGTTTAAAGTGTATCCGCAATATTCGTAATCGCTATGATGGTAAAAAACGTAGTCCGTTTAATGAAGCAGAGTGTGGCCACCATTACTCTCGCAGCATGATTGCTTGGGCTGGAGTGCTTGTTTCATCGAATTTCCATTATTCGGCTGTTGAAAAATCAATGTCAATTACCTCCAAACCGGGAACTTATTTCTGGAGTAATGGCTATGCCTGGGGAACCTGTGAGGTGAAAGAGAATGGAGCTGAATTAAAAGTGCTTTCCGGTTCGATAGAACTGGATAGTTTTTCATTGGATGGAGTTAGTTCTAAAAAGTTGAAGGGAAAGATAATTAATGAATCAGAGATATTGACTATAAAACTATAATTCATAGAAAGAAAAGTGTTTAGCATGAAGATATTATCAAGGTTGTTGATTTTAGTTTTGCCAATCATTAGCAATGTAACGAATGCTGCAGAAATAAAGATTAACTCTTTAGTGGAATTGGCCAAATATGCCTCCCAAAGCGGTAATGTTATTATTATGCAACCAGGTGTTTATCAAATGGAAGATTACCTGACTTCTGATGCGGTAAGCAAAACTCAGCCGGATAAAGTCGGGCGATATGCAATGATTATATTTAGTGGCAGTAATAATTCCTTTGATTTTACAGGTGTAACTATTGAGGTTGACACAAAGCTTTTAAGTGTTTTCAAAGCACGGGTAACTGAATTTTATATACAAGGGAATAACATTCACATTAAAGGTTTAACTGTTACTGATAAGGGTAATCATCCCACCTTTAAAGGAGGACATACTTTTACCGTAGCTGGGGATAATGCAAAAATTGAGAAGGTTACTTTAAACGTTAACGGTTCTTCGCCTTATGGATATGGCGATTTATTAGGGAAAGGTCGTGGAGCATTGGCTCCATTAAAAAAGCATAGTGCTATGTGTATTGAAGGAACAGGAGATACAATTGCAGATTGTTCTATCTATTCCAAAGCTTTTGGCCATTGTTTTTTTGTGCAAGGAGGGCGTGATGTCTATTTCGAAAATTGCCACGCCGAAGGAGTGACTAGAACTACGGATGAAATGTTGGCCGAAATTTCAGGGCCAGCATTTGATGTCAATTTTGCTTCCGTTTATAAAAATTATAATGGTGTAAAAAAAATCCCACTCGGATATACAAAATCGTTAAATGAGTGTGGTTTTCGTATGTACGGAAAAGGAGGTGTAGATGGAAGAGCAACAGGAGCAGTAACAGCTATAAACTGTACCGCAAAAAATACACGTATAGATTTTGCTTTTGGAAAGATTACCGATGATGTTTTAATTAAAAACTGTGAAACTCTTGGCTGCGAAGTTGGATACAATGTTGGGGGGATAACTGTCGAAAATAGTCGTGGAGATGTGGTGAATGGCCCACTGTTATATGTTCATGGGGATGATTCTACAAACGTGGAGTTGGCTTTGCTTCCTACGGAATCTAAAACTACCGTACATGCTCTTGTATGTATTTCCGGTAATAATCACAAGATTACCTTAACCAATTGGAGAAATATGAAAAGAGGGCAAATTCACCCTATAAAGATTGGGACAACCCGTCCGCCTTCCAATAATGGTTTTAGTCCAATGGGATCGACAGTAACTAAAGGTGTACAGTTAACTAATTATACGGAGATGCCTGTAGAACTCAATTCTGAATCAATCGACTGCATAATTAATAGCAATGGAAATGTCACTGATAAAGGGAAGAACAATGAAATTGTTTCCCTAAAGAATGATATTAAATAGATAAGGATGTGCATAAAAAGAAAAATTAGCGTTGTTTTTTGGGGTCTGTCATTACTATTAATTGCTGCACAATTAAAGGCACAGCAACAAAATTCCGAATGGCCTGTACTCACTACTTACGATCAAGAGCATATTGCCAAAGTTGCGATGCCTATTGGAGGTATTGGAACAGGAACAGTATCACTTGGTGGGCGAGGAGATTTACGCGACTGGGAGATCATGAATACTGCCGCTAAAGGGTATATTCCCACCAGCGAAAACTTGAGATATATTGGACCTATTTTTACTTTATTTACCCGTAATGCCGATGGTATCAGTGACACGAGGGCACTAGAGGGACCATTGGACGTATCTCTTTACGAAGGAGCCTTTGGGAGTTCTGCTGTAAATCACGGTTTTCCACGCTTTGAATCATGTAGTTTCAAAGCAGCTTATCCTTTTGGTCAGGTGTTGCTTTCCGATGTTCGAATGCCCCTTGATGTTCGTATTAAAGCTTTCAATCCAATGATACCTGGTGATGCCGATGCTAGTGGAATCCCTATTGCAGCAATTACCTACGAGTTGACGAATTCTACTAATCAAGAAGTATTTGCTTCGGTTTGTGGAAATATGCCCAATTTTATTGGAATGGACGGTTCTGCGATTGAACCAGTAGGCAGAAGTAAAGCCTTTGTTCCCGTTGGTGCAAAGAATAATAAGAACGATTTTAGAAAAGAGGAGATTGCTCAAGGTATTTTCATGCGATCCGAAGGTGTTGACAAAGAATCATCAGCCTGGGGTACCATAGCCTTAACTACTTCGAGCGATGAAAAGGTTAGTTATCGTACCTCCTGGAGTGAAGAAGTGTGGGGCAATTCCCGTCTCGATTTCTGGGATGATTTTAGTGCAGATGGGCATCTTGAAAATAGAGAGTACAATGGAGAAGATCGGCCGATGGCTTCGTTGGCAGTGGAAGTAATGTTACCCCCCAACAGTATACGTGCAGTAACTTTTTATCTCACCTGGCATTTCCCAAATCGCGAAACCTGGTCACTGGCAGAGGATGGTTTAAGTGATAGGCTAACAAATTACTATACTACAAAATATACCAATGCCTGGGATGTGGTCGAAAAAACAATTCCTCAGCTTGCTGAGCTGGAGCGCAAAACCTTAAGTTTTGTCAATGCATTTGTTAATAGCTCTTTACCCGAAGAGGTAAAAGAAGCTGCGTTAAACAATACTTCTACATTGCGAACACAAACTTGCTTTCGTACTGCCGATGGGCACTTCTTTGGTTGGGAAGGTACTGCGGATAACAAAGGAGTTTGTCATGGAAATTGCACTCATGTTTGGAATTATGAGCAGGCAACACCTTTTTTATTTGGAGAACTGGCATCTAGCATGCGTGAGGTAGAATTTGGTCATGCTACTGATGAACACGGACTTTTAAGTTTCAGAATAAATTTACCCTTGCAACGGGCAACCAGCTTTAGTCGAACAGCAGCGGATGGCCAAATGGGAAGCATTATGAGAATGTACCGTGATTGGCAATTAAGTGGCGATGATGACCTTTTGAAAAAACTATGGCCAAATGTTAAGAAAGCGATGGAATTCTGCTGGATTGATGGAGGTTGGGATCCGGATATGAATGGAGTAATGGTAGGATGTCAGCACAACACCATGGATGTTCAGTACTTTGGACCAAACCCACAAATGGGTATTTGGTATCTTGGTGCCTTAAGAGCCACGGAAGAGATGGCAGCTTATATGGGAGATAAAAAATTTGCGAAAACCTGCCGCGATTTATTTGAAAAAGGTAGCACATGGCTTGACAACAACTTATTTAATGGCGAGTATTATATTCACATTATTCAGGCTCCTGAAAGTCGTGATGCAATTTCCCCTTTACTCATCAAAGGATTAGAGTCGAAAGACCTGGGTAATCCAGCATATCAGTTAGGAGAAGGGTGTCTGGTTGATCAATTGGTAGGACAATTCCTTGCTCATATTTGTGGCCTGGGTTTTTTGGTTGATGAAGACAATATTAAAACTACTCTTAAAAGTATCATGAAATACAACCTAAGAGATGATAGTAGCTCTGATTTCAATAGTATGCGATCATTTGTGTTAGGAGATGAAAAATCACTGGTAATGGCCAGCTATCCAGGTGAACGTCCGTTGTTTCCTTTCCCCTATTTTACGGAAGCAATGACTGGTTTCGAATATACCGCAGCAACCGGAATGATATTCGAAGGCCAAACTGAAAATGGGCTTACGTGTATCAAAAACATAAGAGATAGATACGACGGACGTAAACGAAATCCTTTTAACGAAGCTGAATGTGGGAATAATTATGCTCGTGCAATGGCTAGCTGGGGGGCAGTCCCGGCTTTGTCTGGATTTCATTATTCAGCAGTAGAAAAATCCATGTCGGTAACATCTAAGCCCGGAACTTATTTTTGGAGTAATGGCTATGCGTGGGGAACCTGCGAAGTAAAAGATAAGGAAGCCGTTCTAACTGTGCTTTCAGGCTCTTTAGAATTAGAAAAATTCTCGCTGGATGGTGTTGGAACCAAAAAAATGAAAGGTAAGTTGATAGATGAATCAGTATCTTATAAAATAAAACTGTAATGATGAACAGATTTCTAATACTACTTGGATGCATTTTATTGATAAATGCATGCAAGGCAAAAAAAGAAGCAACAGGCCAAAGTAAAATAGAAGAAAAACCAAACCTTATTATCATCTTTACTGATGACCAGGGATATGGTGATTTGAGCTGTTTTGGTGGGCAACACGTTTATACCCCTAATATTGATAAAATGGCTGAGGAAGGTGCCAGGCTAACTAGTTTTTATGTGGCAGCACCCTTATGTACACCATCTCGTGCTGCTCTTATGACGGGTTGTTATCCTCGACGAGTAAGTATGGAGCCGCCTTCGAGTCTGGCGGTGGAGTTGCCAAATGTTCCTCCGGGAAAGCGCTTTCCGGTTTGTCTGGCAGCTGATGGCAATGGCTTAAATCCGGATGAAATAACTATAGCTGAAATAGCGCAGTCAGCTGGTTATCCAACCGGTATGTTTGGTAAGTGGCATTTGGGCGATCAACCGGAGTTTTTACCTACAAAACAAGGTTTTGAAGAATATTTTGGCTTGCCATATAGCCATGATATTGCTCCTACTCATGCACGTCAAAAGTATTTTAACTTTCCACCTTTGCCAATGCTGGAGATGGAAGAGGTGATTGAGCTAGATCCGGATAAAAACTATTTGACGCGAAGAATTACGGAACGTGCTGTGAAATTTATAAAAGACCATAAAGACGAAAACTTTTTTCTTTATGTTGCTCACCCTATTCCTCATGGTCCTATTGCAGCTTCTGCAGAAATTAAAGAAGAGTATAAACAGGTATTATCTAGTGGTGTTAATGCATCGTCAGACCTTTACTCGACTGCTATTTACGAGATTGATTGGTCTGTTGGCCAGATTTTAGAAGAACTTAAAGCTCAAGGTATAGATGACAATACAATTGTATTGTTTACCAGTGATAATGGAGCCACAAAAAGCAGGAAACAATCCAACAAGCCATTGTCTGGTGGTAAAGGGAATACCTTTGAGGGTGGAATGCGTATGCCATCCGTGATACGCTGGCCTCAAAAGATAAAAGCGGGAAGTGAAATTGACCAATTGATGACGACAATGGATTTGCTTCCTACGTTTGCCAACCTAATAGGCGCAAACATACCGGATGATCGCATCATTGATGGAAAAGACATTATGCCGGTTTTATTAGATGGAGCAGAAAGCCCACACGAATACTTTTTCTATTCTCATTGGGGTACTCTCGAAGCGGTACGATGGAAAGATTGGAAACTACGAATCGTCAATGGTGAAGAAGCTCTTTACAATCTGAAAACGGATATTGCAGAGAAAAACAATCTGAAAGATCAATATCCTGATATTGTTACACAACTGAAAGAAGCCATGCAAAAATTTGATGCAGAGGTTACGAAAAATGCACGTCCTGTTGGGCACGTTGAGAATCCTAAAGCGCTAACTATTAAATAAAACTATTGAATGAAAACGATTAAACTAACAACATTATTTATATTGATTGCTTGCTTTTTGAAAGCTCAAAATATCAATTGGCCGGTATTAAAAAAATACGATCAAAACCATACAGGTCGCATAGCGATGCCCGTAGGTGGTATAGGAACAGGTACTGTATCTTTAAGTGGATATGGTGCTTTGGTAGATTGGGAAATAATGAGTCGTCCGGCTAAGGGTTTTAATCCTCTATATGCAGGTGTGGATGTGATAAACCGTGCGCCATTCTTTGCCATTTATATTAAAGAGGAAGGTAAAAAGGGTCAGGCAGTACTAATGGAAGGTCCAGTTCCTGAATACTATGACGAAGGTTTTTATGGTTCAAAAGCACCAAATCACGGACTGCCACGTTTTGAAGAGGCTACTTTTCAAACTGCTTATCCTTTTGGACAGGTGCTTTTGAGAGATAAAGATCTTCCGGTTGATATAACAGTTGGGGCTTTTAATCCATTGATTCCAGGCAATACCGAAGAAAGTAGTTTGCCAATTGCCGTATTGAGTTATAAAGTAAAGAATACAAGCGATAAACCCATAACCATTTCATTGGCCGGTAACATTCCAAATTTTATTGGTTACGATGGTAAAGAAGGGAAAGCCTATCAAAACATTAATACCTATAAAGAAGAAAATGGTTTAAATGGAATTCATTTTACTGCCGGAGAAAAAGTGGATAAAGAAAGTGGACAATGGGGAACTTTTAGTTTAACAACCAATAGTGAAGGGGAAATTTCATACCGTACCTGTTGGCAACCTGGCGAATGGGGAAATAGCACTCTTGAATTTTGGGACGATTATACCGATGATGGACTGTTGGAAGAGAGAACATCAGAGCAAAAAAGTAATATGGGATCGTTAGCCGTAAAAACTACTTTGGCTCCTAAAGAAGAAAAAGATGTTCGCTTTTATGTTACATGGCATTTTCCTGTGCGCTTTAACTTTCGCCATACTTTTGGTCCCGATCTTAAACATAAGGAGAATGTAGGTAACTACTATGCAACCAAGTACAAAGACTCCTGGGATGTTGCTCAACAAATGATTCCTGTAATTCCGGAATTGGAAACGAAAACCAGGACTTTTGTCAATGCTTTTATTCAGAGTGATTTCCCTCCAGTTGTAAAAGAGGCGGCTTTATTTAATCTGGCTCACTTGCGTACACAGCTTGTTTTTAAAACCAATTCGGGCTATTATATGGGCTGGGAAGGCATAAAGGATAACGACGGAAGCGGAACCGGTTCCTGCACCCACGTATGGAATTATGAGCAAACCATACCATTCCTGTTTGGAGATGTAGCACAAAATATGCGAGAAGTGGAATTTGAATATGCCATGGATGAACGAGGAATGATGAACTATCGTATTCATTTGCCTTTGGCGACAAGAGCACAGAGTTTTGGACTAGGTGCTGCCGATGGCCAAATGGGGTGCATTATGAAATACTACCGCGAATGGCAGCTTTCTGGTGATGATGAGTTCCTGAAAAAGAATTGGACAAATGTTAAAAGAGCTTTGGAGTTCTGTTGGATACCAAAGGGATGGGATCCTGACAAGGACGGCATTATGGAAGGAAGTCAGCACAACACCATGGATGTGGAATATTATGGTCCCAATCCTCAAATGGGGTTTTGGTATTTGGGAGCATTACGTGCTACTGAAGAAATGGCCTCTTATCTTGGAGATAAGAAATTTGCTAAGACTTGTAGGTCATTGTACGAAAATGGTTCTGCATGGATGGATAAAAACCTTTTTAACGGTGAGTATTATGTGCAGGAAATTGTGCCTCCAATGCATCTTGATAGCATTGCTAAAGGTCTGATTCGTGTGAAGCGCCGTCTGGTTCCAGATGATCCACAATACCAGTTGGGTGAAGGTTGTTTGGTTGATCAATTGGTGGGACAGGTAATGTCACATATTCTTGACTTAGGTTACCTTACAAGTAAGGATAATATATTAAAAACCAATGAATCTATTCTTAAATACAATTATCGGGAAAACTTGATGAAGCATCCGAATTTTATGCGTTCATATGCATACAAAAATGAGTCTGCTTTATTGATGGCTGATTATCCTGGAGTTAGACCCAAACAGCCCTTCCCTTATTTTACCGAAGTGATGACAGGTTTTGAGCATACTGCAGCAGTAAGTATGTTATACGAAGGTCAGGAGGAAGAAGGCTTAAGAACCATTCAGGATGTTCGAAATCGATATGATGGTAAAAAACGAAACCCTTTTAATGAAGCGGAATATGGTCACCATTACGCACGCAGTATGATGGCCTGGGGAGGTGTTTTGGCAACAACCGGATTTCATTATTCCGGCGTAGAAAAATCAATGCGCTTTACCTCTAAACCAGGTACTTATTTTTGGAGCAATGGTTACAGCTGGGGAACTTGCCAAGTAAATGATAAGGAAGCAGTGCTTAAGGTTTTATCAGGTACATTATCCTTAAAATCTTTCACTTTAGAGAATATAGGAACCAAAAAAATCAAAACTAAGAGTTTAAATAGAGGAGAATCCATTGAAATAAAACTATAATCTAAAAACATCTACTATTATGCATAAAATCAGTCTTATAAGTAAGATATTCTCATTTTCACTTCTACTTTCATTTAGTTATATACTAACAATTGCTCAATCAATAACTGTTAATGTTACTGATTACAAGCAAACAATAGATATGATAGGGGGTGATATGGAGCGTAGCTCAAAAGCGGTTCAAACAACGGTTCAAAATACTGAATCTGTTATTCAGTGGGGATTTGGAGATATTAACTTTAATTACTGCAGGGTACAGTTTGATAAAAATCAGGAACTTGTTGAGGGTACAAAAAACTGGAGTTTTTACACCAATCAAATCATTACCATGAAGCAAATAAAAGCACTTAATCCGGATATTAAATTTTATGCTACAATGCGCTCTGATTATGATGGTTATGGGGATGAAAATAATATGCCTGACTGGATTGTAGATTATGATACTAAGGCTGTTGATACAGAGGCTTATGCTGGGTTTTTAGCCGATTATCTGGAATATATGGAGGATCAGGGTGTTGCTATTCATACATTGGCTACTCACAAGGAGTGGGGGGCATTTATTACTGCAACGGTATCCAGAGATATTATATTGGCTCTAAAAGATATCTGTACTACAAGAGGCATAACTATGCCTAAAATAAATGATAATGGAGCGTGGAGTATGGCACAGGGTTTAGATTTTATGAATGGGGTTGAAAGCCTGGGAACACAAGATCTCTATGACGGATTTTCAAGCCATGAATATGCCTCAAATGATACTCCGGAAGCAGAATGGCCTACGCTGGTAGCAAAAGCAGAATCTTTGGGCAAAAAGATGTATCAGGATGAAACAATTACAGGATCTTCAGAGACAGGGGTGGCTCCTGTATATAGATATGCGCAGAGGGCTGTGCTATATCAATCTGGTTTATGTGGTGAAATTTTCTTTGAGATTTGGTCAAGAGGAATAAATAGTGAACATCGTGCAATTTACTGGACAAATGGAGGAACAGCATCAAGATACAATGGTTATTATGTTATGAAGCATTTTGCTAATAATGTATTAGGTAGTCAATATATAACAGCCACAGCAAAAAGTGTTATAGGAGGAGAATTTTCTGTTATAAAATATGGGGGTGTTACAAAAATGGCGTTCCGTAAAGATAACAAAGTAATGTTGTGGGTGATGAATCTTACCTCTTCGGTTGTTACTACCGAAGCTTATCCTACTATGACAATTAATATAGAAAATGGCGAAATTGACGGAAATGTAGAAAATGTTCGTTGGATTGAAGGTTCAGATATAGAGGGAGTTAATGCTACAATAATACCAACATCTTTAAGTTCATTCCAGGCAAATATTGAGGAGAATACGATCAATGTTTTTACCTTTAATGTAAAAGATAATGCATTATCTAATAATGAAGTATTTAAAGATACTGATATTAAAATTTCAGTTAATCCTGTTCAAAATGAACTAGTGACTAATAAAACAATTCAGTCCTTCAGAATTGTAAGTTTAAATGGAGTAGTTGTGAAAATTGGAGAAGAAGAAACAACAAATATAGACATATCTAATCTCTCAGCTGGATTATATGTTTTTCAAGGTTTTACTTGCGATAATCAATTGGTTTCACATAAGTTTTTTAAATAGATGACACGCACATTTATCCCTTTATTGTTGAGCATTTTATTATTGTCGTGTTCAAAAAAATCAGGTGACACACCTAATGTGGTTTTTATTTATGCCGACGATCTAGGTCGTGGTCTTTTATCGTGCGAAGGACAGCAAATAATAAAAACGCCTAATATCGACGAGTTGTCTAATCAAGGTGTAAGATTCGAGAATGTATACGGCTGTATGTTTTGTGCACCAGCAAGGGCAAGTTTGCTTACTGGTTACCACGACTTACAAAGGGATAAGTGGAATTTAACACGTGGTGGATATTATAAAAAGCTAAGTACTGATTCTACAGTGTCAGCAGATATGATTCAAAAGGCGTTGGATAAGCAGTATGGAGATATTCCTGAAGATGAGGTGTTTTTGGCAGAAGTGTTCAAAAAAGCAGGCTATGTAACCGCACAGGTGGGTAAGTTAGATTGGGGTTTTTCAACCACACACAATCTGCTAAAACGTGGTGGTTGGGATTATTATTACGGTTATTACGACCATGTTCGCTGTCATGGTTTTTACCCTCCATTCCTGTTCGAGAATGGGAAGCAGGTTATAATTCCTGGAAATACAGATGCAAACTGTGGCAAAACACGCGAGCAGGATGAGAATGGCGGTTACGAACATCGATGGAAAAAAGAGGGTAGAGCAGTATACTCTCAAAATATTTTTAAGGACAAGATTATTGATTTCATTCGAGAACACAAAGATGAAAAGTTCTTTATTTATCACCCAACACAATTGCCGCACGGACCAACAGCAATACCCATAATACATGAAGATTTTGTCAACAATCCTGATTTGTCAGAAATTGAAAAGGCTTATGCCTCCATGGTAAAAATGTTAGACGACCATGTTGGTAGTATTGTGAAGGAACTGGAAGAGCTAGATCTTATCGACAATACAATCATTGTTTTTAGTGCAGACAATGGACACGAGATATACTATCCAAGCAAAGGAAAACTTATCAAACCTACGAATAAAAATTTTCTGACCGGTGAGGTGTTCGATAATATTAACACGAAATATTATAGTGAGACTGCTGTAGATGTTTTTGATGGCAATGATGGAATGGCCGGACTTAAACGCAGTAACTGGGAAGGTGGCGTTCGGGTACCTTTATATTATTATTGGAAAGGACATATGGAGGGTGGAAGAAACATAGACCAGGTTGTAGCTAATTACGATATGATGGCAACATTTGCCGAGCTTTTGAACGTTAAGCTGCCGGAAGGAAAACACTGTAAGTCATATTTGCCGGAATTGATGGGCGAAGAAAACATAAACAGCAGAGAGTATACAGTTTATGGGTCTAACATGGGAGCGGCATTGGTAACGAACGACGGTTGGAAACTAAGGCACTATGCACCCAAAGATGTTTTTCAACTGTACTACCTTCCTGACGATTACAAAGAAGAAAACAACTTGGTGCAGCAATATCCTGAAAAATTTCAGGAACTAAAGAATAAACTGTTGAAAGAGTGTAATTATGATTTAAGTGTAGGTTACTTTATCGGAAGGGAAAGAGTTTTACCACAATTGCAATTTAACTAATCACCAAAGTAATTCTAACAATAAACCAATAGAGAATATGAAACGAGCCATTAGAAAATTTTCTCACCTGCCTACCGTCAGGCAAGCAGGTGACTATTGAAAAAAAATTATTTGGGAGTTCCCCCTGCAATGCTGCGGGGCACGCTATTCGACTATAAAAACTTGAATTTAATTAAAGTATATGAAAAATCTTAGAGTACTAATTATCCTACTTACACTTGTTATTACAACAACAAGTTTTAAAGAAAAGAAAGCCAAAATATTAATCATCGGAGATTCTATATCCATTGGTTATACTCCTTTTGTTAGGGAAAGCCTAAAAGATATTGCTGATGTATTCCATAACCCGGGAAATGGTAAGCATACCGGTAATGGATTGCAACATATTGAAGAATGGTTGGCAGAAGAAGATTACGACATTATTCAGTTTAACTGGGGATTGTGGGATTTATGTTATCGCCATCCCGATTCAAAAACGCAAGGTAAAAGAGATAAAATTAACGGAATCATCACCTTTAGTCCTGAGGATTACAAGAAGCAACTGGTCTCACTTGTGAAAATCATGCGTGAAAAATCAGACGCAGAATTAATATTCGTAACAACCACCTATGTGCCCAAGGCTGAGGCTGGAAGGTTTTCGAAGGATGCAAAAAAATATAACAAAGTGGCCAAGCGAGTTATGAAAGCAAATGGGGTGAAAGTCAATGATATTTACAAAGAGTCAATAAGTATTCATGCAGAGTTTGGCAAAGGAGATGACGATGTACATTATCACCCTGAAGGAAGCAAAGCATTAGGAGAACTTATTACAGAATTTTTAAAACAAGAACTTAAGTAATTTTTAATACATGAAGATAAATCCACGACACTTTAGGATTTACTTGCTTAGCCTTGTGGCTCTGATAGCAATGTCACATGCTGTTGCTCAAAGAAAAAATGCCAATGTAAGCTATACTGCAGTTTCAGGTATTGGGCAAGAGGATGGTGTGATGCGCAGAGACCCAAGTGATATCATCAAAGTTGATGATTTATATTACGTGTGGTATTCCAAGGGCCCTATTAAAACAGGTTATGATGCAACAGTTTGGTATGCCACCTCATCTGATGGGTATCATTGGGCAGAGCAAGGGCAGGCAATTGGCAAAGGAGATGCTGGCTGTTGGGATTTCGGAAGTGTATTTACACCCAATATTATGGTAGCAGAAGGACGTTACTGGCTTTTTTATACCGGAGTTTCTACCAATTATGGCAAGGGGTTTAATCCAGATTCAAAGATTGGAATAGCGGTGTCAGATTCCCCAAATGGACCTTGGGAAAAACTCAAATCGAACCCGGTATTGAGCAATGGCATTGATCCGGAGGCATTTGATAGCCATTTGATTGACGATGCCTGTTTGGTTGTAAGAGATGGTAAGTATTGGCTCTACTACAAAGGACGTAAGTTGGGCGAAAGTCCGCATTACACTAAAATGGGCGTAGCAATAGCTGAAAAGCCTGAAGGCCCTTATGTGAAATATAAGGGAAACCCAATAATAGAAGGTAATCATGCAGTATTGGTATGGCCTCAGGATACAGGGGTTGCTGCTATGATTGATGGTACAGGACCAGCTGATATAATTCGTTCAGTACTATATGCTGAAGATGGACTTCATTTTGATAAAAAGCTGTATAGAATAGAAGGCCCAACTGCGGCAGGCGCTTATCGCACTGATTATTTTTCAGGAAGTGATAATGCCAGTCCAATTAATTGGGGGCTGGAAATAGAGAGTAGTAATGGCAGGCTTCCTTTCTTGCACCGGTTTGACTTAAAATGGTAATAAAAAAATAATCAGATGAAAAATAAAATAAAGAGTCTTATATTTTTTGCTAATCTATTATTTATATCCGGTCTAATGGCTCAAAATAGCTCTGATGACTGGCCTGTATTAAAAACATATTCTAGTGATTATGCCACTAAAGTAGCCATGCCTTTAGGCGGTATTGGAACAGGAACCGTATCTATTGGTGGTCGTGGTGACTTGCGCGATTGGGAAATTGTAAATCAAGGTGCTTTAGGTTGGAAACCAGTGTTTAATTCAGGTAGGGGCGCTATTCAATTGGCTCCATTTTTTGCCATTCGCACCAAAACAAGCGATGGAGAAAATCAAACAAGACTATTGGTAGGTCCTCTCTCGTCAGAAAACTTAGACGGCGATTGGGGGAGTAACGAGCTAAATAGTGGATTTCCCCGTTTTGGGTCATCTGAATTTAATGCTGCATATCCATTGGCTCAAATCAATTTAAACGATGTTAATAGTCCTGTAGATGTTAAGGTTAAAGCCTTTAACCCAATGGTACCTGGAGAAAGGGAACTTAGCAGCATACCTTCAGCCATCATTAAGTATGTGGTACACAATAAAACAGATAAGGCCATTGAAGCAACAGTTTGTGGTGTTGTACCAAACTTTATAGGTACTGATGGTTGGGGAGGAAGTTCTGAGGGAAACAAAAATACCTTTCAAAAAGAAAACAATTTTACGGGCATCTTTATGGAGAATGAAAATAAAGATACTCTTAGTGGTAAATGGGGAACCATGGCCTTGGTAACACCGGAAACAGAAGGAGTAAGTTATCGTACCCAATGGCATAAAGATCTTGGGTGGAATGGATCGTTAATAAATTTCTGGGATGATTGTAACGATGATGGAATGCTAACTGAGCAAGTAGGTAAATATCCCGGTAATAAACCTGCTACATTGGCTGTCAAAGCAACTATTCCTCCACATGGAACTAAAGAATATGTGTTTGTGTTATCCTGGAACTTCCCCATACGATTGGCATGGGAAGCACAGCCGAATTATGGTGAACATACACCTATGCTTAATCATTATGCTACCGTTTATAACGATGCATGGGATGTTGCAAAAGATGTTATTCCACAAATTCAACCTCTTGAAAAAAGAACGGTGGAGTTTGTTAATGCATTTGTGAATACTGATATCCCTGAGGTACTCAAAGAAGCTGCTTTGTTTAACGTCGCCAATCTGCGTTCTCAAACCGTTTTTTGCGACGAAGATGGTTATGCCTTTGCATGGGAAGGAACAGGGAGTGTTCAAGGTATTGGAATTAATCCCAAAGGAGCCAAAGCAGGATGGGGATTTGGTAGTTGTACTCATGTATGGAATTACGAAGTGACAACCCCTTTTTTATTTGGTGATGTTGCTATGGGCATGCGCGAGGTTGAATTTAAATATGCTACAGACCTTGAAACTGGTCTTATGGCACATCGGGTTTGGCTTCCTATAAAGACAGCCAAACATAAACACAAAGCTGCTGCAGATGGTCAGCTTGGGTGTGTGATTAAAATGTATCGTGAATGGCAACTTTCCGGAGATAATGATAAGTTAACTGAGTTGTATCCATATATTAAAGCAGCCATGGAATTTGCCTGGAAAAGCAGTGGATGGGACAAAGATGCCAATGGTGTGCTGGAAGGAAGACATCACAACACCATGGATGTAAACTACATTGGTCCCAATCCTCAAATGGCTACCTGGTATCTGGGAGCATTACGGGCAAGTGAGGAAATGGCCTTACAGATGAAAGACCGTGTTTTTGCGAAAAAATGCAGGGCGATGTTTGAAAGTGGTAGTAAATGGGTGGATGAGAATCTTTTTAATGGTGGATATTATATTCAGAAGGTTCCAAAACCTACCAATTTTCAGGTTGGGGAAGGAATCCTTGTAGATCAATTGGTGGGACAGTACCTGGCACATACTTGTGGGTTGGGTTATTTATTAAATAAAGACCATATGACAACGACATTAAAAACCATTAAGAAATATAACTGGAAAGAAAATTTCAATAATCACTTAAGTACTTTTAGAAGTTATGCTGTAGGTAATGAAAAAGGCCTGGTAATGGCACACTATCCTGAAGATAAAAGAGAAGCACGTCCATTCCCGTATTACAGTGAAGTAATGACAGGTTTTGAATATAGCACCGGAGCACACATGATATACGAAGGACTGGAAAAGGAAGGGTTAGAGGTTTTTACCGCTGTTAGAGACCGATACGACGGTAAGAAAAGAAATCCTTTTAATGAAGGAGAATTTGGGCACCGATACGGAAGGGCGATGGCCTCATATAGTGGATTGTTGGCTTATACGGGCTTTGAATACAGTGCCGTAAATAAAACTATGAAATTTAATAACCGGGAAGGAAAGTATTTTTGGTCTAATGGATATCAATATGGAACTGTGGAGATTAAAGGAAGTGAAGGAAATAAAATAGTTACACTAACAGTATTAAATGGTTCACTGGAGCTTTGCTCCTTTAAACTGGATGGATACAAAGAAGTGAAATTTGGAAAAGGAAAGACTTTTCCCCACAGTGAGAGGGTAGAATTTAGCATTAGGTAAATTAATGTATGATTAATTTATCCCATTACTTTTTACGAAAGTAGTTTGGATAATTTTGATGTGAACAATCCATAAATACTGTTAATGCCCTATTGGAATAGATATTCATAGCATTTGAATTATTAACACGAATTAATAAATGCTGTAATTTCTAATTTTATGATTCTATCTGTGAAACCAACACATTCAATATTGGAAGATTGTAATTCTATCTAAAAAAATTGAATATAAAACTATATCAAAAATGAGATTAATTGTCTTAATGGGGTTTATTTACCTATTGTGTGCTTGTAATTCTATAAAAAAGGAAACAAATAAAGAGGTAGGAGCATTTGCTTCAGATCAGGCATTCTTAAAAAAACACAGCGATGCAATAACCTTAACAAATGGTGATGCTGCAGTTATTGTTGTGCCTATTTTTCAGGGTCGGGTGATGACCAGTACTTTCGATAAAAATTCAGGTCCAAGTTTTGGATGGATCAATCGTCCCGTTATTGAAAAGGGATTCCTCTCAGAGGAAGAAAGAAAAGGAAAACTGGAAGAGCATATCTATGTATTTGGTGGAGAAGAGCGCTTTTGGTTAGGGCCTGAAGGAGGACAATTTGCATTGTATTTTAAGCCTGGGGATAAATTTGAATTTGCTGATTGGAAAACACCTGCTGCAATTGATACAGAAGCCTATAGGTTGATGGAATGTACTACGACATCAGCTTCTTTTGAACACAAAGCTACTTTAGAAAATTACAGCGGAACCATATTTGAAATGGGATTTAAACGTACAGTGAAACTACTGGATAAAGAAAGCATTGAAAATACATTAGGTAAGGAATTAGCCGAAGGCATTCGCATGGTTGCATATGAAACAGACAACAAATTATTCAATTTAGGTGAACAAGCCTGGACTCCAGAGGGTGGTTTGCCTTCCATTTGGATTTTAGGAATGTATAATCCATCTCCTGGTACAACTATCGTTATTCCGTTTAAAAATGGAGATGAGGAAGATTTAGGAAATAAAGTTAACGATACCTATTTTGGTAAAGTACCAGCTGAGTACTTAAACGTTGAGGAAAACATATTGTTTTTTAAAGGAGACGGCACATATCGTAGTAAAATTGGTGTAAACAATAAGCGTTCTATTGGCGTGGCAGGAAGTTATGATGCCGAAGGCAAGGTGCTTACTATTGTAACTTACAATGTACAAGAAGCGCCCAATGGCTTTGTTAACTCCATGTGGGAATTTCAGAAAGAACCATACAGTGGTGATGTAATTAACGCATACAACGATGGGGCTCCTGCTCCGGGAGTTAAACCTATGGGACCATTTTATGAAATAGAATCTTCTTCACCAGCAGCAGCTTTGGAACCAGGAGAGTCCATGCAACATATTCAAAAAACAATACACCTGCATGGTACAGAAGAAGAGTTAAATCCAATTGCATTAAAAGTATTTGGTGTTTCACTTAAAAAAATTAAAAACGGAATAAAAAAATAATATGAGAACATTAACATTTTCATTACTTAGCTTTATAGTTTCCTTTTTTAGCATAAGCTGTTCTGCGGGTAGTCAAACAAATAAACCCAACTTCATCATCATTTTCACCGATGATCAGGGATATCAGGATTTAGGATGTTTTGGATCCCCTGACATTAAGACTCCTAACATAGATAAAATGGCAAGTGAGGGCATAAAACTCACCAACTTTTATGCTCAAACAGTTTGTGGACCATCACGAGCCGCTCTGATGACAGGGTGTTATCCGCTACGTAATGCCCGGAATGATAATGGTGCAGCACCGCACCCTAAGCTTTCTTTGAGCGAAATAACTATTGCCGAAGTATTGAAACCAGCGGGATATACTACCTGTATGATCGGGAAATGGGATTTGGCCGGACATAATCCTGAAAAGTTTAATCCTGATCTTTTACCAATAAACCAGGGGTTTGATTATTCGTTTATGACCCCTGGCAGCAATGACTCACGAGTGCATTTGATTAAAAACAATGAGCTTGTGGAAAGAAACGCTGATATGTCAACACTAACGCATCGGTATACCAGTGAAGCTATTGATTTTATTGAAAAAAATAAGGAACAACCATTCTTTATTTATCTTGCCCACACCATGCCGCATACAAAATTGGCGGTTTCTGAAGAATTTGAGGGAAAATCTGCAGGAGGCTTTTATGGCGATGTAATTGAAGAAATAGATTACAATGTAGGTCGTATCATGGCAAAGTTAAAGGAAACAGGACTGGATGATAACACCTATGTGATCTTTACCAGCGATAATGGTCCTTGGTGGATAAAAGGTGAACATGCCGGACATGCCGAACCTTTGCGAGGAGCCAAAACATCATCCTGGGAAGGCGGTTTACGTGTGCCATGTATTGTAAGAGCTCCAGGAAAAGTTCCGGCTGGTATAAGCTCTGGTCAGGTTTGTGCTACTATTGATTTGCTTCCCACCATTGCCACACTAGCAGGAGCTGAAATACCAACAGATAGGGTAATTGACGGATTGGATATTTCGAGGATTTTTAAAGGAGATGCAACTGAATTAAAACGTCCATATTTTTACTATCAGCATAAGGAACTAAGAGCGGTTCGACTTGGAAAATGGAAATTGCATTTGCCTCACCATCCCGAATCAAAAGCTATTTGGTATACCAAATGGCCTGAACATGTTGCTCCTAAAGATCGAGTATTGTTTGACGATTATGTTTTATACGATTTAGAGAATGATATTAGTGAAACAACTAATGTTGCAAAAAACAATCCTGAAGTTGTTGCTGAATTGAGCAAATTTTTAGAATGGGCTAAAAAGGATATTGGAGATATTGGGCAACGTGGAGAAAATGCACGTCCATTAGGAAATGAACCTTATCTCACACCCAATAATTTGATACCGATAAAAGAAAAAAAGTAATAGATATCAGAAGAACTGATTATGTATAAAATTTCAAATACGATACATCTTGTTATCTCCTTATTAATAATAAGTTGTTCAACAACTCTGGCCCAATCTTTAAAACTGGCAGATGTTTTTGCAGACCATATGGTTTTGCAAAGAGGAAAAGCTATTCCTGTTTGGGGCCAAGCTTCTCCTAAAGAAAAAATAACGGTTTCATTTGCTGGCCAAACAAAAGCAACCAAAGCTGATACCGATGGTAGGTGGAAAGTTACTTTAGATCCTCTTAAAGCATCCTCAACCGGAAGGGAAATGTTTATCTCAGGGAAAAATGAAGTGGTTTTCAGAGATATACTAGTAGGAGAGGTTTGGCTATGTTCAGGCCAGTCGAATATGTATCAACCCATGAATGGCTACAATGGACAGCCAACTTACGGTACATTTGAAGCTTTGAAAAAAGCCCATAATGTTAATTTGCGTTTGTTTTTTGTAGGAAAGAAAGGAGTAGCTCAACCACAAGATAGCCTTCTTCAATACAAATCATGGCAAGCTGCAACGCCTGAAAATGTGCTGGAGTATAGCGCGGTGGCTTATTATTTTGGAAGTCAGCTGCAAGATATTTTAGATGTACCTGTGGGTATGATTCATACTTCATGGGGAGGGAGTAAGGTACAGGCCTGGATGAGTAAAGAGTGCATCAGTGAATATGAAGATGTCAATCTTGAAGGAAAGGATTTAAGCAAACGAACTAACCAAATACCCACCTTGCTATATAACGCAATGATTAATCCATTGATTCCTTTTTCTATAAGAGGAGCTTTGTGGTATCAGGGAGAATCTAATCGTTGGGAGCCAGAGTTATATCGTACTTATTTTCCATCAATGGTTCAGGATTGGAGAGATCGTTGGAATCAGGGTGAATTTCCATTTTATTATGTACAAATTGCACCTTACTATTATGGTGGTGACGCTGATAGCCTATATAACAATCCAGGAAATTCAGCTTTTATCAGAGAAGCACAGCAAGTTTGTCTGGATTTAATACCTAATTCTGGTATGGCTGTCACTTTAGATATTGGAGAACAAAACAGCATCCATCCTGCAAAGAAAAAAGAAGTTGCTGATAGACTACTTTACAACGCCCTAAATAAAACTTATGGTATGAAAGAGTTTAAAGCAGATGGACCTGTATTTGATTCTTTAGAAGAAAAGAATGGCAGCGTGGTGCTTAAGTTTAAAAATGCAGCAAAAGGTCTTTATGCTTATGATGGCCTTGAGGGATTTGAGATTGCAGGTGATAATCGAGTGTTTTATCCTGCGGAAGCCAAAATTATTAATAACAAAAAACAAATTCTGGTCACAAGCGAAAAAGTTGCAAATCCGGTAGCCGTGCGCTATTGCTGGCGTAATTGGACTGTGGGTACTTTGTTTGATAACTACTTATTGCCGGTTCCATCTTTTAGAACTGATGATTGGAAGGATGCTACAAGAGTGGCAGATGAATAGTTATTTACATAAAATGAAAGATCAAGTTATGACCAAGAAAATATACATACATCAAATTGTAATATTTCTATTAATATTTTTAAGCATTCCATTATTCGGTCAATCTTTAAAAACAGCTAATATATTTTGCGACCATATGGTTTTGCAACGAGATAAAGTTGTTCCAGTATGGGGATATGGCACTCCAAGTGAGAAAATAAAAGTAAAGTTTGCCGGACAAAATAAAAAAACAATAGTAGATGCTGATGGGAAGTGGATGGTTTACCTGGATCCTTTAAAAACCTCTGCTAAGGGAGAGAATATGATAATTTCCGGGAAAAGCGAAGTAATTATCAAAGATATATTGGTGGGTGAGGTATGGATATGTTCGGGGCAATCTAATATGTTTTGGCCAGCCAACAATATCACAGATATTAAACGCTTGAAACCTCTGGTAAAAAACACGAGAAGTTTTTATGTGCAAAACCTGGTGGCTATGGAAGAGCAGGATGAAGTACAAGGTGTATGGAAAGTTGGTCCTCCGGTTAGTGCTGTGGCTTTTTCGTTTTCTTACCATCTCAACAGTTTGTCAGAAGTTCCTGTTGGCATTATACAAACTGCATGGGGGAGTTCCTCAATAGAGGCCTGGATGCCAAGGAGTTTAACTAAGGACTTACCTCTTTTTGATACCATAATGTCGGAATTTGATGCAGATACTCAGAGACTGGATGAAATTAAAAAACTAATTAGTAAACCTCAGTGGACAAATAAAGAGAATATTTTTTTAAGAAGACAGCCAAACATTTTATACAATGCAATGATGCACCCTTTAATTCCGTTTGCATGCCGTGGATTGCTTTGGTATCAGGGAGAACGAAATACTCGTTATATGTCAGGAATGCCAGAAGTAAACGAAAGCAACTGGTTTCATCGCGTTTGTGGAATAAAGGACTATGACGAGGCGCTCAAGAAATGGATTCTGACTTATCGTGGGCAATGGCAAGATGAGAAAATGCATTTTATGGTGGTGATGCTCCCTGGTTATGGAAAAGGAACTTCCGAAAAGAGTGTAATTGATCCGGAATGTCCAACAGAGCCTTCGTGGGCATGGATGCGAGAATCGCAATCAGCGGCATTGGATTTACCCCATGTATCATTGGTTAATACTATTGATTTAGGTGAACTGAAAAATATTCATCCTGGCGATAAACTACCAGTAGGTCAACGTGCTGCTCTTTTGGCGGCAAAGAATACCCTAAAACAAGATGTTTGTGCAATGGGGCCAACTTTGAAAAATGTGGACATTCAAGGCGAAGAAATGATTGTTCATTTTGATAATGCCAAAGGATTAAAAACAACCAACAACAAAGCTCCTTCTGCTTTTTGGATTGCAGATGAATCAGGAGTGTGGGTAGAAGCAATGGCAAAAATAGATGGAGAATCAGTAGTGTTAAGTTCACCAGAGCTAAAAACGCCTAAATATATCCGCTATGCCTTTGCCGGTAAACCTGCAGTTAATTTAGTCAACGAGTATGAATTACCGGCTTATCCTTTTAGAACCGATAATTGGGACAAATAATATATGATGAAGAAGAATAAAATAATCCAAACTAATCTGATATTAACAGTAAAGTTAGGTGTTGTATTGTTGCTTTTTTGCTTTAGCTATGCAATGAAAGCACAAGATAGACCCAATATTCTGTTCATCTGCACAGATCAACAACATCCCACAATCTCAGGCTTTAGAGGAAATAAAGTGGTTAAAACACCAAATATCGATGCATTAGCTGCCGACGGGATGTATTTTACGCGTACTTATGTCTCCAGTCCTGTTTGTGGCCCAAGTCGGGCAGCATATATGTTTGGAAAACATGTTTTTCAGATTGAAAACTGGTATAATGCTGTCGCCTGGCCTGATGATGAAGTAACCTGGGCTCAGAAGATTACAGATTCTGGTTATTATTCGGCTCATTTTGGTAAAATGGATTCTCCCGGATTATATGGAAATCTTGGTTTTACCGAAGAGTGGCATTGTGCTAAAAGGCCTGTAAGAAAGGTAAACGGTGCTGATAAACGTTTTTTGCCTGACAATCCAAGGAATGCAAAAGGTCATTTAAAAGTTAAAACATTCAAGCTCGAAGAATATAAAGGAGAAAAGTATGAGGTCGGAAACAACAAACCTTATGGGTTAGACCGGCCAACAACTGACAGGGCATTGCGTTTTTTAAAGGAACGTAAAGAGGATAGTAAACCGTGGATGCTTCATGTTGGACTTTTGATGCCGCACTGGCCTTTTACGCTACCACAAAAATATTACGATATGTACGCCGATGTTGATATTCCAATGCCATACGATGCCAAATTCCCCAACACTGGTATGCATCCTGCTTTACAGCATTTTCAATGGTGGGATGGACTTGATGAGGCTCCCGAACAGGAAATGTTTAAGAATGCTCTCAGGGCATATTATGGTATGGTAACTTGCCTCGATGATATGGTTGGAGAAATCATTACAGAATTAAAAAGAAACGGAATGTATGAAAATACCTATATCATTTTTACCTCAGATCATGGAGATAACCTGGGGGAGCATGGAATGATCGGGAATAAACATACACCATTGGAGGGTTCTGTAACGGTACCACTTGTTATTACAGGGCCTGGAATTAAAAAGGGTAAG
Source organism: uncultured Saccharicrinis sp. (assembly GCA_963677655.2). GTDB lineage: Bacteria > Bacteroidota > Bacteroidia > Bacteroidales > Marinilabiliaceae > Saccharicrinis. The sequence goes on from OY782089.1 coordinate 364,101, forward strand.
CAAGAAGATACTCCGGTTGCATTGGTGGATATGTACCCAACGCTTATGGATATGGCGGGAATCGAGTATAACGATGAAGAGATGCCCGGCAGTAACCTGATGCCAGTTTTGAAAGGAAAAGAAAAAACTATTGATCGTAATCTATTCTCAGAATGGCATGGTACCGGATTTCGTGGTGCCTGGTATATGTTGGTCAATAAAAAATACAAATATATCTACTATGAGCGTGAACGTCCTAGTTTGTTTGATATAGAGGCTGATCCAAAAGAATTGAATGATCTGGCACTTGATCCAAAATATTCAAAAACATTAAAGAAGTTTGAAGATGAGCTAAACAAAATGCTTGATCCGGTTGAAATTGCACATGAAGCCAGAAAGCAACAGGGATTGATTACGCCGGATGGAAAGGATTTGATGTTTGAAAAGGTAGATATAAGCCAAGAGGAAAAATAAATCCAACTTTTAAATTCAAAACAATACAAAAACTATGTATTACAAACTGAAAGCATATTTAATACTAATATTTGTTTGCTGTTTTAATCTTAAGATATATGCACAAGAAAAACCCAACATCCTCCTCATTTTTGTCGATGATATGGGCTATAGCGATTTAAGCTGCTACGGGGCACAAGATGTGAAAACCCCAAATATCGATAAAATGGCAAGCGACGGATTACGTTGTACCGATTTTCATGTTGCAGCGCCGGTTTGCGGGCCTTCCCGTGCTGCCTTAATGACGGGGCGTTATCCTATGCGCTGCGGTCAGCCGGGTTTTCCAGGCACACAAAGCAAAACCTTAAAATATGAATTCAAAGGTTTGCATCCTGAAGAAATGACCATCGCCAGTTTGTTAAAAAAACAAGAGTATGAGACGATGTGTATCGGGAAATGGCATTTAGGACTTGATGATGGTTTTCATCCAACCGATAGGGGCTTTGATGAATTTTATGGCATAGAATCCAATTGGGTAAAATCAGCACCTCAATATCTTTGCTTGTATGAAGGTAAAAAGGTAGTTGAAGATACTGTTGTTTTTGAAACGCTAATGAACAAATACACCAAACGAGCCATTCAATTCATGACCGAAAACAAAGATGAGCCTTTCTTTCTTTATCTGGCACATAATGCCGTGCATTCGCCTATATTACCAAGTGATGAGTTTAAAGGGACTTCTAAAGGAAGTTTTTATGGCGATTATGTGCAAGAGTTAGATCATTATGTAGGAAAGGTTATTGATGCTTTAGATAAGCTGAAACTAACTAAAAATACGATGGTTATCTTCCTTTCGGATAATGGTCCTGCCATATGCCACTTTGGTGGCTCTGCGGGGCCACTTAATGGCGGTAAATACTGTACAATGGAAGGCGGTTTCCGTATTCCGGCAATCTTCCGCTGGCCTGGCAAAATAGCTACCGGCGATTGTCATACAATGCTTTCTTCAATGGATTTATTCCCAACTATTGCTGCTATCGCTGGTGCAAAAATGCCCAAAGATCGTATTTACGATGGTGGGGATATTATGCCTGTTCTAAAAGCTGGGGATGGAGAACCAACTCAGGAATATTTTTACTATTACAACGGAATGAACCTGCAAGCCGTTAGAAAAGGACCTTGGAAACTACACTTACCACGTACCCTTGAAGATCAGCCATTTTGGTCTCAAAAATCAAAGGAAAAGCCTTTTAGTGGGAATTATCTGAAAAATATCTCGTGTAAGGGTTTAGAAGCACTTACCAAACCACTACTTTTTAATTTGGATACCGATATGGGAGAGCTCATTAATGTAGCAAAACAGCATCCCGAAATTGTAAAAGAACTATTGGAAGAGGCTAATAGAATAAGAGAAGAACTTGGCGATGTAAATATAATTGGGAGTGATCAGCGTGTGCCTCCTATTATTAATGAATGATTGCCTTTATAAATATATCAGCAAAATCGCTATGACCCTGAATTTTCAGGGATTGGAAATCTGTCTTAAATCAACAATCATTCAAACTATTAAGTAAATCAACAAATATGAATATCCGACTTGATAAATATCCAAAGATATTAAAATGCATTGTGCTACTGTATGTCCTTACTGGATTTACCCAAACAGAATTAGCTGCACAAAACACTCCAAACGTTGTCTTTATTTTTGTAGATGACCTGGGCTACGGAGATGTGGGATGTTACGGCGCAACAAAAGTACAAACCCCTAATATTGATCGTTTAGCTACGGAAGGTAAAATGTTTACCGATGCACACTCGGCTTCGGCTGTGTGTACTCCTTCGCGTTATGCTCTACTTACAGGGCAATATCCACTTCGTGCAAAAAATGGTTATGGAACCTGGGGACCCTTGCCGACAGACGCAAGTTTGATAATAGATACTGCTCAAAATACCATTGGAAAAGTATTTCAAAATAAAAACTATACAACAGCTTGTATTGGAAAGTGGCATTTGGGATTCGGATTAGAGAAAAATGATTTTAGCCAACCATTAAAAATAGGACCTCTGGCAGTGGGTTTTGATTATTATTTTGGGGTGCCCAATGTTAATAGTGGCAGTCCTTATGTGTATGTCGAAAATGATATGATTGTAGGATGGGATCCTGAAGATCCTATAGTTTATAACGGGCAACCGGTTTCACCAACACCTACTTTTCCTGAAGAAGCAGGACGTAAAACCCCCAGTAAATTTTCAGGTGCGCTGGAAGCACATAAACTTTATGATGATGAGCAAACAGCCACTTTGCTGACAGAAAAAGCTGTGAAGTGGATTAATAAGAACAAAGAGAACCCCTTCTTTCTCTATTTTTCTACCACCAACATTCATCATCCATATACACCAAACCTAAAGTTTAAAGGAACAAGTCAGTGTGGTCTGTATGGCGATTTTATTCATGAACTCGATTGGATGGTAGGGGAGTTAATGAAATGTTTAGAAGAAAATAATTTGAGTGAGAATACTTTGGTTGTTTTTACAAGCGATAATGGAGGTATGTTAAATGAAGCGAGTAAAATAGCATTAGAATCAGGACATTATAAAAATGGAGATTTATTAGGTTACAAATTTGGCGCTTGGGAAGGTGGACATCGTGTACCATTTATTGCCCGATGGCCTGAAAAGATTAAAGCCAATAGTAAATCTGACGAATTAATCTGTAATGTAGATATGTTATCAACTTTTACTGCTTTAACATCTCAACAGCTAAAGCAAGATGAGGTGAATGACGGCATAAATATATTACCTGCACTTTTAGATCATAATACCGAACTAGAAAGAGATCATTTGATTCTTGCGCCACGCCAAGGTAAAAATTTAACAGTGCGTAAAGGAAAATGGCTGTATATAGGAGCTCAGGGAAGTGGAGGTTTTGGTTATAACAAAAAAAATCCTCATGCCATTGGTGGCCCTTATGCTGTAACCCTTTCCGGCAAAGAAAATAGCGATATCGAAGATGGGAAGATAAAAGAAGGTGCTCCCATAGCCCAGCTTTATAACCTGGATGTAGATGTACAACAAACCACCAACCTTTATAATCAATATCCTGAAATAGTAAAGGAAATGGAAGCGATATTGGATATGTACATGACTAAAGAAGAAAGAAATATTAAGAGGCGATAAATTTAAAATATTATTGTGGCAGATATTATAATTCTAGATCTAAATAAAATCGTAATGATGAAACGAGCATGAAAAATCGGCATCCAATTTTCCACACATGAGGATGATTAGATTTTTTTTGAGAGTTCCATATGGCAAATGGAAGAAAAATTTAAACATATGAAAATAATCTCTTTAAAGAATTACTTGTTTGTTGTTTTTTCATCATTATTTATGCTAACCGGATGTCTGGAAAATAACAAACCCTCTACACCGCCCAATGTGGTTGTTATCATGGCTGATGATTTGGGTTATGCAGATGTTGGTTACAATGGTTGTAAAGATATTCCGACACCAAATATTGATAAGTTGGCTGAGAGTGGAGCCATATGTTCATCGGCTTATGTTACAGGCCCTATGTGCGGCCCTTCACGAGCAGGGTTTATTACCGGACGGATGCAATCTACCTTTGGTTGGTACGGTAACCCGGGAGCACCACTTGATCCGAAACAAGGTCTTCCATCATCCGTGAATACGGTGGCCGCTTATATGCAAGAGCAAGGTTATATTACAGGAGGTGTTGGGAAATGGCATATGGGAACAGCTCCGCATCAGCATCCCAATAAAATGGGATATGACTATTGGTATGGTTTTTTAAGTGGAGGGCATCTTTATTATCCCGAAGATCATCCTTCATACAATGGGAAATACACCGAAATGAAGAAACCGTATGGAATGCGCGATATGCACCATACCTTGCCAATAATAGAAAATTATGAGCCGGTTGAGTGGGATAAATACCTAACTCATGAATTAACTGATCAGGGGATAGCCTTTATTGAAAAGAATAAGGATAAACCATTTTTTCTGTTTATGTCATATAATGCTCCACACGAGTATTTAGAAGCTCCTGAAGAAACGATAGTGATGTTCCCGGAGGATAAGATGACCAGCATACTAGGTGTTAAACCAAAGAATCGCTCGGTTTATGCAGCCATGACCTACGAATTTGACAAAGGTGTTGGCAAGTTAATGGAGACACTTGATCGTATGGAACTTTCTGAAAATACTATTGTATGGTTCTTAAGCGACAATGGTGGCATGAAACGCACCAGTGATAACAGGCCATTGCGGGGTGCCAAATGGTCCAGTTACGGAGGCGGTATGCGTGTGCCATGTGCCGTAAGCTGGGCAGGACATATAAAACCGGGTACTGTTTTGGAGGCTCCGGTAACAACGCTTGATATTGGAGCCACCTCAGTAGCCCTTGCCGGAGGCAACGTATCTAAAACAGATCTTGATGGGGCAGATATCTCAGCATATCTAACTGGTCAAACGAAAGTTGCTCCTCACAAAGAGCTTTTCTGGCGTATAGGAAGGAACTTTAAAGAAAACAGTGGAGTTCTTCGTGTTGGCGATTATAAACTGATTGTACAAAAAAACAAAACACAACTTTATAACCTGAAGGAAGATTTGTCAGAAACCACAGACTTATCCCAAAGTCAACCAGATCGTGTACAGGAAATGCTACAACGCTGGCAAGCCCTAAATCAGTCCAGTCAGCCACCGCTTTGGGAGAAACTTCCCAAAGAAGAAGGTGATAAGGATGAATACCAGTACAAAGACTATGAGTGGTTGAAGGGAAGTCAGCATTTTAAATCAAGTGTGAAAAATAAAATATTAAAGCATGAATTGTTGTAAAAACACTTTGTTAATCTACGCTATAGGATTAATCTTGCTATTGAGTCAAAGTTGTTCGGGATCTGGCAAAAAAGAATTGCTGCCAAATATCGTATTAATTAATGCTGATGATCTTGGATATGGAGATTTGGGATGCTATGGAGCCACCAAACTGCAAACGCCAAATATTGATAAGTTGGCCAGAGAGGGGCGTATGTTTACCGATGCGCATTCTGCTTCGGCAGTTTGCAGTCCTTCGCGTTATGCTTTACTAACGGGTGAATATCCTCTTCGGCATGGTAACTTAAATAATCCTGTTTTTCTAAAAAGTAAGTTAATCATTGATACCCAAAAAGAAACCATTGCATCGGTACTTAAAAAGGCTGGTTATGAAACGGCTTGTATTGGAAAATGGCACCTTGGCTTTGGCACAAAAGAACCTACAGACTGGAATGAACCTTTAAGCCCGGGCCCGAATGAACTAGGATTCGACTATTACTATGGTGTGCCGGTGGTGAACAGTCACCCACCTTTTGTATATGTCGAAAATCATAACGTGGTAGGTTATGCAGAAGACGATCCTTTTGTATATGGAGAAAGAGCAAAAACACAGGAGGTTTTCGAAAAAATGAAACTCAATGCCATTGGTGGAGCAGATAAAGCACATGAATTGTATGTTGATGAAGAAGTGGGTACCCATTTAAAAGAGAAAGCTCTAAGCTGGATGAAGGCACAAAAAAACAAGCCTTTCTTTCTGTATTATGCTACAACAAATATTCATCACCCGTTTACACCAGCTCCGCAATTTGTTGGTTCGAGTAAATGTGGATTGTATGGAGACTTTGTTCAAGAATTGGATTGGATTGTAGGTGAAGTAATGCAATCTCTTGAAGAAATGGGTGTAGCAGATAATACTTTGGTAATTTTCACCAGCGATAATGGTGGGATGTTTAATGCAACCGGACAAAAGGCTTGGGGACAGGGACATCGATTAAATGGTGAGTTATTGGGCTTTAAGTTCGACGCCTGGGAAGGTGGACATCGTGTTCCTTTTATTGTACACTGGCCGGGGAAAACAAAGTCAGGTTCTATATCTGATCAATTGATTTGTAATGTGGATATGCTCGCCACATTCGCTGCACTTACAGGGCAAACGATTGAGGAAGGTCAAGGGCAGGATAGCAAAAATATGTTACCTGCAATTACCGGAGAAACTAATGAGCATTTAAGAGACGAAGTTATTCTTGCTGCACAGAGAAAATCGCACCTGGCCATTCGCAAAAACAATTGGTTGTATATAGATGCACAAGGTGGGGGAGGTTTTACATCGGGTAAGCATGGAGCTCATGCTTTTGGAGGACCAGCTGCTATTACCTTTGCAGGAGAAGAAAATAGTGATATTGAAAATGGAAAAATAAAAAAAGATGTCCCACAAGCTCAATTATATAATTTAGATGAAGATGTAGAACAAACCACCAACCTTTATAAACAATATCCTGAAAAAGTGAAGTAGATGCAGCAACTTCTTAAATCTTATAAAGAATAAGCCTTTTTGTAAAAAGTTCATTGTAAAGTAAAAATAATGTTCGATAAAATAAACAGAATGAAAAATCTAATAAAAACCTTAAGTTCAATTTTATCTTTACTTGTATTTGTTGCTTTGGCTTCATGTACTAAGTCAAATGAAATCACTATCTCATCTCTTTTAACAGAAATGACAGACCGTGATGCAGTGACCAATTTTCCGCAAACGGATTTTCGATTGAAACAATCAAGTAGTTATAACCGTGCCTCTGTGAGCCCAGAAGATAGTGTGGGTTGGTTTATAAATCATGATTTCAACAGCAATGACAAGGACCATAACTTTATTCGAATTGAAGAAAACAATGGTAAAAAAGAGTGGGTATTGATGGATCACGAAGGACCGGGAGCCATAGTGCGTACCTGGATGCCACTAAAAAATGCTAAAAAACCCGGAACTGATATCATCATCAAGTTTTATCTGGATGGCGATACAGTGCCTGCTTTAAAAGGCAATATGTTGGGATTGCTGGATGGAACAGGTTTGTTTCCTTTTCCTTTGGCGCATCAATCTTTACGTTCTGCTGTTTCCTTTTTTCCTATTCCTTATGCTAAAAGCTGTAAAATTACGGTAACTAAACGTCCTTTCTTCTATATTTTTACTTACAGAGAATATCCAGAGGGAACACCTGTGAAAACCTTCACCATGGAAGACTACAATAAGGCTCAACCTCAGATAAATGAGGTTTGTAAAGAACTCTTGAATCCTAAGAATACTGCAGAAGGAGAGCATAAAACATTAAAAGCAAGTTTATCATCGCAAGAAGAAAAAACGTTGACTTTGCCACAAGGAACAGCTGCTGTGCGTTCGCTTTCATTGAAGTTGAAAGATTACTCTGATTCTTTAGTAATGCGTTCTGTAGTTTTGAAAATGGAATGCGACGGAAAGCCTACAATTTGGTGTCCGATTGGTGATTTCTTTGGTTCGGGTATTGGTTTAAATCCTTTTCAGGGATGGTACCGAACCGTGGGAGAAGATGGTACTTTATCTTGTCGTTGGGTGATGCCTTATCAGCAAAATGCTAAGATTTCGGTGCTTAATTTGGGTTCAAAAACTGTTGATATTGCCTTAGATGCTGTAGTAGGAGAGTACAAATGGACAAAGAATAGTATGTATTTTAATGCCGCATGGCGAGGTCAGAATCCTGTGCCTACACGTCCCTTTTCAGATTGGAATTATGTGACACTAAAAGGTCGTGGAGTATATGTAGGTGATGCACTGACAATATATAATCCTGTGAAGAAATGGTGGGGTGAAGGTGATGCAAAAATTTGGGTTGATGCAGAGGACTTTCCATCCTTATTTGGTACCGGAACAGAAGATTATTATGGATATTCGTGGGGCGGTATGAGCACCGACTTTTACGAGCATCCTTTCCATGCACAACCTCTTTGTAATGTGTATAATAAGTTGAATAGAAAGCAGGAGAAATTTGTTAAGAATACTTTAGGATATAGTACTGAAACACGCACGCGTGCTTTGGATGGAATCCCATTTGGTAATGCTTTACAGTTGGATATGGAAGTGTGGAGCTGGACCGATTGCGATATGGCTTATGGCGTTGGTGTGTATTGGTATGGTGATGCATCAACCATATCTAATCGTGTGCCGGATCCGGAAGGCGTATTGACCTCGCATTAAAATTCAAGATATAATTTTAACAATACATAAATAAATATGAGAATCTATATTGGAGCTTTATTATTATCATTGGTTCTGTTTGGTTTCACCCCAACCAAGACAAAACAAACAAATCTTAAACCAAACGTTATCGTTGTTTTTATCGATGATGAAGGTTATGGCGATGTTGGATGCTTTGGTGCAACCGGTTTTCAAACGCCCAATATTGACGAAATGGCCAGTAGCGGTATGCGCTTCACAAATTTTTATGCTGCTCAGCCTGTCTGCAGTGCTTCGCGTGCCGGGTTGATGACTGGTTGCTACCCCAACCGTATTGGCATATCCGGGGCATTGTTTCCTCATGATACTGTTGGGTTAAACTCAAAAGAGTATACTATGGCTGAAATGTTCCACGATCAGGGGTATGCAACGGCATGTGTGGGTAAATGGCACTTAGGGTGGCAAAATGAGTTCCTTCCATTACAACATGGTTTTGATGAATTTTTAGGTCTGCCTTACTCGAATGATATGTGGCCACACTCAAATGTTACGGGTGAAAAGAAACCTAAAAGTAGATTTCCGGCCTTGCGTTTAATCGAAGGAAACGAAACCATTGATACCATTGCCAGTATTGCCGATCAGGACAAGTTAACTACGCTGTATACCGAAAAGGCAGTTGACTTTATTAACAGAAATGCCAACCAACCATTTTTTCTTTACGCTGCTCATACCATGGCTCATATTCCATTGGGAGTGTCTGATAAGTTTAAAGGTAAAAGCGAACAAGGCTTGTATGGTGATGTTATGATGGAAGTAGATTGGTCGGTAGGGGAAATCATAAAAGCCGTTGAGAAAAATAACTTGACTGACAATACAATCATCATTTTTACAACTGATAATGGGCCCTGGTTAAACTTTGGAAATCATGCAGGCTCTGCAGGTGGACTGCGAGAAGGTAAAACCACCAGTTGGGAAGGTGGACAAAGGGTGCCTTTTATTATTAAGTGGCCAAATAGAATCCCAGAAGGGAAAGTCTGTAATAAATTGGCCTGTGCGGTTGATTTACTGCCAACATTTGCATCGATAACCGGGGGGGAACTTTCTGAAAATAAAATTGATGGAGTGGACATCTCATCTCTTTTAAAAGGAAATTTTAAAGAAACTCCCAGAGAGACCATTTTGTATTACTATGGTAAAAACAATCTAAATGCTGTTCGTAAAGGTAACTGGAAACTTGTATTGCCTCATAACTACATGTCGTATAATACAACACCGGGTAAGGATGGGTACGGAGGAAAAAGAATTAAGACAATTGTTGAAGAACCCGAACTTTATGACATGAGGCGTGATCCGGGTGAACAGTTTAATGTTATCGAAAATTATCCTGAGAAAGTGGAAGAACTAATGAAGATAGTAGAAAAAGCCCGAGCAGAATTGGGCGACCGAAATATAGGGATAAAAAAGGGAAGCGAGAACCGTGAAATAGGAAGGGTTTATAAAACCTGTAAATAATTCTTGTGTCTCGATACTAATTTTTAAACGAATGAAATCATACATTTTTATTTTAAGTATTCTGATAACATCAGTACTTACATCATATTCACAAAAACAGCAAGGAAAACACTTGTTTATTCTTTCAGGACAATCAAATATGGCTCGGTTAAATCCTGCAAAATCTTTTACTCCTGTCATTGAAGCAGAATTGGGAGCAGAAAATATTATTGTAGTCAAAGATGCCATGGGAGGTCAACCAATACGTCGTTGGTATCGTAACTGGAAACCTTTAAATGGAGTAGAACCTATAGCTCATCCTGATTTATATGATTCGTTGATGGTTAAAGTATATCCTGCTATAAAGAATGAAAAAATAGCTACTGTAACTTTTATCTGGATGCAGGGAGAACGAGACGCAAAAGAAAAGCACGGAGAAGTATATGAAGCAAGTTTGTTAGGTCTTTATAATCAGTTAAGCAACGATTTGAATCGAAAAGATATAAACTTTGTGATTGGCAGGATTAGTGATTATGACATGGCAAACGAAAAATACCCGCATTGGATCATGATAAGGGATATTCAGAAAAGAGTAGCGGAATCGAATCCTTACTTTGAATGGATAAATACTGATGATTTGAATGATGGATTAAATAAAAAGGGGATTGTAATAAAAAATGATTTACACATGTCGGTAGTAGGTTATCGAATCATGGGTAAGCGTTTTGCAGAAAAGGCAATCTTATTAATTGATCGTAAAAATTAAATAAATGACAAATTATTTAAAAAGACTATTATTAATACTAATTAGTATTTTTACTTTGATGTCTTGCTCGAAACAAGAAAAGCCCAATATTATTTTTATCATGGCCGATGACCTGGGCTGGCAGGATGTTGGTTTCATGGGAAGTCAATGGTTTGAAACTCCTAACCTCGATAATCTGGCAAAGGAAAGCCTTGTTTTTTCGGAAGCTTACATGTATCCAACCTGTTCGCCATCCAGAACAGCTTTACTTACAGGACAACAATCATTTCGCACAGGAGTATATACAGTTCCTGTGTTGGAGCGAGGAAATAATCAGACTAATATTTTCTCGCGCTGGACAGTTGGTCATGAGCATCCGGTTTATTCGGAACCATTAAATGAGGCAGGTTATAAATTAATTCATTTAGGTAAATGGCATATTGTGGGGCCTGACCCCGAGGCTGAAAAAAATTATCCTTTTGATCATAAGCTAAAACAATGGGATAATGGCGATGTGAGTTGGGTGGCAAAACATAAAAAAGACTACAAACAATATTATCCCGAGGGACGAGGTTTTCATGAAAACGTGGGAGGTACCTGGTGGGGAGATCCTGCACGAGGGTATAAAAGAGGTTATAAGTCGGAAAGTGGTGGTTACAAAGCACCATTTAAAAATCCGTTTATTGAAGATAAAGAAGGAGATGAGTGGTTAACAGATAGATTAACAGATGATGCTATTGATTTTATACAACGAAACAAGAATGAACCCTTTTTCGTGAATCTTCATTATTATGCACCACATCGTCCTACTGTTCCAAGAAATAAAGAATGGTTTCAAAAATTTTTGGAAAAAGCTCCGGATTTGATAACCGGTCAGGGAATCAAAAGGCTTGAAGAAATAGCGGGCTATGCAACCATGATACAATCGATAGATGATAATGTAAAGCGTATTTTTGATTACCTGGATAAGGAAGGTCTGCGAGAAAATACTGTAGTAATATTTACATCAGATAACGGGTTTAATGGTTTACAAAGTAGTACAAATACAATACGTGGTGCCAAGGGAACTGTTTATGAAGGAGGAATCCGAGTACCTGCTTTTGTTAATTGGAAAGGGCAAATAACTCCCAGTAGCAACAAAACGCCTATTTGTGGGATGGATTATTTTCCTACATTTTTGGATTTAGCGAATATTAAAAATTACAATGGAACACTTGACGGAAAGAGCTTATTGCCTTTGTGGAGAGGAGAAAAAGAAGATGTGCGTCCGTTGTTTTGGCATTTGGCAAGTGCCTATAAAAATCCTCCTTGCTCTATTATCCGTAAAGGAAAATGGAAATTGATTCAGTTTTTACTTGATGGAAAGGTTGAATTGTATAACCTGGAAGAAGATTTAAAGGAGAGTAAGAACCTTGCCGACGAAAATAAACAAATTACCGAAGGTTTATTAGATGAACTGGTGAGTTGGCGAAAAGAAAATAAGGTACCGCTTCCTCCTGCTTCCGCTCTTGAGTTTTAAAGAGGAATAAAAATAATAGATGGTTAGATTTTAGTACTGATCGACATATGTGTTTATGGATGTACTAAAAATGGCGTTGTATTTATTTTGCAAAAGATGGAAATACAGCAAAAGAGATTTCTGGTTAGGGAATTTCAATGGTTCAAGGAAGAGGTTTTGCTTATCTTTTGAGACATGAAATGAAATAGAGAGTGAGAATAATCCAAAAACTTTGTTGCTTTATTATAGTGAAGATGTTTTGACGGCATTATTAGGAAAGAGCAAAAAAGGGAGAAAAAGCTTGATAATTGAAGCAAAAGAAAGGACAGCCTATAGAACTGGTGAATGGGTAATGATTCCAGCCTATAATGGCTTGCCAATAAACAAAAATACCAATACAGAAACAGCAATTGCTCCTAATTTTCAATTGTATAACTTGGATGATGATATTGGGCAAAAAAATAATTTGGCACAATCTAATCCCAAATTACTCCAAAAACTTATTAATGAATTTGAAACTATTAGGGGTAAAGAATATGGTGGTTTGAAGAATTAGTTAATTTGTAGAACGGATATATGACAATAGGAGGTTATTAAGAGTAAAATAAGTTTTTTATAACACTGATCATATTCTATTTTTTTTTATTGTACTCAGATAATTAAAAATTGTAACAATTATTAATTGCAGGTGTAATATTGAAAAAAAAGGAGGAGACCGTTTAATAAACAGTCTCCCTTTTTATTTCATAATATTTCAAAATAGCCTACTGAACCATTACTTTCTGGCTTACTGTTTGGCCATTAGCAGTTGTGGCTACAATAATGTAAATTCCTTTGGTTTTTACAGGAATTGTAGTTATTGACTGTTGTTCTAATATATTACTTTGCAAAATACCTGTGGTGTTATAAACTTTAATACTTGTTGTTTCACCTTCAATAATTATTTTTCCGGAAGTGCTATAGATAGTTAAGGCAACATTTTTTTCTGTAGAAATTGCCGTGGTTGTCCCAGCCTCATAAGCACCTATTGCAGATGGCGATAGGCGAGTTGTTCCTGCAATGTCTGATGTTGGTACAAAGTCGCCTGTTGCAGCTTGCTGTTTAATAGCTGTTCCGTTGGCAACAGCGTAGTTAACTCCGGTTGAAGTTGTTGTTATCTCAGGTACCTCTCCATCCATCACAAAATCTATTTCAGAAGATGTGTAAGCATATGTTGGATCAATGTCGTTTCCTGTTGTACCAAATTCACTTTGCGATTGCATTAAGTTGTTGGTACAGTTAGTTAATACAATATCATTAGATCCATCACCTGGTGTTGGATCAGTATTGTTTACATAAATATCTGCATAATAAGAAGCATCTACACCATTTAAAGTAGTACCTAAAATAATATTGTTGGCAATAACAGCATTAATAGTACCACCTGTACCTTTTGAACCTTCAAACGGATTATGCAGATGAATTAAGCTTTGCATATTATCAATTGTTGCAACATCATCACCTTTAATGATACCACAATCAACAAATGTATTGTTTACAAGATTTATATTGTTAGCAACCCAATTGTAAAGAGGTTTAGATTTAATTAAGAAACCTTCGTCATTACTCTCTGTTATTTCACCAGCAACAACGGTATAATCCCTTGTACAACGTGCAAAAAAACAGTTTTCCATTGTCAGATTCCCTCGAACAAGATTAAATATTGGCCAAACGCCATTGTTATTAATGGCTTTGATATCGACCTTTGATAATAAGTTTTCCGGAACTCAAAAAATTGCACCTTCGGCATCTACTTATGTACCGATTGTTCACCCGGAGTATGTTGCAGCTAATGGTGGTGATTCAATTTCATTTGATCAGGTTAAAGTTGGTACTGATGATACTAATTATAATTTATCAAGTAACTCAACGCTTAGATCAACTTCGTTTAATGCTAACGTTTACTATGATAAAAAACTTTCAAATGGTGTATTTAATGCTAGTGCCGGTTTCTATTATTATTTAAAAGAAAATAATGGTTCTACTCAAAATATTGAAAATGATAACACCTACTTAAGAGGTAATTATATTCATAACAATAAATATGTTGTTGATGCTACCTTATCTTATATGGGAAGCAACAAATATGTTGGAAATGAAAGACATTTTCTTTCAACTGCTTTAGGTACTGCCTGGGTGTTAAGCGAAGAAGATTTTATGTCGTCATCAGCTATATTTGATTTCTTAAAACTGAAAGCAAGTTTTGGTATTTTAGGTTATGATGCAGCAACATCATTTCTTCTTTATGAGAACCTGTGGTCTGATAATGGTAGTACTGCTTTTGGCGAAAAGAACAAGACCTCAGCAACTGTAAAAGATGTAAATATTTGGGGTAATCCTGATTTAGGATGGGAGAAGGCCCGCGAAATAAATGTGGGACTTGAAGGAGTTGCATTTGACAAACGACTTTTCTTTGAAGCTAACTACTTTAACGAATATCGTTATGACATAGTTGATATTGTAGATGAAAACTATTCTGGTATTTATGGAGACTTCACTATGTATACTAATTATGAGGCTGTAACAAATCAAGGTTTTGAACTAGGATTGGCATGGATGGATAAAAAAGGAGATCTTAGTTATACACTAGGATTAAATGCTACTTATGCTAAAAATGAGTTTACTATCAAAGATGAAGTTGCGTATCCTGAGTGGCGCCAGGAAGAAGGTAAGCCAACTAACGTAATCATGGGTTATGAGTCACTTGGTTTGTTTGGTAAAGATGTGAACTTAGCATCAGCACCTGATCAAAGTGCATTGGGAGGTTCTTATGGAGAAGGTGATATTGCCTACAAAGATCAGAATAATGATGGTGTAATTGATGAACTGGATAAAGTTGATTTAGGTGTAAGTTTCCCAACAACTCAATTAGGTCTTACTTTAGATCTTAATTATAAGCGATTTGGATTGTATGTTTTAGGTACAGCTAGCTTTGGTGTAACCAAACAGTTAACCAATACTTATTACCAAAATTATGGAAACTTAAAGTACTCTACTTTAGCCTGGGATGCTTATCACCCAATCCGTAATCCTCAAGGTACGCAACCTGCATTAACAACTACTGATTCTCAAAATAATACGGTTACTTCTGATTTCTGGACAGAGTCAGGCAATTTTTTCAGACTTAAAAATGTAGAATTGAGCTATACTTTAGATTTTAAACCATCAAGTGTGATAAAAAAATCAAAGTTTTTTGTGAGAGGAAATAACCTATTGGTATTATCAAAAATTGATGATTTAGATCCGGAAGCTCCTAATGGTGGTGTGACAAATTATCCTGTATTAAGAATGTTAACAGGTGGTGTGTCCGTTTCTTTCTAATTGTATAACACAAATAAGATATTTAAACAATGAAAAAGTTAAAATATATAATGGGGTTTTTGCTCGTGTTAGTGCTAATTACCTCTTGTGAAGATTATATGGATACAAAGGTCACCAGTAACTTTGGTGATGAGTATGCCTTAGAAAATTATACTTATGTTCAAGGTATCCTGATGAATGCCTATAAGAACATCCCTACACGTATGGATCGTTATGGCAATAATTTTCTGGATGCAGCAACTGATAATGCCGTAACCAATAATTATGATTCAAATATTTATGCATTAGGTGGTGGTAAATTAAGTGCTTCAAGCAACCCTGTTGGTGTTTGGGACTTAGCTTACCAAAATATGGCTTATATTCATTTATTTATGGAGATAGGGTTGGATGAAGATAAAGTAACTTACTATTCTGATAGTTATGATAGTAATAGAGATTCTATTTTACGCTATAGATTAAAAGGTGAAGCCTTTTTCTTGAGAGCTTATTGGGGGATGGAACTTTTAAGAGTATACGGGGGTGAAGCTGAGAGTGGAGAAATATTAGGTTACCCGATTATTACTGAATATATGAGTGAAGAGGAGCGCGAAGCAGCTTTTGATATTCCACGTAATACTTATGAAGAATGTGTGCAACAGATTTTAGATGATTGCGATAGTGCAATTGTTTATCTTCCTGATGTATATGTTGGTTCTGATGACGATGGTATATTAGGTAGTGTAAATATTGGACGGGCAACTGACAAAGCGGCTTATGTGTTAAAAAGTCGTGTTGCAACTTATGCAGCAAGTCCGGCCTATAATGGTGGTGTTGATGTTCAGGCTAAATGGGAGCGTGCTGCTGTATTGAGTCAGGAAGCTATTGATAAAGCAGATTTATCATATTCTGCATTAACTTATAATGATGTTACAGGGCCGGATACAGAAACAACTCCTGAAGATTATGTATTCCGTAAATATTTTAACAATAATACCGGTGAAACGTATAATTTGCCACCAGCGTATTGGGGGCAAGGTAGAACGCAACCATCACAAAACCTGGTGAATGCTTTCCCTATGAGTAATGGTTTTCCTATAACTGATCCTGCATCAGGTTATGATCCGCAAGATCCTTACAGCAATCGTGACCCACGTTTAAAAAATACAGTGATTTATAATGGCGTTAATGTTGAAGCTAATGGTCGTGAAACAGAGGTGGCTGGCTATATTTTAGAGGATGTTATTGTAAGTATTGATACTCTTGCTGAGTATGAGGATGTTTTTGGAAATATCACATATGATGTGGATACAACATTTAAAAGCGTTGAACGAGTTGGTTATGATGGTCCTGGTTATCATTACGATAATACGCGTACAGGTTATTATCTGCGAAAATGGATTTCTAATGTAGATAATATGCTTGACGTTAACAATAAGCAAACTGATGATCATTTTAATCCTCTAATCCGTGGAGCAGAAGCATATTATAATCTTGCAGAGGCTTCTATTGAAGCTACTGGCACACCTACAGGAGTTGTAGCTGGTTGTACCTTGTCAGCATATGACATTATTAAATATACCAGAAGTAAGTCAATGGGATTAAGTACTGACGATTATCTGGATTCTCAAATGGCAAGTAGTGATAATTTTAGAGCTTTAATTCATAATGAGCGCCGTTTGGAATTTGCATTTGAAAACCATCGCTATTTCGATCTTCGTCGTTGGATGGATTTTGAGAAATTAAATGAACCTATTTACGGTATGAACCTAACTACTGAATATGATGTAGATACTTATGAAGGAACTGATCCAAATGGTACTTCCGTTTTAGTAGAGGAGCGAGGTTTTGATGACGAAAAGTATTTCTATAATCCTTTACCTTATGATGAGGTAGCTAAAAGTAATGCTATAGAACAGAATAAGGGTTGGTAGAATCGTGTTGTACAGAATTAAAAAGTAATTAAAGATGAAAGTTATGAAAATATATAAATTGATATTTGCATCATTTCTTATGCTGGGCTTACTGGCGTCTTGTGAAGAATATGAGGATTATGTGAATGACTATGACTATACTACAACCTACTTTGGTACGCAAAAACCATTGCGCACGATTGTTGCTCGTGATGAAATGGAGTTTGAAGTTGGAGTTACATTAGCTGGCATGAGAGAAGATAATGGTAGCTATGAAGTTAATTTTGAAGTTGATCCGGATCTTCTAAGTGATATTTCTGAAGCAAGCGGTTTTCAGTTGTTACCTGAAGAATATTATACATTAGGTGATGATTCTAATTTTAATATTATAAAAGATCACATGAGAACAGTAAGTGTTTCGTTAAATAGAGATGTGTTTACATCTGATCCATTGGCCCTTACCAATACTTATGCATTACCGTTACGAATCACCACTGCTACTGTAGATAGTATTCCGGGAAGTGATTTGGAAACTGCTACTATTGATTCAAGAGATATTACTATTCTTGTTGTAAAGTACATCAGCCCTTATCATGGAACATACTATTCTAAAGGAGTACAGTATGAATTAGATGGTACAGGAGCTGTTGTCAATACAGTTACTTTCTCTGAAACCGATTTAAGTCAAAATATGACTAAGGAGTTTTCCACTCTTGCTTTAAATACCATTAGTACTAATACAATTTCTGCAAATACCAATGGTAAAATGGATTTAACTATTGGTGATGATAATGCTGTAGAAATAACTACAACAGCTGTTACAGTTTCAGAAAATAATTCGGTTTATAATCCAGAAGAAAAGACAATCTACATGGATTACAAATTTGAAAAATCAGGAACAATGTATCATACAGTAGAAGAGTTAATCCTTCGTCAGGATCCTGAGGATGATCTAAGATTTGAAGAGTGGTAGGAATATTAAAATGAAGTAAGAAATAAAAACAGACCACGGACACATAAAGTCGTAGAGATGAATGAAAAAACTTTGTGGCTTAGTGTCCTGGGAGTTTCATGCAGCAAATGAAAATTATAAACGCATGAAATAATTGTTTTTAGCATTACTCTATTTGTTTTAAAGTTATAGAAATGAATATAAAGAGATATATTTTTAAAGGAACCTTGGGATTAATAAGTCTTGTGCTATTTTCCTGCAATTCTTCTCAAACAGGTAAAAAGGCAGAAGAAGTAAAGGAAATAAGCAAACCTAATATCATCTACATACTAGCAGATGACGCTGGGTATGGTGATTTAAGCTGTTACGGACAAAGTAAGTTTGAAACACCTAATCTTGACAAACTTGCTGCTTCAGGAATGAAATTTACACAACATTATTCCGGATCAACGGTATGTTCACCTAGTCGATCATCATTATTGACTGGGCAACATACTGGACATACTCCAGTTCGAGGTAATAAAGAAATACAACCCGAAGGACAACATCCACTGCCATCATCTTCTGTAACTGTGGCAGAAGTATTAAAACAGGCCGGATATATTACCGGAGCCTTTGGTAAATGGGGCTTGGGATACCCGGGTTCAGAAGGAGATCCGAATATGCAAGGATTTGATGAGTTTTTTGGTTATAACTGTCAACGAATGGCTCATCGTTATTATCCTCCTTACTTATGGCATAATCAGAAAAAAGTTGAAATGCCTGGTAACGATTGGACTAAAACAGTAACCTATGCTCAGGATGAAATTCAAAACGAAACATTGAAGTTTATTGAGAATAATAAAGACACTACATTTTATGCATATGTACCTATTGTTATTCCTCATGCTGAACTTATAGCTCCCGATGATTCTATATTTGCAAAATATGATGGAAAATTTAAAGAATCAGCATATGAAGGTTCTGAAGGAGCTGCATACGACGAAAATTTAGTAATTTGGAAATATTGCCCACAAGAAAAACCAAGAGCAACTTTTGCTTCGATGATGAATCGTTTGGATATTTATGTGGGACAAATTGTCGCAAAACTTAATGAATTGGGGATTTCTGAAAACACTATTATCATGTTTGCCAGCGATAATGGACCTCATATGGAAGGGGGAGCAGATCCTGACTTCTTTGACAGTAATGCTGAATTTAAAGGTTACAAAAGAGATTTGTATGAAGGAGGTATCAGAACTCCATTTATAGTATCATGGCCTGGAACCATTAAAGCGGGTAGTGTTTCCAATCATATTTCTGCATTTTGGGATGTTTTACCAACTTGTGCTGAAATTGCCGGGGTGAATAATATTCCCGAGGAAGTTGATGGAATATCAATGTTACCTGAATTTTTAGGTAAAGAACAGCCAAAGCATGAATATTTGTATTGGGAATTTCATGAAAGAGGTGGAAGGTTAGCCGTAAGAATGGATGATTGGAAAGGAGTTGTTTACAATGTTACTAAGCCTGATAAAACTACTTTTGAGTTATTTGATCTAAGCAAAGATCCTTCCGAGCAGAATAATGTCGCAGATGCAAATCCTCAAATTGTTAGTAAAATCAATGATATCATGAAAAATGCACGTACTGATTCTGATATTTTTAATTTTAATGCAGGCACTTTAAGTGGGCATTAAAAAATTTGTTACTTATTAATTTAATTTATACCCCCCAGTCACAGAGGTTCTTAGATACACATTGTAACCATATAGTGTGTCTTTGTATTCAAAGATCCTTTGTGACTTTTTTTTAATATTATGGTTAAAGTTCTTATTTGCGTATTGCTTGTGTTATTATATGAAGGGTGTTCTGTTAAAACAGAAAATCCTGTAACTTATCAGATTAAACCTAATATTGTTTTGATTGTAGCCGATGATTTAGGATGGACAGATTGTGGGTATATGGGCAGTACTTATTATGAAACGCCAAATATTGATCAATTAGCAAACGAAAGTCTGATTTTTACAAATGCCTATGCAGGTGCAGCCAACTGTGCACCAAGTAGGGC
Organism: uncultured Saccharicrinis sp.; assembly: GCA_963677655.2. Lineage (GTDB taxonomy): Bacteria > Bacteroidota > Bacteroidia > Bacteroidales > Marinilabiliaceae > Saccharicrinis. The sequence continues at coordinate 384,556 of OY782089.1, forward strand.
AGCATTAATGTCAGGTATGAACTCTCCTCGTACGGGGATCTATACTGTTTCTCCATCAGATAGAGGAAATAAGAAAAGCCGAAAATTGGTTCCAATAAGGAATACAGATTTTTTAGCAGATAGTGTTTATACAATGGCCGAAATGTTTAAGGATGCAGGATATGTAACCTCAAATTTTGGTAAATGGCACATTGGGAAAGATCCTTGTACTCAAGGGTTTGATATAAATATTGGAGGAGGCCAATGGGGGCATCCAAAAAGTTATTATGCACCATATAAATATCCTGATTTAGAGGCGCCAGAAGGAGAATATTTAACAGATCATTTAACAAATGAAGCACTTACATTCATTGAGAATAACCAAAAGAATCCATTTTTTTTATATTTGCCTTTTTACTCTGTTCATACACCAATACATGGTAAAGAAGCAATTGTAGAAAAATATAAAGTAAAAGAAATAACAGAAAATCATTTTCGGGCTGATTATGCAGCAATGGTTGAAAGTGTTGATTATAGTGTTGGAAGGATATTTAAAAAATTGAATGAATTAAATCTTAATAATACCATAGTAATATTTACTTCTGATAATGGAGGAGTTTACAGTATTAGTAAGCAATGGCCTTTACGAGCAGGAAAAGGAACGTATTATGAAGGAGGAATACGTGTACCCTTAACAGTTAAATGGTCAGATAAGGTTAAACCAGGAAAAACAGATATTCCAGTTTCGAATATGGATTTTTTTCCCACTTTTAAAGATATCATTCGAGCAGACATCCCTCAGAAAAAGATTTTAGATGGTGTCAGTTTAAAAGATTTATGGCTTGAAAATGACTCTTTACCTGAAAGACCTTTGTTTTTTCATTTTCCAATTTATCTTCAAGCCTATTCTAAATCCTCAGGTGTAAATCGCGATCCACTATTTCGTACTCGACCAGGTACAGCAATCCGTATGGGAGATTGGAAGATGATTTATTATTACGAAGATCAACAGGTAGAACTTTTTAATTTGAGTAAAGATATTGGCGAAACAACAAATGTAGCCGATACATTTCCAGAGAAAGTTCAGGAACTAAAGCAAATGATAGATAATTGGATTGAACAAACAAATGCTCCCATACCATCAGAATTAAACCCGGATTTTGATAAGGTCTGGGGTCAGAATTATGTGATAAAATAGATTTAGGGGTGAATATTCTCAATACAAAAAAATATTTAGTAAAATTTTTGGGCAAGAAAGAATAAAAAAATTAAATTGTGTTAATAATTTAACTCAATATAAAATACACTAAAAGATGAATAAATCAGAATTAATCAGTGCAATAGCATCGGCAAGTGGCTTATCCAAAGTAGATTCAGAAAAAGCACTAAATGCAACTACAGAAGCAATCAAAAATGCTTTAGCTAACGGTGAAAGTATTCAATTAATAGGATTTGGTACATTTTCTATCAACGAACGTTCAGCACGTATTGGTAGAAATCCTCAAACAGGAAAAGAAATTCAAATTGCAGCAAAAAAAGTAGCTAAGTTCAAACCTGGTAAAGCTTTAGATGAAGCAATTAATTAAAGATTAGTAGGAGGTGAAAACCTCCTTTTTAGTTACTAAATTTTATTAAATTATTCTTCTGAATTTCAATTAATTGATATTTGTTCTTGTTAATTAACCAAATCAGCTTCAATTAACTAATTGGATGGAAAAATCTTATATCACTCTTAAATATCTCCTGGAATTTTAGTTTTATTGTATTTCTGAGCTGTCCAAAATATTTCTTTTAACTGGCGTTTTACATAGACCCGACTTCATTCGTTCATATCGTATTTACTATTTTAATTGTATTCACAATTTACAATTCTTGTCTCTTAGGTATTTTTAACCACTCTTTTCTTGTTTCCGTTACTAAACTTATATCAATTATTATCATTAAGCAGGAAGGTTACAACACTAATCATATGAATAGTCATAGATAAAATACATCAAACTGTCGATAAACCTTCTAAGTTAGTTGATTTTGATTTTTATCAACATGTTAAAAAAATAGTTTTGTCACCAACATGGAAAGTTAATAACTAAGGACTCCATTTACCAAGAACTTAAATTTGGTTATTTGTTTCGGTCATTATTTTGTGGATTGCTTTTTTCATACATATTCAAAATTGGAATACCAAAGTATATATCCAAGGCGTATCGCTATAATTTTCGTCTGGTGGATTTATGTATATAGTTAACTAGTTTATCAGATTAGACCTCTCAAATAGGTTGAAATAAACATTGATTCATTATAGGTGGTAAAGATTATTTTTAGTTATTAAAAGCATAGCTTAATAAATATGAAATTAAAGAAAATTATTATAGGTAGCTTGATCACAGTGATAATTACCTCAGCATGTAATCAAAGTTCAGAAAGCCACAAAGATAAAATTGTTGGAACAGGACAAACCGAATTTTTTGACAAAGACGGTAATATTATAGAACAACCTTCTGAGGGAAATTTTTATTATGGGCAAGATGCGCATTATGGTGGCATTGCATTCTCTTACACAGATAATGGAGATGGTACAGTAACAGATAATAATACCGGGCTAATGTGGCAACAAATACCATATGAAGGAAAGGTTAGTTTTTCTGGGGCTGCAGAATATTGTGAAGACCTTGAGTTAGGTGGATATACTGATTGGAGAGTGCCCTCAGCAAAGGAATTGTTTTCACTTACAAATTTTGAAGCCAGAAATAAGTTACCATGTATTGATACTACTTATTTTAAGTTTCCACCAAGGCAAGAACACCCTCAGGGAAGACCACCACAGGGGAATGGACCTCAGAGACATTCACATGAAGATATGCGAGCCCAGACTGGTTCTACACAAAATCACCCACAAGGTCCAATTCCTCAGGAACGCCCTTCTTTGGATGGGAATAATAATAATTCAGGAAGGCAAATGCCACCACCTCCACCAGCAGAAAGAGATGGAGTTATTGGAAAAGACCAGGGGCAATTTTGGACTTGTAATTTATATAAAGCAGGGACCACTCACGGAGGAGCTGAAACTGCTTTTGGTGTGAATCATGTTTCAGGCCATATCAAAGGGTATCCAACAGCAAACGATAATAGAGGGCAAGGGAAACGGGTTCGTGCTGTTAGAGGAAATACGTATTTAATTAATAATTTTGTGGATAATGGCGATGGAACTATAAGTGACCTTACAACCGGTTTAATGTGGATGAAAAACGATTATGGAAAAAAAATAATGTGGAAAGAAGCATTGGCGTATTGCGAAAACCTTGAGTTTGCCGGTTACGATGATTGGCGTTTGCCAAATGTTAAAGAACTTCAATCAATAATAGATTATTCAGGGGTATAGTTTTTATTTATATATCAGACTTATATTTTACAATGTAATCAATATCGTTTTAATTTTTATATTTGTCTTATAGATATGATTACGTTAAATAGGATTGATTTGAATAAAAATAATTTCCCTTTTTGATTGGAGTATTGTAATTTCATATTTAATACCCTTTCGGGTATAATATAAGACTATACTGGTCTACTTATACCCGTTATGGTATAATTCTTTCATTTCAAATACACGATATTAATGGAAGAATAGAAACCGCTCCAATACAATCTTTACAACAAGCTAAAAGTAATCCCATTCGGTCATTAGCCTTTAACTTCCAATTGTCTACAGCTACATCTAACAACCAACCTTCTGGTATAAGACCATCGAAAAAAGAAAACATTGTATTTGAAGAGTATGGGTGTTTAGAAATAGGTAAAGTCTTACTAATTGCCCATTTTTCTTCTCTATTTAAGTATTCTTCATCATAAGCAAAGCGATACCCCTTCTCGGTTTCTTCAATAATTCCTGCAAAATATTGCTTATAAAACACTTTCCCTTTTCTATTCATTATCTACTAATTTTGTTTCAACTGGAGTTAATTTATGTCCGAACAATGCCAACACCTCATTAACCTTATCCATACGCAAGCTCGGTTTTCCTTGCTCTAAGTCTCTTATAAAGCGAAGTCCTACTCCTGCTCTTTCTGCTAAATCTTGTTGTGTTAATCCAAGCTGCTTTCTACGTTGTTTCACAAATTGTATTAGTCCAAGCATAGTTTATACCTTTTAGGGTATAAATATAGTGATTATTTTTATATTATACCCGATATGATATAAATTGCATAAATATGTCTATTTAATACCCTATGAGGTATAATTGCTTTATAGTATAGAATTATTAGTCCAGTTTATTAGTTACAAAATGGATATTTTATTGGTTAGCTTCATATCTTCTATGAGGGTGTCCAAAAACGACATCCTCTTTTAAAAATTATTTTTCATGTGTTCAAAATTTATCCTTTATGGTCACATGGAACTCGCCAAATTTGACCATTTCCCTGTGTGAGAAAAGCCTTATCATATCTCGTTTCATCTCTTATTCCACTTCTTAGGGTTATAATCCGGATTATCAGATCCCATCTGAGCTTCTACTTGTTCTTTCCAGCTTTGTAATAAAAGTTTTAATTCCCGGGCTTTAGATTTTTCAACTGACACAAGATTTGTAGTTTCGCCAATATCGTTCTTAATATTATACAACTCATAAGCGTTATCCTCATGTAAATGAATTAATTTAAATTCTCCTTTTCGTACAGCACTGTATGGCGTTGCTCCCTCAATATGGTAATGTTGGTAATGCCAGAATATAGCATCTCTGTTAAATGCTGAATCGCCTTTTAACAATGGTACAAGACTTCTCCCATCCATAGATGAAGCAGCTGAATAAGGAATAGGCAATCCAGTAAGTTCGACAAGTGTTGGATAAAAATCTGGAGATATAATGGGTTCATCACAAACATACCCTCTTCTTTTAGCATTGGGTATTGTAATTATTGCCGGAACTCTTATTCCTCCCTCATAGATATCTCCTTTACCCGATTGCAATGGATAGTTATTGGTCTTTGGATAATTCTTTCCTATCAATCCTCCATTATCAGAAGTAAAAACAATGATGGTGTTATGCAACAGTCCTTCTGATTTTAACTTTGTAATTACTAGGCCAACTGCCTCATCCATATGTTCCACCATTGCAGCATAAATGGGATTTTGCTGAAGTTTTGTGGTGTCTATCAGTTGTTTATATTTATCAACCTTTTCTTTCTTAGCCTGAAGTGGAGTATGCACATTATAAAACCAAAAATTTAAAAAGAAAGGTTTATCCTTGTTTTGCTCTATAAATTGACATGCGTCATGAGCTAAGCGTTCAGTTAAATACTCTCCATCCGGCCCATCCTTCAAACGTGGGTTTCCATAAGGAGAAAAGTAACCATTAAAGCCCTCTTTTTTGTTTTTATTAGGAGCACCTTTTCTCCATCCTGCAATATTGATGTCAAAACCATGATTCTCCGGCCAATACATCTCTTTTTCACCCAAATGCCATTTCCCAACATGAGCTGTTTCATAACCACCATATCTGAACATCTCAGCCATTGTATATTCTGATGTATCCATGAACATAGTCCACTCAGGTACATTAAGTTTTGCATATGGAAATTTCCAACCCTCAATCCAATCTGTACAATTTATTCGGGCAGGGTATTTTCCCGTCATAATACTTGCCCTGCTTGGCGAACAAACAGTACAGGCAGAATAAGCATCTGTAAAAAGAACTCCCTCCTCTGCCAGTTTATCAATATTGGGTGTCTGATAAAAATCGCTACCGTAGCAGGTAATGTCTTTCCATCCTAAATCATCCACCAAAAAGAAAACAACATTAGGTGGTATTTTCTTATCTGATAAACAAGAAGAAAAAATAAAACCAAGGACAACAACAAAATATAACAAACGCATTATTATTTAATTTTTAAGTTTTTATGTGGAGGCAAACTAAAAATTGACTTTCCATTTGTATTTACAAAACCTTTTATGGCATAGGTTCTGCCATTCTTAAATTTGTCTTTAGCAATATCAATTACAAATTCGACATTTTCTGATTCTGATGTTTGATACAAATCTTCTTCTACATTAAGGTATGATATATCACTAACAGACACTCCATAACGAATATCTCCATCCAGTTTAATATTATTGAATTTTACAGTAACACTATAAGCATTATCTTTTTCAACAATATCTTTTACTTCAATAACGATTTGGTTATCCCTTTTAATCACTGTAGCAATATTGGGGTAAAAACTGCATTCTCCATCGGTATTATACGACTTAACTGTATAATAAAAGTTATCGCCATGTGCGGCAGTTGTGTCTATATAGCTATTTTCCTTAATATTCTCTGCAAGCATTTCAAACTGATGCAGTTTTTTACCTCTATACAAACGATACTTTACATTTGGATGAATGGTATCTTGGGCAAGCCACTCTAGGTACACCTTACCTTCTGCCGTTTCTTTGGCAGAAATATTTCGTGGAGGAAATGGTAAATTTCTTTTACAAGATACAGTTTCTGCAACAGATTGTTTTCCCACTCCCAGTCCGTTATAAGCAGCGATACTTATTTTATATGGAACATCGTATTTCAATCCTTCAATACGATATCCAAACACGTTTCTGGCATCATGTTCAACTGTTTCATTTCCATCATCAACCAACACTTTATATCCAGATGCATTTTTAACACTCTTCCACATTACGGTTATAGTTGTATCACGCTTAGAAGTCTTAAATATAGTTGGTTGTTCTGGAAGTTCGTATTTAAGATGAACCAACGAAGACAATTCACTAGTTCCTTCCTTGTTGTATGCTTGAACTGCAAAATAATAATCCTGTTCCTTTTTCAATCCAGATATTTTCGTAGCGATAATATCTGAACCTGACAACTTAATTTCTTTATCAAGATTATTTTTATCTGTTCCATACACAACCCTGTAACCACTGGCGATATCTCTCTTCCACCAAGTCAGCTCGATTCCTTCATCAACTACTTTTGATTTATAAATCCTTGGAGCTGATGGAGCATACTTATCTTCTGATTTCCACTTAATCAAAGTTACGGAATAAGAACGTATTAAAGCTTTCCCACTTTTTATTTCCTCTTCAAAAACAGGAATATCTTTGTTTTGCGCCTGTTCAGAATAGATGTATCGGCAAAAAACTTTTTCATTAAGAGGTTTATCATTTAAAGATATTTCCAATGGAAGCTCCTTTGACGACCGATTTGTCACAATCAAGTAATCATATCCATTAATTCCTTTGAATGCTCTGGCATATAAACCATCTTCCTTTTTATTTTTAAGACCAATGACTTTTACATTATTTTCGATTGTTGTCTTCCAAGTATAAACACTATTGTTAGTCGCCTCGTGAACTAATTCTATTGCCTTACCTTCATCATCTTTCCTGATTCCGGTAATCAATTCATTGGTATTTATCTTTTCCCTTTTTTTATAGGCTTCGCTAATTATATTGTTTAAATTTTTACCCGGCCAATATTTATTGCTTATTTCATGACTTCCTATATAAAATGCATTGGGATGTTGTAATTGACGCAATGTATACTCTGCATTATAAATAGCAGAAATAATTCCATTTAAAGGAGCATTCCAAACTCCAAATTCAGTTATCATTAACGGAACTCCTTCCCAGGTATAATCTTCTATTTGCTGCATCGCTTCCGGAGAAGTTGCTTCAATAACTTTTGTATTTATTCTTTTCAAACCCTTTTCAAAAGGTTCTCTACCGCCAACATGAGGGGCATAAGAATGCTTTGAAAACACATTCCAATAAGCACCTTTATCTTCCTGGTATTTATGAATTTCTTTCATAAATCCCCATATTCCATCCCAAGTACAATTCAATGCCATTTTTGCATCTGGAAACACTTCTTTAATAGCCTCTGCATATGGTTTCATTTTTACAGCATAATCATAGCCATCATTCCACCAATATCTTTCGCGGTGAGGAACGTAAAAGTAGGGTTCATTACAAAACTGCCAGGCTTCTACTTCAATATTATTATTTTTACAAAAACTAGCTAACTCCCTTGTTACTTGAGGAGTTTCTGTAAAACCATTCACGGTAACGATTAACTTACCTCCTACCTCGCCAAGTAATTCGTACAAATCTATTAAACGATGAGGGCCTTTAACCTGTGTAAATTCATAACCTTTAAAATATGCCTTTTGATGATCAAACATCATAGCATAATCTTTATCATACAATCCTGTTGCGCTATTAAAGGCATCGCCCATTGTACCCGAAAAATATCTTAACCAACCTGGTTTTAAGCCATGCACAGCTTTTATAAAATCCGGATGAGAATAACTCCATACTTTATCTGCAATCCGAACATTGAAACCACTACAACCTTCTTGAAGTGCATGACCGTTTGATGTATCAATAGAAATTTTTATTTTATTGGTTTGTCCATTAAGGCTTGAGCTTATTAGCAATAATTTTAGTAGAAAAAAACCTAGTAACAAAACAGAGAATCTTATCTTATCTTTCATTGGGTTATATTTTTAAATCAAAACTAATGATGATAATACCATTCTCTTATAATAGATATTTCAAAAACTAGGAGAGCCCAAAATAAAATTCTTGACTATTATTCATCAGCTATGAATAATCATTCACAACACCCTAAACACAATGATGTTAAGTCAGATACAACAATACAAGTAACGTTTTTTTATCCCAGTATGTAGGAAAGGACAGGCTCTATGGGATCAGATAAGCTTAACGCAAACTACCTCTATAAACGTTTGACACCAGTTATGTCAAACGTTTATAGAGGTAGATTTCAAAATAGACATACAATCCCTGTGAGATTTCACAATATATAATTTTGCAGACACCAATATTCTTTACTTGAACCTAAAAGGCAAAGATATGTATTTGTTAAATTTAAACAGTTTCTAAGAATTTCAATCCTTAATTTCTAAAATAACAAACATGCAGATCATAGAATAATTCCTGACACATTTCCTGGGTAATTGACAAATTTTTGCGCTTAAAGTGTAAATCTGTCATTTAACCAGCTTTGCTTACCAAATTAGATTAAAGTGAATGAAAAAATGGTTGACGCCGACATAGTTGAACCCAAATATGAATAACAAATTTAGATATAAAACTTAGTCGCTGTTGGAGACAGAAATTATTCTAATGAATAATTGGGTTTAATACAAAGGCCATTAAATTCCTTACCATCCGGGTCTATCCAAAATGGACAGTCCCGGATGCATCCAAACAATTAAACTCCTCTAACAGAAACAGATGTTTTTTTCTGTAAAATCAGAGTTAATCCATCCACAGTTTTTGCAACCGCAACAATATTAAAAGTTTTAATAAGCATTTGTCCTCGGGCAATCCTATACGAAAACTCACCTTTTTTTGTTGAGAGCTGTTTGGCAGGATTCAAATTTTTATGAAAGTACTTACCTTCAATCAGATCACCTTCATAAAATGTAACAGATTTAATTCGTTCAGTTCCTTCTCCTGTTAAAGACATTTGCAAATTATATCTATTAGCAGATCTCACTTCATCAACATGTTTAATATATAAAGAAGGCTGTTTTCTTACTTTTCCTAAGTTAGTATATTCAACTAAACCTATTCCAGGAAGTCCCTTTTTATAATTATATTCTGCTGAAATCTTACCATCTCTATCATACCTTTTGCAAATACCATTTAATTTACCATTCTCATAATTCTGTTCTTTATATACTTTACCAGTTGAATGGTATGTTTTGCGGATTCCTTCTTTTTTGTTGTTCTGGTAGTTTATTGTTTCATAAACTTTTCCTCCTCTAGAATAACGAGTACTCAAACCGTGCCTTATCGTATTTCCTGCTGAATCGTGCTTTAAAGTAACCTTCCATTCTACCGGAGCACTTGGATCGTTACCAAAGTTTTTCGTTTGAACAAAGCTACCGTCTGCAGCTTTTACCTGTTTACCAGAACTTGAACTACTTCCTCCAAAAAATTCACAACTAGTAATTCCTATTGATATCAACAATACTATAATCAAATTTAACTTCATAATTATTTTGTTTATTTGTATAACTGAGCTTTATCTTTTTCTCCCAAACGCATATAAACTGCAAAAAGAAGTTTCTTTATCTGTGGATCTTGCTTATTTTCATATGCTTTTGACAGATACACTTCAGCTTCTTTATAAATCGCTTTTGCCTGATCTAAGGATTTGTGATACTTTGAGTAATCAACACGTGTAGGATTAGCAATTGCTTCATATGCTTTCTTCTTTGCTGAATATACTTTATTAGCCTTTTCAAATAAAATATGTCCCAAACGCACATTTGCTGATGTATAATTAGCATCCTTTAATAAGGACTCTTTATACGAAACTACAGCACTATCAACTTTTCCAATATTTTGATAAGCAAAACCTTTGTAGTATGGATACTTTGGAGAGTCAGGAAACCATTTGATCAGACTCTCTGATGATCCCAATAACTGATCATATTGCTTTGTCTTTAAATAATGAGTATTCAGGCTCTTTATAATTTCAACCTCAAAATCAGGAAAATATTGAAGCTTCTCCTTAAGCATCCATTCATGTAATGCATCTTTTTTCATTTCTTTTGAAAGGGCAATAGCTTTATCATAAACCGACAATTCAAGTACCTTGTGATCCAATGCTTTTTTATAATAATTAAGAGCCTCAGCCTTATTGCCTAATTCCTCATAACTAATTCCTGTAAAACCATAGGCCTCTCCCAATTGTGTTGAATCTCCTTGCCCTGTTTCAAATACTTCCTGGTATTTCGATAGTGCTCCACTATAATTCTGCTCCACTACCATGCCTTTGGCAGTACTGAATAAAACTTCCACATCCTGAGCCTTTACGCTAACAATAGCTGTAAATCCCAACATGATTAGTATTAAATTTTTAAACTTCTTCATTGTATAATTTTTAATCTTTTTTCAATCGCCACATATATCATATCATTACAAAAGATTGAGTTTCAAATGTTTTTCTGCCTGATTTCTCATTACAACAACATTAATCACTCCTTGCTCCTGAAACTTTCTATTGAGCTTTAAGAACTCAACTGTATTTTTCACTTTTAATCCTTCAACTTCAAGTATTACATCACCTTTCTTTAACCCTCCATCTTTAACTGCAGGACTATTTTTCCAAACTCCCAAAACAATTACACCATCTGTAGTATTTAATCCATAAGCAGACTGCTCTTGCTCCGAATCCACATCTTTTAAGTTGTTCCTTAACCAAGCCACAACAGGACTAGTTCCCTTACCCATATCGTCAGCATTTTTCAATTCCGGAACCTCAGGAGTTTTTGCAAGTGCTTTCAGTTTAGATTTATTCACCCCAAATGCATCCATAGAAAAATTCTCAAAACCTAATTTTAATGCCGGAGATTCTTCTTTAACCCTAAAATCTAATTGCGCTGGATTAACAAACAATGGATCTCCAAAACTACTGTTCATATCCCTGTTGTAAATTTGCCCCTTCATCATCGAAGCTTCGTTCGGAAATAAATTGTAATCCAACTCTTTCCCCCATCCTAACAAACCCACATCTTGATAAGCATTCATTAATATATTTTTACGAACAACATCTTCACTTTTTGCAAACCAAACATGGGGATGAATTGAATTATTTACCGTAATATTATTTTCAACCTCCCTGTAAAAGCCTTCTCTTAACTTGATACCACTATTTAAGCATAGATTATTATATATATGATAGTTTGATGAACCGTCATCTAAATCAATATCCCATCCATGATCGCATCGAAATCTGTTATTGCGAATGATTGTTGTGTGAATAGCATCCCATTTTGGCATTTCGGGATGATCCGTTGTTATATCATTCATAACATTACGCTTAGGATGCCAGAATCGATCTCGTCCCCAGGAATTAAACGAACCATGGTCACTGGTTTCTAAAACAGTATTAAACACATCGTTATATTCGAGAATATGACCACCCCAGGTTCCGTCACCAATATTAATACCAGCTCGAGGAACATCATAAATACTATTATGACTTACTGTAATATCCATGGCCATTGATATTTGTACTCCGGCACTTTGTTTCTCAATTCTACCAATTCTATAAATAAGATTATCCTCAACTTTACAGTCTCTTGGGTAAAGTTCATTCTTAGGCCCCGAAACAGTATCCATTTTTTCAAGAGGCACAAATTGTCCGTAATTAAATGATGGCGAACGCACCGCTGAGGCATCTCCAATAAAAGACACCGCACTAGCACCACACTCATGAATATGGTTACCCTTAATTTGCAGACCTTTGTTATATTTACTTGCCATGATTACATTACCACCCAGATTTGTAAATTCACAATCTTTTATAACACAACCTTCAGTCCCTTCAAAAAACACAGCACTTCTCCTGTAAATAGTCCAGTCACTACGTAATAATGGTTCGTATTCTTCCATTAAAGTACGCTGGGTGTTTTCGAATTTAATTCCTGAAATAGTGATATCTTTAACAGGATTTGCAAGAGTTCCAACAACCTGTATCAGATCTTTCAGTACCGAGGCTTCAAAATTGACCGTTTTTATATCAATATTTTCAGCAGGCCAATAATAAAGTTTGTGTTCATTTTTATCCAAATACCACTCTCCGGCACTGTCCAACTCCTCAAACACATTTTCCACCATCCGATATTCTCTATGTGGCTTTGATCCCCTGTTATTCTGATGCCCTCCTTTAAGAATAGGCGTTCCATCTTCATTTACTCCGGTAACCTGCCAATGAAAACCTCCCCATCGACCATTATGCAAGGCATGAAAAAAAGCTCCTTCAGGTTTTTTCCAGGAAGCTACTCTTTCTTTAGAAATAGCATCTTCAGCATATCCCTGCCAATAATGTGCCGACTCATTGTAATTTGGATATCGTGCTAATATTTGAGCTTTTCCATCAATTAGTAATTGATCAAAAGAGAGATTTTCATCAACCTGAGACACATAAATATTCTCATTGTACTTTTCCCAGTTTAAGTTTAAAGGTACTGATCCTTTAACACTTACTTTATCATCACCTGCTCCTTTTATTATTAATCCACTTAACTCAGGTGTTATGAAAAGAGGAGACTCCAGATTATATTCTCCCGATTCGATATAGAGTTCTATAATTTCTGAAGGATTTTCCTGTTTACTTTTTTTAACTAACTCCCAGGCTTTTAGTAAACTTACTTCAGGATTTTTTTCTATCGATAATACTACCCTATTTTTTTCGATTATAATTCCTGAAAGACTAGTATTAACGCCTACCTTTTTTGACTGACAAGCCCCTAAAAAGAATAGAGCACAAATGTTTATTATATATAAGATTCTCAGCATTTCAATTATATTAATAAATTATTTACAAGCCAACAATTCACTTTCTTTCAATTTTTTTAATCGCAACAATGCTTCCATATAATAATAATCAGCATAAATTATTGGCACATCAATTTCTGAGTTGCGAGGATGATGGCCTGTTGAATGCAACAAAATGGCATTGTTTTTTTCTTTACTCCAATATTCTTCAGGAGTAAGATCTGATAATAATTTTATAGCAGCCTTTACATATTGATTAGATAGCTTATCATCTTTCACTAACGAAGAAAGCTCAAACATACCACATGCAGCAATAGCTGCGGCCGATGCATCTTTAGGTGCATCAGGGATGTGAGGATCATCAAAATCCCAAAATGGCACCCCATCTTCCGGTAATCGATCAAGAAAATGATCGGCAAGTTTTTTAGATGTTTCCAGGAAATCCAACCTTCCCGTTTCGCGACAAGCAATTGCAAAGCCATATATTCCCCAGGTTTGCCCCCTTGCCCACATGGATTCATCTGCATAGCCCTGGTGTGTATGTCCTTTTATAAATTCCCCCGTTTCTTTGTCAAAGTCTCCCAAATGATAAACAGCACTATCTGAACGAACAATATGCTTCATTGTTACATTTGCATGACTTTCAGCAATATCATATAAACGTGTGCTACCTCCATTATTTGAAGCCCAGAATAATAATTCAAGGTTCATCATATTATCAATAATGGTATTCTGCGAATATTCCTTTTTTCGAGGCCAGGAATGAATTGTTCCTACATTAGGATTAAATAACGTAGCCAATGTATCTGCTGCAGCAAGTAAAACATCCTTATAATATTTATTTCCTGTTAGTCGATATCCATTTCCAAAACTGCAGTACACCTGAAAACCTATATCATGGTCATGTGCCTTATTAAAGGCAATGTATTTTACAGGGTCTGTAAATTTCTCTGCCTCTTTTTTAATTTCAGCATCTCCCGAAAATTCATATGCATACCACAATACACCTGGATAAAATCCACTACACCAATCCTTTACTCCCCTATAATTCCATTCCTTCTCACCAGGGGTAATATTACGAGGAAACGAATCAGGGTATTGTGTTTGATCGATAGTTTTTACAACCTGTTGAACACAATAATTTAAGGCTTTATCACTATCAAATCCCTGTTTTTTTGTACAACTTAATAGGAGTACTATAAGTAACGTGCTTAAAGTAATCAGTTTTCTCATTTCGTTTTATAATCTAATGACAGCACTGTTGTCAATTCCACTCCAACAATACTTGCAATGCTAATTAAATTCGAATTTACAGAGAAAGCTATTGTGAGAATAGGCAGGCAATTCCAAACAATGCAAAGTTTGTTGCATATAGTCGGACACTCCCTTTTTGTTACATTAGATACACTCAGACTGAGAACTAAACCTCAAGCCTGAAGAAGTAATGTTAATTGTAATTTGTTTAATACTAAAGTAGCACTCAGCAGTATCCAAAAAATAGAAGCTGCCTCAAAAGTATTTTGCTTAACATTAATACATACATATTATAAGTTGACTTAGAAAAATATTGACTTTTGAGACAGCCACAACTTTTTACCATACCTATGTTTTTATATAATGCTTGTTTCCTTAACGGAGTTGTGTTTATTTCTACTCAACTGTTATAACTGTTTCATTAAATATGGGACCATTGTTTTTAGTGATACCCTGTATGTTTATTAAATAATCTCCCCTTATGTCACTGGTGTAAAATGAAAATACTGCATTTCCTAATGAATCAGTTTTTATATTATTATTCCAGTACATGGAAACCCTTCTGTCGGGGTTAGAAGATTCTTTCTGAATTAGGCTTTGGTATTTAGGCATATAAAAAGTGCGAACCTTATCGTAACGTTGAGATACAAAGGAGTTTTTGTTTAATTTTTCATTGGGATTGATGGCTTTTGACCTATCCATCCAAACATGTATGCTCCCTTTTCCTGACAAAGGATTATAAATATAAGCAACTCTATCCACCATGTCACTTGTCAAATGATCCAGATCTATAAAACTATCATATCTTAACTCATCGTTTATAGATACACTCAATACATCATAGCGGTTTCTACTTTGAGAATTATCAACCTGACCATACAAACTCACATTATTTCCGGCCATTCCCATACCTACACCAGAATGATGGATTATTTCCCCATTTAAATATTCTAAGCGGTCGCTTAACCTTAAAAACATCTCCCTTAAAGGAATAGCCTTATTACCAATATCATCATTAGACAACGAATACTTTTTTCCAAACATATGAGCCAAATCTTCTTCTGATTCAGTAAGTTTTCGTTTTGCAGTTTTTGTAACTTCCTTTATGTATTCTGTATCCCAAATTTTCAATATCGAATCCGATGCAGCTTTAGATTGAACTATTGTCTTTTTCTCATCCAAAAAATAATCCTGAATAAAGGTATAAGAATCCAGCTCTTGACTAAAATTGGTAACCACACTGTCGCGCATTTCTTTCTCCTTGTCTTCAATATTTAATCTAATACGTGAAAACCTGTTTTTTCTGTCTGCGTGAAATATAATAATCGGATTTAATTTTGCTTCAAATTCAGGATGCAGGGAGAATCTACCTTGGTTGTCAGACTTAAATGAAAATTTCTCTATACCTTTTGACAGACATAACACATTAATATCTGTACTGGCAGCAAGTTCCTTTCCTTTTGTCACTGAACCATGGTAGCTGTCATAATTGAAGAAGGAATATTCAGGATTCTGCATTTTAGTTAACTGATAATACCAGGTAAATTTTCGCCATCCATGAGTTAACATCAGCAAATCCCTGCGATAGAATAACAATTTTGCATCTGTACCATTATCAAAATACTGTTCTGGTTCATATACTTTACCCGAAAGCTCTGTTTTAAGGATAGTATACTCGCGAATGTCAGGTACATCACACAATTCACTAATTCCTTTTTTTATATGCGTTACCATAACAGATAAATTCGCATTTAAGGGCAAACTATCATTTGTTAGCGCACTTAGGTTAACCTCAACTTTTTGTCTGCTTTTGTATTTCTTTTTCGACAAATCAATATTTAGCCTATTTTTATTACCCGTCTCTATAAAAACAAGACGTTCAGCTACAGGCTGTTGATATGGATCAAAGAGGGTGAGTTTAGCAATACCTGTAGGTAAATTTTCCGTTTTAAACTTTACTATTTTTTCATCCTCCAACATAAAACTTTGCGTTGACAAAACAATGTTTCCCATCTGCCAAACTGCCGTTATTTTTAGAGGTATAGTGAAGTTTTTATTTACTCTAAAAAATGAATGACTATCTTTATTACCTATATATGTCAACACATAGCCTTTTTTTAATACAGATGGAAATTTCACTTTGTTTTTATACTGGACCGGTTCTTCAATCACAAAACTATAAACATCATTAGCATCGGGCACCATCACAAATTTACCCATACCCTGATGAATACTATTAAAGGAGCTAATTGTTTTGCCGTTTTGGTTAATTACCTTTCCGGAAATATTTACAGGACTTCCTGTATTGTCAATACTCCTAAAAGCTACAGTTTGCAAAAGCCCATCTACCAAATCTCCTCCTTCAGGGAGAATCTGCACATCTAATGCCTGT
This sequence comes from uncultured Saccharicrinis sp., assembly GCA_963677655.2. Taxonomy (GTDB): domain Bacteria; phylum Bacteroidota; class Bacteroidia; order Bacteroidales; family Marinilabiliaceae; genus Saccharicrinis. The sequence continues at coordinate 401,489 of OY782089.1, forward strand.
GAAAATTCCGGAATCTTGACAAGCCCTGAATTTTGTTGCCAATCATGTAATCCTACAAAATTTATTTTAAAAGAAGACGTACTATTTTGCGCAGGACTATAAGGTATTTTAAACCGTGCCTGTCCTTTATCATCTGTCCTTATTTTTATCGTCTCTATTTCATTTGTGCTCCCATCATCTACACTATACCAAAAATAGTCTTTGCTTAATGGCCGTTTCTTTTTATCATAGGCAAACATTTGCAATGTTATGGTATCATTTGGTTGATAAAAGCGCTTGTTTAAAGCAAACGAATAGTTATACTCCTTCAGTTTTTTATTCCTTATTTCAATTGTAGTACGAAAAGCATTATCAATATCAAAGTTTAGCATATTGCTAGCATAGGCTACCAACTGATAAAATCCAGGCACCAAACTTTTGTTTATTATAATCTGTCCTTCAGCCGTTCCGGCGTAAATAAGAAATTGTTTCTCGTAGATAACATTATTGTCCTTATCAATCAAGGCAACAATCATAGATTGCGAAACATCACTAGCCTGATGCAAAGGCCCTTGTACTACATAACCTTTAAACCACAGAGTATCCATGGCTTCAAAAAGGGATCTATTAGTATGAAGAAACAAGTGCTGTTCAAGTGGTATAGAATTCTGTTTATCGTTATTTAGTTTTTCTTCGATTGTTGTTTGCGAGAGGATTTCCTGACTAGTGCAAAAGGTTAATATCGATAGAAATAGCAATATTCGATTCATTGTATGATTTTAAGTCGACTTTTGTACTTTTAAGTATGTACTCTTATCTATTGAACAACAAACTCAACCTCTTTAAATACAAGGCCTTCCTTTGCTGAAACCCCTTGTATATTTATTTTGTATTTTCCTTTGATATCTCCGTTATAAAACTGAACAGATGTCTTTCCTAAACTATCGGTTTTTAATGAATTATTCCATAAAACAGTAATCCTATTATCTGGTATAGGGTTATGTATTTGTTCCGGATTTTCATATTTGGGACTATAATATTTATATACCCTGCCATAGCGGTTTGATGTATACTTATTTTTAGCTTCCTTATCCGAAACCTGTACATTTTTGCCTTTTTTTGTCCATATCATTAAGGCACCATTTTGTCCTCCGCTATCTAATTCTGCAGCCAATATACCTCCCTTTACAAAGGCAATACCTTCCAGCATATCGCTTGACAAGTAAGATATCTCAGAGAATGTTGCATCGCGTAATTCCAGTTCATTCAGCACTATAGGAATAGAAACCTGATCTCCTGCTGCAGTTTTTACAACCTGATCATCCTCAACATAAAGTCCTGCCCCCAATTGTTCAATCATACTCTCCATATCTGTAATAGTACCACCAAAATCATCTTGCGTTAAAGCTCGAGTAGAACCCGTGCTATATCTTTTTATTCGTTCTCTCAACCTATCCCCGGTTTTGGTTGCTAAAACCATAACCTCTTCAATATATTTAGTATCCCATAATCTAAAAAGAGTATCGATTTTTTCTTTCTCATTGTAAACATCTGCATTGTAGCGATATACATATGGCATCAACTCTTTATAAAACAACTGTGCTACACTGTCGCGCATTTCCATTTCCCGATCTTCCATGGCTAGTTTCACTCTGGAAAAATCATTTTTCTTTTCTGCCGAAATAATTAAGGTAGGACTTGCCTTTTCTGAAAACTCCGGTTTTACCCAAAAACGGCCATTCTCATCCGCTTTTGATTCCGACATGCTTATCCCTTTTCCAAAACACAATACATCTACAGGGGCATGAGGAACAACATTTTTTCCTTTGGTAACTACTCCACGATACAGATCATAATTATAATATTCATAACCCGACTCAAGCTTATGGCATAAGTCAAAATACCAATCATACTTCCTCCATCCATGAGTAAGCATCAACAAATCAGACCGATATTCATTCAGCTTTTTATCTACACTTTCATCAAAATATTGAGATGGTTGAAAAACCTGTCCCGATAATTCAGAGTTAAATATAGTATAGTCCCTGATATCAGGAATAGGTAGCAAAGGGTTAATCCCTTCGGCAATATGTGTAACCGTTACAGAAAGACTTGCATCAACAGGTAGACTATCGGCTGATAATATTTCCAAATCAATATTTCCCTTACTTCGGGCTAAAAACTTATTATGATTAAGGTTTATATTAACTTTTAAGTTATTTTTTGAACGGACAAAAACCAACCTTTCGGCAAATGGCTCACCTCCTTTATCAAACAATGTAAGTTTGGCAATTCCAGTAGGTAAATCCTTTTTCGAAAAGGAGAACATCTTATCATTCTCAAGCATAATAGTTTGTGTACCCAAAACAAAACCATCCATCTGCCATACTGCAGTTACCTTTTCTGTTCCTTCAAAATTTTTGCTTAGTTTAAATATTGTATTATCTCCACGCGAACCTAGATAAGATATTGTAAAACCTTTATCCAGTACTTTGGGAAATTCAAATTCACGGCTATATATTACAGGTGACTTTACCTGCAGTTTGTATATCTCTCCCACTTGCGGAATCATCATAAATTTACCCATTCCCTGATGGGAAGTATTAAACCCGGTAACCACCTCTCCTTTTGAATTTACCACATCACCTGAGATCTCAACTGGTTGTCCCTGGTCGTCAACACACCTAAATGCCACAATATTCATTAGGCCTGCAACTAAATCACCACCCTCGGGTAAAAGTTGTACATCTATTGCCCGAATAGCTGAAGATGCATAGGTTGTACCAGTAAAAGGTGATTCGAAACTACCTGCCTGCACATTAATTTTTAAAGGTAATTTATTGCTATTACTTGCCTTATAGGCAAAATTCAGGTAAGCTACCCCCTGATCATTTGACCTTATTTTACCTCCATCAAGTTTCTTATCACCATCAAGGATATCATATATTATCTCGATTTTTTTATGGGGCTTGTAATATTGATCGTATGTTAGTACCTGCATCTCAACCTGTTCATTGGTATGATAAAAAGGGCGGTTAAATCCATACGAGAAATTATACTTTTTCTGTTTGGTGGGTACTATTTCAATAGGCGTTCTAAAAATATAGTTTAAATCCTGATTCAACATATTTGAAGCATAGGCAACCAATTCAAATTGACCACCTCCAAGCATTTTGGTCAATACAATCTGTCCTTCGGCGGTACCATCAAAAATTAAAAACTGGGAAGACTCAACTACTTCTTTTTCACTATTCAACAAAGCCACTATCATGGTTTGAGAAATGTTACTGGGTTGCTGAAGTGGTCCCTGCATACTGTATCCCTTAAACCAGATAGTATCAGTGTCTTTATATTTAGTTTTATTAATATGTAAAAACAAGCGCTGGTTTATCGGGAACTCATTAAGTTTTTCATTTTGAAGATTGGTTAAAACCGAGTTTTCTTGTGCCTGAAGGGTAATACAAAAAAAAGTAAGGAGTATAAAAATAGATGTGGTTAGATATCGCATTAGACTACATTATAAAAAAAAGTTCGCATAACGAATGTAACCTTAATGCTTATCAGCCAACAAGAAAATCGTACCAAACAATGCAAGATTTGTTGCAAAATAATCAAACATTCGGGGTACGATTGCATATTGCACCCCGAATTCCTTACCAACCCTAAATTAATTTATCTGCTCTATCAACACCAAACTCCAGGGGCTTAGTTCACGATCGATAGTTAACTCACCTTTGTTATTAACTGTTATTACTTCTGTCTTAAGGTTATTAGCATAATCCTTCATTACCTTTATTTGCTCTCGCGTTGGTGGCTCAGGTTTGCCCATTTTTTCCCAATAGCTATAAATATTGCCATGGTCTTTATCCAGTGTTTCTATTTTAAACTGGGTTCCCGGTTTTAAGTCAGAAATAGTTACATTTAACTGACGAATTTTACCTTCTTCGTATTTTTTAATTTTTTTGATACTAGATGGTACTGCATTATAATGATCCTCAGGATAATTATAGGATAATGCAACAACTTTTCCATTGCCAGACTTGCGGCTTACAAAAAGATAATCATTCTTAAATAGTTTTTCATCACCTAACTGATGCAACAAACGGTATGCATGATATGAAGGTTTCACCAATCCCTGATAGTTGATCATACCAAAACCTCCATGAAAAATACTGGCCCCACCTCCCTTTTCTTCAAAAATATCTGTGAAAGTCCAAAAAGCCAATGAATTGGTTAATCCAATACAATCCAGATTAACTTTTGTGATATATGCTGCCGGAGGAAGAAAATCGTGCATAGCATCCCTGCTATTAGGACTGGTATTCCACTCGGTTAAGTGAATCTCTGCATCCGGATAAGCACTTTTTGCTATAACTTCGTTTAGCCATTTAATATCAATCATCGTAGAGTTTACAAAACGAGAAAAGTCTTTGCCTTTACCAGTTCTTGGATCTAAAGGATAATCGGTTGGATAAGGGTGACAACTGATAAAATCAACCGGCAGCTTTTCTTTCTTACAATATTTTAGAAAATCCTCTATCCAGACACCTTTCCACTGTAAATCATTTATATTTTCAGCAGTAAAGGTTTTGGTAAACCCTTTGGTATCTTCACGTTCTCCTTTATAACGATCGTCAGCCACAAAATTACTAGTTGAAGGACCACCTACCTTCAGTTGGCTATCAACAGAGCGAATGGCTTGTACCGAGGCTTTGTATAAAGCAAAATATTGCGACTTGGTTCCATCAAAGAAGGCCCTGCACAAATTTGGTTCATTCCATACCTCAAAATACCAGGTACGAACCTCATCAATCCCATATCTATCCACACAATGTTGGGTAAAGGCTTTAATTAAATCGTGCCATTTCTCTAAATAATCTTCCGATGGGGTTGTTCTTGCCTTCCACCAGAATACGGTTTGTGAATTTTCGGCAGCCATTGTTTTTGGGAAAAAACTTAACTCCACAAAAGGACGCACATTTAAATCAAGCAGACGATCAAAAACATCATCAATATATTGCCAATTGTATACAGTTTTCCCTCTTTGTTCAATTACAGGAAACATATCATCATGAAATAGACCATGAAAACGTACTGTTTCAAATCCGCAGGTTTCCTGAACCAATTTCATCTGTTCAAGCCAACCTGCTCTTAATGCTTCATTTGCTCTTCCAGCTCCTACACATTTACTCCAAAAGTGTTCAAATTTTTCACCTTCTCCTTTTGCATCAACCGTTATGGTTTTTTGCGCATTTATCAACTGGGAAAACACCATGGCTCCCAAAATTAGAAATGTTTTTAATTGCATGTTTAGTGACTTTTTTAATCTACATTAAATATTGAATTAAAAATAGACAAGTCCTCTTGAGTTTAATGAACTGCAAGTTCCAAAGAATAGTAATCTTGTTGCATTGGTTGGAAGATAAACTTATATACATTATTCATTTAACTCAACATTAGTTAGTTTAACCACTACTGGATTTGGCCAAATTTTATCATTATACAGCCTGTGTGCGCGACTAATAGAAATCTCCAGTACATCTTTATGCTGTTTATACCTGGATGTTGGATCATTTTCAGGCCAATATTCCACCACTAAATCATTTTGTCCTAATACTGATATATTCGTATCCGGAGTAGCCTTAACCCTTTTAAGTAAGAAGTTTCTGCGGAATCCTTTAAACCAATCTTTTTGTCCTGTTATAATAACATATACTGTATTTTTATCTTCATTTTGTGTATACCAAATATCGCCTTCATTTATTTTTCCCGGTACTGGTCGTACATTTTTTACTGCCTCATCGTTAACAAAGGTCCAAAGCGCTAACTCCCGTAAACGTTCCTCCTGTTCGATGGCAATTTCTCCATTGGGTTTTGGTCCCACATTCATCAGAAAATTACCACCTTTTGCTCTGATTTCAATCAGCTTTTCAATGATCTCAGTCCCACTTTTATATTTTTCGTTGGTTGGTTTATATTGCCATTGAGTACCCATCGTCATGCAGGTTTCCCAAGGTCCAGGCATAGCTCCTCCAGGTATTTTTTGCTCCGGTGTTTGCATCTCTCCCCGTGTCACCAATATATCAGGGTACTTTTGATGCACCCACTGTACCAAGGGCTTTTTGCTGAACGAATCAAAGAAAGCTATATCAATAGGACCATAGTTATTGAATAATTCATCCAGTTGTTTTTTATCATACTCCATCAATTCCGGGTTATCTGTGACCTGAGATCCTTTGCCTTTTCGGGATATTACTTTACCTTGCTTGTGAAGGAAACTAAAATCTTCCGGTGAAAAATATACTCCTACTTTTAATCCAAACTTTCGTAAAGACTGAAAAAGCATTCCGGTGATATCTTTACCATACGGCGTATTCATAATATTAAAGACAGTGGTTTTTGTGTCCCACATGCAAAAGCCATTATGATGTTTTGTGGTAAAAACCACATACTCTGCACCTGAAAGTTTAAATAACCTTGCCCATTCATCAGGATCAAATTTATTGGGATAAAAGGTTTTGGGAAGTTCGTTCATATACTTATCAATATACTCTTCGGAAGCTCCAACCATAGAATGACTGATTACACTTCCTAATTGCGAATCCATACTCCAATGAATAAAAATCCCTAAGCCCATATCCATAAACTTCTCTTCCAGTTCTGGTTTATTTTTAAGCTGTGCGAACGAAGAAAAGCTAAAAATGCTCAATAGCAGAACTAATTGTATTACTTTTAAATTCATGATTTATAAATTTTAACAAACTAATTATTAAAGCCTTATATCGTCAAACAGAAATATTACACCCTACTTTACCCTTTTATCTGTCATTTCCAATATTAATGAACCTCCTTTGACCAATTCATTATGATTGATGGTAAAATCGTTTACTGAGTGACTATTCCATTTGATGCTATTTATATAAGGATTATCCCAACTATTATTTATGGTTTCAATTACAAATATATTCCCTGAATAATAATCCGGGTTTAATTGAATCGTTACCTTATCAAAAATAGGGCTTCCAATCTGATATCCCGGGTTTTCATCTGTACCTCCATTCATTTGGAATAAACCTATTTTTAACAAAACAGATAAACTACCCATCAACCCCTGGTCCTCGTCCCCATTAAAACCTGTTGCAGGACTTAAACCTGAAAAAGCTTTTTGTACTACTATTCTTGTCCAATATTGCGATAAATCAGGACGGTTTAAATGGTTAAACACCTGTGCTGTTTGGATGGATGGCTGATTGCCATAATTTATTGGCACTCGCTTATACTCAGGATGCAACTCCCTATCGTGTGAACTACCTGAAGTAAAATTAAGTTTCTCTGCTATTTCAAATTGTCGATTCAATTTATCAACCGCTTTTTGATTACCTCCCATTAATTCTGCCAATCCAGGAATATCATGAGGAACAAACCAAGTAGACTGTGCGCCGTTAGACTCATTAAAACCTGTTTCGTATAAATAGGGATCTAGCTCCCCATGCCAATTCCCATTCACCTCCCGGGGTCGCATCCAGCCGGATTCCTTATCAAAAGTATTCTTATAATTACCAGATCGTTTTAAAAAGTATTGATAATCCTCTTCATACCCTAACTTTTTGGCTAACTGTGCCAAAGTCCAATCCTGATAGGCATACTCCATGGTTAAGCTTGCTCCATCCTGATGAAAACCAAATTTTCCTTCCGGAATAGGAAAAGGTACATAACCTTTTTCTAAATAATATTTAAAACCTCCTCCTAAAGAAGTTTGATGCTCATACCCTGCTTTTTCCATTATACCGCCAGGCATATGGGTAATTTTAAGCGCCTGATATATCTCTTCCAGATTCTCCGTTACAATACCTTTTTGTATGGCACTTACAATAAATGGCGTTGCTGATGCACCTGTCATTACGTAAGTGTAATTTCCACCTGACGGTCCACGGGGAACGACACCTCCATCTTTATAATATTGCATTAACGAATGCACAAACTCTTCCATCATTTCCGGGTACACGAGTCCCCAAAGTGTATTCAATGTCCATTGAGCTCCCCAAAAAGCATCCGAATTATAATGATTAAAAGCGGGCTTACCTTCATCATCCAAAGGCAGTTTCCCTACCCTGAAAGCATCTCCTGTATTATCGGGGTATGCTCCATTAACATCACTAATTATTCTACGCCCCTGCAAAGCATGCCATAAGTCGGTATAGAACCTGCGTCGATCACTCTCTGACCCACCTTCAATCCTAATCCTGGATAGAAGCTTATTCCATTCCTCTTTGGACTTCTTCACAACTTGATCAAAATCCCAATGAGCTAATTCAGATTGCATATTCAGTCCGGCATTTTCTATCGAGGTATAAGAAATACCTACTTTCATTAATACATCTGGTTTACTATTGGAAAGATAAACCAGGTAATTCCCTGTTTTGGCATCCTGAGTAACTGCTTCTATCTTACAATTCAATTCTACTTTGAAAAATACTTTTGTTGGTTTGGGTCGGCGAATGGTTGGAGCATTAACAAATTCTCCACTAAGTTCTGTACTACTAGTTTTTACTAATTTACCATCCATTATATTACATGGCCCTAGTTTTCCATTCAAATTGAATAAGATAGCAGCTTGTTCTGTTGCAGGGAAACGATACTTGTGAAATCCGACTCTTTTTGTACTGGTTAGCTCCACTTCAGTTTTATATCTTTCCAATTCTAGATAATGGTATCCTGGTGACACTTTTTCTGTTTCGTGACTGAACTTTGAGTAAAAATCCCTGAAGACATGGTTTTTGTTGCCGTTAGATACGGTAATCGGCATAACAGAAAGACCAGATAATTGCCAGGCATGAATATGACTAAATCCTTTAACGGTATCTGTTTTATAACGATAACCACTCCCCCATGCTCCTCCCACTTGCGTATCAGGACTAAGATTTACCATACCAAAGGGACGGCATGCTGACGAGAAAAAGAACCAACGGGAATTTTCTGTATCCAAATGAGGGTAGACCAGGTCTACCGGATTGATTTTTGCCGATTCATTCTTCTGACTTGTTTCACAAGAGTAATATAAAATCGCTATAAAAATCAGACTAAATTTCATTGACAAGAACTTACTCATTTCCATCTAATTATAGTTTATTTTTCAAATTCTGTTCTATTTCCTTTAATATATACACAAACTCCCGGCAATGTTTCATTACTGTCATCTATTACTTTTCCTGTTATTGTTCTTTGCTGTGGCCAACTATATGATGTCATTAGGCACGCAATTGTGAGTAAGAATAATCTAGATTTAATTTTTCCATGATTAATTAACATCTAAAATGTAGATGCTTAACTTTTTTTGAACCTAGATTTTCAGACCACAAGCATGGATAAATAGTCACTACCTGATATAGTGATACTTTCATTGTGTTTTTTTAAATTAAATTATCCACATGCAAAAACAAACCTCACAAGTAAGACACCACTCTACACTACTGATAACATACAAATTGTTTTTTCACACTAAACTATATTTGAAAAAACGCATTTATTAATTTTTCGTTTATCTATATGGTCTTTTCAATCTAGGTGAAAAAATTTAAAAGCCCGAAACTACAGTTCCGGGCTTTCTCATCATATGAAGTTACGGAATTTGTAACGATAGATATTAGTTAATTTGCTGTATCAACATAACGTTCCATGGAGCAATTTCTTTATTAATAGATAATTTCCCTTCTTTATCAGCTTCCACTATTTCTGTCTTAAGATTCTCGGCAATAGCTTTTAACACTTTAATTTGTTCACGTGTTAGTGGTTCAGGCTTACCCATTTTTTCCCAGGAGTGACAAACGTTACCATGGTCTTTGTCTAATATTTCTATTTTAAACTGAGTGCCTGGTTTTAGGTTAGTCAAAGTCAAGTCGAGTTGCTTTGGTGTACCCATGGTCAATTCATCATAGCTTTTGTATCCGGCAGGTACAGATTTTTCATTCTCCTTTGGATAATTATAGCCTAGCATCGTAACTTTCCCATCACCTGAATTGCGGCTTACAAATACGTACTCGTCTTTGTATAATTTTTCATCACCTAACTGGTGTAACATTCTATATGCGTGGTATGAAGGTTTTACTAAACCTTGAAAATTGATCATTCCAAATCCTCCGTGGAAAATACTGGTTCCACCGCCTTTTTCTTCAAAAATATCAGTAAAAGTCCATAATGCCAACGAGTTTGTTAAACCAATACAGTCTATGTTTGATTTAACAATATAGGTTGCAGCAGGCAGCATATCGTGCATACGATCGCGGCTACTTGGGCTGGTATTCCATTCTGTCAAGTGAATTTCTGCATTAGGGTAAGCACTATTTTTAACCGTTTTTTGCAACCACGATAAATCTTCTATTACCGATTGTACGTAACGAGTTAATCCTCTACCTTTTCCTGTTTCAGGATTAAAGGCATAATCTGTTGGGTATGGATGGGTTGTAATAAAATCAACCGGTAATTTTTCTTTTTTACAATAATTTAGGAAATCTTCGATCCATGTAGCATGCCATTCCAAAGAGTTGATGTTTTCGGTTTCAAAAACGGCTTTGGATACATCATTATTGGTAGTTTCTCCATCGAAACGAGTATCCGGTACAAAGTTACTGGTTGATGGACCTCCAACTTTTAAACGTTCATCAACAGATTTAATGGCTTGTGCACTTTGTTTGTACATTTCAAAATAATCGGATTTTGAAGCATCTAAAAAATATGGATACAGGTTAGGCTCGTTCCAAACTTCGAAATACCAGGTAAGAATTTCATCCATACCATAACGATCTACCACATGCTGAGTAAAGGCTCTAATTAAATCGTGCCACTTCTTTTCCCATCCTGGCCCCGGAGTTACATTACCTTTCCACCAGAATTGAGTTTTAGAATTTTCGGCAGCTAATGGTTTTGGAAAAAAACCAAGCTCCACAAATGGACGCACGTTCAAATTTAGCAAACGGTCGAATACATCATCGATATATTGCCAGTTATAAGTTATTTTTCCATTTTTTTCAAATACGGGAAACATATCGTCATGAAAAAGTCCATGGAAACGCACGGTTTCAAAACCACACTCTCTTTGAACTTTTTCCATCTGTTCGAGCCATCCGGCACGAAGTGCTTCGTTTGCACGACCAGCTCCTACACATTTGCTCCAGAAATGTTCGAACCGTTCTCCTTTGGTTGTTGCATCTACTTTCACATTATTTTGTGCATTAACAAACTGAGTAAAAACAATAGCTCCTAATATTAAAAGAGATTTAATTTTCATAGTTATTTTATATTTTCAACTTTTGATTCAAATTAATAATCAAGGATTTCAAAACTTCCGTTAAGTTTAATGTCAGTAGAGGAACTTCCTACTTTCACTTTAAATATACCCGGCTCCACTGTCCAGTTCATGTTTTTATCTAATAACTGTAAATCTTCAGGATGTAGAGTAAATTCAACGGTTTTTGTTTCTCCCGGGAGCAAATGCACACGCTCAAAGCCTCTTAATACCGATTCGTAGGTTGTTACACTACTTACTTCTTCTTCAAGATATAACTGTACAACTTCATCTCCTTCTCTTTCTCCCTTATTTTTTACTTTAAAGGAGACATGAATATTTGATTGAAAAAGAGCACTTGTTGGATTTACTTCTAAATTACTATACGCAAAAGTTGTATAACTTAATCCATAACCAAAGGGGTATAATGGTCCGGTTACACGTGTTGCTCCATAACCATTACCTGAATTTTCTGTTTGTCCGGCATGTGAGCCTCTTTTAAACGGAAAGTTTAAAGGTAATTGGCCTGTTGTTTTAGGAAAAGTAACCGAAAGTTTACCTCCCGGATTGTAATCGCCGAATAAAGTTTCGGCAATGATATCACCAGATGATGCTCCGGGAAACCATGCTTCAAGGATGGCCGAAATAAATTCATTTTCCCAGTTTATTGTAAGTGGTTGTCCATTGATCAATACGAGCACTACAGGTTTTCCGGTTGCATATAATGCCTTAACCAACTGTAATTGTCTGCCAGGCAACTGCAGGCTGGTTCGTGATTTACTCTCTCCTACTCTTTTTTCATCTTCACCCACCACAGCAATTATTACATCTGATTTTTTGGCTTGTTCAACGGCTTCATCAATTCCTTCCTGTTCTTCTTTTGTTAACGGAACGTCCATTAATTCACTTTCCGGCCAGCTTTTATCTATTACTTCGCAACCCTTTACGTGATTTACATTTATCTTCCCTTCTCCATAGTTTTTAATGCCTTGAAAAACAGAAACTGATGGATTATCTGCCGGACCATAACGGCTGAAAGTATAACTAGTCTCGTCAGCCAATGGTCCTGTTACCAATACATTCTTTATTTTATTAATATCAAGTGGAAGTAAATTATCTGCGTTCTTCAGCAACACCATCGACTCACGGGTAATTTGTCTCGATAGCTGCTCATCCTCATTTGTGTGAACCATTTTATTGGCCTGCTCTGTATCTTCAACAAAAGGATGATCAAACAAGCCCAACCTCATCTTCACCTTCAACACTTCAGCAACACGGTCATCAATAGTTTGCATTGATACTTTTCCTTCCCTGATAATCTCTCTCAAAGGATTGATAAAAGACTCCGGCGTTCTAAAAGTAGTACGAACATTTAAACCTGCCTCTACAACCTGACGGACTGCCTCTTTATAATCCTCGGCAACATCATGTTTATCCGATAGGTATTCCACGGCCTCACTATCAGAAACCACATAACCATCAAACCCCATTTGTTGACGCAGCAGCTCCGTTAAAAAATAGTAACTACCAGTTACAGGTTCTCCATCATAATCATTGTAACTACTCATTACCCCCATAGGTTTAGCTTCTTTTATTACTTTGGCAAATGGGTATAAATATAGCTGGTGCATTTCTCTAGGTGCCACATGTGGATCTGTTCTGGCCTGACCATCACGGGCTCCTTTGGGCACACTATAAACAGCAAAATGCTTAATGGTTGCAGCAACACCTGCAGATTGAACCCCTTTTGTCATTTCCACACCTAATTCCCCAATATGGAAAGGATCTTCACCATAACATTCTACTACACGACCCCAACGAGGGTCTCGGGCAACATCCAATATGGGAGCATAAATATTGGTATAACCCAAAGCTTTAGCTTCACGTCCAACCATTTGCCCTGCTTTATAAACCAAATCCCTGTTCCAGGTAGAACCTATACCGATAGGTGCAGGCAGTGGGGTAGCTTTTTTATGGCATAAACCATGAACCCCTTCGTTGGTGAAATCAACGGGAATTCCCATTCTGGTTTCTTCGATAAACCATTTTTGCATGATATTTATAGCCTCAGCATGATTGCTAAACGGATATGCATGCTCGGTGTGTGTATAAGGGCGGTTGGCAATAGTATTTAAATGTTCATCTATGTTCGCGATTCCATCTTTCCAGACCCTGCTTTTCCATTTTTCATTGGGTAATTCGTCTTTTAGTACCCTCGAAAATCCATAAAGAGTTGCCATCTGACAGGTTTTCTCCTCCATGGTCATCTGCGATAAAAGATCATCTACCCTGTCATCAATATTTTGAGTAGGATCCTCAAAAATATCCTTAACCCCATTTTTATTAAAATCAATCCATCCTTTATGATAGATTTTTTGCTTGTCTTTTTTCAGGCCAGCCGATGTTAGTAACAACAAACAAAATACTGGTAAGTAAAACTTTTGAAATTTCATTCTTAATCGATTCATATTCCCACATTTACTCATTAACAAAGAGTAACTTTAAAAACTCTTTTCATACAAAAAAAAGGATTAAATACTGAACTATCCATTTTATAAGTGCCAACAAATATGAAATATGTTCCATTTGAGTAATATTTTTATATTTTCTGCAACATAAATTCCATTTTATTATATCATCTCCAGGTAAATTTGAATTAATGATAATTCCATACATTTTATATCAATATTAAACAGAGATGAAGACAGCAAGTTTAATTTCAGTAGCTCTATTAATATCAACTTTTCTCCCTCATGGCATTTTTAGTCAGAACAAGAATGTTGATCAACAAAAAACAAATGTTATTTTGCTGATGGCTGATGATTTAGGATGGGGGGACGTTGGTTTTAACGGGAACAAAAAAATTATAACGCCACACCTGGATGCCATGTCTGAAGTGGGTGTCCGCTTTACTGATTTTTACGCAGCTGCTCCTCTCTGTTCCCCAACCCGGGCCAGCTGTTTAACCGGGCGTAGTCCTTTCCGTCAGGGAATTTTTGCAGCGCATACCAGTGCCATGCGCCACTCAGAAAAAACAATTGCCGAAGTGCTTAAAAAAGAAGGTTATCAGACCGGCTTTTTTGGGAAATGGCATTTAGGATGGGTTGAATCAGAAAAAGTTGAGTTGAGAGGTTACTATTCACCACCATGGCAACATGGTTACGACGAAACATTTGCAACAAAAAGTGCAGTACCTACCTGGAATCCTACAAAAACACCTGCTAACTGGAAAGGTTTTGGATCAAGAGAAGATGGTTTATGGGGAGGTTCTATATATGTGCATAACGGCAAGTCTGTTTCTGAAAATTTAGAAGGTGATGATAGCCGTATCATCATGGATAGAGCCATTCCTTTCATTGAAAAATCAGTTAATGAAAAGAAACCTTTTTTTGCGACCATTTGGTTTCATGCTCCACATGAACCTGTTGTTGCCGGACCTGAATATTTAGCGAAATATCCAAATCTGCCACAAGACCAGAAACATTTATATGGCTGTATTACTGCTATGGATGAGCAAATAGGGCGCCTAAGAGATTTTTTAAAGGAACAAGGTGTTGAGGAAAATACTGTAATTTTCTTCTGTAGCGACAATGGTCCTTCTGATCCTCAGGCTAAAGCAGGCATTGCTTCTGCTGGACCTTACCGGGGTCATAAACATCAAATGTGGGAAGGTGGACTTCGTGTACCATCATTAATCTTCTGGCCTGAACATATTACAGGAGGTCAGGTTACTAATTTCCAGGCCAATACAAACGACTATTTCCCAACAATTTTAGATATGCTTGAAATCCCGGTTAGTAACAAAATACCTTTAGATGGTGTTAGTCTGGTTCCAATATTAAATGGTGAAACAAAAAGTAGAACAGAAAGCATGGCTTTTGGTTACAAGCGTATTTACAAAAAGACAGATCTGTATGCCTTAATTGATGGAAAATATAAAATATGCATCCCGGATAAAGGAAAAGAAATGATGCTTTTTAATCTGGAAAAAGATCCAACAGAATCTCATGATTTGTCTAGCGAAATGCCTGAGTTATTTGAAAGGATGAAAGCAACACTTGAAGAAACTAAAGCTTCATGGACTGACAGTCGCGAAGGTAAAGATTATCAATGGTAAAGAATTCACTCAAACATAATATCAACTAATGATGCAATCAAAATTAAGTATCCTATTGCTACTAAACTTAGCGACTGTAACCACATCTGTTTGTTTTAGTGCCCCACCTAAACAGCAACCTTCTAAAAAGCCCAACGTGCTGTTTATTTCAGTTGATGACTTAAACGACTGGATAACCCCATTAGGTGGTCATTTGCAAGCCATTACACCTAACCTCGACAAGTTGTTTAATCAAGGTGTAGCTTTTACAAATGCACACTGTTCACAAGCGGTTTGTACAGCCTCACGTAATTCACTTTTAAGTGGTCTTCACCCTACAACAACAGGCTGGTATGCATCAACAAAAGCCATGCGTACAAATTATGAGGAAGTAATGAAAGACCATATGATGCTACCTGAATATTTTAAAAGCAATGGTTATAACACCTACGCTGCAGGAAAAGTTTTTCATGATGGAAAATCAGACCATCCTACACATACAAAAGATTATTGGACTAAGTGCGCTCCTACATTCTGGAGTCACATGGAAGAACATATTGAAAAGGCCGGTTTTGGTTATCGCGGTAAAATGTTTTATCCATTTACCAAAGATGGAGGGCAACTTGTGCAATTATACGGAGAAGATACCATCAACAACTATTACAAACCTTTCAATCGCTTTTATTCCTTATGCGGGGGTCCTCTTTCAAAAGAAGAAATACCTAAAAATGGTATGTACGATGAGCAGATAGCTAAGTGGAGTATTGATAAGATAACACAAACACAGAAAAAGGACAAACCATTCTTTATGGCTGTAGGCTTTATTCGTCCTCACGTACCCTATACGGCACCACAAAAATATTTTGACTTGTACAATAAGGATTCAATTAAAGTTCCAGATGTGCCAGAAGATGAAATGAGTGATATCCCTATGATGGGAAAATCTATTGCCTTTGGAAGAACGCCTAACGGAGGATGGTATGATGTAAATCGAAAAAAAGAAATATTACCCGAATTAGTCCATGCCTACCTGGCTTGCGTTTCCTTTATTGATGACCAGATTGGAAGAGTGTTAGATGCTCTGGAAAACAGCCCTAATACCAATAACACTATTATTGTTTTATGGTCCGATCATGGTCAACACCTGGGCGAGAAACGTCACTTCCGCAAACAAGCTCTTTGGGAAGAATCAACAAGAGTTCCCCTATATTTTAAGGTTCCAGGAAAAGAAACAGAAGGAGAAAAATGTTCACAAGTAGTTAGTTTGTTAGATATTTACCCAACCTTGGTTGATGCATGTAACTTACCAAAACCAGAAAAACTACAAGGAAACAGTTTACTCCCATTAATCGAAAATACTGAAACAATCTGGAATAAACCTATTTTAAATACATGGTATTATAAAAATCATGCTATTCGTAGTAACCGATGGAGATACATTCGTTACAGAGATGGAGGTGAAGAATTATATGACCATAGCAATGATCCGGGAGAACATATTAATTTAGCAAACAACCCCAAATATGCAAAAGTAATAGAGGAACACAGAAAATGGCTTCCAAAAACAGATGCTATACCTGCAGGGAAAACCGAATATAAACCTGATAAACTTGATATAAGAATTAAGGAATGGATTAAAAGTGATTCTATCCCTGTTTGGTTAAAGTAAACGCTTGCAATTTGTCGTATTCATGGCTAAAAAATTATAAAATAAATTACACAAGAAAATGCTCCTCTTTTTTAAGAGGGAAACAATGTACTTATAAATTGGGGGTGGTCATAATACAAAATAGTGAAAAGTTAGATAGGACACATTAGATATTAAACCACCTCCGCCTTTTGAAAAACAGAAAAAATCTTAAGGAGCAATTGAACTATCGATTTTAAATAATAAAACTTATGGCTAAAGTACAATTCAGATATAAGCTATCAATCTTTCTATTTTTTATTGTAATATCATCTTATTCTAATAAAAAACGCCATTACAAGGGTCATATTGCCCCAATCAGCCAACAAGTAATGATGATTGATTATGCCCTCTATTTCGACTCAGAAAATGGAGACGATAATAACAATGGATCCTCACCAAATTCGCCCTTAAAAAGCATTGAAAAAATTAATGATATAACATGGCAGGCCGGTGCAACTATTTATTTAAAAGCAGGATCTAAATGGAATGTTGCATTAGCATTAAAGGGGTCGGGTTCAAGCAGTAAACCTATTGTTATGACCAGCTATGGAGCAGGTAAAAAACCTATTATTTCGGGTAATAACACAAACTATACACTAAAACTTGAAAACCAACAATATTGGGAAATCAGAAATTTAGAGATAAGTAATTATCATGAAACCGAAGAGGAGATTTCTCTTACAGAATGGGAAGATAATAATATTAACTACTGGGCAAAAGGGAATGAACTCCCACAAGATACTGCATCCAGAAGCAACAAATCTGCTATCCTAATTTTAGCAAAAGATGCCGGAGAACTCAACCATTTACATTTTATAAATCTGGAGATTCATGGCGTTAACGGAGATATTTCGGATAAAGATAATGGAGGAATATTATTAAAAATCACAGGTAAAAAAATACCAACCTGGTTCTCGGATATATTAATTGAGGGTTGCTTTATTCATGACGTTGACCGCAGTGGCATTTCAAATCGCTCAAGCTGGAATAAAAGGACACTAAACTCAAATACAAACTGGACCCCATCAAAAAGCATTGTGATTAGAAAAAATGTGTTTGAGCGTACTGGTGCCAATGCATTAATTATTAGAGTAGCCGAATCACCATTGGTGGAACACAATTTATTTGATCACTGTGCCATTAAGCAATCTGGAAATGCTTCGTTTCCGTTTAATTGCGATAATGCTCTCTGGCAATATAATGAAGCCCGTTATACTAAATACAACAAAGGAGATGTTGATGCCGGCGGATTTGATAGTGACTACAGGTGTAAGAATACCGTTATCCGATATAATTATAGTCACAATAATGAATATGGTGGCGTATTAATCTGTTGCCAGGGCGGCAACGAGAGTAGGTTTAATGTAGGTACCCGGATATGCTATAATATTTTTGCCAATAACCAGCATCATGTGTTTAGAGTTTCAGGTATACCAGAGAATACGTATATATACAACAATGTGATTTATAACGCTAACGACGCAAATCCTGCTGAACTCATTTGGCATAAAAACTGGAGTGGCTATCCAAAAAACACAAACTATTCCAATAATATTTTCTATTCAACAAAGCAAAAACTCTCTATTGATTTAGGAAACAGTTCAAATAACAATTTTAAGGATAATATTTTCTGGGGAAAATTTACAGGTGACATTGTTAAAAATAAAATTGAAGAAGATCCTCTATTCGAACTTACCCAATTTTATGGAACTCCTCCAATTGAATCTTTTAAGATAAAATTGAATTCACCAGCTATAAATGCCGGAAAACAAATAATTACATGTCCTGAATTAGATTATTTTGGCAACAAAATTCAAGACAAAAAACATCCGTGTATTGGAATTCACAATTTATAAACCAATGGCAATCACTAAATAACAACATAGTCGACAATGAAAAAATTAAATCTCATCTTCATTTTATCAATTGCGTGTATCCTAATTACAAACTGTAAGGGACTGCATCAGATAAAAACCTCAGGTATACAATCAAAAAATCTCGATATTTACCTACTTATCGGACAATCAAACATGGCAGGGCGAGCTCCTATAGAAGACCAGGATAAAGATACCCTCAAAAACGTATTTCTATATACTGGTATTGAAGGAAATATTTGGGAGAAAGCAGCAAATCCTTTAAATAAATATTCCACAGTAAAGAAAAATATTAACATGCAAAAACTAAATCCTGGGTACACTTTTGCCAGGGAAATGGCATTAAAAAGCAAAAATGATATTGGCCTGGTTGTAAATGCCAAAGGGGGCACAAACATAAACCTCTGGGATGTTGATTCTTTATTATACAAAGAAGCAGTAAGCAGAACCAGGGAAGCTTTGAAATATGGTACCCTAAAAGGAATTCTATGGCACCAGGGTGAAGCCAATGTTGGTAAATACAAGCAATATCTGCCAAAGATTGTTGATCTGATTAATTCTCTGCGAAATGATTTTAACCAACCTGATTTGCCATTTATTGCTGGACAATTATCTGAAGATAAGGAAGCCAGAAGAAATTTTAATAAAATGATACTTACATTACCACAAGAAATTGAACATGTAGCAGTTGTAAGTTCTGAAAACACCAGTACAATCGACAAAACTCATTTTGACAGTGCCAGTCAGAGATTGATAGGCAAAAGATATGCTGAAGAAATGCAGAAATTGCTATCTGAATAGAAAAATAACAACATAAATCATACTCTACTCCTCATCTTCAAAAACCTGTTCCAATTTAATATAGTCAACTGCAAATGTACCCTTTGAAGGTTTCCAGTTCCTCTTGAATATACGAACTAAGTTATCTCCGGCTTTCAATTCAACAATGCCAAAATCAATTTCTGTAAAAGTTTCTGATTGAGGAAATTTAAAATCCCGGTATTGATGACTATTTATGAGTATATCGTGGTTAGACTCACCATCAGGAGAAGCATACCTTACTTTGAAACGATATTTTGCTGGTTTAGCTACCTGAGCTAAAATAGAAACATGGTCGTAAGGATTATCAAAATTAGTGACATACCCTCTCCCGCTATAATCTTTAATCCATGTATCCACAATTACGTTGTATAATTCCCCTCCTGCTACAAAACCATTTTCAGCTTCTAACTTTAGGGTTGTTTTTGTGCGCTTCGCATTACCTAATCCTTCTTTACAAGGGATAATAGGTATAATATTTCCTTCTTTATCGTACTTCAGGTAATCTGCCATCACGCAACGACTTTCGCTTAAACCGCCCGACAACCATGCGCTGTGGTAAAACATAATGTCGTTGCCTTTATAAGTAACTACACCTCCATGATTCGTTCCACTTTGTCCCTCAAAATCATCTATAAAACAACCTTTAAATTCATATGGCCCTAATGGTTTGTCGGCAATTCCATAAAACATTTTTTCCGGCCATCTTCGAGGCGTTAAACCTGGATAAGTTAAGTAGTATTTTCCTTTATGTTTATGAACCCAGGGACCTTCAAATACATATTTTAACTGAGGTTTAAAATCGACTTGTGTTTCCGGTTTAATAGACATTAAATCATCGTTTAACTCAGCACCATAGCATTGACGATCGTGCCCCCAAAACAAATAAGGAGTGCCATCTTCGTCAATAAAAATGGCAGGATCCTGACCAAACTCCACACCTTTAATATAACCTAAGTCGGTGAAAGGACCTTCGGGACGATCACTACGAGCCACGCCCGTTCTAAAAAGACCGATTCCGGTTTCTTTCATACAGTATATCAGGTAGTATTTTCCACGATAGTATGCAGCATCCATGGCCCAGGCATGACTCTCTGCCCATTCAACATTTTCTAAATGTAAAATTCGGCCATGGTCGGTCCAATTTACCATATCAATAGTAGAAAAAGCATGATAACCGGTCATCCCATAATGGTTATTCGATCCTGGTTCATCATGACTGGTATAAACCCAAAGGCGATCGTCACCAGGCCAAATATGTGGTGATGGGTCAGCAGTATAAACGTGAGTAAAAACAGGGTTTTGTGCATTTCCAAAGGCTAAAACAAACCCTATAAATACTGTAATAAATAAACTTTTCATAAACTTTATGACGTTAGATAAAATCTCTATTTTTTAAGCAAAACTATGGTTTGTCCAGGTCTGGTCTGTATATCATATACAAGTGTATTTTTCACTTCAAAACCTTTTAATTCTGCTTTTTCAGAGATGATTGGCTCTTGTATTTCCGGAACCTGGTAAAATTGATTTTTATTATTGCCTTTCGCTTTTTTAAGCTTTCCATCTTTTGCAACCAATTCTGAATAGGAACGAATTCTACAGTTACCTCCCAACTTTGATTTGATAACAGCTTTTACCACTTCTCCATCTTTCCATTCCAACGATTCAATTTCAAAACCTCCACGGGCACGTAATCCTTTTACACTTCCTGTAAGCCATTTGTCTGGTAAGGCAGGAATTAAGTGGATGGCTCCATCGTGACTTTGCAACATCATTTCGGTTAACCCGGAAGTAAATCCAAAGTTTCCGTCAATTTGGAATGGTGGGTGTGCATCCAGCATGTTGGTATAGGTACCGCCTCCCTTTGTTCCTGGTACACCAACCAGTTTTATTTGGTCGGTCATCATTTTGTAAGCATGGTTACCATCCAGCAAACGAGCCCATTGGTTAATTTTCCAGTTCATTGACCATCCTGTTGATGGATCTCCGCGGTATATCAAGGTGTTTTTAGTGGCTTCAACCAATTCTGGTGTGCGGAAAGGAGAAAACTGGTTTGATGGATGCATGGCATATAACATGGAAATATGACGATGCTTGTCTTCCGGACTATCCCAATCGTGAATCCATTCCTGAATCTGACCATATTGACCAATTTGATTTGGAGCCAATTTAGGGATAGTAGCTTCTATTTCCTTTACAAAATCCTTATCCACATTTAATTGCTTTGCTGCTTCTGCCGTTCTTGACAGCATATCAAAGATCAACTGATTATCCATAGTTGCAGCATAAGCAATATTTACCATTCGTTGCATATGTGCAGGTCTGTTCTCTGGTGATGTTGAAGGAGCAAAAATCAACCAACCATTATCTGGTTCAGGAGTTAAAAAACTTAGTACAAACTCCGAAGAGCCTTTCATTACCGGATAAACCTCTTTCAGGTAATTCAAGTCCCCATTGTAAAGATATTTCTCCCATAAATGCTGACTAAGCCACATTCCTCCACTAGGCCACATTCCCCATGTAGCACCATCTACTGGACCACAAATACGCCACAGGTCAGTGTTATGATGACATACCCAACCTTCTGCTCCGTACATATCTCTGGCCGTTTTCTTTCCTGTCTCTGAAATATCTTTTACCAGCTGAATTAATGGATCGTGCATTTCACTTAGGTTAGTGGGTTCAGCCGGCCAATAGTTCATTTCAAGATTGATGTTAACTGTATAGGCGCTTTTCCATGGTGGAGTAATATCTTTACACCATATACCTTGTAAGTTAGCTGCCTGTCCTCCTGGTTGCGAAGAACAGATGAACAGGTAACGTCCATATTGATAGTAAAGAGCAGCTAAAGCAGGATCGTTTCCTGTAGCAAACTCTTTAATACGTACATCGGTTGGATTCTTAATGGAATCTGTTACACCTAAATTGAGCGATACCCTGTTGAAATACTTTTGATAATAAGCTGAATGGTTCTTCAACAAGCCTTTATAGTCTTTCTCTTCTGCACTGGTTAAATATTTTACAGTACGTATATGCTCATCTGCACTAACATCTTTATAGTTTACAAAATTGGTTGCAATCGACAAATATAAAGTGGCACTGTTTGCCCCATCTAAAACCAAAGTGCTATCAGTAGAAGAAAGTGTGCCTCCTTCCGGTACAATTTTCAATCTTGATTCAAATTTAACTTTACCTTCAATAGGCTTTGCATCCTCAGGATTCCTTTTATTCTTCAAATCAGCCCCTTTACCGGTCATGGTAAGAATGTTGTTCCCTTCGGTTTTTACCTCAACTACAGTTGGTACCGGACGATCCATTCCTGCAGAAAAACTGATTTTACCTTTTTCACTAGCAGTTAACCTGATTACCATCACCTGATCGGTAAAAGAAGTAAATACTTCTCTTTCATACTTTACCCCATCTACCGTATATGAAGTTCTGTTCACTGCATCTTCAATATCCAATTCCCGATAGTAATCTGAATACTCCTCATGCCCCTTAAAGTTTAACCTCAAATTTCCCACTGTTTCGTAATTCATACCGTGAGAAGTTTTTGAGATAATCTTTGCATTGGCCAAATTATGAGCTTCCTTGTATTTACCATCGAAAAGAAGCTGGCGAATTTCTGTTAAGATCTCCTTGGCATCGGGATTATTATTATTATGAGGTCCTCCTGCCCATAAGGTTTCTTCGTTTAATTGTATGTTTTCCTGAGCGGGAATACCAAATACCATAGCACCTAAACGTCCGTTTCCTATTGGTAATGCTTCATTCCAGTTTTTAGCCGGGGCATTGTACCAGAGTTTTAAATTTGTCTCTTTGGACTGTGCATTTATATCATTTAATCCAATAAGTACTATTGCACCTATTAGTAATGATACTTTCAAAATTTTATTCATTGTGTATGTTATTTTAAAATCTAAAATACCTAAACATTGCGCCAGATCGTAAATCCCAAATCTCAAATAATGTTTGGATTGTTGCATCTTGATAATAAATATACCGACCGAATGATTCTATTGGCTATTACCAATTGCCCCGCCCCGTTTGCTTAATTCCTATCTGATGCTCACATCCTTTACAAATTCGTTAATGGTGATCTGATCTAAAGTAATCTTCTTCCCATCAAGCACCACATTATCAAAAACTACGCCCTCAACAATGTGGTCCTCGTCATAACCAATTAGTTCCATGCTGGCATGATCATGGATAATATACGGTTTCCAGTCTGATCCATCCTGAAATCCGGTTAAGGTTGTATCAATAGGGGCTGATGTTGCTATGATATCTTTGAACAGAACATTTTTAATATGCCCTCGCTCCTTGGTTTTTGTCCAGCGAGTTGATCCTATCCAACATGAGATTAAGCGACGTGCTTCTTCAATCCTGATGTTTTGAAAAGTAACATTACTCACGGTAGCTGAATCGCAGTGGTATATTCTCAAAGCCGTTTCGCGACCCACATCATGTATTACATCACAATCCTCAAAAAGGACATCACTTACATCCTGACGCAATTCAGCTCCAATACTCAAAGCATGAGCCAGTTCATTCCATAACACACAATTTCGGGCATGAATATTTTTAGCAATACCCTGACCTGTACGCGACTTAACCACAATAAGATCATCGAGAGTTCTGAAAAAACAGTTTTCCACCAACACATCCTGACTGCTGGAGATATCAACACCATCGGCATTACCACGCCATCCGATAATCTTAATATTGTCGACATGTACATTCTTTGAGCGTTTAATAGGAACAGTCCAGCGACTTGGATCAAGTATTGTTACCCCTTCAATGGTAACTCCATCACAATCCTCAGCTAAAACAGTATACCTTCTTTTAGCCCTTGGAATTATCGACTGATCAACAATACCTCTTCCCCTGAAAGCAATATTTTTACCATTTAATATAAAACTTGCCAAATACTTTTGGTTGTTAGTACTTAAGGCTTGCTTTTCGTTTTCGCCCATGCCACAACGAATATAAGCTCCACCAGCTATATAAACCGTTTGATTGTCTCCAACTTTAAGGTTAACAAGATCATGGACACCCGGTCCAAAATACACTACATTAGGATCGTTGGGATCAGGAATATCCTCTTCGAAAGGATTTGCTAAAATATGCAAAGACTCCTGCCAATCGCCATTGACTTCAATGGTTACGTGCCTGGGTTTATCCAAAGTGAAGGTAATATTCTGACCTTTAATATCAAGAACTATATTATATGATGTAGGCAGAAACTTCACAGATTCAATTTCGCCCGGATAATTTACTGTGATGGTAACTGGTTCGTTCATATCGAAAGAAGTCAGGGATGCAAATCCAAATTCGGAACGTGAATGGTTTAAACGAGGAATTGGATCCTTAGGAGGCACTTTGGTTTTATAAACTGGTACTTCCTGGCCTTCTACAGCAACCTTAAAATTATTGGATAAATTAATTCCATCTGGAGCAGGATATACTTTAATTTTTTGCGTACAAGAGCTTGCTAATAATGTTATTGCAAGCATTATTAATATTGTTTTAAGTAATTTCATATGTATATTTTTTCTCACGTTTGCCATTACCTGTCCCGCTCAAGCGGGATGGAACTCGCAGGAAAAGAATTCTGTTTTTGTGAAGTAATTCTCTCCGCATAGGCAATGGCTCGTTTCATCTTATTACAATCTTTTCTAACAACTAATGACCATTGACTAATGACTCTAATTATCTACTCTACCCTAAACCAATCGAAGTTGGCATACCCAGTACTCTCCATCATATTCGGATTAATACAGAACAAACCAACTTTGGCACCAATCCAAACTCCTTCTTTGGCTCTGAATTCTTTCCCAATACCGATAAAGTTTTTATTGTCCAGGCTGTATTCAAATTGGCATAAGTTTTCAGTATCCACTTTTACCCTTAAGTATACATATTCAGCTTCAACAGGAACACTTTCTGCTTCTATGGTACGTTTTTCACATTTATTGTTCTCTCCTGTAAACATGGCTACTTTGGTGGTATTCTCATCTTTTACAAGAGCTACAAAAGCCCACTTCTTGCCCATAATGACCAATCCACTTTGTTCGCCTGTTAAATCAGGATTAAACTCTATTTTAGTAGTTGCAGAAAAAGACGGAGCCGGAAACTTTTGTAACAGCAGATTTGGTACCAACCATAAGCTACCTTCCTGTGTAAGATTCTGAACAGCATTTAACCTGATGCTTCCTGTGTTTTCAGACAAAGAATACCAATCATCCTGTGGATTGGCATGCCATTGCCATTGTAATCCTAATTTATTGGAATTAAACTCATCAGTAGTTTGTGGATTTTTTATTTTTTGCTTTCCTTTTACCTTAGGTTTTTTGTACTCCAAAACTGGCTCACCAACACCATCATTGTTGATATCTACACCCATCATTGGCCATCCGTCAACCCATTCAACAGGATTTAGGTGTACTATACGCCCAGTAGGTTTTAACTCCTGAAAGTGTGCAAACCACCATTCTCCCTTTGGTGTGTTCACAAGTCCCCCCTGATGTGGACCGTTGATTTCTGTATTCCCTTGGTGTAATACATTTTTGCGTTCGTATGGTCCGTATATGTTTTTTGAACGCAAAACCGTTTGCCACCCTGTACCTACACCTCCTGCAGGAGCAAGAATGTAATAATAACCATCCTTTTTCATAAACTTAGGTCCCTCAATGATTGGATCAGCTTTTTTATCGCTATATATTACTGTTCCATTATCCAATAGTTTCTTACCATCAGGACTTAGTTTATGCAGAATTAAATCATCACCGCACAGCTTACTGCGAACCAGATAGGCATTACCATCTTCATCCCAAATTGGACAGGGGTCTTCCCAGTATTCTACCTCAACCACATGTGTCAAGTCCCAATCCTTTGTTGGATCATCTGTAGTAGCCATAAATAAACCATCATAAGGGGTACAGAAGTACACATAAAATTTGCCCTTGTGATAACGGATGGATGGAGCCCAACAGCCCTGTCCATGAGTTACCTTATCGTATTTTTTAAGAGGTAGCTTTTGATACACGTGGTTGATAATTGTCCAGTTTACCAAATCTTTTGAGTGAAGAATAGGTATACCAGGCATACAATTAAAGCTGGATGAAACCATATAATAATCATCACCAACACGAACTACATCCGGATCGGAATAATCGGCATAGATAATTGGATTTTTATAGTTACCATTTCCTAAATCAGGAGTCCATTGCCCCAGAACAGGAAAAACAAACAATAGTTGAAAACAGATAATCTGTATTAGCTTTTTCATTTGTATAATAATTTAGTATCAAGACACAAGTATCAAGTATCAAGACAAATGAACCAGTGTGTAAAGAAAAGAGGCCTACAGACACTTTATCATCATCCTGTGTGATAAATACTTAATCATGATAAATTCTATATTAAAAAATTACATTTATTAAATACCTGTTGGTACACAGAGAACTCACTATGAATTTTGATTCTAATCTCTCCATCAGCATCGGTATCACTATAATAACTAAATACTACTTCTTTGTAAGAATAGCAGTCCATCCACCGCCTCTTGCCAACGTTGCTTTTATCTTTGAGCCTTTAAATACATCAACCGTTTCAACACAATAGTCTTCTGCAAAACGATTGGCATTTACGCCATCTTTATATAGCTTCATGGTATATTGACCTTCATCAAGAAAGGATAAATCAATTTCCAGATCCCGTTCATTTTCATCGGTCATTGCTCCCACATACCATTTGTCACCTTTTCTTCTGGCCACAGCTATATAGTCTCCAACGGAACCATACAACACTCGTGTTTCATCCCATGTTGTTGGAATTTGAACTATAAAATCAACGGTTTCCTGCTCTTTATAATATCTGGATGGTGATTCGCAAAGCATTTGTAAAGGAGCTTCATATACCACATACATGGCTACCTGATGAGCACGTGTACCTACACTCATGGGACGCTCAAAACTAATCAGATGGTTTTCGGGATGCCCGTTTGACATGCATCCGGGAGTATAATCCATTGGTCCGGCAACCATACGAATAAATGGAATGGTAACATTATGTTCTGGCGAAGCATCGGCGCTCCACTTATTATTTTCACTACCTTTTACACCCTCATAGTTAATCACATTAGGATACATCCTGCGTAAACCTGAAGGCTTAAAGGAACCATGGAAATCAACAAGCAATTCAAATTCTGCACACTTTTTAGCTATCCGCTCATATGAGCTCACCATATACTGATCGTTGCGCTGCATAAAATCAACCTTAACACCCTTAACGCCCCAGTTTTTATATGTTTCAAGTATGGTATGTAAATTCTCATCCAAAGGTTTCCAAAGCACCCATAATATAAGTTCTACACCCTTTTCTTTACCGTATCTGATTAATTCATGCACATCCATATTCGGATTAAATTCTAGAATTTCAGTGGTCGATTTAGTCCATCCTTCATCTAAAATCACATATTCAATTCCATTTGCAGAAGCAAAATCTATATAATATTTATAGGTTTCTGTATTTAGTCCTGATTTAAAATCTACTCCTGTTATATTATTGGCATTGTACCAATCCCAGGCTACTTTTCCCGGTTTTATCCAATCTGTATCTTCTATAGCCTTAGGTAAGCCCAATTGATAAGTCAGGTTACTCTCCACAATATTTCGATCATCATCGCTAATGACAAATACTCTCCAGGGAGTAGTTAAAGCTCCTGATATTTTAGCTATATAATCTGCTTCTTTGACAATGGTTTGGGTACGATCCGGCATTTTTTTGTCAGGAACCACCTCAAGCGCATACTTTGGAAAAACCACATCCGTCGTTAAGTTACCATTCCCCCTCACAAACATTCCCGGATAATTATGTAGAGCCGTTTCTGTAAATACAACCTTTGCACTTCCTGTATTAAACAACACGGGTAGGCTACAAAAATCATCGTCAGAAATATCCTCTATTGCCTTTTTTAAATAGGTACGCTCATTATGAGAGTACATTGATTCCTCCTGCGGAAACAGTGATGTTGTTCCTTTAGGAAAAGTTAAGGATACCTGTTCATTAACAATCTTTCTTTCTCTTTTAACATGATCGGCAAATTGATAGGCAATACCATCATTATAAACTCGAAATCTTGTTTTAGACTTATCTTTAGCTTCAATAATCAACTCTGTATATTCATCCTTGATCTCAGAATCCTTATGAGGAACTGTCGGGATTATATTTGAAGAAACTTTATTAACGGAATGTTTCTTTACATGTGTTTCTTTACCATAATCCGAGGTTGATAGAAAGTCTATTCCTATCTCAGCTTTTTCAATCACTACCTTATCTTTGAGATAGGCAGACCACGATATACCCTTATCTATAACAACACTCAATCTTATATTTTTGTCGGGAGATTCAACTTCGTAACTCTGCGAAAATGCAGGTAATGTCAGAAGCATAAAAAACAGGTATAATATTGCTTTTTTCATGTTTTATTGTTTTAAAAAAGAGACTCCTGGTCGAAACTATCTGTGCATCAAGGGAATCAATTTCCCTCTTTATTCAAGGAGGAGTGCGGTAAGGTACGAGTCGGGAGGTGGTTTTCAATTTTAACAACCTCACCGACTTACAGCCTTCAATTGCAGTAAATGTTTATATCGATAGCTACTCAAATACCAGACTACAATCCCCTACGTATTAATATCCTGAATTTTCAGTCTGAACCTTTAACTAATATTTAACCATTATTGACCAATCCCCCTAGTAAGCTGCATAACAAAGCCATTGTTTGCTTTTACTTCCAATACCATTGCACTTTCTGAATTAAGCTGCTTTTCTTCTATTTTAACATGAGTACGGGTTTTTACAGATTTATCATCCGTATAAATTTTAGCTGAATAGTCAGCCCCATCTTCAAGAAATGAAAAATCAACTTCTACCTTACGGGCAGTTTTACCATTGATACATCCAACAAACCAGTCATTTCCTTTTCTTCGGGCAATGACTCCCAATTCACCTATTTCTGCATGTAATACTTTTGTCTCGTCCCAGGTAGTTGGAACATTATTAAAAAACTCCAGATCAGGTTCATTACCAATTGTATTTGTATTTCCCCATAGCGCATCTGTTTTTACCGGAGCCAAAGGCGCTTTATCGTACCAGTAAAGAAATTGCAGCGGACTAAAAATACATACCGTTTTTGCCAGCTGCGAAGCATGCGATCCCATTCGTCCTACACGTTTATTGTAATAGCAAACCGTATTATCTGCAGCTCCTGCTAAACATCGTGTAAACATAGTAATTAAAGTATGCTCGTTAGGAACCGTTTCTTCATCGCCACGGATTCCTTCCTGTGTTAATAAATTAGGATAGGTTCTCGAAAAACCAGTTGGGCGATACTCATCGTGTACATCAACAACCATATTGTATTGGGCTGCCTTTTTAATGGCTTCGTGCATCCATGCAGTTGCTTTATGATCTCCTACCCTTACAAAACCAAACTTGATACCGGAAATTCCCCATTTTTGGTAAAGAGGCAATATATCGTCCAGCTGTTTTTCCAGAGCTCTGCGGTTCACATACAACATAACTTTCACCCCTTTTTCTTTGGCATATTTGCAAATAGTCTCAATATCAAAAGGACCTTTTGATCGTTTGGGATCTAAGGTTATGGTAGTTGCATCTGAACTGTTATTCATTTCATTTCCGTACCACCCTGCATCAAAATGCACATATTGCATATTATGATTTGCCACAAAATCAATAGCAGCTAATCCTCCCTGTGTAGTTAAGGTTCCTTCGCGCAATACTTTTCCCGGAGTAATCCACGATGGATCTTCTATGGCACATGGATCGTTCAGGTTTTGAATCAGGTAATTTGTCTCCAATAACTGAGCGTATGAATTTCCCATCATAACCACTCTCCAGGGCGACTGAAATGGTAATTTCATATGCACTTTAGGTCCTTCAAGTCGTTTAGCCAAAATAGCTCCCGTTATGGTGTCCTGCTTTTGTTCAATCATTTTACCATCTAACGATGAAAGGATACTAAACGGAGAAGAAGTTCCGGCATTATAACTTAGCCTCGCATAATCAACCAGTTTTGCTTCAGCCAAAGCTATTTTTACACTATCATCTACTTCAATTAGTAATGGTCGCTCGCACCCTAATTGTAACTGAGACAGGGGTATCTTTTTATATTCTCCTTGTGCTGTCAGTTTGCCCGGTTTACGCTTTGGAGTAGACCATACTTTATGATCTGAGGTAAAATTATAGTGGATTTTTTCATCTAAACTTACTTCTGCAATACCGTTTTGCTCTGGTATTTCGTAGCTAAATGCAATCCCTTCATTGTAGGCACGACAAATAACATTTACCAGCGTTTTGCCATTTTTAAGATATACTTTTAACTGGTTATAATTATCAGGAATAGTGCTTAACTCACTGAAGTTTGATGTCCAGCTATTTTCTACTTTTGATCTTTCTGTTTTAAGTACTTTAAAATCCGAACTTAAATCAAGTTCTTTTGATTCTAGTTCAAGTTTAGAAGGAAGCAGGATTATCCTTTCATTATAATCCATAGAAATGAAAATGCCCTTTTCACCCGTTTTGGATTGTGTAAATATGCTACAGTTTTTATTTCCATCAGGAGATGATACCTGATAAGAATTCGTGCTTTTGCACCCTGACAAAAGCAGCAAAGAACTTATAAAAATCAATACGCTTTTTTGCAATAATTTTAATAGCTTCATAATATATTATAATCTGATTTTACAATAGATTACAAAGTTGTTTTAAAAGGACTATAGAATATTATTTTTTACAGAATATGGCTATAACTCAATGCCGAAAAGGATATAATTAAATGCCGGAAGTACTGATTTTATTAGACTTACAATCAACACTAGTATTGAGTTTATAAAGTAGGATAGTCTGTTGGTATTGATATGTAGATAAATACATTGAAAACCTTAAATTTAAAATACCAATGTGATTTATTGAACGCTCTACTTTTAATTTTTTAGTTCTCTTTTGAATAAGATTTTTATTCGAGTAAATTTTATTTTACTTTCAAGCTATTTATATACTCATCTGGAGTTAAAACTGGAATATCAGACTCTTTAAAGTCTTTACCATTTCTGGTTATCAAAATATCACAATCCAATTTTACTGCACAATAATATTGAAGAGCATCTGTAAAATCTGTAAATTTAGACACTAATCCTTTTTCAATAATTTTATCTGTCAAATCTGAAGTTTCTGCAATTACCTTAAACTTCCTAATTTTCTCTTTTACTGCTTCATTCGATTCATATCGTGACAATATGTAAAAAACAGTTGAATAAGTCAATGCTGAAACAGTCAACTGAATTTCCCCTTTATCTGCTAATGTAGCAATTATTGCAGCTGACTTGTAAAATGGTTCTCGTTCTCCTAGTAAGTCAAGAACTACATTTGTATCTAAAAATAATCTCATTTGTATTTCTCTGATAAATAGTCCCTATAATCCTTTTTATAATCATATTCTGAGGGTAATTTTACTCCCATCTTCATACTTTTAACAAAAGGAGAAATCTTTATATCAGTTTCACTTGATTCTTTTTCTATCAAAGTCTTTAAATAAGCTTCAATCATTCTTGATAGACTTCGTTTGTGTGACACTGCATATTCTTTTGCTTTATCAATCACAAATTTATCCAATATTAAAGTCAATTTTGCATCCATAACACCAAATTTTATACGTACTTATATAACATATTAATCCGTACAGATAAAATCTGCGCCATGAGAATTAATTTACGCCTATCTATTAGTACTATATTATACCATTAAATAATTATCTTAAACCAACATACTTCATCAAGTAACCTATTAATCTTCTTTTATGTTGAAGTATAATACCAACTTATAGAATTGCCACTTTTCTCTCTGCTCAAGAGTCTTTTGTTTTGTAATTTCTGGTATCCTGGTGTTTTAGTGATAGGGGGTAAGCGATGACTGCTCTTTACAAAATAGGAGTTTTTCTTATGATACTATAAAATAAGTATTTGTGCTAAACTAAAAATATCAAAACCATTCAATGGCTGCTCCCCTGATACTCTAAAGGTGTTTGTCCAAACTGCTCCCGAAAAGATTTTGTGAAATATGAAGGCGAATTAAACCCTGCCTGGTAACAAATTTCTTTTATACTACCCTGCTTTTTCTGAAGTAACTCTGCCGCATATTGCAAACGAATTGTTCGGAGAAAATTACTAGGATTTTGCCCGGTCAGTGATTTTATTTTATCGTAGAAATGTGTAGTACTAAGATTTACCATTTCCCTGATATCATTGGCTTTAAATTCTGGATTCGAAATATGATTGATCGCTATTTTGGTCACCTCTTCCAAAAACTTTTCATCTGTTTTATTCGCTGTAAATTCGTAGGCCGGTAATACTGCGTGTGAAGATAAAAATTTCTCTTTGAGTCTTTTTCTGGAAACCAATAAATTGTTTATACGTGCCAACAAAACATCCATATGGAATGGTTTGGATATATAATCATCAGCCCCTGTTTCAAAGCCTTCTATCTGGTTTTCAATTAAATTTTTCGCTGTCAGTAAAACCAGTGGTATGTGAGACGTATTAAGATCTGATTTAAGCTCTTTGCACATTTTTATCCCATCCATTACCGGCATCATAATATCACTGATAATTAAATCAGGATTTAATGATTGTGCCAACTCCAATCCATCTGCCCCATTTATGGCTTCTTTAACCCTGTAGTCATTTTTTAAGACATCATTAAGCTGCTTTCGTAGCTGATTATTATCTTCTACCACAAGCACCAAAGGAAGATCGCTGTTATGCTCTATATCCGAAGCCGCAACTTTTGTTGTCTCATTATCATCTGATGCAAGATCGTATCTCAACGATTCCAGATGGGTTGATTCAAATTGAAAACCCTCTTGTATTTCATCCTGCCTTGCTGATATATTACTAATCAACTTTTGAGAACCTATTGGCAAACGAACAACAAAAACACTCCCTTGTCCCTCATTACTTTCAACCGAAATAGTTCCACCAAGCATTTCAACCAGGGTTTTGGTGTAATTTAAACCAATACCAGTTCCTGTTTTGTGGTCATCGCGACTATAGAAACGTTCAAAAACATGATCTTTTTGCTTTGGCGATAAACCTACCCCAGTATCTTTCACACTTAGTTCTGCAAAATCCTGTCTTGCTGTTCTACCTGTGAAATATTTCTTTTGAGCTACCGCTACTTTTGATATGGAAACCTCTATTTCACCTCCTTTTGGAGTAAACTTAATCGCATTCGATAACAAATTACCTAGTATTTTCTCCAGTTTATCCTGATCAAAACAAGCACTAACAGATGATTGCGCAGACTTAAAATTCAATTTCAAGCCTTTTGATTCACCAACCTCCTTAAATAAACTGAATATCTTTTGAGTGCAGACAACCATATCTCCTTCAATATAGTTGATTTCCTGCTCTCCTAAATCTGTTTTGCGGAAATCAAGTAACTGATTCACCAGATTCATTAATTTATGGGCACTTAAACTAATGCTTTCAACGGCTTCTTTATTCTCCACACCATCTGCATTCAGTAATTTAGCTATCGGATTAAGAATTAACGTTAAGGGCGTTCGGAACTCATGCGACAGGTTAATAAAAAACTGAAGATTTTTCTGGTTCTGTTCCCTCTCTTTTTTTTCCTTAACTCTTTTAATGGAATATATCCATGATGCCACAACCAATATAACTACAACAATAATATAAAGACTGATAGCCCACCAGGTAAGCCAGGGAGGTGGCAATATTGTAAGTACAACCTGCGTTCCTTTCTCATTCCATACTCCATCGTTATTAGATGCTGCAACTTTAAAAATGTAAGTCCCCGGATCGAGATTGGTATAAATAGCTTCTCTTTTATTTTTTACAAAATTCCAATCCTTATCAAAACCATCCATCAAATATTTATATTCGTTTTTTGAAGGAGATGAATAATTAAGGGCTACATATGAAAATGTGACACTATTTTGACGATGCTGTAAGGTAATTTCACGGGTTTGTGTGATATGCTTTTGTAAAGGAGAATTCTCTTTTCCTGACAATACTTCCCTGTTAAAAATTTTAAAACCTGAAATACATACTTCTGGAACAGATATATTATCAATGATATTCTCCGGATCAAAATAATTAAAACCATTGTTCCCCCCGAAATACAGTTCTCCATTTGCTGTTTTGCAGTACACATATTTGGCAAACTCCTTTCCTTGTAATCCATCCTCTTTAATATAATTTCTAAAGGTTTGCAAATCCGGGTTAAACCTTGATAAACCATTGTTGGTACTTAACCAAAGGTTTCCCTGATCATCTTCCAGTATCCCACAAATCACATTATTGGGCAATCCATCCTCTACAGTAAAAGCCTGGAAGGTCTTTTGCTCTCTATTGAACAAGTTGAGCCCATTAGAAGTTCCAATCCAAAACCTGTGTTTTGCATCCTCATGCATGCAAATAATCTCATTCCCCGAAATGCTTTGGGCATTGCCAGGTACATTTATATACCTGATAAAGGTATCTTTCGCACTGTTATAATGATTCAATCCATTAGAGGTTCCAAACCAAATATTTTCCAAACTATCTTTATATATGGCTCTAATTCTATTATCAGAAATACTTGACGGATCATCTGAATGCACATATTGTTTCAACCTGCCAGTGTGCTGGTT
This sequence comes from uncultured Saccharicrinis sp., assembly GCA_963677655.2. Lineage (GTDB taxonomy): Bacteria > Bacteroidota > Bacteroidia > Bacteroidales > Marinilabiliaceae > Saccharicrinis. The sequence continues at coordinate 436,961 of OY782089.1, forward strand.
ATAAAAAACCACTCCATCATATCCTGTTCCAATCCATAATGAGTTTATATCCGGTTTTAACAATGCACAAATAGCGCCTGTATTAAGCATGTTATAGTTGGCAAACCGAAACATTGACTGAGAAAAAACTCCTGTTTTTTTATTAAACAGACTTAAACCTTTATCCTTGGTTCCGATCCATAAAAACCCTGGACGATCCTCTGCAATACAGAAAATATAGTCATCATTTAAAGCGCCTTTCTTTTCCGGATTAAACTTGTAGTGCTTAAAATCATTGGTATTTCGACTGAACTGGCTCAACATCCCCTGCATCTTACTTCCTATCCAGATGTCGTTGTCACTATCCTGATAAATATACCTTACTCTATTGTTTTCAAACCCAGGATGTGTTTGCTCATTTATATGCGAAAACTCTTTCCTGTTGATATCTAAAAAATTAATCCCTCCATCTATAGTTGAAATCCATATATTACCTTCTCTATCCTCATAAATTTGGGTTAAGGCATTACTGTTAATGCCATTAGGATTTTCATTATTAAAGCGTATAAATGTACTTTGCTCATTGTCTTCACCTTGAAAAAACAAACCATTATCCCGGTATGAGATCCATTTATTTTTATGGCTATCAATAAATAACTCAATTTTATTGTTGCCATTTACTTCCTGAACTGGGATATGCTTATACACAGCATCCTGTATGCTTTTCAAATGATAACTATTATCACCTTCTACAGTAAAAACCAGCTGTTTATCATTATTAAATCCTTGAACACTTATTGATTTTCCGGTAAAGTAATGAGAAAATGCCTGAGACTTCACATCCAACATCTCAAGACCATTTGTTGTCCCCAACCATAGATTTTGGTTTTCATCCTCTGCAATGCCCGTGATATTAGAATTAATTAGGGTTGCCGCATCTGTAGGGATATTCTTATATTCTGTCAGCGAAAAATTATTTAAATCATAAGCATATAAACCATCTGTGGCAATAGTTATATACAGGATATTATTGCTTGATAAGAAAAGTTCTTTGATTGGAAGGGAACCAATAGTTTCTATAAAATGCGTTGGCATTCGGGAAAAGCGGTAAGTTGACAGATTAAAATAATTAAGGCCTCTTTGGGTACCAATCCAGAAGTTCCCTTTATCATCTTCTACTATGGAGGATATCTTATTATTGCACAATGATAAGGTATCGGTTTTTGAATGAACAAAACTCAAAAAAGCATTCCCATCATACCGGCAAAGCCCTTCTTCAGTTCCAAACCACAAAAAGCCCAGCCTATCCTGAATGATGGTACTAACATTATTTGAGTTTAACCCATCATCGGTAGTTATATGCTTAAAATGCATTTCTGATAACAAACGGTCGGTAGTTGATAAACTACTATAGTTACTTTCCTGAGCGTTTAGTGATAAACCAATCAGGTAAACTATTATTATCAGATATACTTTTTGCATATGTTTTTATAACTCATTTGTCTCTTCAAGAAAGCTCCATTTTCTTATCAGATATTTATGTATAAACATTAGCCTTACCAGGAAGAAGAGCTGATTTCCAAAGCTTACCACTCTATCTCAAATAAGGTTCTTCGCCCTGAATGGATTCAATCACTTTTAATGCTTTATTAATCTCCGCTTCTGTTCCTCTGAAAAGAAGGGACACTGCACCTTCTGCTCCCCCAATTCCTCCGGAGCCATAATGAATTACTTCAATATCGGCAAACTGCCTGATGGCTTCTATTTCAGTAAATAACTCCCCTTTAATACTCCACAACCAAGGTGTTTTGCGATCGACCTGTTGGTGTTCTATTTTGCTATATTCTCCAATCAGATCAATATCTTGTGAAGATTCCTTTTCTAAGCCTACTGGAATAATCAGGTGCAGATTCTTTTCCTGTACAAAAGGATATAAATTACCTATTGTACCTCCGGTAGGATGCCCAATCATTATTGCTGCCTGTTGTTTTTGATGGTTGATGATATTGGCTCCTTTTATTACGATATCTCCTTCTTTCATTTCCGGTAATATCTCTTTATAATCAATATCTTTAATCTCTCCATCTACAAAAACCAGCTCTTTTCGTTTGATGCTTCTATCTACTTTTTTATCGGATGTGGCAGGACTAATATATCCATAAACATACTCTCCGTTATTCAGCGAATCTTTTAACAATTCTTCAGCCACATAAGTATTGGTTGTTCCTTTTGCCAAAATTAATTTGCCCTTTTTCAAACGTTCTTTTACGGGAGGATAAACCGCCAGCCCTTTTGCAATTAAACGCTTACCCTCAGCCACTGTTAACGATACCCAGGTTTGATGCGTTCCGGATTTTAGCTCTGCTATAGAATTAACAGCATTAGGTGTTTCTGTCAATTCTGTTCTGGCTCCATTATCTTTCTTTGTTAAAAAATCAAAGCGGCTTATTTTAATAACTAAAATAAGCAAAGTAACAGCCAAAACCAGACTTAAAATTTTATCACTTTTCATAGAAAAAAATTAGTATTAAGATATAAGTATCAAGACAAGCGACTTCGAATCTAAAACTTAGTAAGTTCTTAGCTTAATCATCGTCCTGCCTGTTTAATACTTAATCATAATAGTTTCATGCGTTCTAAAATAGAAATAAGACAAAAGTATAAATACAAATGACACCTATTTAATACGAGTACTTTAGTTAGCTTGTAGTATTCAATATTCTTAAAATATGTATTAATATTAAACGTTGAAAACATTGGATGCTTAACTTTTTTAGGAATATCTAGAAATTGCTTCTTTCTATAATATTCTGATCTTTATACTTACGTCTTTATACTTTATACTGAATAGTTACCAAAATTTAAACAGTTTTTTATATTTCATTTACGTATCCATTCCAATATAAATCCCACAGGACAAAAGAATCTGCACCAGGCTTTAGGAATAAACATCCCTATTAATAGAAATGCAGATGCAAATCCAATAATCCAGTAATCTACTTGTTTTATTGAAAAAATGGTGAATGGCTCAATTAAGGTTAGATCAAATGAAAAGCCTAACCATAAACTCACCAACAAAGCCAAAAAGATTCGTTCACGCAAGGGCTTTAAAATTTTTGTTCCCTTAACCGGAATCTGAATCTTTTTAGAACAAGCCTTGCCACATAATTCCTGTGCTGCACCAAAGGGACATACCCATGTACAATAAAAAGCCTTCCCAAAAATAATAGGAATAACTATTGACAAGGTAAGCAAAATGACCATTATAAATTGGATTTGCCAATTAACACCACCTGATATCCAGTTTATAATTTGAACAAAAGAAATCAGTCTCCCCAGCCAAAAACCAAAAACCACAATGCTTAATACTTGCAGAACTGTTCTGTATTTCATGGCCCTTTTAGGGAAAAAACAAGCAATAACAAATACACCCAATAAAAACAGGGATATCATATTCTCAACAGACCAAAGCTTAAATATGGAAACTGTTTGTATAGTTGTAGCTGAATTTTGAACACCAGATATGATAGCCTGACTTGTAATAGTAGCCCCTGCAATAGCGTCAACTTTTATACTACTCACTTTATTTCGTGATATACCATTCCATTTATAAAGTATCCCATTCTCTACTATATCTGATAAATAACTTTTACTTTCAAAATTTTCACCTAACAATACTCCGCATATTACCTCATCTTCATTAGTAAATGTAATAAGTGGTACACGTCCTCCATATCCATGCTCTCCCTTATATGCAAAGGCATAACCTAGTAGTTCTCCCGAATAATCAAAAAAATTAAACTGAAGGTTACTAACTTTTTGTATACTTTCTAATCCCGGGAAAAAGACTTTACAATCATCAAGATCAATTTTAACGGTATACTCTATTTTCGCATCTTTCTTTAAAGAAATCCCAAATATTTGTCCTCTCCATGCTGCAACAGAAAGAAGCAATAAACCAATTAAAGCAAGGTTAACAACAGACTTTAAAATACTATTCCAGGATTTTAATTTCATATTAATATTAGTCAACAAAAAAATTACTATTCTTTAATAACTTTAATCAATCGAACATTGTGATCTTTTTTACAAGCCAATAAATATACACCATTTGCATAACCTGTAAAATCTAATTCAGCTTCATCATCAAATTTATTTACCGGTATTTCGTCAAATTTACTACCTAATAAATTATAAACTGCAATACTATCATATCCTCTCTGTGTAAACTTCACTTGAACTTTATTCTGCACAGGATTGGGAAACACCTGAATGTCATTTATTGTATTGTCCTCTATGCCTACGTGAGATTCTGTGACCAACATTGATAATTCCGGAACATAATCACTTTCCTTTGAATGGAAGTCAATTCCGTTTCCGACAAAATTGGCATCTCTAACACATAAAGTTACCACCTCATCAATACCTTTTTGAGCTGCAACAAAATCTGAAACATCCCAGCTACCATAAGTGCCAATACTTGAATCACTGATTTTTACCCCAATAGCAGGCTGATTTCCAAAGTTGATACCGTCTTCTGTCCATGAATCATCATTTACCTGAAAAGCAGACCTTGATCCTGATGAACCTGAACGTTTATAAACCTTTAAAGTAACTGATGATATGGTTCCATTGATTTCGCTCAAATCAAATTTCAAAAAGAAATAACGTCCGCTACCCTCATCTGTAGCTTTCGTTACCATATACACATCACTACCATAATTGGTCATTGGATTACTACTGTGCACATAACTATCTGCTACCGGCGCCAAAGAAATAATACTCTGCGTATTTCCATTAGGAATAACACGAATGCTAACCTCATCAGAAGTTGAAATCGCATTGTTATTATCGGTTGCGATTGCAGTTAAAGTATGAGTGCCAACAGGAAGGTAATTCCATGTAAATGAATATGGAGCCTCGGTATCTTCTCCCAAAAATATGGATCCGGAATAAAACTCAACCTTTGTTACATTCCCTTCAACATCAGAAGCCTCTGCTGTAATATCTACTGTATCACCTTCTACGTAACCAGTTGCATCTACCGGAGAACTAATCGAAACATTCGGAGCTGTATTCGGCTTAAGCAACGAAAGTGAAAAACTATTGATGTTAAACGCATCGTCAGCTCCTGTAATGTAGAACCGTATAGGATGTAAACCCTGTGATAAGATTAAATTCTCAGTCAAAGTTTGTGTATCCCAGTTTGTATAGCTGCCAGTTGTAGCAAGCTGTATCTCACTTTCTATAATATCCTCATTTATGGCCACACTTATTTTGCCTCCTTCTATTGCTGCAGCATAACGGATATCTAATTTATATGTGCCCGGCTCAGGAACAAAACATGAGTATGTAACCCATTCTCCATTATGCAAATCACTTAGTGCATAACCCCCTTCTGAACATTCACTAATATCCAAACCAACATCATTACGATAAACACCTCCTGTATTGGTATCATCCATATCATGATAAACACGCGACTCTCCACCACCATTAAAATGGTCGAAGTTCTCGGCTTCTACAGTACCTGGTAAAACGTTTAAAGCAAATACGGGCATACCTCCATCAAAACCACTTACCGGATCACCGGCACATCCATCTGGCCTGTAACATGTTAATCCCCCATAACCCAAATGATCAAGACCAAATCCATTTTGCTCCTGTCCACATTCTTGGATAGATATCTCGCGAGCCCGTGACAACCAAAGCATATCTTCAGGATCAACTCCTTGTCTTACTTTATAATGAGCATAAGCAATTTCGTAAACCGGTCGGGCAGAACTTAAAAAATTACCTCTTGTATACTCCTCAAACTGACCTTCTGTATATGGGTTCATCTTTTTAGAAAACCAACGTCCGCTCCTATCGCGCCTTTGTATAAACTCTCCACTTTCCACTGTTGGTTCCCAAGGGCTAAGCTGGTCAGGGAATGGATATTTAAACGAAACATTATATTTAAGATTAAACTCATAACCCAACAAGATTCTATTGTCAAGATAACTATAAATATCATCTCCCTGGTTCCATGCCATTTCGGCCACTGAAGCCAATTGTCCCACACCCAAAATAGTATGCGCCTGATCACGGGAGCTTTCCTGGCTCTGACCATTCTCCCAGATTAAGTTCTGTATTGAACCGTTATACCCATAATCAGCAATAGTATTTTCTACTCCCGTTCGTTTATACGTATCAGCATACTCCGAAGATGAAATCGGAGAAACCGATGTAATGGGTGGTCCCGAAACATAGGGAATATCATCCTCACGGTGCGGTAAGCCTTTTAAATACCGAAGTGCCCGATCATACATAATTTCATTATCCAGAAAAATACCCATAGACAGCACACCACGCCATCCAAATAAATCCTGGTTTCCATGCCTGCCTGAATCGCCCTGATACAAACGCCAGTAGAACGTACCATTATCATTGGTTACGGAAGCTGGTTTTGCAACATTGGAGTATCCCGGATACACTAACATATCCTTAAACCTTTGAAGATCCTCCTCGGCCCATCCATCATAGGTGCTTTTAATAATTTCGGCAGCATCTAAAAAACAAAAAATTACACGCCCGGTATTTAACGACTCAGTACCTCCTCCGGTAAAGCAGGTTAAATTGCTCCATGCATTAAATATCTCAACACATTTATCTGCGTGACGTACATCTTTGGTCACAGCCCACATTAATGCATTTAAATATGCAGCCTCAACATCCGATTTAAAAGCACTGGAATTTTCTCCCTTTTCAGTAATCACCGTAAAGCTGGGATCACCTTTTACGGTATAATCGTACGATGCCTTTCCATCACTTTTTAGTTTCAGATAAGATATGTAATAGGGTTCAACCTTTGCACTAACCAAATAATGCATCCTATCCAGATCAGATTGCTTATGCGAAATACCCGGATGGATGAATTGAGCCTGAAGTGTTGTATAAAACAGCAACATCAGACTCATAACAAAAACCTTATCTTTTATTATATTCATTTTATGGTATAGTTTTTTATTTGTGTCGATAAATTTTGAAACTTTCAGTAATCAGTGATTTATATCAAATGATAAGTTCTACTATTTACTAAAAGACCTTTTCTGCAGAGACGATTCACTCCCTCAGGCTATAGCTCAACATTTGGTCTGTATCTGAAGAGCCTCCAACAAAAACATTAAACTTTCCCGGTTCAATATGCTTTTTCATATCGATACCTGTAAATGACATATCTTCTGCAGTAATGTTGAATTTGATACTCTTTGTTTCTCCCGGTTTTAGAGAAACCTTCTCAAAACCAATCAACTCACGAATTGGCCTAAGTACCGAAGCATATTCATCTTGCAGATAAATCTGACAAACTTCCTTACCATAAACATCTCCAACATTGGTGATATCTATACTCACCCGAATAGGATCTCCCATTTTTACAATAGTATCTGATATACTTAGGTTTGAATAATGGAACTGAGTGTAACTCAAGCCAAAACCAAAAGGATACAAAGGTTTGTTGTTTGCAAATAAATACCCTTTTTTATAATTAATATGCTTTTGGTAATAATAAGCAGGAAGTTGCCCAACAGATTGAGGGACAGTGACCGTCAATTTACCTGAAGGATTTACTTCTCCGAACAATATTTTTGCTATAGCCTCTTCTCTTCGTTCACTTAAATCCCAACAGTCAATTATGGCATTAGCCTTTTCTGCAATATCAACAATCGATAGCGTACGGCGATGTTCCAGTACAACAACAACCCTTTTGCCGGTCTTTTTAAGTTCATCCAACAATAAATTTTGCTGACCTACAGGATTAAGATCTGCCCTATCGCCCATTTCATCAGAAACAAAATAAGCCTCCTTTGCTGTTTTATGATCGCCACCAATAAAAAGCAAAACAATATCAGCCTTTTTGGCAATTTTAACAGCTTCCTTAATCATTGGCTTATCTTCCTCTAAACTGTAAAGAGCAGGCAACCTAACAGGCTTACTTATTCCACAACCTTTGGCATAACTAACTTTTACATTTTGGGGAAGTTTATTCTTTATTGCTTTAACATCCTTTTCCCTGGCATTGGGTCCAATAATAGCTATATGCTTAAAGGCCCGTAGATTTATAGGTAAGGTTTTGTTCTCATTCTTCAATAAAATAATTGACTCCAAATCAACCTTCAATGCCAAATCTAATGTTTTTTGTGTTTTTGTGTTTTGATTGGCTTTAGTTGCATCTACATAAGGATTATCGAACAAACCCAACCTAAACTTTGTAAGTAATACACGCTTCACAGCCTTATCAATTCGTATTAACAATTCCGGTTTATCCTCCACCATTTTTTCCAATAAAGCAAAACCATCGTTGCCGTATAAATCAATATCCATCCCTGCTTTTAGCGCCATCTCGGCAGCGTCTTCAAAAGTTTCAGCAACTCTCATAAAGTGATGAAGACGCTCTATGTCTGTTGCATCAGAAACCACATACCCATCAAAGCCCCAGTTATCTTTTAAAGTATCGGTAAGCAATTTACCATTTGCATGACTGGCAACTCCATTTACATCGGCATGTGATGCCATAATACCCAGGGTTTTTGCTTCCTGTACCGCTGCTTTAAAAGGAGGTAAAATCTCATCAACGAAACTACGTGGAGATATCTGTACCGACGCGAAGTTTTTTCCGCCCTGTACTTCTGCATATCCGGCAAAATGCTTTGTTACAGCACCTATATGTGTGCTTTTCAATCCAACATTATCACCCTGAACACCTTTAACTGCACTAACCACCATACGCGAAGTCAGATAAGTATCTTCCCCAAATGTTTCTGTCATCCTGCCAAAACGAGGATCTCTTACCAGGTCAGCTTCAGGTGAGTGACACATATGTAAACCCCTTATCCGGGCTTCTCTTCCAAGCGCATCCCATAATTCTTTTACCAACTCGGTATTAAATGAAGAAGCCATAGTCAACGGCCTGCAAAAATGTGTATTCCCTTTTGCTTCCACACCATTGTAACACTCAATAATAAACATTGCAGGAATACCAAAACGATTGTGCTCAATAATATACTTCTGAAGTTTATTACACAAAATGGCTCCATGCTGCGGATCATAGGCTGTTCCAGCGTTCTTAATTCCAGCAATACCATTTTTAATATAATCTTTAGCTTCATCATTTAGAACGAGCTCTCCTTCTTTGTTTAAAAAGATCCTGTTGCTGGAATGGAAAATTCGCATCTGGCTAATCTTTTCCTGAAGATTTAATTGCTTTAAAAGATTTTCGGCACGCTGCTCATCTGGCAGCTCACTGTTTTTATAATCATCTGGATTAAAGCTATTACAACCAAATGCAAATACAATGGATAGCAAGCTCAAAAGGAATTGTAGATTCATCATATATTTGGATAAGAAATTTTGAGACAATAAATAAGAGTTTACCGTCTCAAAAAATTTAAATAAAATACTTCCAGACTTAACGAATTTTATTGCCTGTACCTTCGTCGGTAACTTTACCTTTAGACTGCACTTTAATACCTGAACTCTTAGGCGATAAATAAACAGGATAATCAGTCAGGTTATTCAATTCAAAATCGGCTCCTTTAAAGTCATTTTGATGAGGAAAATTTCCATTCTTTAAACGAATATTTCCTTTTTCTCCTCCAACCTTAATGCGTAATCCTTTTTCAACAGCTTCTGTTGTTCCTTTAACTGTAATTTTATGTCCACTCCCTCCAATATAGGCCACACTTCCTGATCCGTTATAATATCCATTTTCAGCAGGTATGATAGTAATATCGGCATTGTATCCTTTATCGTTTTCATATGTACTTGAATAAACCGGACCATAGGCACAATCAGCTTTACAATTTACCACTTCACCTTTTCCTAAAGAGTATCCATTTTCGCAACCTATAACTGTACAACCTTCAACATATTTTTTACCGGTAGCATGTGCTAAGGTAACACCCGTACGCATATTTTTAATAGTACAATTCAAAATGGTAGGGTTATCAGTACCTCTCTTGATTATCTTACCATCAATAATGGTTGTTCCTGCATTATATGCACGAATACCGCCTTCGCCTGTACTCATCATATATCCGGCAGGCAATTTATATCCCCAGGTAGTCATAAAACCAACATCAAATGCCGGACCCGATGTTTCAGCCAGCATATCGTCTGTTTTACGAACTTCTCCTTCGATCACACAGCCTTCGATAGTTGGATAGCTGGCTGCCTGCATAAACATACAGTGACCATAGGACCGGTGAATGATATGGCAGTTTTTTGCGTGGTTTCGCAATCCTCGTACTAAAAAACCAGAATGTTTTCGGTGAGGAATTACATTATTTCTTCCTCCTTTACCAAAAGCATCACCATATCCATAAGGAAAAGATCCTTTTACAGTCATGTGAAAACCCTCAACTCTATTATCTCTGCCATCCATACAAACGCCAAGTGCCCCTTTGTTTGGCCCGTCATAAACAGAACCATCATCAACCATAGTAAGGTTTTTCAATACATTGTTATTTCCGGTAATAACCACTTCATGAACCCTGTATTTTCCAAAACAATTAAATACCTCTGTATCTATATTTAATGTTACCCCGGTAAAATCATAAGTGCTGTTACTCCCTGAGAAAAGCAACAAAATCTTTGCCCTGTCTTCACAATCTGTTGTTCCAAAAGTTCCTTCCTTAATATCTTTCGGAGTAATAGAATAGGTTCCCGGTTTAAGAACAGCATTCACATTGTCATCATCCAGATAAGGTAACAACTCTTTCAGGGAATTGACTTTTACAGAACTAAAAACTGATTGAACCACCAAAAATGTACAACACACTATTAACCCTCTCTTTATGTATAAAGAAGTATTTGCTATTAATCTTTTAAAATAAATTGTCATCACGATTTTATAAGAATATTTGTTGAATTATATTTAAATCCTAAAATACAGAAGTATTTATAGCACTGATAAAATATAAATTCCAAAGAATATTGAAGTTGTTGCATTATATAACCATGCGACCTAAAAGTACATGCTGAGATTAAAGAAGACAACGGATAAGCTTTGGTAATTAATACCGATTATAACTTTGAAATATGCAATAATAATAATATTAACCTGTAATCCCTTAGACAACAAAGCTCATTTTCAATTTTAAAAATGTATGGTCTAAACTATTGTTCATCCAACGAAAGTGTATTAATAGCAGTATCTAATTTTTCTGCTAATTGAGCCGTTCTATTAATATAAGTAGATATCTGCTGAATAGCCTGGTTGACATTTGAAGCCTCGTAAGACTGATTTTGACTTGACTCACGAATTTGATCAATGAGTTGCACAATGCTTTTTATATAATTCTGCAATTCTACAATTTTACTACTGGCTTCATGTGACAATTCAAGACCGGATTCAGAAATCTCCTGGATATTTTTTGCAACACCCTGAGATTGATCTGCCAGTTTTTTTACTTCGTTGGCCACAACACCAAACGATTTTCCATATTGCCCAGCCTTGGCGGCTTCAATTGTTGCATTTAATGAAAGTATATTTGTGGTTTGGGCAAATTCCGAAATAAACTTTATGCTCTCAGTAATGTTTTCGATAGCATCAACAGTTTTGGTTACTATTGCCACACTTGAGTTTGCATCTTTTTCAATTTTTTGCGCATTTTCAAACATACTTCTGGCACTATCGGCATTCTCTTTTATATCTTTCGACATCTGATCGATCGAAGAAGAAACCTCTTCTATAGTAGAAGCCTGGCTGGTTGTGGCCTCCAGTAATTCCTCAGAAGCTTTTCCCAGTTCAGTCTTAACATCATTCATAATGTTTGATAATTTACCTCTGGCTTCTTCAAGCCTGGAATTCCTGTTTTTCACCTCTTCTGTTGCCTTAGCTACCTGTGCCTCTAAACTTTTTTGTATTTCTTTTTGCTTTTGCGATCTGGATCTTAAAAAATACACAACTCCTGCCAAAATCAACATTAATGCAATCAACCGAAACTGCCACGAAGCCCACCATGGAGGCATAATCGTGATATTAATCGAAGTACCTTCCTCATTCCAAACACCATCATTATTGGAGGCCTTTACCCTAAACACATAATCTCCTGCCGGAAGGTTAGTGTATGTAGCTTCGTGTTTGTTACCTGCGTCAATCCACTTTTCATCGAAACCCTCCATCATATATTTATATTGATTCTTTTCGGGGGATGTAAAATTTAAAGCAACAAACTCAAAAGTAAACACACCTTGTTTATGATTAAGTACCAGGTTTTCTGTATGTGAAATAGATTTCTCCAAAGGAGATCCAGATGTTCCAACTTTTACAGTTTCGTAAAATAGTTTTAAATCAGTAATCACTACTGGGGGTGCATCTTTATTATCAACAATTTCATCCGGGTGAAAAATATTAAATCCATTTCGCCCTCCAAATAACATTTCTCCCGAACTTGTTTTTAATGAAACATAACTTTCAAACTGGGTACCTTGTAAACCATCATTAACATCATAAGTTTCAACATCTCTGATTTCAGGATTGAATTTTAAAATTCCAATCCCAGTGCTTAACCACAGGTTATTATGATCATCAATCTTCACACCCAATATACGATTATTAGGAAAACCATTCTCTTCATTGAAGACAGTACATTTTCGGGTCTCCGCTTCTAACATCCATAAACCGCGACCATCGGTACCTACCCACAAATTTCCCTTATTATCTTTTGTCATAGAAATAATATTTCTACTCGATACCTTCCCTGAACCATTATCGTCACCACAAAAGGGAGTTAATTTTCCATTCAACTTATTATATAAGAATAATCCTTTATTTAAGGTTCCCAGCCAAATTTCATTTGGATTTTCTTCACAGAAACACCTTACTTGCTGAATTTCTTTTATAGCCCTAAATGTACGTGATCCAGGATCAAAAATATTCAAATATCCTAGAGATCCGGAAATTCCAAATGTACCGATCCAAATAACGCCTTCACTATCCTTGTAGATTGAATAAACAGTATTAGTGGATATAGATGACGGATTATCTTTATTGTGATAATAATGATTAAAACGTTCTGTACTTTTATCAAAGATTGCTAATCCTTTTTTATAGGTGCCAACCAGCAAGTACCTTGAATCAATTTCGTTAATACTGAAGATATAATCATCCTGTAATGAGTACGGATTGTTTCTGTCTGTTTTGTAGTGTTTAAAGGTTCCTTTTTTGCGATTAAATTTGCTCAAGCCACCACCTTCTTTGGTTCCAATCCAGATGTTACCCTCACAATCTTCAAACATACTTCGGGTGTTATTATTGATTAACCCATCCTCTTTGAAATTAAATTTGTAGTGTTCAAATTTCTTTCGTTTACTATCTACATAGTTAATACCGCTATTATAAGTTCCTATCCATAAAGATCCTGAAGCTGACAACATCATGCTCCTTAAAGCTTTACTATTTATACTATTAGGATTATACAAATCCGTTGTATACTTGTAAACTATATCCTCTTTTATATCAAGATAAATCAAGCCTCCATCCCGATCAGCAATGTAAAGGTTTTGCTTTTTGTCCTCAATTATTTCCTGTACCCGATCGTTAAGAAGATATCCTTTTTCTTTATTATAATGATCCATAGGTCTATCAAAATCTTTGCCCCTCATCCTGAACATGCCTTTGTGATAAGTTCCGACCCAAAAATCATTGCTACTTGTTCTTTTTATACATTGAATATGACCTACATCATTAGTGGCTGTGTGGTATTTGACGGAAAAGTCTTGGGTATCAAATAAATTTAACCCATACTCGGTTCCTATTAACAAACTGTTCTTATCAAACTGTTCTATTGCATATACAGCATTAGTAATCAAGCTATTCCGATTGTCTTTTTCATGTCGTACTACCGTAAACGTATTATCTCCATTATATTTATAGAGTCCCTTGGTAGACCCTGCCCAGAGCGTATTCTGCTGGTCATAAAACAGGGTATTAAGCGTATCTCCCATAGTGGCATTAAAACGCTTAAATTTTTGTGTTGAAAGATTAAGATAACATAGTCCACCTTCTGTACCTATCCATAAATTACCAGAGCTATTCTCTTCAAGAATTGCGGTTACTATATTGTTTACTATGGTTGTCGTATCATTGGGATCATTTCGATAAACTTCAATTTTATATCCGTTATACCTATTTAAACCGTCTTGAGTTCCAAACCATAAGAAACCGGTTTTGTCCTCATATATACAATTTACCCTATTTGATGCCAAGCCATCTTCACTTGTAATATTTTGAAAATAAAGATTGTTTGTTTGTGAACGAACTGTTACAGTTGATATAAGAATTAAAAACAAGCCAGATAACAAGAACTTGTGATAAATGATAACTTCATATGCTCTTGTAAACATCTTTACTAAAATCAAAGAAAATAAACATTTAAGTATATCCATAGAGTATTCCAAATAAGTATTATGTGCAATAAAAAAATTTAAGATTAATAAATTCACACCTAAATCAATAGCCTGATAAAACCATTATATCTTCTATATGTTGCATATTATGATATTCCCTTAATAAATGAAAACAAGAAGGCTGCACTTATCTTAAATGCAGCCTCTATTGAACTCTGACTATCTTTATTATAGCTACTCTACAGGAGTATATTTAACTGTAATAGAACCTTTGTTCACTGGTTTTATAAAATCAATCCCAATACGATAAGATGTTTTTCCACTTCGGAGATGCTTAACCGGAACAACTTCATCCTTGATTTTTACTTTTCCTCCTTCTGAGAGAATCTCTACTTTTACCTTCTGGTTTTCTGAGTATATCATAACAATGTTATCATCTATAACATCATAATCTACGTTAACCATTACTGCTGTACCAAAAATTACAGGTTGGTCAGCCTCAAATGTATCAGTAATGGTAACTGTTCCTCTACCTGATTTATCATTAACCATGTTTCTTTCCAATTTCTTTAAAGATGGCAGTTCATAGGCTTTAATTAAATCTATGGTAACATTGTCCATCTCTTTCGAAAACTCAGCTTGCTTCACAGTTCCCTTAAACTCTATACCCTTTGACTGTAAGATATTGTCAATTCTTGGTACCGGGTGTCCCCATGAGCTACGCGCCGGGTTCTTATCTGAAAAGGCACCAGCAATATATGACGGGGCACCAATATCTCCTGAAATATAATCTTCACCTAAAACCAATACATAACTACCCACGTCCATGTGATTATGGTTTTCGGCGTTGTGCCCTGCTTTCATGGCGATGGAAAACGGAACCTCTTGTTGTCCGCGTGAAATCACAATTCCCATGTCATCAAAGTAGGTATAATTAGGCAGTTCTTTAATTTCTTCTTCTGAGGGTGCAAAAAACTCCGGATCATTCCAGGCAAGTATATCCTGTACCGACTCATCAGAGACAAATTTGGTTGGTTTCGAAGATCCATAATATTTGGCCGCCATATAATAAGCAAAGTTCGTTTGTCCTGGTTTTACTCTGGTTACACCATCCGAAAATGGAGAATACATCCCTTTATGAATTTGAAAATTATGAGGAAAGTTGGCTACATTATTCAATTTATCAGGATCATTGAACTCATATAAATTAATTTTTTTGTTGGTATAATCATACAACATTTCTGCAAGGTATAAATAATGACCAAAGCCGTACTCCCAATACCCGGTACCTTCAGAACAATAACCATCATCACCAAAACCCGATAAGTAAAACACCATACTGTTTAAAGCACAACCTATAGCGGCAATTCGTTTATCGTTGTTATCTGAAGAGACTATTGTTGTAAAAAGAGAACCACTGGTACAAACCGAGTTCCAGTTACTGGTAGCTCTGATCCACTTGTTACTTACATCTGCTTTCTTTTGACAAGAATTTAAATATGAATCTGTAATTCTCCATTTTAAATGCTCTGCTATGTTTTTACGAGTATCTTCCGAAAGCTTGTTTTCGAGCAATACATCTGCTAAGGATAATACTAACCCAAATTTACGAGCTCCCAAATCAATTGACACACGTTTTCCCTCCATTACACTATTCTCATTATCATCATGATTGGGATGCATCCAGGATTTCATCGCTAAAATGGAATCTACATACTCCTCAATCTGAGGAATAAAACGTCCTGTATTTTCCATGCATTCTGCCAGGGTAAATTTCTCCAGACGATCCATGGTTCGATAATAACGAGGTTTATAGATACCGCGATTCCCTTCCTTATTAGCGCGACGATAGATTTCATCAGATATTGGCACTTCAGGTTTTCTGTCAAGAAAAGATATTGCTTCTTGAATATATTCCTTTCCTTGTTCAGTATTGGCTATTCGATCCCAATAGGATCTATCTGACGCTGAAGGTGCCGGCTGAAAAGTTTTATTGGGAATGACTTTTTTAAGCATCTCCATTTGTTGCGGGGTAGGATAAATATGCTCCCCATCGGCCGCTGCCAGATAAGCATTGATATCAAGAGTTGCAGACTGGCTTTTGATATTACTGCAGCTCAAAAATAGTACTCCTATACAAAACAGGAAGGTAATTTTTTTAGTTAGTTGTATCATGATAAAAGTAATGGAATATAAAAACTGTAATCTGGAAAAAACATCAGTTTTATGGATATTGTTGTAGTAAGAATGAGGTCTAAAGTATGAAGTTTGATAGGCTCCCAACTTCATACTCCAAACTTCCCACTTCTTTTTAAAGCTTCTCTATATATACATAATTGGCGGGATATTGTCTTTCTGCTGCATCAACCAAACTTGCATGAAAATCATACTTACCCGCAGGAATTTTCAATTTAATAGTTACCTCATCCTGTCCCTCTTCAATTTTAACAGTTTTTGTATAACCAGCCACATATAAACTCACCTCAGTAAAATCAGTTTTCTCTCCTGCCGGGGCAGTTTTATCCAACTCTATTCTTTTCTCCTGAGCCAGAACAGTCTGGTTAATTGCCAACCCACTTTCGCGAGGGAACCTACGTAATGTTATATTGTATTCAGCATTTTCCAGAAATTCAATTTTCCAACATCCTGAAGCAGGTGTAGGAACCAATGCCCCATTTTGATGCCACGCAGGACTGTACCGGCCAGCAAGCATATCATGCGCACATATTTTACTTGGATTTTCCTTTGGTGAGCCAACTTTTATATATGCATATTTTTCATCAACTCCTTCTGCAAGGAAGGATTGCCACCAGCGCTCATAACCTTCTGCAAGACGGGCTGCAACTTCTGGATATTGATCAATAATATTGTTTTCCTGCCCTAAATCTTTAGTAATATTATAAAGTTCTTTACCGTCAACCAAACGCCAGTTATCATCCATAACGGTATATTTTTTATACTTGATAAGATCTTGCTCTCGCTGAGTATCAATATATAAAATACGATTAGGCCACTGAGGGTTTTCTTCCTTCATAAGAGGTACCAAACTTTTCCCATCCAGCGGTTTTACAGGGTTAAAATCCAAGCCTATCAAATCAACAAAGGTTGGAAGCAGGTCATAATTGGCAACCAGTTTATCAATATCTTTACCACCGGTCAATTCTCCATTAGGCCAGCGAATAAACAAAGGTACACGATGACCACCATCGTATTGGCTGCCTTTTCCACCTTTTAAACCAGCATTGTATGTTGAACGCCCGGCCGATGTTCCGTTATCCGTGGTAAAAATAAGTATTGTGTTGTCGGTCAAGTCCAGTTCGTCCAGTTTTTTCTCCAGCTTTTTAAAATTATCATCCAGGTTGGTGATCATACCATAGAATCGACGGAGTCTTGGATTTAATTTCTCATACTTTTTTCCCTGGTAAATATCGTAATACTCTTTAGGTAAGTTATATGGGCCATGAGGTGCGTTAGTTGCAATATAACAAAAGAAAGGGTTGTCCTTATTTTTTTCGATAAAGTCCATGGCTTCAGAAAAGAATATATCAGTACAATAACCTTCGTATTTTGTTTCTTCACTATTATGCCAGTATGAATCATCAAAATAATCATTCATCCAGTAATCCGGTCCCTGACCAACACCACCTGCAGCATGACGTACTACTTCGTGAAATCCACGATCTTCAGGACGATATGGATAATTATCGCCCAAGTGCCATTTACCATACATGGCATTTACATAACCATTTTGAGCCAACACCTGAGGTAAAATCACTTCATCTTCAAAAAGGATAGAACGTCCCATAATAGTATGAAAAACATTAACTCTATTACAATGCCTTCCCGACATAATTCCGCTACGCGTTGGAGCGCAAGTTGTACCTACATGGTAGTTGGTAAAACGTATGGCATCACTATAAAACTTATCAATATTAGGTGTTTTTATATACGAATTCCCGGTACAGGCTAAATCACCCATCCCCTGATCATCAGTCATCACAAAAACAATATTAGGTTTCTTCTTCGAATTTGTCTGAGCCTTTATATTAACTGGGCATAATACCCCTGCCAGTAATACAATAACTATTACTATTAGATTTCTTTTTAATTGCATGATTTTATAATTTAGGTTCTCCTTTTATATATTTCAGTGACTTTAAGAACAGATCCATTTCACGAACAGTAAGTTTATAAAACTTCCCATCGTACTTGCTATTATTAAAAAAACCATGTCCTGCACCTTCGTATAAATGCAAATCGCAACGGCAGCCCACAGCCTGCATTTTTTCTTTATAATTTTCGGCTATAGAAACAGGGATTAAATGATCTTCCCTACCTAAGAAAACAATGGTTGGTGGTGCATCTTTTTTTATGTTGTGTGCCGGAGATATCTCCTGCCATCTTTCTCCCATACGCTCATGACAAAACCCATCTGGTCCGTTATCAAAAACAGGATTAAACAACACCAAGGCATTGGCTTTTGAACTGATACTAAGATCTTCATTTGCCTCATCAAGCTTAGGACATACTCCACATACTGCAGCCAAATGTCCACCTGCCGAACCACCTGAAGCCACAATCTTTTTTGGATGAATATTTAATTGCTTTGCATGCTGACGCAGAAACCGTATTGCAGATTTTGCATCGGCAGCAGCTTCATAAGGAGTGGTTTTGTGGCGCGACTTCACCCTATAATCAGCTAAAACGGTAATCATACCACGCTCAGCAAAATATTTAGCCTGAGGTTCAAACTGCTTCACAGTTCCTCCATTCCAACCACCTCCAAAAAAGAAGATAATTGCGGGATACTTTTTATTTTTTTTAAAATCAGATGGATAGTGAATGGTAAGATTCAGATTTATATCATCTATTTTCTTATAGGTAAGCTCAAATGGCTCTTTTCTATCTTGATTTTTGATCTGCTCTGAGATATTTTGTGCATTTAAAGTAGTTGTAATAAACAATACTACTGCAAACAAAATATGATAAAGTGTTTTCATAATGATCCTATTTTTTTATTTATCTAATCCTTTTTATCCATGTAATAACTTGAGTTCGTCATAAACCCGACATCTAATTTCCTTTGCAATCTTCTTTGCCAATAAGCTATATCCCTTGTCATTCAAATGAACTCCATCTTTTGAATATTTTGCACCTTTTCGCATTAGATGATGTACATCAATGAGAACAAGATCTTGTTCTTTAGCAATTTCTTTGATCGTAGGAATCACCCATTTATTTAATTGTTCTTTGCGTCCTTTTATCGTTGGATGATTAGGTTTCTTCTCTGGCCAAACCGGCATTGGAGTCATGACAAATATTTTTACCCCAGGATTTCTTTTTTTATAAGCATTGATTAAATCAATATATCTTTCTTTAAATTCATCCTGAGGTGTTCCTTTAAAATCTGTTTTGCGGTTTTTATCTAAACACCATTTAGGATTGGCATCATTTGTACCTAATATAATTAAAGCAATGTCTGCATTAAATTTAACTGATGCTTTATATTGTGGTGTATTGAAATAAGGGAAATAGCTTCCATTGATTAAAGTTGCGGCTCCTTTTCCATAATTCTCAACCTGATAACTCTGTCCCAGAGCCTCTTGCAAATACTCAGGATATTTTTTTTCAGTATTACTATCGCCAATACAAGCAAGTTGTTTTATGTTTCTTTTCAGGGTTGGTTTACCTTTTAGATAACCTAACCTAGTTAAGAATACATCTGTATCATACATACATTGATTAAAATAAAGATCACCTTGCTTCCTAAAAAAATGACCATTGAAAAAACCATGTCCTACATGTTCAAACGATACCAGTTCACAATCATTACCCGCCTCCAGCATTTTATTATAAAAGCGTTGTGCATTTTCATAAGGAACCGTTGTATCTTCTTTTCCATGGAACAATAACATTGGAGGCATATTTTTTTGAACCTGGTGACAAGGTGATATTTCGGTTTCGCGTCCTTTTACTTTTTTATGACCATAACCTTTTTCTGTTGTATCAAACACTGGATTATAACCAACAACAGCATTAGGTACAGAACTAACAGACAGGTCCTCGTATGAATTATCCAGTCCTTCGATAACTGCTGTACAAACAGCAATATGTCCACCAGCTGAACCACCTCCGGCAATGACCATATCAGGATTTATATTTAATTCTTTTGCATGGGTACGAATCCAGCGGACAGCAGATTTAGCATCTTCAACACAATCAAAAGGAGTAGTACCATGAGTATTCTTTATGCGGTACTCTGCCGAAATGGCCAGCATTCCTCTTGAAGCAAGATATTCACTTTGCTGATAAAACTGGTTCGGATTGCCACCAACCCATCCACCACCAAAAAAGTATACTATCACAGCAGTTGGGTTCTTTGACACCTCTGGTTCAAAAACATGCAAATAAAGACTATCTCCACCTACAACTTTATACAGTAATTTTTTATCTGGATTAATATCCTGAGCAACAACCTGTAAGGCAGACAAAGCCAGTATAAACAATAATGTAATTTCTTTAATATATCTCATTTATTCATAGATTTTTCAACTTCAAATAGAAAGGATACAAGGAAAAGTCTTAAATACTCAAAGACTTTGATACAAATCCGGATAATCCCCCATCCTTCTACACGCTTCTCTCTACTTATGTCTTTTTATTACTCTCGGACGTATCCACATACAATGACCACCACCTGAGGCAATCTTAATTTCCATCACATCATCCGCTACCACACCACGTTTAACAACTCTGTATGCCTCAGGATTGGTTTTACAATGTGTCTCTTCAGTATCTTCATAAATAACTGCATCATATACTTGTCCTGGTTTTAGAAAGTCGAGAGGCAATAATAAATTAGCGCCATCCTGATTGGCAACACTGCCAACAAACCATTCATCACCAGATCGACGTGCCGTAGTAATATACTCTCCTATTCTGGATCGGAGTACCTTACTTTCGTCCCACTTGCCAACCGGCATTTTTTGAATAAACTCAAACAAATCTTCTTTAGCCATATAAGCCTCTGGAGCATCAGGAATACAAACCAATCCGCTAAATATGATTAAAGTACGAGCTACTTCAGATACTGCGGTTGTTAAGTATGAGTTCTTCTTTCGCGGACTTTTTTCCCTTATTCCACTATTAATCCCAACGATATCGAAATTACCATTGTTCATATCCATCGGACCCTGAATCGCATTGATCAAAGCCATTTTAATAAATGCTTCAGGCGTAAAAGCTCTTCTCGAATCCTGCTGGGCATGACAATATTCGCGTGTTATAGCATTCGGATAAGTCCGTTGCATCCCGGTAAAAGGGACCGGATTATCATGAAAATCAATCAGTAATTTGCTTTTTGCACTCAACTGAATAGCCTTACTGGAGAACTCAGGATTACAACCCATAAAACCGTATTTAATCCCTTTCATCCCCAATGACTGATAATAGGGAAAGAGTTCTTCATCCCCATATTCACCATGCTTTCTGTCGTAGTACAAAATTAACTCAACCCCTTTTTCTTCAGCGTATCGGATAACCTCTTGTAAATCGAGTTTATCTGATAATTCAAAGTGACCTTTTGAAGCATGCTTATACCATGAGTCATCAATCAGGAAATACTCTATTCCTTTTAAGGCTGCGAAATCAATAAAACGTTTATAGCTTTCGGTATTGATTCCATATTTAAATCCATCGGGAGCTACATATCCATGCACTCTCCAGTCCCATAGTGTTTTACCTGGCTTTATCCACTCTGTATCATCTAACTGACATGGTGTTGCCAGGTTTACAGCAACTGTGTTCGTCACTAAATCACCAGCTTCTTCACCCCAAAGAATAACACGCCAGGGAGTTATAGTTTTTGCTCCCTTGACCTTTGCTTTATTATAAGATTTTAGCACTTCATTTTTCTTATCTAAAGCTATATTCATCACTCCAAACCCTTTAGCAGCATACAGATCCGACTCAAGTATAGAAAGGTATTTATGATTGTATTTTTCAACTACCAGGGGCATCAATAATTTTGGTGCTTTTTCCTTTGAACCCAGCATTTCCTCATACAGATAAGGACCTTTGGGCTCTGATTCCCCTGCAGGACAATAAAATTGATCTTTTGAATAAAGGTTATGCTCAATCTCAAAGGATATCTCCTCACCTTCTTTGACACTATCCATTTCAAACCTAAAACCCAATCCCTTATCATATACTCTGGCGAACAATTTACCTTTGACACCATCCATATCAACAGTAAGAATCAATTCATTATATTGATCCTGTATTTCACTGAACTGGCCCCAAACCGGGTTCCATGTTGTGTCCGAAGAGCGTTGTTCAACATCTATGATATTGACAAGACTGCATGGCATTAATGATACTTTTGAAGAATCTATTAATAACTGATTTTGCCAATGCAATTGATATTTTAAAATACCCTGATTTTCGTTAAGTGATAATTTTACGGTTTGGTCTGGAGAAGCGATTTCAAACTGATTCTTATTATTGGAACATGAATAAGTTAATCCAATTACAATAATCACCAATAACCCTAGCGCCTTTTTTATTTTCATTTTGTAATCAATTATAATCTATTTTTGATTTTATTATTTTACCTCTCCACCAGGTAGCTAATGACGACCCGGTAATATTCATCACTGGTCCGAATATTGCTGGTGCCAAACCAACAGTAGCCACCTTTCCCATTTCCACTGCCAACCCTGATGCCAAACCTCCATTTTGCATCCCGACTTCCAAAGCAATGGTTCTGCAATCCTGCTCCTTTAACCTAAGGAGTTTACTCACACCATATCCTAATGCATAACCAAAACTATTATGAAGGAAACAGGCAAGGATCAATAACAAACCAACTTCCAGCAAGCTATCCCTTCCGGCTGCTGTGATGATTGTTATAATAACCCCTATGCCCAACATAGAGATAAACGACAATAATTTATCTAACAGCTCTTTATCTCCTTTTGCCAACACTCTAAAAACAAAGGCCCCACATATAGGCAGTAATGCAAACAAACCTGTGTCGAATAAAAAGGCATTAAACAAACTGGAACCCGACATGTTTGTTGTTATATAGTTGATAAGACTTTTGAGAAATATAACTGCAATCATTGATACTACCTGTAATGCCTGATTCCTCTTTAAATTATAACCATTTGCGAAAAGATTAAATATCAATCCGGCACAAATGGGCAGAATAACCATATTGAAAATACCCGACATCATATTCCAAAAATCAATAGTAATAAGCTCTCCTGCAAAAGTCTTCATTAACAGCGGAGTCATTAATGGCGACAATAAAGTTGCAAAGGCAGTCAGGGTAACCGATAAGGCCAAATTTGCTTTAGCTATAAACGACATAACATTTGATGCCATACCACTTGGGGATGAACCTACCAACACAACACCTGCCGCAATCTCAGGAGGGAACTGAAAAAGAGTAACCAATGAGATACCCACAACTGGCATTATCGTAAACTGACAAATAACTCCGGCAATAACACCTTTGGGCATTTTTATTACCCCCACAAAATCATTAAGACTCATTTGTGACCCCATACCAAACATAATAATCTGGAGAAGAGGTACAATAAGTAGTTTAAACTGAAAACCTCCTGCACTTAGAAAATATTGCGGATAATACATTGAAATGGTCACCGCAGAAATAATCATTATTGAATAAGAAAAGCCCTTTAGCCTTTTAAAGCCCCTGACAGCAATAGCTGCACTTACAAATCCAGCAATTAATAAAGGACCAGCAAGATGGGATTGTTTGATATAGTAACAGATTACTGATGCACAAAAAGCAACAGCTGTTAATATAAATAAGGCCTTATAAACTTTTCTTTTTTCCATAGACTATTTGATCTTAAAGATTCATCCAGGTAACCTGATCCCAATTATCTTTAACAAACTCCTGAGGTTTACCATTGGTAGAACGACCATTTTTAATGATCTCTGATATCCTATCCTTTAGTTTTCCAACTACTTCAGGGTATTCAAAATAAAGGTTTGTTGTTTCACCCGGATCATTTTCTATATCGTAAAGTTCGTAAATAGCCTCTCCATCCTTTGGTTCAATCAATTTTGGTAATAATGAACCTCCGGATCCGCGAAGCATATTTAGTTTCCACTTTCCTTGTCGTATAGCAAAATGACCAGTAAATGCATGATGTATAACTGCTCTATCTAAGTTATAATTATCTAATTTACCATTTGTTATAAGAGGATACAAACTGTAACTATCTTCTGCTGCATTATCAGGTATAGAAGCACCAACAATTTCAGCAATGGTGGCCAGATAATCAGACTGGCAAACAGGGACATCAACTTTACTTCCAGGTTTTATCACTTTTGGCCATCTCATAAGGAACGGCACTCTATGTCCTCCTTCATATATATCGCGCTTGCCTCCCTTAAAATTCATGCAGCTATAATGCTGGTATGTATCGCGTTGGTATTTATAGTTGGTTTCAGCTCCATTATCCGATGAAAAAATAACGAGGGTATTCTCTTCCAGTCCATTTTTTTTAAGCGCATCCAATACCTGACCAACCCTATAATCTGTTTCTTCCATAAAGTCGCCATAGTTACCACAATTGCTACGTCCCTGAAAATCGGGATGTGTACAATGTGGTAAATGCGGACTGGTCAACGGCATATATAAGAAGAACGGTTTGCCTTTTTTCGCATCTTTTGCTGATTTGTTGATGTATTCAACAGCCTTGTCTGCAAAAGTTTCCAATACGAGTTCATCATTAAACGAAGGAGCTACCTCAACATGTCCATTGGCAATTTCCTTTTTATAAGGAGGTGTCATTCGGTAGGTACGAGGCGTTACATCATTTTTCTTTTTTGTAAATAAAACAGGAGGATCTGTTACCATATCATTTTCTAGAAAAGTTAATACCCCAAAATTCATGGAGGCTGCAATACCAAAAAAATAATCAAATCCATGTTCTATTGGCCCTTCTTTAAAAGGTTTTGACCAATCGCGATTTTTACCTCTTTCTCCTGCAAAATCCATTTGCAAATGCCATTTACCAACCATGGCGGTATAATATCCTTGTTCTTTAAGCATTGAGGCAATAGTCATCCTGTCTTTTTCAATTAAACAAGGACCATCTGCACGCAAAACACCTTCTTTTAAAGAGGTCCTCCAACTATATCGACCGGTCAACAAGGTATATCTAGATGGCGTACACACCGCATCACTACTATGTCCATCAGTAAAAACAATACCTTCGTTTACTAACCTATCCATATTGGGGGTTTTAAACTTTGCTTCAGGGTTTAATGCACTTACATCTCCATACCCCTGATCGTCAGTATAGATGATAACGATATTGGGGTTCTGTTTTTTACCTTTATGTGCCATAAGCGACGTAAAAGGTACCTGTATAACAGCTATTAATACTATTAGAAGTTTAATATTTCTCATATGTTTAAATTTACTTTCAATGGACACATAGAACTCTCAAGAAAATTTAATCATCTTCCTGTGTGTGAAACTTGATAATTGAATTTTACATGTTCGTTTCATCTCATTATAACTTTAACTTTCAAATGCATTTGATGGAACTCTCATATAGATTCAATCATAAACCTATACAACTTAATTGATTGAATTTTTATGTTCGTTTCTTATGTTCACTTTTATATTATATCCTTAAATATCCTTTATCTAATCTTTTTATTATTAAGTTTTGAATCAAAAGGCTTAAAATATTAACATGTCAACTGGGGGCATCACCCTTTAGCGTTTGGAAAGATATTTACATCCACTTTTATAGCAATTTGCAAGCAAATTTCAGAGATGTACATTTACTAACTTAAAAGTTCTTTCCCAACACTCCCAAACACTGCCTTATATTGTGATATTTTAGGCTTTCAGCCTTTTTTGAATTCTAGCCATACTGCATATAAAAGAAAGAGTTTAGGATTGTAAAATATATGTACAACCTTAAACTCCTAAACTCTTTATTAATAATTTTTATAATTTCTCAACCCCAACATAATAAGCCCCTATTTCTACACCATCCTTTAAAGTAAACCATGTTTGTAAGTGGGTTTTACCTTTTTTGAGCTCCACGATATACTCAACATACTCAGCATTTGGATCTATATCTTTTGATTGTTTTATGCCTTGTATTTCAATTCGTGATTTCTGTATATTAAGTGCTTTACCCCTTTTACTGGCAGTTACACTTGTTCCTTCAATAGCTGGACGAACAGGCGCTTCTGCACATAAAGCTAAATGAGACTCTTCTGGCCAACGACGAAGTCTTAGCTTATAGGTTCCAGCCTCAGCAACTTTAACTCGCCAATAACCATTGTTAATATATCCAGCCCTGATATGTTTCTGATGCCAAGGTGTAAATTCTTCTGAATGCCAGTCATGACAATGTAAAGTCGTTGGATTTTCAGCCTTGTGACCGATAATAAAATATGGCTTTTCTTCAAAAGTTGGTGATATTTCTTGCCAAAACTTATCATAGTCTGCTTTATAATCCTCAACTTTTCCGGGATATTGATCAGCTACATTAGTACGTTGTTCCGGATCATTATTTAAATCGTATAATTCATTGCCTTGCACCAAACGCCAGTTTTTATTCATAAACGAGGTTCTTTTCCATGGCACAGGATCTGTAGAAAACTGAGTACTTACCACAATATTTCTGTCCTCAAATCCCCTGGTATCACCATTCATCAAAGGCACAAGACTCTTTCCATCAAATTTTAAATCTGTTTTAGTCTTCAGCTTACATAAATCTATCAATGTAGGCAACACATCAAAATGAGCTGTCATCTCATTAATATCTTTACCAACACTAATACCCCCATCTTTCCAATGAATAAATAACGGAACTCTGTGTCCTCCTTCGTACATACTAGCTTTAACCCCGCGCATACCACAATTATTTCCTTCTACCACAAATCCATCCAGGCGATCACCCTTAACGGTATTACCTGCAGCTGATCCATTGTCGGCAGTATAAATAATTATTGTATTATCCATCAAGTTGACAGACTTTAAATACTCAACTAAAGTTCCAATATTTTCGTCGATATTGGCAATCATACCGTAAAAAGCCGGATTCGGAATATTTTCATTATCCTTATAGGGATCTGAATATTTGTCTGCAACCCAATATGGGGAGTGTGCCGCATTGGGAGCCAGATAACAGAAGAACGGTCTATCCTTGTTTTCTCCTATATATTTTATAGCATTCTCGAACCAAACGTCAGTACAATAACCTTTAAACTGCTCGAGCTTACCATTGTGTTTATACACATCATCAAAATAATCATTATCCCAAAAATCCATAGTTTGACCTACTCCTCCTCCATCATTCATCAACACTTCTTCGAATCCTTTATCTTGTGGTCTGAATGGGTAATTATCTCCCAAATGCCATTTCCCAAACATGGCCGTTCCATATCCATTATCTTTAAATATTTGAGCCATGGTTGTTTCTCTTTCGAGAATCAAAGACCTCCCTTTGATTGTAAAAAACACTCCTGCACGATAATTATGGTGCCCGGTCATAATAGCAGCACGAGTTGGGGCACAGGTAGGGCTCACATGATAATCAGTAAAACGGCTGCTTTTTTTGTAAAGCTCATCAATATTTGGTGTTTTGATATATGGATTTCCATGACAGGCCAAATCTCCATATCCGGCATCATCTGCCATAATTAAAATTACATTGGGTTTACTCGCTTTGGATACTTTTTGAGTGTTACATGCAATTAAGAAAATAGAAAATACTATAAATGTTAGATATTTTATTATTCGCATCATTTTATAATTGTTATTAATTTTTCACTTTACACAAAAATAACCTTCTGCAAGCCCACTTAATAGCGCAAATATTTTAATTAATATAACAAATGTTGCATCGTGTAGAATAAATGGAAGAGAATACTATAATTACTGCAATGGATACAGTACAGGGCATTTTATAGAAGATAATTTCCCCGGAAAGTTTACTACCTTTTTTGCAATTAAGCAATATCTACAAACATTAGAATAAAAAAATGGGATGTCTCAACGACACCCCATTTTTTTATTTTTTTGCTTTTATAGTTAATCTATATCTTTTTTATAAAGAATAAAACCTTATTAACCATAGTATAAAATTATTAATGAAGAGGTACCTTTACTACATCAGGATTCTCTTTTGCATGAAGATATTTATCAATTAATTTTTGATCTAATTCGGAGCTATCACCGTATTTAGCACGCAACTCCTCTAGTTGTTTTTTCAATTTTACCACCACATCGGCATAAGCAGGATCGTCAATAACATTGTTCATTTCGTTTACATCTTTTTTGCGGTCGTAAAGCTCCCACTCATCGACATCATAATAAAAATGAGCCAGCTTATATTCCTGTGTAATGATAGCATAATGCCTTTTTACCATATGTATTGATGGATACTCATAATAATGATAATATACCGCATCTCTTGTCCATGCTTCATCATTCCCGGTTAACAATGGGATCAAACTCTCTCCTTGCATATCAGATGGAGCTTCAACTCCGGCAGCCTCAAGTAATGTTTGAGCAAAGTCGAGGTTTTGAACCATCTCTGTATTGGTAGTACCTGCCTCTACAACACCCGGCCAGCGAACTAATAATGGTGTTTTAAATGATTCATCATAAACAAAACGCTTATCAAACCACCCGTGTTCTCCAAGGTAAAATCCCTGATCGGAAGTATATACAATAATGGTATTCTCCGACAAGTTATTCTCATCTAGATAATCTAGTACCTGACCTACGTTTTCATCAACTGAAGCTATACATCCCAAATAATCCTGCATATAACGTTGATAACGCCACTTCATTAATTCCGTATCGTTCATATCAGGATACTGCTTTTTAAACTCTTCCATTAATGGTTTATAGGTGGCATCCCATACGGCACGTTGTTCGGCATTCATTCGGCCCACTTCACGATCAAAGGCTTCCAGATCCCATCCTGATTCATCCTTAATGCCCAATTCAGCCATCATTTCAGGATATAATTTTGAATCTCCTGCCCAGTTCATATGCTTCAACAGGTTCATTTCGGCTGTTTTAGCAGCTGTACCGCGACCTTCATAGTTATCGAATAAAGTCTCTGGTTCCACAAAAGTCTTTTTTGTATACTCTTTAAAATGACGTGGAGCCGGCAACCATTCGCGGTGAGGTGCTTTGTGCATGTAAAACAGAATAAAAGGATCTTCTTCGGTTCTTCGGTTCTCTAACCAATCCAATGTCATATCTGTTATAATATCTGTTACATATCCTTCTACTGTTATCTTACCTTCATTGGTATAAAAATCAGGGTTGTAATACCATCCCTGACCAGGAAGAATCTTGAATTCATCAATACCTTTAGGGTTATTGCCAAAATGCAATTTACCAAACATGGCAGTCTGGTAGCCTGCTTTTTGTAGCAATTGAGGGAAAGTAGTTTGCGATTCGTCAAAAGGGAAAACATTGTCTGTTTTTCCATGTATATGGGTATGCTTTCCCGTTAGCATGGTTGCCCGTGATGGACCGCATATGGAATTGGATACACAAGCATTGGTAAACTTCATTCCCTCTTTGGCAATGCGGTCAATATTAGGTGTTTCTATTAAATGATTGCTGTACGCACTGATGGCCTGATAAGCATGATCATCCGACATCATAAAAACAATATTCGGTCGTTTGGGCAACTCTTTTTTGCCAGCACTTTTTTTACTTGCTGTTTGGCAGGAGATCAACCCCACCATTAACAATGCAGGTATAATATTTTTAAATTGCATATGTGTAAATTGTTGTTAATTAAGATTTACTCTAGAAAACAAAAGTATCAGTAATTATACTGTACAGATGGGATGAGCATTTCAAAAAATGTTGATTTTGTTGCAAACCCACAACACCACCATGTTACTCCACCTTCAATGGAATTACCATATTCCAGGTTTTATCAAAACTCCATGCTTTATCACCATTTCCTGTAGCGGCAAAAAAATGGGTTGGAACCCCATCTTCAATTAACAAAAAAGGTCGCTCAAAATGATTCTGGTATGTTGTAGTTCCATCGTCCCACAAAATACTTTTGCTATATGCTTTGGGGTTGTCAAACAGTTTCCATTCAATACCATCATTGGACCAGGCATGAACTCCTCCCCCTTCTTCACCACACAACACTCCTGTACGGTCTTTAATAATGGCCTCATATTTTTCACCATTCCACCAAACATAAGGATCTTCAAGATCTATTCTTTCATTATCTTCGGTTTTAAACTGTAAAATAGGTTCTTCACTTAACCTTTCGTATGGACCTTCAGGACTCTTGGCTTTTGCAACACCTAATAATAATGGAGGCTTATTGGCATTAGCCGATGATTTATACATCAGTAATATCTCTCCTGTTTTATCATTTACCACAGGTGACGGATTAGAAGTAATAGAAGCATCCCAGAAACCTTTTTCCCTTGGTTCGATAACAGGTTTATCCAATCTTTTCCAAGGCCCATTAACACTGTTACTAATGGCGACTCCTATTCTTTTATTTCTCCAGGCTTTACGCCAGTTTTCCCCACTAACTTTTGGTGTTTCAACGGTTGGTCGTTCAAAATCGTAAGTAGTTCCGAAATAATATAATAGATATTGATCCTTATATTTTACTATCCTTGGATTATGTGTACACATTCCATCCCAATACTCTTTTCCTCTCGCAGGAAGAACAACATCTACCGTTTCATAAGGACCTACAGGCGTATCCGCTACAGCATGTACAACCTCAGAACTAGTTACCCAATTTCCAAAATTTAGTTGGCGCGACCAGCGACTGGCAAACATATGGTAACGACCGTCCTCACCTTTAATAACCGAAGATCCCCATACCCAATAATTGGCATCCTGATACCCTCCATTTTTAGGGGCTGCCATAATGCGGTCAACAAAAGCAATGTCTTTCTTTTTTGTGCTACATGAAAAGGATATTAGCACCAACATCAATACACATAAAGGTTTAACAGTAAAATTCCGTTTCTTCATACTCTAATTACTTTTTATTCAATAAGTATTATCCTCATCCACGGATATTCTCATACTTTTACACACAACTTTTGCTTAATTTTATTGATTACCACAGAGTCTCAGATACACTAAGGATCACTATGCTTTAATTACTCTGTGACTCCCTGTGTCTTAGTGCCTTCGTGGTAAAAAAACTACATTATATAAATCCCATACCAAGCTGTAAATCAGCTCTTCTCTTTGCCCTTTTGAAGGCAAGGGGAAGTACTGCACACAGTGTGGGGATGGAGATCATATATTCTTGATAACTATCTAATAAATCAGTCTTCGTCCAGTGAGAGCCTGATAAGTTTTTTTACCACAGAGGTCACGGAGGCACTGCGCTTTATTCACAGAGGTTCATAGAGATGATTCGCATTATTTGATTGGCAAAACGTAGTTGAGGTCATGGAGGTAATTGCTTCGTAATTTAGAGAGCATAAAGCTAAGGTTTAATTCCTTATGCCTTAGTGGAAAAAATTTCCTATGCTCTCCCTGTTCCTTTCTTCCCTACTTCTCTTCTACTCTCTTATCCAAACAAAGCTTTCATCCAGCAATGCTGCATACTCTTTTTCAAACTGTTTTTTTATTTTGGCAAATACCTCCGGATATTGTTGTGCTACATTCTTTGTTTCGCCCATATCATTCTTCATGTTGTACAGTTCAAAATCAATCATTTCTGCGCCTTTAATGAGCGATTCATTGTCTGCACAAATATTGTGATATCTTGCCAGATAAGCAGTATCTGTTTTTAAACGACACAACATTTTCCAATCGCCTGAGCGCATAGCTACTCTATGATCGTTTAAAGCATCATAGAATGCCCAAATCAATGGTTTTTTACGTTCCTGAGTTCCTGTTTTTATCAGTGAAGTAATTGATTCTCCATCTAATTTTCTATTTGGAAGTTTGGCACCTGCTAATTCTGCAAAGGTTGGCATCAAATCTAACGAAGAAACAATAGCATCTGAAGTCCCATTAAATGTCTTTTGTCCCATCCAGTACAGTATCCCAGGTACACGAAAACCTGCTTCATTGGTCCAAAGCTTCATTCCTTTTAACTTTCCTGGTGACCCATAGGATCTTTTAGCTCTATAATAACGGTTTAATGTCTCTGGTCCATTATCCGATGAAAAATAAATAAGCGTATTGTCATCATGCCCATTCTGCTTTAAATATTTAACCAGTCGACCAACCGCCTTATCCATATTTGCTACATTTGCAAAATATTGTGCCTGATTTTCATTTTCTGACTGAGGCATATATTCATCTACTATATCCTTTGGTGAGGCAATTGGTTCATGCGGTTCATGGAAACAAACCTGAAGATAAAACGGTTTATCGTCTTTCTTATTTGATAACCAGCGAACAGCCTCATCTACTACAATCTGACAACTAAAGCCTTCAATTTCACCAACATCCTCACCGTTACGTACAAAGTTTTTTGGATTCTCGTGACTTGGTGCTGCATTGTTATGGGTTGCAAACCAATGATCGAACCCAAAATAACCTGGTTTTGGCTGAACATCGCTGTTAAATCTTGAACTGCAATGCCATTTACCTGATAAACATGTAGCATATCCTGCTGCTTTTAACATGGCCGGTATTGTTTGCTCATGCTCTTGTAAGTGAACTAAATCACGACAATCAGGACTCTTTTTAGGACTAGGGATAAAGTCATAAATACCCGCTTTGTTAGGACTCCTACCAGTCAGTAAACCAGCTCTTGAAGGAGAACACACCGGCGCAGCTGAATAACAGTTGGTAAACTTAATACCATTTTCAGCCATTTGGTCAAGGTTAGGTGTTTTTATAACAGGATGTCCAAATGTTGATAAATCACCATACCCCAAATCATCGCAAAGAATAACAACAATATTTGGTTGCGAAGCTTCTTCCTGCTTGCAAGACCATAACATCAGGTTAAACCCGAAAACTATTAAAAGTAAGATTTTTTTATGCATATATGTAAAACTTTTTATTTAAGCCAAATGAAACTTACAAGACAATTTTAATTATATACCTGTGCAATTATTATAATTAAACCTGCTTGTTCGTTTCAAATGACATTTAAGATTGTATTTTTTATTGAACTATCTCCACATTCCTAATCAAACAAGCAGCATATTCGCCTGCTGTTCCTCTGATTCGGAAAGCAATATGACCACCTCCAAAGGCATCTTTATCCGTGGTTTCCAAAATCTTTTCGCCGTCGACTTTTAACCATACTAAATCTTTTTTTCGACCTATCTCCACAGAATAAAAAACTCCGGGATGCATAATGTTTTTATCGTATGAAACCAAAGCCGGATCTTCACCTTCAGCTACAGGATACTTTCTAATAAAAGGCGTGTAATTATGAGGAGCATTTCTAAAAGCATAAAAATAACTCTCAACATCCTCTATCCATAATTTCATCGATCCATCGTAATCTTCAGGGATTGATAAGCGGGTATCTTTCCCCGGGTTAGAAGCTGATAGAATAGCCACTAATACAGATGCAGGCGTTAAGGTCATTACATCATATTTAACTACAACTTCTTCTCCATAACTATCCGGACTCACAATCATAACGCCATTGCTCTCTTTAGCTTCTTTCATAAAGAACATGTTATGACTTTCAACCAGCTTTTCTCCTTGTCCGCAAAATGCCCATTTATTTAGTTCTTCAGGAGATACTTTCTTAGTTTGTGCTATTGCCATTAATGGCAATGTAAGAACAACTGCAATGATAAGTTTTATTGATTTCATGGTGTATTTTTATGGTTTACAGGGCAAACGAATTTAACTTTTATAATGTGTTCACCGTGTTAAGGTTTACTCACCGGGTGAGTATAAATCTAATTTCTTACTTCTGATCCCACAAACGATATGGATCTTCCTGTTTTTCCATTTGTTCCAATAACAGCGCCTCCATTTCTTTCACCTTATCTGCGAACTTTGGATTTTCAGCCAGGTCAGTTTGCATTTCATTGCTCTTGCCATGCTCAGGTAAAAATTCATACGGATTTTCTGCAAGATTAAACAATTGTGTTTCCCTTACAGCTCCATCCATCATATCGTATTTAATTAGTTTCCAATCGCCTTTGGTAACCGTACGCATCCCTGGCTTTGTTCCACCACAGTAAACACCATACATCACCTCACGATTAACACTTTCCTTTCCATCCAAAATAGTCTTAAAACTTTTTCCATCTACACCTTCTGGAATTTCAATCCCAGCCAAATCACACAATGTTGGTAACACATCTAATAAGTAAATATTTCCTTCAACACGAGATCCTGCTTTAACACCAGGACCATTTACAATAAATGGAACTCTCCAACAGTGCTCATACAAATTTTGCTTTCCCATTAAACCATGACGACCAACAGCAATACCATGATCTGCAGTATATATCACATAGGTATTATCCAACTCCCCCATATCTTCTAACTTCTTCAATACTTTATCAATTTGGATATCGATATTTTCAGAGCAAGCAAACTCACGTCCTTGCTCATTGCGGATGGTTTGAACATCTCTGTTCTTCCAAACCCCTTTAACCCTTTCTTCATCACGTAATGCCGGATGTCCATGAAAAAAGGGATGAGCAGATAAATAATTAACCGGTACTTGTGGTTGCTTTGGATTAGCAGGAGGCAGACTATTTTTATCTCTATGATTTACTGCCCCATATTTTGCTAATAATTCAGGAGTCCCGTTCCTTTCATCATGTGGATGAGAAAAACCAAAGTAAATAAAGAATGGATCTTTATCATTTGTCGTTTCTCTGGTATTTAAATATTCCAACACTTGTTTGGCATGCCATGCACTCCCACTTTCTTCAGTACCCCCTCTTTTAGTAGCATCTTTTACAACAGTAAACTGACGGTTAGCACCCGGATACGAGTTCCCTTTTTTACAGGTACGCATCGTTTTATAACCTGCTCTGTTAAAAACGGCACCAATAGTCTGTTTATCGATTGGATGTGGATCTGTTTGCTTTTGATGCAATGCGCTTGGAGGTAGATGCCATACATTTCGCCCACTCATAATCTGATGACGGGAAGGCGTACAAACGGCCCCATTCATTGATCCCATATGACGGGCTGTTTCAAAGATCATACCTCCTTCAGCCAGCTTATCAATGTTAGGCGTTTCTAAAATAGAGTTTGAGTTATATATCTTTAAATCAAATGCCGATTGGTCATCCACAAGTATAAATAAGAAATTGGGTTTCTTTTTTTCTTGCTTTTGACATGCACTTAGTATAACTAAGGCACATAGAACAAGCATAGATGTTTTTAAAAATTTCATATGTTTTGTAATTATATCTTTTAAAATTTATCTGTGTAAAGATTTAAAGCAATTTACAAGCTGTAAATCATTTACTTTTTAATTCTAATCTCCCTTAATTCTCCAGCTTCAAACTGTTTTTTCTTTTTACCTGCTTGAACAGTTATTTCAACTTCATTATGCAAATAAAATTTGCCATCTTTTTTCTCTAATACTACATTACCTTTTTCGGATGATTTAATTGTAATACCATTAGCTTCAAGCACAGTTCCATTACCTATAAATAGAACAAAGTCACCATCCTTCTTATTTCCAATTAGAGCATATGCTGCATCTGTTATTATATCCTTATACTTTGCCGTTCTCTTTTCATAGGATGAGAAAACATAATCTTCGCGTCCTGATTTATGAGTGATATGCAAACCGGCAAAGTCTTTACTCCCATTTTCATCTTCAAAGCCTTCAATACTAACAATACTTTTGCCTTCTGCAGATGTATAAGGTTCGTAAACTGAAATAAACGGATGTTCCCACGCTTCCCCATGCTGACGGGCTGCCAGGGTTAAATAGGGCTCGTGATCTATATCATAAGGAATCCCCCTTTTATTTTTGAATGACTTACATGGTGGTGATTTGATAGTAAATACCTCACGCCCTTCTGTTCCTTTCATCCAAAGATTCATAAACACATCCTTTTCTCCTTCCGGCATATCAATTTTCCATTCGGCCTGATAATCCTCATCTGTGTGGATCGACTTCTTATCCCACATATAATCCAGCGCATACAAATGACCTCCGGCAAAGCCCATTTCCTCGCTTGGCTCAACCTTCAAAAGATTACCTTCCGTATCTGTCAGTTGCATGGTTTGTCCTAAGTTATGGTAATAATAATCATGAAACTTATCGCCTTTACGCTGTTTCTTCGAGCGAAACACATCTACATAATAACCAGTAATTTCGCCTGTCTTTACAATACTTACCGTACGATTTTGATCACTTTGGCTTTCGGGCTCTAAAAAATAAACATCCGAATAAGTAATATCCTTATAAAACCCTTCTTGTTGTTCCGATTTTGGATAAGCTCCCATCAAATCAAAGGCGTGATAACTCAACATTTCAGTATATGATGAAATTCCATCCACCATAACTGTATTATGAGCCGGAAACTGTGAGTAATATTCTAAATACAAAGGTTGAAGATAGCCTGCTCCCTTACCTGGATCAGCCCCCTGAACAAAGCCTTTTCCATACAACTCCATATTAATTCCATTGGCATGCATATGGTTCCCTAAAGATCCATTTAAAGAAACCATCATACCATCTTTTCCGGTTCCTATACGCTGTACATGCCAGCTTACATTGGGTGCATTAAAAGTTTGCGTTATGTAGTCTCCAATATTTCCCTCTTCATAATCATTGTTGATCTGTAAAGGTTTCGATGCAAAAAATGAAGCAACATTAGCTCGTGGTTTAAAATCCTTTGGTGCTAAATTGGCACTAGGTTCGAACAAACGATACAAAGCTGTAAATTCTTTCTCCAGCTCTGTATCATTATATTTCCGGGCAATCCGAATCACATCTCCCATTGGTTCTGTAGAAATATGATCGTAATAAGTATCTCCAAATGCTACTATTTGTCCGTTTGGAAACAAATATTGTGGTAACATTTTAACTGCCTTATACATAACCGGCGTATAGGGCAAAATATTATGATCAAAGGTATTATCAAAGTCACGTATAAAGCTCATCATCTCCTTAGTTACACTCATAGAGTACCCCGGACACTCGGCCCATACGCCATTTTTCTTATCGTAACCATAATCCATTAATTTGGTAAACGACCACTGACGAGCTGATGTAACATTTAAGATGTAATCAATATAATATTCACGACCTTTACCATCTGTATAGTTGTTATTGTCCTGCAATACCATCGCTGCTTTAAGAATAACATTAGCCTGATGTAAATTCCAGTTATTTTGAGGCACCCCGTTTTTAATAACCTGATCAGTCCATCGTTTAATGGTAACATCATAATCTGAAATTTTATCGGCGTGATTTTCCTCAATATATGGATGCAGGAAATCATATAATTCGGAAATACTTTTTAAGGCCTTTTCATGAATCACCTGGAAACAGGTAAATCCAACCAAGGTTTGGATATGACCATTCAATAAATCGACAGGCTCTTTGCGATAGTACATTCCTGCCATATAAGTGTTATAGATATCGAATGCAAATCTGGCATAGCGCTCATCACCCTCAAGCCAGTACACAAAAGCAGCATCGCGTGCCAGGTCAATAATTTTCTCATTAATTTTATGAATGATACCCCCGGTTTTTGATGGTTCGGCCCATTCAAATGGATGTCCTTCTTTTGTTTTATTTGGCAGATATATACCTCGCTCATCATCCATATATGGCATAATATCTTCCAATTTTGGTGTGCCATAAACTGTTGTATAATCACGAGATCCCGTAAAACGAACAGTTGGCACCGGAGCTTCTCCATCGGAGTGCGAATAATAAATACCTTTTACATACTCATTTACAGCCTTTGTTTTCCAGTGCATTTGCAAACGAGATGGCATCCATTCCGGATCATCTACATGTCGCTCTACGTATTTATCAATACGTTGGTGAATACCTGAGAGTACATCCTTTGCCCATTTTTCATTTTGTATGGTTGATTCTAATTCTGATTTCTCATCCTGTGTTATATACAAACGCGGATATCCCTGCTTTAGTTTTTTAGGTAATGGAATTTTTGCCTGTTTCTGAGCTATAGTTAAACCAAACAAACAACTTATAAGGACAAAAATGCTTAGTCTTTTTAACATGATAAAAATATTTCCGGATTTATCTGAACTTGCAAAAGCTAAAGTATATAATCCTTAGTTTTTGAGATACGAAATTAATTCCAAAGAATGGTGTTGGTGTTGCAAAACCTGACTAACCCTATAATAAACAAAACAAAAAAGACCCGGCTATTTATACAACAACCAAGCCTTTAGCATCTCTTTATAATTACTTAGTCTATTTGCTGTATCAATAGCACATTCCAGGGAGCTATTTCTCTGTTAATGCTTAGTTTACCTTCTTTATCTGCTGTCAATATTTCGGTTTTCAGATTCTCTGCAATACCTTTCAATACTTTTATCTGCTCACGTGTTGGAGGTTCTGGCTTACCCATCTTTTCCCACGAATGGCAAACGTTACCATGATCCTTATCCAAAATTTCTACTTTAAACATGGTGCCAGGTTTCAAGTTTTCCAATTCCAGATTAAGCTGTTTTGGTGTTCCCTGGCTCAGATATTCGTAACTCTTGTATCCGGCAGGAACTGAACCTTCATTTTCTTTTGGGTAATTGTAGGCTAAAGCTACTAACTTACCGTTTCCTGATTTACGACTAACAAATAAGTACTCATCTTTGTATAGCTTTTCGTCACCCAGTTGGTGTAGCATACGGTATGCATGGTACGATGGTTTTACCAGTCCCTGAAAGTTAATCATACCAAACCCTCCATGAAAGATACTGGCAGCTCCTCCCTTTTCTTCAAAAATATCAGTAAAAGTCCAAAATGATAATGAATTGGTTAATCCAATACAATCCAGATTAGATTTAACGATATATGCGGCTCCAGGTAATAAGTCGTGCATACGATCCCGGCTACTAGGACTGGTATTCCATTCGGTTAAATGAATTTCAGCATTGGGATAAGCACTATTTTCAACAATTTTTTGTAACCAATGTAAATCCTCATTTAACGACTGCATATACCGGGTTAAACCTCTGCCTTTTCCAGTTTCAGGATTAAAAGCATAATCGGTTGGATATGGGTGCGTAGTAATAAAATCAACTGGCAAATTCTCTGTTTTACAATATTTCAGAAAATCCTCAATCCATACTCCATGCCATTTCAGTGAGTTGATATCCTCAACCTCAAATATTGCTTCTGATACATTATTATCAATAATTTCGCCATCGAAACGCGCATCAGGTACAAAGTTACTCGTTGAAGGACCACCGATTTTCAAACGCTCATCAACCGATTTAACAGCCAAAGCCGATTGTTTGTATAATTCGAAGTACTGTGATTTTTTACCATGAAAAAAGAAAGGATATAAATTCGGCTCGTTCCAAACTTCGAAATACCAGGTGAGTACCTCATCAATTCCGTAACGATCAACAACATGCTGCGTAAAGGCTTTTATTAAATCATGCCATTGCTCAGCATAATCAGGCCCCGGCGTTACTTTTGCCTTCCACCAGAATACTGTTTTAGAATCTTCGGCAGCAAACTGGTTTGGGAAAAAAGCCAGTTCCACAAAGGGACGAACATTCATATCAAGCAACCGGTCGAAAACATCATCTATATATTGCCAGTTGTAAACCAACTTACCCTTTTGGGTTAATACCGGAAACATATCTTCATGAAAAAGACCATGAAAGCGAACGTATTCAAAGCCACAGTTTTGCTGTACTTTTTCCATTTGTTCCAACCAACCGGCACGCAGCGCTTCATTGGCACGCCCTGCTCCAACACATTTACTCCAAAAGTGATCAAACTTTTCACCTGTGGCAGTGGCATCAATCGTTACAATCTTTTGTGCGTTTATTATTTGAGATAGCATTATTGCTACCAGTACAAAAGGAAATTTTAATTTCATATCTATATTATTTATAACACATTAACTTTTATGGTTCGTACTTCATCATTACTCCGTACAATTACTAAATATGTACCTT
The DNA here is from genome assembly GCA_963677655.2 of uncultured Saccharicrinis sp. GTDB lineage: Bacteria > Bacteroidota > Bacteroidia > Bacteroidales > Marinilabiliaceae > Saccharicrinis. The sequence continues at coordinate 477,435 of OY782089.1, forward strand.
TTGGGAAATCTTTAAAGCTAATTTCCTCCTGAACATCTCCAACATTAAGCTCTCGGCTTATAATTACCTTACCTAATAAATTAACTACACTTATCTCGATGGCATTTAATCCATCAACTTCAATAGTTAGTTTATCTATAATTGGATTTGGATATACTTTAACGTTTATGCTTTCTTTATGATCGAATATTCCTATCATACTCTCTTTTGTAACTACTAATTGAGGTAGGTTATCATTAGCTTCTTTACTATTAAAGCCAATATTATTTTTATTAACAGAAGCATCTGTAATTACAAAACTCGCAAGATCATCAGTAGTAAGCTGATCTTCAACATAAGCTGTTACATCCCACTCGTAATACACACCTTCAGCATCTGCAGATATCCTGGTTATCTCATCATTTATAGCGGGTGCATTATTAAAGGTCAGGGTCCCTTCATTCCAATCATCCGAAGTCTCAGAAGCAACTAATTCGCTTGCTCCGGAATTAGTTGCATAAAGCCTCAAAACTGCCTTTTCAATTCTATCACCAGCATCATATACATCAAACTGAAGGTAAGTCTTTCGTAAATAATCGTTATTTGAGGTCTGTTTTACTAATAACCCAGTTTCACTTCCATAATTATCATTGGCATAAGATCCTCCCCTTATAAATGAATCGTGTATAGGAGTTAATGTAAGCAACAGGGAATTCTCATCAAAACCATCTGATTTTTCAACCGTTAATATCTGGCTTGCTTCAGTACCATTATAGATCTCGTTTCCAGACTGGATAGCTGTAATCACACAAGTACCATCACCTACTATTATAATTCTGTTATCGGTAATTTTAGCTATGTTGATATTTGAACTCGTATATTCAAGCGCTAACCCGGAATTTACCGTTGCTCCCGGAAAGAAACTGGCATCCCCTACTTTTTTAACCGGGAACTCCGGAAAAGTAATTTGCTGATCGGCCTTGATCACGGTTAAAATCCTGACAACACTTTCTGCTGCATTATAAATTATAGATTCTCCGATTGATGCTGTAATGGAAGTTGTTCCAATTCCTTGAAGTGCAATTTGACCATCTACTATTTTAGCAACATCAGTATTTGAGCTGGTATATGAAATACCCATACCTGAAGTGGAAGTTGCACGCGGAACTATGAGGTTTGTGGTATATTTTACTGTGCCCAAATCTGGAAATGTAATGCTTTGATCATATTTCTCAGACTCATTTCCTTCCAACACCTCTACCTCAGCCAATGAAAGAGATCCGGTACCATTTAGCTGAATCTTCACAATCTTTCCCCTAACCCCACCTGCATCAATTTCAATTGACGGGTTTGGTGCTGAAGTACAGGTTTGTGTAAAAGTAACCTTACCCTCTGAATCAATAACCGAGACCGTAAAATTTGATAACAGAGACTTGCAACATTCATCCGTCCTGTTATAGATATTTATTATTCCAATAGCATCTTCTGTATTAAGATCCAGCTTCCACCAGGGATTCTCTTCGCTTTGGGTAAGCGTAACTGATCCATTACCCCATATCCCATTTGTATTATCATTAATGGCTCTGTATGCCTCGCCGCCACTTTCGGTAGTAGACTGCGAAGCCGTACCACTTAAGGCAAGATTATCGGCTGCATCCTTAACATTAAAAATGTAACAGTTAATTCCTTCGCCACCAATGCTTGTTTCAAAGGTATTGCCTAATGGCTGAAGTGTTGTTTCCAAACCTGTTACAGGAGTTTCATCTGTCCAGTAATGCAATTTTACATCTCCTTCAATTTTAAAGGCATCAACCCCTATCGGGAAACTAGAAAATGCTGATGTACCTTCATTAATTACCCATAAAACAACCTGATTCTCTTTACGAAAAGCAATGGTATATACCTTTGACATTGATGCAATATCTGAAGTAACATACCGACTGTTAAGAATATTGTTTGAAAATTGTTTCATCAGGTAATAGCCACGCTTACGTGTCCCTGTACCTCCAGCAGGAAAATAAATAGCACGTGTTTCTTTATCTATACCCCTAGACCAAATCTCGAAAAATATTTCACCACACAGTCCTGACTCATAGCGGTTGGCTTTCTTAATGTACTCACCTATCTGCTTGTACATAGGACGCTCTTCTCCATAAGTAGGAGAACCGCTACCTGTACTGGTTTCATCGTCGTACATGGACTTTCCAAGCTCATTTGACATGTCAATGATCTCAACCCATTTTTCTTTGGATTCATTATCGTAATTATGACTGCAAAAGGAGTGGTAAAGGTCTTTTGAACCTAAACTCTTTACATGATTCAAATAGGTAATCCCTTGCGAAATACTCCAAAAGCCCTGATCACTTATAACAGGTCTCTCAATTCCCCGGGCATCAAGTTCGCTGAACATCTTAGCTGCTATATCAACAACCTTTTCAGCCTTTACAAACCACATCCATTCTTTTGCTATTGAGATTATAGAAATAGGCACACCTTGCTGACTCATATACTCACAATAATCAGCCAGAAATATTCCATACTTCTCGCGCTCCATAACTTTTGTATTATAATTTATAATCCAGTCAGGAAGGTTATTATCATCCCCATAACCATCGTAGTCCGAACGCATGGTGGCAAAGAAGCGGATATCAGGATTTACCGCTTTAATGGCTTTCATGGTTTCCACCTGTTTATCGTAAAAAGACCAGTTTTTCGTACCTTCAACAAGTTCCTGGTTTTTATCATACTGTACCCGACATACATTAAAGTTGATATCCTTAAATCCCCACTCTATTATCTCCTGGGTATTTTTCGCATTTTGCACAGCTTTGGAACTCCGTTCCATATCACCCCCTATCATATCGATAGTTTGTTTATAGTTACTTGTATTTACTATGATAGACTGCCCAGATACAAATATGCTTTGTATAAATAAGCAAAGGGTTATGGTTGATAATAATATAGATTTTTTCATAAATATTATTGCTGATCGTAAGTCTCAAAAGTTTTATTCTATTTTGAAGAGGTATAGAGCGATTCTTACCTCAAGATGTTTATACAGAACCGCTCCATCTTATACCAATTGTATAATAAAATGTGCTGAAAGCCATTTTGCTTATTACAATGGTAAATGCCGATATAATAATGATTAGTGTAAAGGAACATAATGAACTTGACGCTATATTCATTATATAATCGGTATTACTTTCTGAACCGAGTACTGATTATAATTTGTAAACTTCAAGATTTCACTTCAGCTTAATTACCATATTCCATGTTTTGGTTCCGTTCCCAAATCCTCCCGGGCCATCCATAGCTGCAAAGAAAATGTGGGTGGGTTTTCCGTTTTCTACAAAAACAAAAGGTCGCTCCAGCTGCCCTTGCTTTATTTCTTTCCCATTATCCCATTTTACGTTACGGGTATAGGCCAAAGGATTCTTATCTAATTTCCAATGAATGCCATCTTTAGAATGAGCCAATACACCCCCATGATGACTCCCATTTATTTGTCCTGTCATATCCTTTGCTATCATATGATATCCATCCTCATCACTCCACAAATGAGGATCTTCCACCTCCCCAAACTTGTCTTTTGAAAACAAAGGTTCGTCTCCCATCACGGTATATTTGCCATCATAAGAGGGAGCTGTTGCCACCCCTATAAACTGGTTGGTTTGTTTTAAACCATCTTCTTTGTAGCTTCTTCCCTTAAACAGGAGCACAACAGATCCATCTTCCTTAATTAATGGTGAAGGATTTGAAGTTAAAAAGCTATAAAAAGAATTTGGTTTTACATCCAAAATGGGAGCATCCAAACGTTTCCAGGGCCCATAAGGACTTTTTGATGTGGCTATGCCTACCCTTTTACCCCATCTGCCTGCAATACACCATTTACTAGATAAAGTAAGTTCACTGGCATTCTCTTCTGTTACTTCTTCAAAAGGATGGGTTGAGCCCATGTAGTATAGAATATAGGTATCCTTATATTTAACAATTTTCGGATTATGACACGAACGTCCATCCCAGTATTGAGCTCCCCTTGCACCTAAAGCAACTTCACTAAACTTATAAGGACCTTCCGGAGTTTCAGAAACTGCATGTACAATTTCGGAGGCAATCATCCATCCCGGGTGAAATTTTAAATACTTTGGCCAGCGTGATGCATACATATGATATTTGCCATCTTCGCCTTTAATTACTGAGCTTCCCCAAACCCAGTAGTCTTTCATTTCAAGTCCACCTCCAACAGGGGCTTCATCTAAATTACTATAAATGTTATTTTGAGCGTATGTGTTTAATGTAAACGCCGCAATTATTAATACTAGAATTGTTTTCATATTTTCGATTTATTGGTTATTACATTAGATCATTAGACAAAAGACCGACTTCAAAGACACTCAAAACCATCAGGTTAACAAACACACTTTAACTTAACTGACTTATTAGTCACTGCAAGGCACTAATTAATTACCAATTACTCAACAAACAACACCACCGTTTGCATTGGCTTAACAGATATCTCGTCTGTATTAATCACTTCTCCTTCAACCAGATCCTTCCCCTTTTTAAACTTACCAGGTATCTGTAATGGATAAGACTTATCTCTGGTACAATTCATTGCAATTAAATAAGGTCCATATTCCATCACATAGAAATTACCTTTTCCTGCATAGATATTTTCTTTACCCGGTTTCCATCCTTCCTGATCGTCGGGAACTACGGCAATGGGTTGCTTAATGCCTGCTCGGGCAAGGGTCATACCTTCAGCTTTATAGTTTCGATCATGCATCTTCGAAAATGGAGCATTGGGTTGATCGGGCATGGTATAATATAATCCGCTTTCATTAAATTCTGTTTCAATGTGAACAATGGCATCATGCTCCGTAAAAGGCGTTATGAGGTGAATACGAGCCAAATTGTTAATTGCATAACGTGCCCGCCAGTACAGCGAAACATATATAATTTCATCCCCATTTTTAATAGCCAGTGCCCCCACTTCAGGATCGGCAAAAACAAAATCGGGCTGTCCCGGAGTCATAGGTAACAATTTGTTTTGAGCCGGTTGAACTTTAACCTTTTCATAAATATGTGGTGTTTCCATCTGGCTTCGCAGTTCATTGTACCTGTTTCCTTTCAACCGAGCTCTTAAAGTGACAAAATATTGGTTATCGTTTAAAATTTGTTGTCCATAAGCCAGCATATCCGAGTCAAGTGTAGCAGCTGCAATATCTAAAGGTCCACCATCACGAGCCGGTCTTTGTCCATAGGCCATGTCACCTGGATAATGCCAATCCCTCCAGCCAGTTATCGCTTCCATGTTCATGGTACGCTCGCCATTTTCAGTCACCAAAGGATAACGGAATATGGTTCTTGCTTTCGAAATCTTCAATATTTGTTCTTTTAGCCGGGCATCACCTTCCTCCTCAAGTGAAGGTCTGCTAGAATCATACATGCCAATGATCAGATCCTGAACTTCGCCATAAGCGCCAACATATCCCAGTTCCTTGGTTAAACACTTTTCGGTAAGCTGCATGAAGTTTTCACCCTTCGACCACGATGGCTGAAGGTTTTCATCCCAGCTTCCGCTCCAGGGTTGAATACCTATGGATTCGTACATTAGGCGCAAAGCCGTTTCTTCGGACCAGGCTTTTTCAGGTGTTAGAACCGCAATACCACGGTTACAGCGGTATGTGTACATGTCGACAATCATAGATTGATTGGTGTAGGCGCGACGATTTTGAACATGCCAATCACGCGAAGCAACCAACATTTCGGTCCACGCTTCCTTTTGACTTAAATTGGTGCCTTCAAGTTTTGTATCCCAATAGGATTTTATTGGTTTAGACAATAGAGAGATTGCCTCGCCAATGGCTCCATAACCTTCCCATGTTTTACCCACAATCTCCGGGTTTGATTTGAATTCGACATAATGTAGGTTGATAGCTTTAACTATTTTTTCAATCACCTTTTTGTTTTCGTAAGCATCAGTCCAGTCGATCTGATAAGCCCTTGCCAAAAAATGAATACCATCTTTTTGAAGTTTGCCGCTGCCATTTAAGTCACGGTTAATGGCCTTATTAATTTTTTCTTTAACCTCTTCGAGAACCTCTTCGCCAGGGCCATCAGCTCTTTTCAACTCATCCCAGGCAATTTGCTTATTTACCTGGTTTACCTCCCAATAAGGTTCGGTGTGGATGTAGCTTGAATAGACTCCGCGAGATGCATCCTTCATGGGCTTTTGATACTTCTCGAAAGTATTTCCGTATCCCCAAATGGGACCTTGCGCCTCAATGGCAAGCTCCACGTTTTGTTTTCCTTTTGTCATATTTTTAGGCAAAGGCAGCGTTTTATAAAAAAAGTTACCCGGATTACGAGGTCGGCTGTACATAATATCCAGAGGATCGACCTCGCCTAAGTGACGTTGGCCAATTTGTTTCCCATCAATATATAACATTAGCCGAGTGTCCTCACTGTTTAAATCACCACCCCAAAATTTAGTGGTAATGTAATTGGGTTTATCAGGATCAACCTGAACAGTAAAAGTTATTCGTCCCCCTCGCCAGCCTTCTTTTTCAGGAGGGAGCAAAATCCTGGCAGGCAAGCCTGTTTCACCATCAATAACCCGGCTTAAATTATCCTTGAAATCATGATTTCCTTCAGATTGACTATTACCAAACTGCAACGAATCAATTACTGTATTTGCATTTGCAATCGACAGCACCAATACAAATAAAAAGAATAAGACAATACGCTTCATGTATAACATATGTTTTGGTTTTACTTGGTTGTTATTTCTTTTCTTATAAGCTCACCGTCAAGGAATTCTTTGGTGGAAACTGTAATATTTTTGTTGTCGCTTTCAAGACCAGAAATGGTTATTTCCTGAGTTCTACCATCTACCAATTCAACCACTAATTCATTGGCACTTATAGCAGTAACAGACTTAATTATCGATTCTGTTTCGAAAGGCTCAACAACAGACAGGTAGCGGGTTTCTTTACCCTGCGTTCTTGCTGCAATGGTCTTTCTGCGCGACGACTCATCTCCCAATGGAAAATCTCCACCCAGTTTAGCTTTAAACGAAACAGCGTCTATACCCGATAAATCAATGGTAACTGTACCTTCACCCTTTTTATCTTCCGGACTTCCCGGTATCGGTTTATTCATTAATTCACCTTGAATTTTCACTGGACCACCATAATAATCCTGCCCATCAGCAGCGGGCTTGCGCATATTATTATATTTTACCGGCAAGTCTGAAACAAACACTTCTGAACCATCTTTTAAAATGATTTTTGCATTCCCCCAGAAAATGGTATTTGTTTTTTTCCAGGAGGAACTCACTCTTGTGGTCAATACCAGCTCTTTTTTACCGGAAATATCTAAATCAATATTTCTAGAGCCTAATATCCATGCGCCAGTGCTATCGCTTAGCAAGTTCTGTCCATCGGCTGCTATATCATACCAGAGTCTTTTGTTCACTCCAAAAGATTCTGGAGCCGTTCCAATCATGATCTCATTTTGTTGCGGCCAGGCATTAAACACATCCATTTTTAATGTGCCTTCTTCACTGTTTGGCATTCGTGCGCCATTATTATCACAACCTTCGCCCCAACACATTTCAAATTTACTTCGGGCAGTTCCTTCCGTTTTATACCAGTCGCAATCAGTAATAAATTGAGCTGCTCCTAAAGGATCCATATTCATCTGATTATCATGACGAATAAATTCTTTTTTATTAGCACTTAACCCTTGGAAACCTTTTATTTGGAACATCCAATCGTAAGTATGTTCATTCTCAGCCTCCAGATAATCAGCCAAAACAATGTAGTCATCCATCATAATCATAAGACGACGCTGTAAAATTTCATCATCAGTATAACCTGTACATTTTCCATATTCAGGCGCATCCTCAGGAATATAAAGCGAGCGGTTTTCTTCTTCTGACTTTTGTTTAAAAGTATAACCAGGCTTGTAAGAATATACAATTCCACCATAGGGAGGATGACTCCACCTCGCTTTGGTCTCAACAACCGATGCTTGCATCATATCCCCGGTATAGTAAAAGGTTCGGAAACTTTCCTTAGGTTCTTGTTGCTTCTGATCTACTACCACCATGTTTTTGTTGATGGAGGATTGAACCAGCATTTTATATAAATAGGATGAGTAGCCATACCAGAACATTTCTGGATTATAAAAGCTGCGTCCATAACGCATCATTGAAACCAGGTTGGTACGGTCGAAATGGCCATGATAACCACCATGTGTACCGTAGTGTAACACCGTCTGTATTTGTTCACGCTGCTCTCTTTCTTTAGTTTGAGAGCGCAATACAACAGCTCCAATATTATCGGCATAGGATGATTCTGTCATTTTCTTAGAGTTTACATCTGGTAAATCAGGTACTCCGTACAACAAATCACGCTTATCGCCCCTTTTAATTATAGCTGCATACTCCGGATCTCCATACATGTAGTAGGCCAACTCGAAAGGCTTAGCTGTAACCACTGCTTCCTGGGCATCGTTAATAGCGAAAAGTACACCGCGATAATCAAGAAAAGGCACAACTGCATCCCACATATCTTTTATGCCAACACTATTGGTTTCCAATAAACCCCATTTATCGAAGTTCATTCCATACAGACCAGGTTTTCTGCGGTCTGGCTCAAGTGAATAATGTTTGGTCGTACCAATAGGAAACTGCTTGTCTTTAAGGTTTTCACCCCAAGGTTCAAGAGCGATGGCTATCTCCGAAAATTCGGCTGCTACCCAAAGATTATAACCTACAGAACATTCGTACCACCATCCGTCGCCCATAACACCATGTACAATCTGGTTATAAATTCCGGTTGGCATTTCAAGCAATATCTCTACCAGATGCAAATCCTGTAAAGCCAAAGCACAATATATGGCACCGGTAATTTCTGCAATGTTCCAGTTGCCAATTCCTCCTCGCTGATTACCTTCAATACAACGATGTATGTATAAACGGAATGATTTTTCTATTAACTCTTCTTCTTTTGCTGTAAACAATCCAGCATCACGAATCATATCGTAACTTCGTCCAACCCCTTGCCAAAATACACCTTCAGCCACAAAAGATTTTCCTCCTCCATGAAGTGTAACCGGATAACCTGTTTCCTCATCAATCAGGCGGCGGAATAATTTCGCTACCTTTTCGGCATACGCCTTCTTGCCTGTAAGCTGGTAAGCTATACCGCACTCATATAAACGGTCGCCTTCCCCCTTCGAAAAAATGGGCAAATATTCACCTGTTTCTTCATTTTGAGAAACCGGGGCACCTTGCGGGACTTTCCAATTACCCGCCTTTGTTTCATACTCGGCCAATGCCTCTTTTGCCCAATCATAGTTTGTGATTTTATCTTTTACTTCCTGCCATTTTTCTGCAGTAAAAACAATATTTGGCGTTGGTACTGCTACTGCTGTGGTAAATGTTATATTCTCTACGGCAGAACCAATGCCGTTTGGGATGGCTTGCAAGATCTGTTTTTCCCGAACCCCCTGCGGTAGTGGCACAGGTAGATAGACTTTTACTTTACATGTTCGGATTTCTCCCGGTTCTAAATCCAGTTCTGCCGGTTCAATACTTGGCTGCATGGATTCCCAGCCCATCTGTTTAAACAGAAACTTAATGGACATTTTTTCTGAACTCGTATTTCCAACATTTACTTCATAAATAACATTAGAGCCAGGCTTTGTTGAACGTCCCTGCACATAGGCATCGAGCCACAATTTATCTCCTTTGGTAAGCTTTATCTCTTTAATCGCCAGCGTTGAGCTTTCCGTGGAACTTGCTTTGACAAGAACTTTTTTGATGGCCTGAAGTGCGGCACCTCGCTGTCCGACAGGAATGTTAAACAAATCCCATGGTAAATAAACGCTTTTCCAGCCCTCTCCTGCAACCTTTACGTCAGCTGTACTCACATTATGGAACTTTTCCATATCCAAGGAGTCAACTATTAGCGAAACTGAAACCTTGGCAGCATCCGGTTTCTTTAAATTAATTTGTAATGATATACCGGCATATCCACTAAAATCAGCAACATCTCCATCAAAATCACGCATCAAACCTGGCTTTCTTCTTTCTACACCAGCAAAACGATACGTTATTTCTGAACCGCTTTTAATAGTTGCTATATTGTTTTTTACTTTTTCAATTCCTGTCCAACCGGAAAAATCAGCATTGCCAATTAATTGGGTAAGTTGTGCATTTGCATTTATTGTTAAGAACATTATAAACGCAATTATCAAACTTCTCATTATTATTATTATTTATATGTTTATTTCTATCTTACCAAAGAATCTTAACATCCTTTGGCCATTGTTTTACATCTGTATATTCCTCATTGCCAACTTCAAACACACTATTCTCCATCCTTACATTGCACTTTAACAGACCCATATCAATTTTTTTATTATCAAAACGGCTGTTAATTACAAAAGATTTCCCTTGAACAATCCTCCACATGGCACCCCAGGTATTGTCAACAACTACGCATCGGTTTAGAATTACATTTTGCGGAACCCATTTAGGGTCTTCGGTATATTCAAATTTGTTGTAATACTCTTCACAAGGAAACCACATGGCAACCCGTTTAAAGCCCGACAAATGATGCTTGTGAAAAAACAGATAGCCACCCTGATCATTATCCGCTTGTATTCCGTTACCTTTTCCGTCTTTCATAACACAACGCTGTGTTAGCAGGTGACGGGTTGAGGTATATTTATTTGATTTGCCTTCTGTGGGGTACGACATATCACAATCGGATTGAAGTACTTGACCAACAAACAAAAAATAAACATTATGATGCAATCCTCCACTTGTACCGTTATGCTGAAACAAACAATTGTCCATAACAATATTATTGACTCTGCTAATACCTATACCATGCGAACTAAAGTTGGCCATATTCACATTTTGGAACATAAACCGGGTATGCCGGTCGTCATTATCTCCACGAAGGTTTAACCCGCTTACTTTCCCACCTTTAACACCTCGCATCGTAAGATCTTTGAAAACAATATCAGTTAATTTAGGTTCACCCTGATGAAGAAAGCTGCCCTTCATATTAGATATATGCGTAAGAATAGTTTTGTTTCTACCTTCGCCACACAAGGTAACCATGCTTTTTAGTTTCAAGGTTGAGCTAATAATATGTGTACCTTCTTTTAAAAATACAATGCCTCCACCAGCATTATTTGCAGAGTCAATTGCTGACTGAATATCTTCTCCCGGGTATATAGTAATAATCTTGTTAAAATATTGCTGAGGATACTCAGCGTGCTTAAATTCATCTCCCCATTTATCTGCCATTATGGCTAATACTTCAGGTTCAATATTCACCTTTGATATTTTATATACAGCCATTTCATCGCCAGTTGAGGCAAGTTTAACCTCAACACGGTTATCGGAACCCTTTTTTATTTTAACTGTAAACTTTTTGGTTTTGTAACCTAATTTTGAAAAGCATAACTGAATTTTATTTGCTTCATATTCATTGAAAGTCCAAATAAATTTACCATCGGCTTTGGTTTTAACAGCCTCTCCATTATAGCTTATTTCAACGCCATCAAGAAGAGCATCATTTTTATCAGTAACAACACCACTAATGTATAATTTTGTTTCTTCCTGTGCATTTAGGCTAAAACCACTTTGAATTATTAAAATCAAGATTAAAAAGAATCTTGATTCTACTTTTATTAATTCCTTCATGTAAATTTATTCTATATTTAATTGTTTCTTGATTTCCATTACTTTTTTATGCGCATTGGTTTTTATGTGGCGATCATAATCCTGCGTATAAAGAGTTGCCAATGATTCGTACTTCTTTGGTAAGGCATTATAATCTTCCCAGGCTTTATCATAAGCCACTATCCACTTTTTCATTTCAACCTGGTCATTTTTTACTTCTGCACTCGACAAATTAATTAAGGCACGATAAATCTCGTAAAGGTGCAAACCATACTTGGCAGAACCTATCACATGTTCAGATGCTTTACTTGAGCCCCAATCTATTGATTTTGCAAGCTCAACGATTTCTTGCCATTTGGCTACTGCTTCATCCTTTTGTTGCAGGTTTCGTTGATTACCTTCAGCATCTTTCGGAGTTTTGGGATAATTCATTCCCTGATCGCGCGTCCACCACTCATTCATATCTCCATAAGTAGAGTTTCTACCCCTAACCACAGCTTCAGCCGATAACAAACATAACTTTCTGAAAGCCGGAACATCTTTTTCTTTAAGTTTTAAACGTTTCAATGCATACTGATTAAAAACATCTTCCTCTTTTTGTTTAGGATCAGCTGCCCATTGTGCGGCAATCCAGGCATTCAGATCGCACCACATTTCATTTTTAATATAAGGCCCTTCCCAGCCTCCACCCCTACTCCAGGTCCATATCCCTGCATATAAGTCGGGACGTTTTTCTACAAATTCAGCCAAACTGTTTACATGGTCTTCTCTCTGTTTTTTATGCTCTTCAAAACCATTGATTACACCATTTAAAACATAGTTAGGATACGCACCCTTCCCTTCATATTCACGGGCACATTGCACTTCTATAATTTGTTTGTGACGACCTTGCCCAATGAGTTTACTGAAATTAGTAGAACGGTGAAAATCACCCTCGCAATGTTTGATACTTAAAACTAAGTTTTCGTGAGGTTCAACAGCATCACTTACAGCAAGGTAAGTTTCTTCCTTAGTGTCGAAAGATCGCCATGTTCTGAATATTAGCCGTTTATTACGATTAACACATATTTCCTCCCTTAGAATATTCATCAGGGGTATAATGGTTTTTTCAGCATTGGACTTATCTTGAATATGACCTTTATGATAAGGTGCATCATGCAGGTAGGTTTCACCAATTCGAACTACTAATCCGTCCATATCCGGAAACTGGTCGAACATTTCATTTATTTGAGCACGAAGTAGTTTTTCTGTCAACGAATCGTTCGGATTTCCAAAAGTTTCTTCAATTTGATATTTTTCGATTAACCTTTTGGGAAACAAAATTAAATCCGACATGGCATAAATAGCCATTCCCTGTTCCTTACACGCTTTGTGCATTTTATAGATCTTAGCAGCTTTTTCATCTACCCATTTGCGATCGTCCGAACCTTTAGGCAAAATATCTTTATCCACCGATTCCCAGTTAATGGCCAAGGCAGGAGATTCAAACAAGAAATAAACTTTACCATTATATCCCATCTCCTTTATAAAAGCAGGATCGTTAAATTGCGATTCATAAGGCGCTTCTCCAGGATTATGGTGAACCATATCCAGTATCAACGGTTCAGATGTTTTTTTCTGACTACATGAGATAGAGAACAACAGGCTAAAGATAATCAGCATGTTTACCAAAGTATAACTACTTTTTAACTTATTAGTATCTAAATATTGACTCTTCATATTTGTTTTCGATCTTACCAAAGTAATTTAACATCCTTTGGCCATTGTTTTACATCGGTGTACTCTTTGTTTCCTTTTTTGAAACTGCTGTTTTCCTTGATCACACCGCATTTAAGCAATCCCATATCTATCTTCTTATTATCAAATTCACTATTGATTATATAAGATTTACCACTAACCATTCTCCACATGGCACCCCAGGTATTGTTCACAATTTTACAACGGTTTAGAATTACATTTTGCGGTGCATATTTGGGATTTTCGGTGTAGTTATACTTGTCGTAATAATGCTCGCAAGGAAACCACATGGCAACACGTCCACAACCAGAGATATTATATTTATGGAAAAAGAAATAACCAGCTTCTTCATGGTCTGCCTGAATACCATTCCCTATGCAGTCCCTGATTGTAATTCGTTGTGCTATTACATGCTCAAACGAAGTGTATTTGTTACCTTTTCCTTTTACTGGGTAAGACATATCGCAGTCAGATTGCAACAAATACTTGTTGTAAAGAAAATATACATTGTGATGCAATCCTCCTGAAGAACCATTGTATTGAACATCACACTTATCCATAATAATATTATTGGTACGCTTGATATGCACGCCATGTTTGGCCCAATCAGACACCGTGATATTTTGCATCATGATTCGGGTGTGACGACTTTCATTGCGGCCTCGCATTAATATACCGTTCGCATCTCCAACACGAGTACCTCTTAATGTTAAATCTTTGATAACCACATCTGTTACTTGGGGTTCTGCTTCAGCATTAAAACAATTAGATGTCATATCTGGTCCTTGAACCAAAACAGTTTGGGCTCTTCCTTCCCCAATAATGGTCACCTTGCTTTTCAAAATAAGCGTAGTGTCGAGCATATGTGTACCTGCAGAAATTGCAACCACTCCTCCTCCTGCCATATGTGCCTTATCAATAGCTGTTTGAATGTTATCTCCAGGATTAACGGTAATAACATTATCCAACCATTGCTGAGGATATTCTACATGAATAAATTCATCCTTCCACTTATCGTCTATTAAGGATAATACTTCCGGCTCAATTTCAACTTTTGAGTAAGCATACTTATTCTGGGAGGATATGTTTATAAAGCCAACCAAAGTAAAGAGACTGACGAGTACTACTTTTTTTAAATCCTTCATTTATAATTTATTCTTAATTACTTTATGACTTTTCTCAGAACCGTTGAGGGATATAATCCTGACGAAATAATAAGGCACAAATACTTTTCATAAAAAATTGTAATAAGTATAGTTTATTAATCTGAGTTCAATTAAAATTTTAGAATTCAGATGATTAATTCAAGCCAGATTATTTTGACTGTTCTTCTCTTATAACTTCACCATCCAACAACTCCTTAGTCGTAACTACAATATTTTTCCCATCGCCCTCTAAACCTGAAATGGTTAATTCCTGCACTCTTCCATCCTTTAGCTCAACCACCAATTTATTTTCGCTTTTTGCTGTTACTGATTTTATGACCGATTCATTTTCAAAAGGTTCCAGTACAGCCAAGTATCTGGCTTTTTTACCATGCGTGCGAACGGCCATATTTTTAAGTCTTGACGCTTCATCTCCCAAAGGAAAATCTCCACCTACTTTTGCTTCAAACCGAACCACATCCATTCCGCTCAAATCAATAGTAATTTTTCCTGATTCTTTCGTATGTTCAGGCATAGCTGGAGTCGAGTTGCTCATTAATTCTCCCTGAATTTTTATTGGACCACCATAATAATCCTTTCCTTTTTCATCAGGAACTAAAATATTCTCGTATTTAACAGGAAGAGATGACACAAATACTTCTGATCCATCTTTTAAAATAAGCTTTGCATCTCCCCAGAATAGCGTATTGTTTTTTACTCTGTCTTCAGTTTTTGTAGTTAATTCCAGTTGTTTTTTCCCGGTAATATCTACAGAAATGTTCCTGCTTCCTAATATCCATGCACCTGTACTATCATTTACAAGTTCTTCATGATCAGCAGAGATTTTGTACCATAATTTCTTATTCACATTAACCGATTCGGTTGAAGTACCAATCATGATTTCACTCTTCTTTGGCCAGGCATTGTATACATCTATTTTCAGTGGACCATCCTCCCTGTTGGGCATGCGAACACCCCTGTTATCGCAGCCATCACCAAAGCACATTTCGTATTGTGTTTTGGAGGTACCTTCCACCTTATACCAATCACAATCGGTAATAAATTGGGCGGCTCCTAAAGGATCCGTGTTCATTTGATTGGTATGATGAGATAATGCAACCTTATCTGCTGTAATTCCTTTAAAACCTTTGATTTGAAGCATCCAGTCAAACTGATGTTCTTCTTCACCTTCAAGATAATCTGCCAATACTACATAATCATCCATCACTACCATTGCTCGTCGTTGCATTACGGGTTCGGTATACGCTGTAACTTCGCCAAAACCGGGTGCATTTTCAGGAATTTCGATGGTACGGCTTTCGTCCCACATTTTTTGAGCAAATGTTTTATCTGGCGATGGAATACCACCATAAGGTGCATAACTCCACTTTGAATCTGTTTCTATTGCTGTTGCCTGCATCATTTCCCCGGAGTAAAATAGTGTTCGGGAATTCTGAACCGGTTGCTGCATTTTTTCATCTACCACCACCATGTTTTTATTAATGGAAGTCTGTTTCCAGAACTTGTACATATAACTCTGGTATTTAAACCAGTATGCCAATGTTCCGTAAAAACTACGCCCATAACGTCCCATATTAACCAAACTGGTTCTATCAAAATGCCCATGATAACCTCCATGAGAACCATAATGCAAGGAAGCTTGTATTTGATCACGTTGTTCACGCCCTTTGGTTTGAGATCTTAACTGAACAATACCCATATTATCAGCATAAGCAGATTGTTTCATTTTCTCGGAGCTCACTTGCGGTAATTCAGGAACTCCATATAGCAAATCCCGTGATCCTCCACGATTAATAATGGCTGCATATTCCGGGTCGCGGTATAAATAATATGCCAACTCAAAAGCACCTCCTGATACTTTAGATTCAACAGCATCATTAACCGCCATAATAACTCCACGGTAATCTAAAAAAGGAACAACTGCATCGTACATATCTTTTATGCTAACATAGTTTCGTTCCATATTTCCCCACTTCTCAAACTCCATACCCATTATACCACCTTGCCGTCTGCTGGCTAGTAATGAAAAATGCTTGCTGGTACCCAATGGGAATTTCATATCCTTAAAGTTGATACCCCAGGGTTCTAATGCTATGGCAATTTGCGAAAACTCCTGAGCTACCCAGGTATTATATCCAACCGCACACTCGTACCACCAGCCATCATTCATGATACCATGTTCCAGGTGCTTAAATATTCCTGTTTCTGAATAAAGAATCTGATCGATCAAATGCCAATCCTGCAGGTTCATGGCACAGTAAAATGCAGCAGTTAACTCCGCTACATTCCAGTTGCTTATGGCTCCTTTGCTATTACCTTTAATGGTTTGCGTAGCAAATAATCTGAAGGTCTCCTGTATTTGTTTATGGTCTTTGTCTGTGAATTTTTTGCTATTTCTCACCAAATCGTACATTTTACCCACATTCTGCCAGAATTTACCCTCACCCACAAAGGAATTACTTCCGCCAACCAACGTAGCAGGATATCCTGTTTTTGGATCTGATAAACGACGCAATAGTTTTAAACATTTGGTTGCATATTCTTCATTTCCGGTGAGTTGATAAGCTACGGCACAGTCGAATATTTCAAATCCATTGGTATGAAAAACAGATTTTCCTAATGGTCGTCCTTCAATATCTGAGAAATCATTCCCCTCCGGCACTTCCCATTTTTGTGCTTTTCTGATGTATTCTTCATAACCTTCTTTAGCCCAATCATATTTTTCTACCTTCTCTTTAACCTTTTGCCAACCTTTGGCAGTAAAAACAATATTTGGAGTTGGAACACTTACGGCTGTAGTAAACTCAATAGTATTTTCCGCAGCTCCAAGTCCGTTTGAAATGGCTTTAATGATTTGTTTTTCACGAATCCCCGTTGGCAAATGTTCCGGGATATTTACTGTTAGACGGAGTGTTTGGACCTCTCCAGGTTCCAAATTAACAGCATCCATATTCAGGCTGGCCTCCATCGACTCCCAACCCATAGTTTGCACCAATAGTTGAACACCTTGTTTTATATTGCTGGTATTACCCACTTCAAATTCGTAGGTTACTTGTGATCCGGCATCCGATGATTTCCCGAGAACGCCTGCGTCTAAAGAAGTGGTAAGTCCTTTGGTAACTTTTACATTTCGAATCTTATAATTTTCATCCGTAGCCGCCGTTAGTAACACATGTTTAATTGCAAAAAGAGTTCCTCTTCTTTGCCCTAAATCAATATCAAACATATCCCAGGGGATGTAAACAGAATGCCAGCCTTTACCTGTTAACCTAATTTTGGCTATACTAACCGGATTCAACTCACTATAATCAAGAGAGTCCACTTTAAGTATGGCTGAAACCTCTGTTGGTAACTCTGTATCTATACAAATCTCGAATGCGATACCTGAATACTTTGTCCAATCTGCAGCATCACCATTAAATGGACGACTAATTCCAGGGAAATAAACCCGATTTTGATTTGAGTAGGTGTAGGAAATGGAATCACCTCCATTTACTGTAGCCACATTCTTTTTTACTTTGGCTATTCCCGACCAGTCTGAGAAATCGTTACTGCCAATTGATTTTATAATTTGTGCATTTGTAACACATGCCAGGGCCAACAGCATACTTACAATTAAAACTTGGATTTTCATTTTATATATTTTTTCTTTTTTTTCTTAAAAATTATCCACTCGCGATCTATTCTACTACATCAAACCCTGTCCTTTATTGATTAATTATTGATAATCAAAATTTTAAACCAATAAATATTTATAAAGAAACACTTACTTTATTGGCGTCATTATTACATCCTTAAGATTTGTCGTATGCCATTTTCCTAACACAGGCTTAAAGATTATTCTATACGAACCTGGCTCTTTAATATCAAAGTTTCCTATTTCCAGTGTATTAAAATTACCATAGTCGCCAGTAGCTGGTAATTTTACGGTTTGTTTCTGACCATTAACTTCCACTGTAAATTCAGAATCCTCTAAACCGGCGGTTTTAAATGTTATATTAAAAGAGGATGGTTTTTCAATATCAAAAGTCCAATACACTCTTTCGTGTTCGTTTTTCCAATTTCCAACACAATCTTTCGAACTGTTATACTTTATACCAATCCCTTGCAAATTCTCAAACTCAGCACTTTCGGTCATAAACGCAACAACTCCATTTTTATCCTGTCCGAATGGTTTTGGAGCAATAGCATTGGGAACATCAGGCAATTCCAGCACAATTACAGAGTTAATCTTATCAGGAGCTTTACCGGATAGTTGAATGCTTAAACCCTCTTGTCCAGGCTTAACTTTAAATCGCTTTGCATTATTGGTTAACAAATAAGCTTCGGCTGACTTATTGGTGATAGGCACCTCAATTTTACCAGCTTCCCAATCAAAAACATGCAAATACAATTTTGTTTTGCCTCTTACGCTTTTCATGGTTATATATCCCCAATCCACTTTATTACAAGGACTAGGCTGAGTTCCGTAAATCGCTTCGCTGTTCTTTGCCATCCATGCACCTATCCCTTTCATACGTTCAACGGCTTTAGGAGACAAGGTTCCTAAACAAGTTGGACTAACATTTAACAAGTAGTTACCACCCATACTCGCTGCATTAGCCAGATTACCCAATAATGATTCCAGGGATTTAAAATTCTGATCATCACTACGATATCCCCAACTTCCGCTAATTGGCTGGCATAATTCCCAGTATTTGTCATCCGGCTTTTTCTTTGGCATGTGACGCTCATACGTTTTATGATCCCCAGGATATTCATCACCCAAACGATCGTTAGTAATAATGGCCGGTTGCAAATCAGTAGTTACATGATGTAAGCTATCCACAACTTCTTTACTCATTTTACGTGGCGTATCCCACCAAAAAATTGCAATATCCCCATATTGGGTTAAAAGCTGATTTACTTCCGGAAGTGCCTTTTCAAGTACATAAGCATCAGTACTGACGCGCTGCATAGTCTTATCCCAATTGTTCCCCATTCCCCCGGGATGGCTCCAGTCCTGCGCCTGCGAATAGTAAAATCCAAATTTAATCCCTTGTTTGGCACATTCATCGGCAAGCTCTTTCATCACATCACGTCCAAAGGGAGTAGCATCAACCACATTAAACGGATTACACTCAGAATCGAACATGGCAAAACCATCGTGATGCTTAGCAGTAATTACCATATATTTCATGCCGGCTTCTTTAGCTAATCCAACAAAAGATTGAGCATCGAATAAGGTTGGATTAAACAATTCGGCATATTTGGCATATTCAGCTACAGGAATCTTCCCTCGATTCATAATCCACTCTGCCGAGTTTTTTTGGGGTTCTCCTTTATAAAATCCTGCAGGAACCGAATAAATTCCCCAGTGAATAAACATCCCAAAGCGGGCCTCCGTCCACCACTCCATTCTTTCCTCATCAGTAATTTGCTGTGCTTGTACCTGACTTAAATTCAAGATAAATACAAGACTTGCTAAAGCTGTTATTATTTTGTTCATGCGTTTATGATTTTCATTTGTTGTATTACCTGTCCACAGAATTACGGTAATGCCTTTAACTTAAGAAATTCACCATGTAACTTTCTTAAGTTAAAGGCACTATAGAATTACGTGCAAACTCTCAAGAAAATTTAATTATCCAATTTTACATGGCTCATTTCATTACTGAATCTGTTTAAATCTATACTTAACTCCTTTTTCTGTTTTAAAAGACAAGATGCCTCCATCGCTATACACCGTATTGACAGGCACTCCATTACTATCGGTAACAGAAGCATTTCCAATACCCTGATATTTAAGTTTGCAAACACCTCCACACCGGGAGAATATTTCTATATCAGTTAATTTGCCATCTTTCCAGGATACCGATAATTCAAAATTACCCCTGGCTACCAAACCTTTGTATTCACCACTAACCCATGCTTTAGGCAGAGCTGCCAAAGGTTCTATATATCCTTGGTGACTTTGAAGAAGCATTTCAGCAACACCTGCCATACATCCGAAGTTGCCATCGATCTGAAATGGAGGATGGGTAGTCCATAAGTTTGGCAAGGTTCTTTCCTTAATAAATTTTGCATACACTTCATGTGCTTTCTCACCATCTCCGGTTCTGGCCCGGGCATTCATTCTGTGTGCCATAGCCCAGCCAGTTGTATTGTTCCCTCTTAAATCCAAGGTGACAATAGCTGCATCCATCCACTCTTTGGTTGATGAATTGATTAGCGTTCCGGGATAAAGGGCACAAAGGTGAGATATATGCCGGTGTTGTTTTTGACCTATTTCTCCATAGTATTTCTCTTCCCTAAACTCTTTAACCTGCCCTGATTTGCCAATAAGGATTGGATCCAATTTGGTGATCTCACCCTCCACATTCTCAATATAAGAATCGTCTATACCTAAAATTTTTGATGCTTTCAGTAAGTCATTGTGGTTTTCCCAAACCAGTTCCTGATCAAAAGTAGTTCCAGCTGTAATATAGTTTTCTCCATTATGTTTTTGCTCCGGAGACGCAGATGGATTTACCAATAGAAGACTGTCCCCTGATGGAACCAATGTCTTTGACAAAAACTTGCTCATACCCAGGATAGCAGGATAGGCAGTTTGCCGAAGAAAGGCAGTATCCATTGTAAACTCGTAATAATCCCAAAACATTTTAGTAGTAAGCGCTCCTGTTCCAGGACCTGAGTGACCACCAGGTGCTACTATTTTATATGGTGTTGTTCCTGTACCTATAGTCCAGCCATTATCAGTTCCATCTTTAGTCAATGCTGTTGGATGATATTTTCTAAGAAACTGAGTTGCCAACCTGGCCGCCTTGGGATGATAGGCTTCAAAAAACTCAATATAAGGCGTAAATGTTTCAGCCAAATTGGAATTAAATGCGCCCCAATAATTCATCTGAACATTAATATTATGCCAAAATCCCCCAGTAAATGGAGTTACCTCATACTGACTCCAAACACCTTGTAAACCACAAGGAAGCGCTCCTTTGCGTGAAGTAGAAATTAGCAGATATCGCCCATAATGGAACATCAGCTCTTCCAGATAATTATTCGCTGAACCGGATTTGTAATTTTCTAACAATGTTTTAGTGGGCTCATTGGGTACATCGGAATTGAATTTTAGCTGAACCCTCGAAAATAAGTTTTGGTAATCCTCAAGGTGACTTTCTTTTAGTTTTTCATATCCTTTATCCTCTGCCACTTTTATCAACTTGCTTATCTTATCATGAGGAAGCTGAGTCGGATCTAGTTTTTTATGATGTACATCTTCCAAAAAAAGTTGCTGGCTTAACTCGTAGTTAGTGCCAGCAGCAATTATTATAACTACACTATTAGCATTTGAAACTATAATTTCTGATTGATCACCCTTCTGTATAGCTGATAACGTTCCACCTTCGTTGACCACTTTGATTTGTCCTTCGTAGTTTACACTAAAATGCTCAATAAAGCCAGACATAGTAATCAGGTCTTTTTCAACCGTCATCACACCCGTTCTGGTGTTTTTTTGAGTTGAATCTCTCAGGTAAGGAATTTCCGGTTTTAGCTTGAACGATATTTTACCCTTTTTATTGGCACTAAGCTTAACGACCAATACATTATCAGGATAACTTATAAAATGTTCCCTGGTATATTCTACTCCATCATTGGTATAATTGACATAGGAAATGGCTTCGTTAATATTAATGGAGCGACTATATTTTTTAGGATTATTATGATTGATTTCAAGATTTATCTCTGCAAAACTTGTCAATCCACCAATACCATATAATCCTTCATTAGCTAAAGTCTTTTCCGTAAGCTGTATCCGTTCGGTATCCGTCCTGCCAAAAATATTAGCCCCCATATACCCATTACCAATAGGGTACGAATAAAGTTCCCAATCTTCATCATATGGATATCCCCGGGCTTTTTTAATGTTAAAGTCTCCACCTCTGTTAGGTGCTGGCTGATCATCCCAAATTTTATATATTCTTTCTACATTCTGATTCGCAGTTTCTTCCTGGGCACAAACTATTTGTATTGAGCCACAAAAGAAATAGGTTACAAAGAACGCAAGTAGATATAGTTTTCTAAAAATCTTCATTTTTCTCTGGTTTAAAGATTAACAACTACATCGTTACCTTTAAACAATATCTTGCTTGATTTTTCCTTTCCAACTAGCTCCAGTTTTAACTTTAAAGGATTATTCTTAAAGTTGATATAGTTTCCTTTACCTTTTTTGATACTGATTGTCTTGCTGTCTTCTGCATACATAAGCACAAGTTCTGAATAAGCACCATCTTCATAATCATAGGTTTCATTATCATCAAAATAAAGCGTGAACTCAGCATCCTTGCCCGGATAAATTTTTATGGTTAATGGTTCATCAGTTTTCTGTGTAGCATATTGTACTTTGGGACCAAATGGAATAATTGATCCGGCTTTAACGAATATTGGTGTTTCATTCAAAGCTGCATCCACATTAATTATTTTACCACCTTTAATCAGCTCACTATTCCAGAAATTATACCACTCTCCCTCAGGAAGGTAGATATCTTTCTTTCGTTGCTTATACTCAGTCACCAAACCAACCATAATTGATTCACCAAAAAACATCTGGTCTTTGATACCCCACGTATTTTTATCATCAGGGTAGTGATAAGCCAAGGGACTCATTAACTGTCTGCTGTTGTTGGTAATTTGCCAGGCCTGTGAATATATATAAGGCATAAGTTGGTAACGCAAGTCTATAAACTTTCGGGCAGTGCTTTCAAAATCATCATTATATCGCCAAATTTCCGTTTCTGAAACATAGCCATGGATTCGGAAGATTGGGCAAAAAGTACCGAACTGGAACCAACGTGTTAACAACTCTATAAATTCAGGATTGGTATACTGGTTATCAAATTGTGGATTAATTGATTTTGAATCTCTAAAGAAACCCCCAATATCATGTGTCCAGTAAGGAACTCCGGCCATGGTAAAATTAAGACCTGCTGCAATCTGTTCTGATAATTGTTCCCATGAAGATTCCACATCGCCCGACCAGGACGCAGCCCCATATCTCTGTTGTCCTGAATAGGCCGATCTGGTCAGGTTAAAAACACGCTCATTTGGAAATTCTTCTCTTCTGCCCTCGTACATTGTCCTGGTCACCTCCAATGAGTATGTATTGTGTACAGACTCAAAGGGACCAACTGCTGTCATAGACTTAACATCTTTAACTCCCTCTGGCTCCGTTCCATCCAACCATATAGAATGAACTCCAAAATGAAACATAGAATCGCTCAACATACGATAAAATCGTTCACTAACACCTTGATCGTAAATATCCACATAATTGCTGCTTTTGATCTTTGTGAGCTCATATTTTTCCTCAAGGGGACCATTTTTCACCTCAGGCCATACAGAAACCATCAGCTTCATGTTCAGATCTTTTAACTCATCCACCATCGCCCCGGCATCAGGATACTTTTCTCTATCCCATTCTGGTCCTTTTGTTTTCTTTGGCCAATAAAACCAGTCCTGCACAATATAATCCACGGGAATCTCTCTTTTTCTCAATTCTCTGGCATTTTCCAATAACTCTGCCTGATTATGATATCTTTCACGGCATTGCCAAAAACCGTATGCCGCTTTTGAGAACATCGGTGCCTTTCCGGTAAGTTTATGATTTTGGGCTATAATCTCTCCCGGGTTTTTCCCTTGAATAAAATAATAATCAATAATATTTCCTACCTGACTACTAAAAACTGTTTTATTGAAATCGGGTTCATTATAAAATAACTTCCCCGGTATTTTAGCTCCAGTATTTTGGAAGATTACTTTATATGACTTACCTGCTTCCAGATACTTTTTACCTGAATATCTTCTGGGCATCCATATAGTGGAATAATTAATAATCTCATCTCCATCAATTGCAACCTTAATTTCACCTCGCATACGCCCATTATCATCACTTAACGCAAGGAAAGTGTATTCACCAGTTTTAGATGGAGTAAATATGGTTTCCCTAATATTTTTATCTACCGCTTCCTTACTTGCATAAGCTGCTACATTTTCCTTTTCTCCATCTACCGGAGCAATTTGCTCATCGATTTTGCTCTTTGCGACACCTGCTGCAGCAAACTGAATTTCGTTTTGTGGCTCGTTAATGTCGGTTAAACTATAGTTATGCCAGTATACTCCATACCCCTTGGTAGAAACTATAAATGGAATGGCAATTTCCTGATTGTATTGTTGCAGTCGAATCGGTACATTTTTCCAATTCATGATACCACTCTGAAATTGCCCCAATCCATATAGAGCTTCGTCACCCGCTACAAATGCCTGTGAAACATCATTTCCTTCTGAATCAGGATTGACGTATGTCATATCATTGATTTCTGCAAGTAATTTTTTGCCATCTTTATCTTTGTACTCAATTGTACCATCGCTTTTTACCGTAACCGTTATGCTATTTGTACTAATAGTAAGCTGGTCTTTCCTTTCTTTAATTTTCCAGTCTACATTCTGAGGTTTTAATACCGTAACAAAATCCGGCAGTTCCTTTTTACTATTGCCTAACAATTCCTTTTGTACATGAATAATAGATTCATCAACTATTTCTATTGTAATCTTTAAACTATCTTTTACGATAGACACTGAATTTGCGGTTTTCTCAACATCAAAAACAAAATTTCCTGCATATGCCGAGAAAAAAAATATCTGGCTGAATAAACAGCACAATAAAATATTCCTTAAGTAAAACATTATATAATTTTTTAGTTTTTCTAGCTCTTTAAAAACACTCTGTACTAACTTCTTAAAATTATAAATTCGGTCACACTTTAAATATTAAAAAAGTCCCAATTAAATGGATACAGGAAACAATAGAGGTGTAATTACGAGCCCACGCTATAAAACAAACCAACCATACTGTATACCAAACACATACACCAACCAAAAACTACTAACATAAGAGACTGTTTTCTATAACGCAATCCATATATTAAAATATAAATGCAACATATTTTATACTATTCTTAACCACCCACCTTTATACATAATTTGTTATGCTATGCTTTAGAAAGTGAACACAAAAAAGCCCGGCACTTGCACCAGGCTCTATCCTTATTTTTTTTTAATTAGTCTATGTATTCAATACTTCATTAAGTTTTCTATACATAAGATGGATAATAATCTCATTTAAAATGAAAGTACAACTTTATCCAGTATCGGTTTTGATTGGTTTTCGGTACTATCCTTGATTTTAACTTCAAACTGAAATGCATATCCCTTGGGCAATCCAGAAAGATCCATCTGCGCAGGAATTTTCTTTATCTGCTTGGCAAAACCTTCTATATAATCATATTGTTCCTTCACGATTTGCCATTCACCCCAATTGTCAATGGCTCCATCATTGGTAGTATCCACACCAACACGAACTTCTACAGTTTCTACCCATGGTCCGGAACTAATATAATCGTATTTAGTTTGCGTAAGCATATAAAACTTCCCTTCGGCAAACATCACATCGGGATCGGGATGTCCTTGACCGATATTTCCACAAAAGGTAAACTGTTTATTAATATCATCGGAAGTAAACCAGGCAACACTCATATTTTCTTTACCATGTTTACCTGCCTGATCATAATCGCAAAACAAATAGTATTGTCCTCCAATTGAAATAGAAGCCCAGTCGCCAAAAGCATTCTGCTCCGGTTCATGCACCTCATATCTTGCAAATGCACGGGTATCTCCAGCTTTCATTCTATGTTGAGGAACGTCAACTTCCACTGTTTTTCCCGGATAATTTTTCGGATCTTCTAAATGCCAATGCGGATGCGCATATTCAGCAAATTTACCAGTTGGTTGGGTACGCTCATCCACTGGAGGGTTTAATATTTTAAAATCATTGATTCCATCAGGACTTACGGCATGAACCGCCAGCGGAGAATCCCATGCATGGGTGGAAGCATCAATCGGCGACCAATCTTCTGCAATTAAGTGGAAATTTCCATCCAGGTCGCGGATTACAGCACAATCTGAACCATCAGATGGATCGTTAAAAGCCATTCCCATATTTTTACCCGGAGCACCATCAGTTAAGTCCTCGTCAACATAAACATGCGGATCCTGATCGTTTGGAAAATCATAGTATAAATAAAGCTTTCCATCCGCATACTCAGCTGTGGTTGACCATTTTGCAAAACCATCTGACACGGGACCATGATGAACCCAATTCACCATATCTTTACTTTGCCAGGCATGATACCCACCAAGCCCTTCTTTCAATCCTCCGGGAGCATCGAATTGGTTAGCCCAGGGAGTAGTTTTTAACTTCATATTAAAACCTTCAAGAGTAGCGTCCTCTCCTTGAAAAGTTCCATCTTTCTGACTTTTACTTTTTCCGTACCTGCCAAACATCCAATAGTTACCATCACCCAGCTGTAATGCCACAGGGGCATCTCCTAAGTTAGATGGTCCGACATTAGAAACAGGCTCCCAATTTAACCATTCAGGTGATTGAGAAAAAGTGATAGATTTAACAGCCTGTTTATTAGCGAACTTTTTAACAGAACTTTTAAAAGAGGCTTCAGTTGCAGTAGGAACAACCTTCCCTTCTGCTATCTCTATATTTGACAAATTAGCCACATTGGCCTGCCAATCCTCTTGTGAATCTAAAATCCAGGATTCTTCTTTACATTCTTGCGTACATCCGGATGCAACAACCATTAATATTATTAAGAGTTGTAAAAATTTTAATAATGACTTCATGCTTATAAATTTTATTTCTTCTTTCTGAAATCCTTGTGCTTCTTCCAAATATCTATTTCTGTATCATTTGACTGAACAGCCCCTTCTGTAGTTCTTCCCTTTTCAACAAAATTTTCTAATAAGTTAATCAGCGAATCCGTCTTTTGAGGGTATTTACTCATCAAATTATTTTCTTCTCCAATATCCTGTTTTAAATTATATAACTGCATATCAGGAAGACCTGCTTCTTTTGCTTCATAATCTTTTGGAGAACTCCAGCCTCCTGAACCTGGAGCTAATAATAATTTCCAATCTCCCTTCCGAATAGAAAAACGTCCATCGATAGAGTGATGAACAATCTCTTTTCGAGGATTATTTACAGGCTTACCATAAAGCGCATTCAAAAAGCTCTTGCTGTCCTCTGCAGTATTTTCAGGAATATCATAAGAAAAATACTCTGCAAAAGTGGCCATCAAATCCGAAAGGCATACCAAATGATCTGATTCTGTATTTGATTTAATCTGCTTTGGCCAACGAACAATAAATGGTACTCTATGACCACCATCCCACAAGTCGGCTTTTGAACCTCGCAACCATGCACTGGGATAATGCCCTTGAGACTGGAGCTTTGGAATATTTGCAGCCTTTGATGTCCCATTATCTGCACTAAAAATTACAATAGTATTCTCGCTAAGTCCGTTGCGCTCTAATGCTTCCAACACTGACCCAACAGAACCATCTGTTTGTGCAACGAAATCACCATAATCTCCTAAATTTGTTTTACCCTGCCAATCCTTAGCTGGAACTATTGGTGTATGTGGTGAATTTTGAGCGAAATAAATAAAAAAGGGATTCCCATTTTTGGCATCTTCTGCTTTCTGGTCAATTATCTTAGTCACCTCATGAGTTAATACAGGCAACACATCAACCACATCTATTTCTTCAACAATTTTATCGTTGCGAACAATGCTACTCATTGCTCTTGAATGATGAAAACCATAAAAAGTATCAAAGCCCCGCGTAATCGGGCCATCCGGAATTATTGTTCCTACAGGTACTTTTGCCAGGTATCTCCCTTTTTTCTTTTGGGGTTTTACATCCTTTAGTTCTTTTGGTACTTCATAGTGATATTCCAGATGCCATTTACCCACAAGTGAAGTGCTATAACCATGTTCCCGAAACAAATGTCCCAGAGTCATCCTATCAGACGCTATCAACGGCTCCTCTCCTCCCTTAACAACTCCATTTTGCAATCGTGTACGCCAATTATACCTACCGGTTAACATGGCATATCTGGATGGCGTACAAACAGAAGCACTGGTATGCGCATCTGTAAAAACCATTCCCTCTGAGGCCAGCTGATTTAACTTGGGTGTCGGGATTTTGCTTCGGTCAGGATTAAGCGCTTCAATTTCTCCATATCCCATGTCATCGGCTAATATCAGAATGACGTTGGGAAGTGCTTTTTTCGCTTTTTTGTTTGTGTTTGTAAAATTACTTAGCAGAAGCACAACACTAATGGCAATTAGAACTTGTCTGAATTTCATTGTTCTATTTTAATTATTTTCAAACTCTATTGGCAATTCTGGAACATTCAATGCTTCTTTTGGATCAGGAATCCTATTGGATGTGGTCTCAGCATCGCCATACCACATTACTCCTACGCCATAGCCCAGCTCACAATCTGTCCAGCTCCAAATTTCCATATCCAATTTTAGAGATGATGAAAAAGGCATTACATCCAATGAACGAGTGCGTGTTTCAGTACTGTAACCTTGTGTATTCCGCTCATCTCCGGTTTTTCGATTTAACTTATTGTAAACATTACATCGAGGCTGAGCATGAAAAGGATGTTGGTAAAAATCGGTACTCTTTCCTCCCCAGGAATAAGCGTAATAATCTTCGGTACCGGTGCCAAATATCGATGGAAAATCTTCACCGTCGACCCAGATTTTTTCGTCTCCTTCGCCCCACCATTTTTTTACGGGATTCATAACAGTAAGCGCATCTCCAACATATACACCACGCCCTTTAAGAGTTATATAATTCCAGTCAGAGAATGGGCGTGTGGATACGGGGTACTGTCCTCGCCATGCTGCATGAAAGTACATGCTTTGCTCATTCCATTGGTAGTCTCCAACCACAGCGTTTAATTCAATATCGATGGGTTCCTTCCCGAGATTTTCAATAGATATGCTAGCTGATTCCTGATAGGGCATCACCCAACGACAGCTCAATGTTCCATCTTCAGCCACCGTGTTATGCCAACCCTGATATGGGTGCAAACCAATACCGGTTCCAAAAAAATCACCGATAGGACACCATACGGTTTCTTTGCCATCAAATTTCATTTTAAGAATAACTGATCGTGTAACGGAGGCGGAATCGTAATTATCAAGCTTTATAGATAAGTTTCTGATGGCAGAACCACCTGAAGGCAACTCTACACTTTTCTCTTTCTTGCCAGAAAGTTGCTCTCGGAATGATATATTCTGTCCCTTGTTTTTGCTTTGTGGGGACAAGATTTCATCTCCAACTTTTTTTATGAATTCAGCATTAGCATTAAAATCATCAAGTGTAAAGGTTTTTACTTTTGTTCCCTTGGCATACTCACGGTAGGTAAACTGAAAGAAAAAAGGACGTCCTGTGGTTGTAATTTTGCAACTTTTGGCATAAGGAATTGGAAAAAAAGATACCGCTGAGCGTAAAGACTTATGTGCAAAGGGATAAGGAATTAAGCCATCCCCATTTAACAATCCCAACATATTTCCTTGCAAGGTAGGTTCCTCTGCGCCATCAAGGTATATTTTAATGTCCATATCTGCATCGGATTTATTGGGCTTTAAAAAAGGCATCCAGGTACGCACAATTGCTCCAGCTCCCTGATGATCCATCAAAACCCATTCCTTTTCTCCATTTTTTTCTTCTATTCTAATGAAGTTATGGTCTTTGTCATTCGAATTCAAATCATGGTTAAAATACCATGCCGCACTATCTTCAGGAGTAACAGAAACTCTGTTGTAGCTACTTTCCTGCTTTAGGCGAAAATCTACCTTGGGGAATCGTGTTTGCGAATCACGATCGATCATTTCTGTCAAAAGGTTTTCGATGGATACTATTTTATCTTCCTTGAAACAAGAGGTAAAAAATAAACAAACTAGCACAATGCCAATATTCAACTTATACTTCATTATATTACTTTTTAGATTTTTTACAATAGAGGATTTAATTCAATTTTATTTTGCATTCCCATCTAAATCCACTTTTTTGGTTCCTTTAAATGCTTTATCAACATCTGTTTGAATTACGTTCGGATGATGTTGTTCTTCTGATGTAACAATCTCAAAAGACCAGGCATGCTGGCTACTTCCCAGATCCTTTGGTGGGTCAATACGAAGACCTTCAGCTGTCACCTCCCATATAACTTCTGCATCTGATCCAAGAAGACTTACGGATTTAATCTGTTTGTTATCCCATCCTGTTGTAGCTTCAATAACAAAAGGTTCTAAAGGCTTCGCACATTTAATGGCGTAAAGTTTCTTTCCGTTTGTGGTAAACGAAAGATGCTCATTTTCCTGTTGGTTCACTTTCCAGTAGCGGGATCCATAAATTGCAGCTCCATTAATTTTCAACCACTCTCCCATAGCTTTCAATCGCTCAACCTGCTCTGGCACTAAAGTACCATCTGACTTTGGGCCAATGTTGATCAGGAAATTTCCATTGCGGCTAATTACTTCAACCATTTCATGAATAACACCTTCAACACTTTTATATTTATCACCCTCTAAATATCCAAATGAAGTACCAAAAGTGGTACAGCTCTGCCACTTGGGGCCAATGACTTTTAGTTTAAGGTTATCCTTTTCAAGACATCCCACACCATCAGGCCAGTTTCTGTTTTTTCCTTTATTATTCACGTAAACTGACTGACCATTGGCAGCTCCCTGATTCATAAAATCGGTAATCATACCCCGAACCTGATCGTCGAAATATTTGATTAAAGGTTTTGCTTTTCCTTTTCGCACATTGTTGCCATCACGGGTATAAATAGGAAAATCATCCATCCATAACATATCAGGTTTGTATTTTTCCTCAATCTCTTTCCATCGAGCCACGTAATCATCCACATATTCTTTCGAAAAGCCAAATGGCCCATATAACGAGGCTGCTTTAGGTTCACGTTTAATTTCTTCAACAATATCTGGCAGTGGAGTAGCGTTAACTACATACAATTTTTCGGCAAAGAAAGAACTATGACGCTCGCGGTGATAAGAAGGTGCATATTTCAGTCCTTGTTTGCGAACCGCTTTACCAAGGTCTCCCACTATATCACGCTTAGGTCCCATATCAACAGCATTCCATGGTGTTAAATCAGAATCCCAATTGGCCCAACCATCGTGATGTTCGGCCGTTAGCACTACATAATGCGCTCCAACTTCCTTAAAAAGTTTGGCCCACTCTTCCGGATTCCAATTTTCGGCCTTGAATTCTGGAATTATATCCTTATAACCAAACTCCGGAGGATTAGCTCCCCAACGTTCATTTACATATGGATAATAATGTTCGGGATCGCGATATATCATCTTAGGCACATGTTCTGAATATCCACGTCCTCCTTTACGATAGCCAATAACACTATAAGGCCCCCAATGAATAAAAATGCCAATTTTACCATCGTTAAACCAATCCGGAACAGGCATCTTTTGCAAGGATTCCCAGGTTCCATCGTAGGGTTTTGGTTCTTTATTCTTTTCTTTCTCAGCATTACATGCTACAAGTGATAGCGCAATTAAAACGATTAAACTTTTAATTAGATTCATAAGGAAAATATATTGTTAGTGTTTTATTGAAGTGCATCTTGATACATTGCTTCAATTTGCTTTCGCATCTTTTTAAGCAGTTTTGAATACTCCGGATTATTTGCTAAATTATCTTGCTCCAGAGGGTCTTTTTCCAAATCATATAACTCTTCAATTTTAGGATTGTGCTCATAGTACACAAAATACTTATAACGGTCGGTTCGGATTCCATGACTGCGATATGATTTGTTTTCATTAATCATGATCTTATGGATTTCATCTACATTCTCCTTATTCTTTGCATTGAACATATCTACAATAAAAAGATCTTCCATAAACACAGCATCCCTCCATTTTTTCATGTTCTGTGTTTTATTCAAAATTCCACTAAAATCTCGTCCTTGCATACTCTTTGGTATTTCAAAACCAGCTAAAGAGAGAATAGTAGGAGCCATATCTACTGAAGAAATTAGAGCATCCTCCCTGAATCCACGTTTTTCCTTAGGAACTCTTCCATCATACACAATCAAAGGCGCTTTTACAGATTCCTCATAAAGCAAACATTTATCAAAAAGGCCATGCGATCCCTGAAAGCGGCCATTATCACTGGTATAAATAATAACAGTATTCTCCAACATCCCTTTCTCCTTCAATTTTTCAACCAATAATCCCACCTGCTCGTCAACACTATAAGCCTGTGTAGCAAATCGTCGCACCAATCTCTGGAACTTTTCTGGCGTAGATGAACGTTGAGCATGCAGACGGGGACCTCGGGCATTTTCAACTACAACCTCCGGTAGTTTATCATTCTTTTCCACCCAGTTTTCCGGAACCGACATTTCATAATCCTTATATTGCTCAAAGTGGGGCCAATAGATATCTTTGTTATTGTCATGCTTTACGGCATAAAAGCTCACTGATAAACAAAACGGCTGGTCTTTTGGCTGCGTTTCTATAAAGTGCAACATGGCTTCTCCAGTTCTCAATGTTCTTCCTGAATTTTCTCTGCCTGCTTTATATATTTCCTGTAGTTCCTTATCATTCTCCGGCCATGTAATCATACCATTTCTATCATGTGTTTCGGTACCAGCAAAATAATCAAATACATCACCCATATTTTCTTTGTAAAAATGCTCTTTGGGTGTACTTGGTCTTTGAGCCTTCTCAGAAACAGTAAACCCAACCTTACCTATAAATCCGGTTCGATATCCAGCTCTTTTAAGAATTGCAGGGTAGCCTTTGGCAAAATCGGCTTGCGAAAGGGTGAAGTTATCAGGATATACAAACCCTACCCGATGATTTGAATTATAACGACCTGTCATCATCGTTACCCTACTGGGCATACAAATGGCAACAGCATAAAAAGCCTTATCAAAAGTAACTCCCTCTGCAGACAGTTTATCAATATTTGGGGTATTAAACTCCGGACGTCCATAACAGCCCATATTGTCGCAACGCTGATCATCTGTCATCAGGAAAATGATATTAGGCTTATCCAAGGACTGAGCCCAAAGATTAATAGTACTTGAAAACATCATGAGCAACATTATAAATAGTTGCATATTTCTAATTGGATTGTTGTTTTGCTCCATTTGTTTAAATTTTAGGCAAGAGATTACAAACGATGAAACATTTAATCGCAGGTTTTCTCTTTTTCAATTCATAATTAAATGATAAAAATATACGTCATTCATATAAATCTTTTAAAACGGTAGTAAAATGAAGTATCACTAAATTTAGAGATATGAAAAAGGCGAATCAAAAGCCACTAACACACTACTACCCAATACATAAGGAATCACAACCGATTCCCATTATATCACCACTTAATTTGTTTTTTTATCAATCAAATAATGGTATTTTCTAAAGAAGATTTAGCATAATGTTGCACCAATTCAACTCCTTTGTGCAAAGGATTTTACAAATTGAGCCGGAGTCATTTCTTTTTCCTTATTAAAGGCCCTGTAAAAAGTAGATTTTGATGAGAAACCACTTTTCTCAGCTAGTGCATTTAATGTTAATATTTCTGCATCCGAGGTTTTGAGTAAACGTATAAATTCTTCGACCCGGTATTTATTGATATACTCATAAAAACGCGTATTCAGGTGTTCATTAAAAATCTGAGAAAGTTCTCCACTACTCACATTTATTAACTGTGCTAATTTTTCTACAGATAGATTCTTCTGTAGATAGGGTTTATCATTAGTCATAACCTCTGTCAAACGTTCAATAGCCTGATTGGTTATATCGTCGGTTAATTTAGAAAACACGTATTTATTTTCCCTTTTACTTTGTTTGATCTTACGTTGTTGTTTTATATATAGAATTGTCAATACTAAAACAACCAAAAACACCAAAAAAACCACTACCAACACTATCCAGCTTCCAGAACTAACCCTTACAGAAATATGGATTGGTTGTCCGAATTCCCCTTCTGGCAAAGCCGCCTTTATATGTATATTGTATAAGCCCGAATTTAAATCTTTAATTGAAAGCTCCCTATTTCTTGTATAGTTCCACGTTTCATCTCTTCCTTGTAATTTCCATGCAAAAACCTGTTTACCTGGCGATAATAAACTTGAGGAACCATATTCAATCAACAATTGATTTATCTTTCCATCTTTTTGAAACTCAAAATCCATTGCTTTTTTTAAATACGACTTCGGGAAATGGATCGTATCTCCATCTGCTATCAACTGATGAATTAAAACATGAGGTGCTTCAATATTTCTATATTTTTTTACGGGTTTAAAATAATTTACCCCATTCACACTACTAAAATAATAGGTATTACTTATGGTATCCAGATATGCTCCACGCCGATTGTATTTTACATCTACCAAACCATCGCTAAAAGCATAAGGAATAAACCTACCCAAACCTAAGGCATTTGGATTATATTTTATAATTCCTTTCCAGGTTCCCAACCAAAGTTCACCATTTTTATCAGGTAATATCGCAGAAACATAATTGTGTGTCAAGCCATCTTGCTCAAAAAAGCCTTTAATCTTAACATTACCAAGGCTTAGATCTCCTCTTTCCAATTTATCTATTTTGTAAAGACCATTAACTGATCCCAGCCAAATATTTCCTTTTGTATCCTGACTGATAGTTTGAATTTCGTTTATTTTGAGTACCTCGTGCGTTTTCTTGTTAATCTCAGCGATTATTTTGTTGTTTTCAGCATTAATAACAATCACTCCCTTATTACTTGTTCCAACCCAAATACGTTTTTCGTTGTCAATAAAAAAACAAATTACACTAATGTTATTCTCCTTATTGATACGCTGAACCTGAAATTGCCTTTTTGAAACTTGCTTTAATTCAACTAATTTACGGTCAACACACATCCAATAATTTCCATTAGGATGTTGGATAACTGAAGTAATTTGCTTGAAATTGATAGCATGATTCTTTTCGTCTAAAAGTTCCAAATCAATCAATTCGTTTCCATCGGCTAGTTTTAATGAGTGATCTGCAGTCAGTAATGTTTGATTCTTATGATCTGTGTAAATGCAGAAAACAGAGTTAATATCGAATCCATTGCTCGTATTGTAACGTGTAAATTGTTCCTCATTAACATTCAACCTTGACATACCACTCCTGAAACTACCAAACCACACGTTTCCAAGTGTATCACCATAAACCGGATAGATGCTATTATCATGTATTGTGTAAGGGTTTTGAGGATTGTGTCGAAAATTAGAAAACCATTGATGCTGCAAATCTAATTTATTGAGCCCTCCATAGGTAGAAATCCAAATAATCTCTTCCTTATCCACATATATATCTGTTATTTGATTATTGGAAAGAGAAAACGGATAGTTGGGTTCATTAAAGATGAATTGGATCCCTGATATATCATATTCTGAATCTAAAACAACCCTGTTTAATCCATTCCTTGTTCCTGCCCAAACGGAACCGTTAAGATATGCTAACGAGGTAACATTGTTGTGACTTAGGCTAAAAGGCTTATTATCAGAACTAATATATTGATAGTTATTCTCCTTTCTGGTCAATTCTGCCAAGTGAAATATATAAAGACCATTATTGGAGGCAATGTATATTTCATTGTTTGGAGTGAAGCAAAAATCATTAATATTCTCATGCAATTTAAGTACAGTATCCTCATTACATACCAATATACCTTTACTTGTTGCTTTCCACACTAACCCTGAATGATCCATTTGTATGGAAGAAACCCTTTCTCTGCCTTTTAATTTGGTAATTTCATTATTGTAAATATTTAAATGAAAATTGCCCTTAGAACTTGAAATAAATAAAATACTATCATTTAGTGCATATAAAAAACTAACTTTCTTTATTCTATCTGTAGCAAAAGAGCTGAAACGATTGTTTATTATATCATATTTATACAAACCAGATTCGCCTCCCACCCATATATTGTGTGCATTATCCTGTGTAACATCAAAAAAACGTTCTCCTTTGATAAAATACTTTGAAGTATCCCTATTTTCGGTAAAATTAAGGATATATCTTCCATCATACCTGGCAACTCCATTAATACCAACTACCCACAAATAGCCTTGGTTATCACGGTAAGTTTTAAAAAAACGGTCACTAAACAACCCATCCTGTGAACTTACTTTTTCCATGAATACAGACTGGCTGTTGACTATAGCAGATAACACCCCAAGTAAAAACAATATAGAAAGCCTCAATTTCACCATATGGCTGTTTCTTCTTAATCAATACTAGTACTTAGTTCATAAAGTTATATAGCAACAATTACTTCATTTGATTTCAATTATTAATCCACTCATTATCTCCCTGCTCTTTCATCCAACTCAAAATAGCTTTATGAAGCTCTTTTAATTTCGGTTGATATTCAGGATGATCTGCCAGATTATCGAGCTCTTCCGGATCTTTATCTAAATCAAAAAGTTGGAATTCAGAACGGTGCTTAAAGGCCTGAACTCTACTCATAGCATTTTTATCATAACTGGCTTTTGCCAACCATGAAAGATACATCTTACGAACATGGCGGTCTTCAATTTTATCTACATGATCATAATCAAATCCGTTAATGGTTCTAACAGCATATAGATTATCCGGAGTTACAGTCCACATCAATTTATAGCGACCATCAGTTACAGCACGTGAGGCAAATGGAGGTCCTTCGTGCCCACTATTGTATACAAAAAAAGCCTTGTCACGATGATTTTTTGTTTTACCTGCAATAACAGGAAGCAGGCTTCTCCCATCCATCCCTTCCACAACTTCACCTCCGGCAGCATCTATCAATGTCGGTAATATATCGCAATATTGCGAAAGAACAGGAGTTACCATGGATTTATCATAAGGTTTTGGCCATTTCATCACACAAGCTGAACGCACACCCATATCGTATGTTGTCCATTTACCAAAAGGCATTCCAATACCATTCTCATCCAAAACAATCAAAGCCGTATTTTTATCCAGTTCATTTTGTTCAAGCATCGTTCTGGCCTTACCCACCTGTTTATCAAACATATGAATTTCGGCAAGGTATTCCCTAAAATAATGTCGCGTTTCTTTAGTATCAACGAAACTCTTTGGCAACACTAATTCATCTAATTTCCAGGGAGAAGAATCCCCAGCATCCCATGGAGAATGTGCGTGTATGGAACAAATAATTAAGCAAAAAGGCTGATTTGGATCACGGGTTATAAACTCCTCTATGCCATTCCATTCTTCCTGACCCACCCCGTGTATCACACAATTCTTCTCAAAACCATCTACAAACTCAAATGGATATACTGAGTTTGGCTTAAAATGGCGTTTCCCTGTTAGCCCTACCCGATAGCCAAGTTTTGATAGATGTTGAACAATACTTTGGGTACCTTTTTTAGTAGCTGCATGATTAATGGTACAACCATTTTTATATGGAGCTAATCCGGTATATAACTCTGCCCGTGTTGGAGCACACATTGCTTCGGAAACAAACATATTTGTAAAACGTATTCCCTCCTCTGCCAGCTTATCAATATTAGGAGTTGTATTGGGATTCTTTGCTCCAAAACAACCAATATTTGAAGCACTAATATCATCTCCAACAAGTATAAGAAAATTTGGTTTCTTACTTTTTGCAGATAAAAATGAAATAGTGATAAACAATATAATAAAAATCCCAAAGACTCTTTTATGGTTTTTTATTTTCATGATGATTGTGATATAGATTTTAACTGAGCTCAGAACTATACTTATTCTATCTCATTAAATGTTTTCCATGTTAACACACCTGTATTTTTTGCCCACTCTTTCCACATCGCTTCCATTTTTTTTGTCTTTTCTGGCATCTGATTGATTATATCCTGAGTTTCGGTACGGTCTTTTTCCATATCATACAGTTCCCAGTTATATTCCGAATCTTTACTCCATTTTGATACCAGTTTATATTTACCCAGGCGTATTGCTTTATTGCCTTCATGCTCCCAATACAGTGCTCTGTTCTTTAATTCCTGATCCTTAAAAGATGGAAGCAGGCTTGTTCCTGCTAGTGGAGTAATGAGATTGCCATGATATTCTTTCGGATAATTGGCGCCTGCCACATCCACACAGGTTGCCATAATATCAACAATATGAGCAGGTTGCTTGCGGAACTCATTTTTAGCCATAATTCCATCAGGCCAGTGCACAATTAATGGAGTTGAAATACCTCCCTCATGTACATAATGTTTATACATTCTAAAAGGTGTGTTACTTGCATTTGCCCACGGCTTATCATATGACAGATATGTACTATCAGGTCCTGGTTCTAAACCTATTCCTCCATAAACAGGTTTCCCTTTTCGTGTATATTGGGGTTTCATATCTCTCTGACGTTCATCTTTACCCATGGGTTTAAGGTCATCCGCTTTCACATCTTTATTATACGGTCTGATGCCCTCAAAAAGCCCCAGACGCTCTGCACAACCTCCGTTATCCTCTAAAAAGAAAACCAAGGTATTGTCCTTCATACCTTTTTCATCAAGCGTATTCATCACTTTTCCAATACCTTGATCCATGCAATCCACCATAGCAGCATAAACTTCCATTAATGAACTATACCAGGCTTTATTTTCCTCGTCTTCCCAATTTTTAATCTTAGCTTCTTTTTCAGATAACTTCCAATCAGGGTTAATAATTCCCATTTCTTTTAATCGTTCATACTTTTTTTGACGAAGAACATCCCATCCTTCATCAAATTTTCCTTTGTATTTAGCAATATCTTCAGGTTTTGCATGCATTGGCCAGTGAGCTGCAGTATAGGCCAGGTACATAAAGAAAGGCTTTTCCGAATCATGTTCTTGTATGTATTTAACTGCATTTTCTGTGATAGCATCTGTAAAATAAAAATCTTCAGAAGGTGTGATATACTCATTATCACGAGTAAGCGAACAAGGATCGTAAAAACTTCCGGCACCAAGGATAGTACCAAAAAACTTATCGAAACCTCTTTGTAAAGGCCAGTTGTGTTTTGTAGGATTGTCATCATTGGGTTTATACGGGGTAACATGCCATTTACCGGAAATATAAGTTGCATAACCAGCCTGTTTCAAAACTTCAGCCATGGTCATTGCCTTATTGCTCAAATCACCTCTATAAGATTCGGCTCCCAAATCTTTCGTCATATGACCAAACCCTGATTGGTGAGGATAAAGCCCTGTTAGCAAAGAGGCTCGTGTCGGACAGCAACGAGCTGCATTATAAAATTGAGTATAACGTAAACCATTTTTTGCCAGACCATCGAGATTGGGAGTATTTATCTCCCCTCCGTAACAGCCAATATCTGAGAAACCCATATCATCTGATAAAATAACAATGATATTAGGTTGAGATTTTTCTTTGACTTCATCTTTACAGCTTAATATTGCTATACCAATTAGTAATGTGGAAATAATTATTTTACACTTTATCATTTTTACTCCTTTCACCTATTTACAATCAACCAAAAAAACTGATAGACAACAACAAGCATAATTTGTATTGATCAATCGATTTGGGATTATTCTATATAATGGAACAATCCCTTTCCATTACTTCGATAATTTTCTGTATTGCACTGATAATAAATACATTAAGAAAGTAGACTATTGATTATTAACATACTGAGACTAAGCGCCTCCGCTTGGACGGAGCAGGCTTTGTAAATCAGTCTACTACCTTTTAAACACTCACTTTATTGGCGTTACCGGCTCATTAGTTTTTACCCCCTTGCCAAGCGTATATTCAATTGGTTTAATGGTTCCATCTTCGTTAAACTCCATTTTATCAAAACAGGAAGAACGACGCCAAAAAGTTCCATCATTTACATCGCCACGCTGATAGAAGAAGTACCATTGATTTTTAAATTCAATGGCCGACATATGTGCAGGAGCATCCTTTTGTGTAGGCGTAATAAAGCCTTTAAACTCGGCATATTTTTCAGTTGGCAATGGTGAATCTGCCATCCAATAGCCTGTTCGCCAACCTTTACGACCCATAAAATAATACTTCCCATTACGTTTAAAACAATGCACTGCCTCGTTAACTGTTTCTTCGCTTAAGCGTTGCCATGGCCCATCCAATTCAATCATATTATCTTTTAGTTTTGCACCATACACGTGCCTACCTTTCTCTCCAAGATTGACTTTTGCATCATTTCCATAAATATAAGCCTGTCCATCATCGTCGATAAACACTGTTGGATCGAAAATAGAAGTGATCTTATCGGTTACAGCCTCTTCCCACGGACCTTCAGGATTGCGACTTTTTGCTACCCCGATATGTGTTTTGTTATATGGAAAATAGAAATAATACCATCCATCTTTATAAGCCACATCTGGTGCATTCATCTGTCCGTGAGCCCACGAATATTCTCGAGGTTTTAAAACAACTCCATGGTTTTTCCAGTTAACCAGATCCTCTGATTCAAGTACAACATAGTCTTGCATTGTGCTGTAACCTACTGCTGTATCCACATCGTGAGAGCAGTAAACATATACTTTGCCATTGTACACTTCAGCAGCAGGATCGGCGATGTATAAAAAACCAGCGTCTCCCTTTTTAAGGATAGGATTTTGAGCTTTGCTCCAGACAGCAAAACCAAATAGAGTTATTAATAACAGACTTTTAAGCTTCATTCTATTTTAGTTTTAATTTTATTCGTCACACTTTATTATATCCATAAATCAAAAGGATCTCATTCATGAGATGTATCTGTTACTTCTCCATTACTCTTGATATCTGCATCTATAGTTCCTGGTAAAAGCAATACTCTGATTTTTGTTTTATTATCCAATTTTATATCTGTAGCATGCATTCTTGCTTTTTTGTTAAAGCTTCCATAGCCTTCCCATGCAGCCAATTTTATGGCCATTTTATCCGGAATATAATCAGTATTGGATGTTTTGATAATTACATGGTGACCCGTTCCGTTAATCTTTGCCAACAGACTGTTTGCCATTCCATTTCTGCTATCCAAAATCTCCATTTCAACATAAGCATTTTTAGC
Organism: uncultured Saccharicrinis sp.; assembly: GCA_963677655.2. GTDB lineage: Bacteria > Bacteroidota > Bacteroidia > Bacteroidales > Marinilabiliaceae > Saccharicrinis. The sequence goes on from OY782089.1 coordinate 519,012, forward strand.
GTTTGTGTAAGGAACACAGAATGCTTCTGCATATTTAGCATCAGCAGCACAATTGATTATGGTATCATTGTTACCCACATTATATCCGGTAGCTACACAATCTGAAACCTTGCAGTTAATCACCTTATCTCCAGATTTGCTTAATCCAGTACATATACCACGGCGCATTTGAAAAACAGTACAATCTTTTATCGTAGTATTTTTAGTGGGATTTCCATGATATTCAGGATACATCCGAATTCCATCTTCACTTAGTGAGATGATTTCACCGGGAAGGATTTTACCATCTTCAGCAACGATAGTTCCTTCGATGTATCCTCCTTTATGAGCAAAAAAGTCTTTATCAAAACAATATCCCGAAGTCTCGGCTAAGATTGCATCTGTTGTACGCAGCAAACCATCTACATGACAATCCTCAATTAAAGTATTTTCGGCTCCCTGCAAGAAAATGGCATGTCCCATAGCTCGCATATGAACCTGACATCCAATCAACTTTACATTTTTTGCCGGATAGCCTATACGTATACCATTCATTTTTCGCACATCACCTCCTCCAAGTCCGTACAAGTAACCATAACCCCATGGTGAAGAACCTGCTGTGCGCACTTCTACATTCTTTAAAGTAATATTGGAACCTACGATGTTAAACATCTTGTTTTTACTTTGTCGGCCTGGCTGACCTCCATATGTTTCAATATAGAGACCTTCAAAAACTATATTATTCCCTGAGATTTCAACAGCACAATACATACTGTTACCATCTTCGCTTTTTTTCAAATCCGTTCTGCTGAATAATTTAGTATCTACCATAAAACGAACTCCGTTTAAGTCGTAATGTGAATTATTCCCGGTAACCTGAATAAAACGAATACTGTTTGCATTATCAATTTGGTAATTCCCCTCTTTTAGCTTGACTTTTACATCATCTTTATTGATGTAATTTTTGAAATCGGAAAGGTTATCAACTATAATAAAATTATCATCCTTACTACCAGGTAAATTAGCCTTTAATGGATTAAGTATTAACAAGCATACTATTAGAAAAACGGCTTGTCGTATGTTATTTTTTTTCTGTTGCATAATCTTTATCTTTAATATATTCAGATTTCTTTTAATTATTCCGATACTATTAAGGCTTTTTTATAGCCTTTCTCTAATCTGAATTCTATTTGGTTAGGGTTGTTCCTGTTAATATTTCCTACTCTTTCTTTGTAATTCCCTTTATCATCATACAAACGTATTTTTGTTGGAGTAAAGCCACTTGTAACAGGAATTTTTAACACCACAGGATTATCATTTTCTACAACAATACCTCCCTCATTTTTTACTATTGAAACAGTTGCAGGAATATTAACTGCCAAGATTTCCCATTCGTTATATTTTATTTGGTAAATACCCGAGGCAAAAATAAATTCAGGGATTTCATTTCCCTTCTCTAGCCTTACCACCGAAAATAATCCCTTTTGGTACATCTCATCATTTGAATTCACATCATCCTCTGATGTAGCCACAAGAATATGATCACTAGTTAATCCATCTGAGTGAGTAACTTTTATCGATTGACAAGCTGAGTTTTTGTCAACAGATTTATATTCAACATTTGAAATTGGATTAACACCATTTTCAAAATAAGGATTAAAAACTATAGCAAACGGATTAATCCATGCCGGTTCATTTCTCCTTAAAATCAAGGTAGGCATTTCCTTACCATAAAGAGATTTAGGAGCAGTTCCTGAACTCTTTGAAATGGCATTACTTTTGGGACTCATAGCGGTAAAAACGGTTTGATCAAAACTACCCTTAATCCATAACTTCATCAGGTTATCAGGCTTGTTATCCTCATTAATAGTAAACAACGCCTTTACATCACCATCTATATTAACAGCCTTTTTATCTGTTAAGTAATCATATGCTTTTAACTGACCGTTTGCAGATGTCAATTCATCCGTTTCTTTTAGTTGCAATACATTATCTGATTTATCAAAAACCTGAAAAGAATGTCCCAGATTATGATAAAAGTATTCATGCTTTTGAATTTCATCATTCGTTTTCGACCTGAATACATCCAATATATATGCTTTGCCCGATGATGTATTTACTATGGCAGTAATACGTTGCTGATTAGCTTTTGTCTCTGGTTCCACGAAAGATACCTTACTATATGAGACCTCCTTAAATGTTGGTCCCTGGTCACCCGATTCAGGGAAATGATTATCGAGACTATATGGATGAAAACTACGCATATTGCCATAATTCGATTTTCCATTAACCACAACCGTATTATGAGCTGGCATTTTTGAATAATATTCCCTAAAATCAGAACTCCAGTAGCTCCTCCCTCTTCCCATATCAGGAGCATGCACGTAATTATTGGCAAATAATTCCAAAGATATACCATTGGTGTGTGCGTGGTTTCCATATGATCCAACAGTAGAAACCATCGTTGCATTATCTCCTCTGCCCATGCGCTGTACAAACATGCTTACATTAGGAGCATAAAAAGTAGGTGTCATCAAACCGGAAGTTTCAAGTTTAAGATCACCATTAACCTCCGCTAACTCGTCTTTATAAGTTGTTAACTGAAACAAATTTTTTGTGCTGCGTTTGTACATTCCATTTTCTACATATGGCTTAAGCAGTGAAGTTATCAGTTCTTCCTTTTCCTTATTATTGTATTTACTGTAATTGGCAATTAGCAACTCAAAATTTTCGAATGGGATAGTTCCATGACCCGAATCCCCAAATCCTACATTGTTTCCGCTTGGAAACAAATACTGAAAACAAGCCAGAGCAGCCTTTTCAATAATTGGAAAATTAGCTAACTCATTGGCATTTGTATAATTATCAAGCAAGGTCAGAATTTCAAGTAAAGTTGTATTTACATGCATGGAATAAGACGGAGATTCCGGCCAGATCCCGGTTTCCTGATCATATACCAACAGGGCATCTTTAATGGCTATTTGCCTGGGAGTAGAAACATCAAAAGTATGTTTAAGATAATATTGTTGACCTTTGCCGTTTTCGTATTGTCTATCATCATCAAGTGCCAAAGCAATATAAGTCAAAAACCTGGCCTGAAACAAATTCCAGTTGTTATCCGGAATTCCAAACTTGATAATTTGATCGCCCCATTTTTGCAAAACGGCATGAGTATGTGCAAGATCCTTTTTGTTTTTAGTAAAATAATTATACAAATAATCGTAGGTCAATGCCAAATGAATAACAGCCTGTTCATGAATTACTTCGAAGGTGGCCAGGCCAGATATAAAACGCTGACTGGATTCATCGATCACTTCCGGTGGGTTGCGATAATACATACCTTCTATATAAGTAAAAAAGACAGGAGTGGCCAGTTCTGCATATTTTTCCTTACCTGTAAGCCAATACAAAAAGGCTGCATCAGCAGCTATCGAAAGGATATTTCGATTAATCCCTTCGATCATGTGGCCCATTTTTGATGGATGAACCCATTCTTTTTTACCTGTATCCTTATGCTCAAGATAATATCCTTTAGGATCGTCATAATAAGGTTCAATATCTTCTAACCTTAACTTATTATAATCGCTTGCCCAATCACGTGTTCCTGAAAAACGAACAGTAGGCACAGGAGCTTCACCATCAGAGTGCGAAAAATTCCCTCCTTTTAGATACACATTTGAATGTTTGGTTTTCCAATTCATCTGCAAACGGGAAACCAACCATTCCGGATCCTTTTCGATTAACTTAATATATTTTGCTATATGTTGCTTTTTCCGATTAACATAATCATTTTTCCAATCTGTATTCTTTAGAGATTCCAGAAATATGTCCTTGGAATGGTTATTATTTAAGATTCGGGGGTGCTTATTATTAAAAATTTCTTCAATATTTTGCCCGTTTATGCTTATTTGCATTATGAACAAAATCACTATAGGAAAGACTTTTCTTATAATTTTAAAAAAGAAATATTCTGACATTTTCATTGCATCCATATATTTTATTTTCAAGACTTTAATAATCCATTTTTAGTACAGATAAAAATAGAAAAGAAGAAATGGATGTAATGACAGACATAATTCAAATTATATGAAATATGTTGCAATGAATAAAAACTTTTGTGGAGAAAAAGGCATAATATCAAATTTCAAAAACAAAAAAAGTCCAAATAAACCATCACCAGATTTATTTGGACTTTAAAATAAACTAATTTAAAAAAATAAACTCTTCTAAATTCTATAGTAACTTAGAAACTAATGATATTACTTTAATTCAATTTTAATCACAGAAACATATGCATCCGGAGCATCTTTAGGTAACTTTAAGCTAAGCTCACCGTTTTCATTTATTACCTCAAGTTTATCTTTTGAACCTGCTAATAATGATGCACTTTTAACTTTTGCTGAAGGATTTAATTTTAAAACACCATCTTCAGGCCAGTCAAAAACATGTGCATAAATAACTCCCTCTTTTGATGTATACCTACCCCACTCTGGTCTGTCGTAAGGACTAGCCTTAGCTGCGTAAATAGACTCTCCATTAGCTTTTGTCCACTTACCCATTTCAGCTAAACGCTCTACACTCTCCGGTGGAAATAAACCTTGTGCATCAGGTCCAATATTTAATAAGAAATTACCTCCTTTAGAAACAATATCAACCAGATGCTCAATTAACATATCTGAGCTTTTCCAGTTTGTATCAGAGGGCTTATAACCCCATGATCCATTCATTGTCATACATGCTTCCCAATCAGAATCAATACCAGTAGCAGGAATTTCTTGTTCAGGAGTACCAAAGTCACCTGCAAAGTTTCCTTCTTTATCCATACCTTCCATACCATTACGCCCCTTATCAACACGGTTGTTTACGATAACGTTTGGTTTAATACTTCGGATATACGAATAGAAATCTTTACCCATTTCGGTAGTATAATCAGCAATCCAATCTCCATCAAACCATACCACATCTACATTATCGTATTTTGTTAATAATTCACCGACCATTGGTTTTAGGTAATTTTTATAATACTCAGGAAATTCAGGATTTACAACAGTCTGGTCTTTTTGACCTGCATTGTAATTTGGATAAAGAGGAGCCTGAGCCTGAGGATGATGCCAATCTACAATAGAATGGTACAAACAAAAACGGATACCGCCTCTTTTACAAGCTTCAGAAAGCTCTTTTACAATATCTTTTTTGTAAGGACAAGCCTCCATTACATCATAATTAGTAATATCTGAATCCCACATACAGAATCCATCATGGTGTTTAGAAGTAAGCACGATGTATTTCATACCAGCATCCTTAGCCATTTTAACCCATGCATCAGCATCGAACTTTACCGGATTAAATTTTGACGACACTTCGTTTTCATAATCCTCGATGGTGTAATCCAATTTATCCATGATCCATTCAGCGCCACCTTTACAGATTTCTCCATTACGCTCTCCTCCAGGAATTGCATATGGTCCCCAGTGAATAAACATACCAAATCCAGCTTCGCGCCACCATTCCATACGTTCATCATCAGATAATTTAACTACCTCTTTTGTTTCTTTTGCCTTTTGCTTTGGAGTACATCCTATATTCAGGATAAGTACACTCAGTACGACTAGTTGAAGAATCTTTTTCATTGTGTATTCTTGTTATTTATTATTCTTTATTGTGTGTTCCTAAAAAATTGCATTTAGCCAAATGCTGAAGAATAAGCTATTGCCTATTTAAGTTTATAAATCTTAAAATTATCTATGGTCATATGGTTATGTACTGTTCTGAATCCGAAATACCCAGAAGTGTAAGGATCTTTATCAAAGAAATCAAATATTAATTCACCATCACGATAATATTGAATTACTCCATCATAAGCAATAATTCTAATTTTCGCTATTTTATTTGGTGTAATCAAATACTTAGTATCAGATAAATCATGTTCAGGCAGTAATGGCTTTTCACCTGTTCCTGTATATCGGCGAAAACGTGTTTTTGAATTATAATGACCTCCTAATCCAACGTAATACAAGCTCAGGTAATTGTAATTTGTAAAATTCCCTCCTCTTCTTTCTGCATTTTGAAAAAAATCCTCCGGATATTCAGGATCATTGGCCATCCAAAAACAATTTAAATCAGAAGCCCGGTCTAAAGGGCCATCTGCTTTAATAACATAGGTATCATACTCAATCATTACAGGCCCGTCCTGTTTGTGTTTATACCAAACCGTACAGCCTTTGGCATCCTCAATTTCGAGTTTCCCATTTTTATGAAACACCTTTCCACCGGGCATTTGCTCCGGACTCCAGTTATCTATTCCATCTTCAAAATCATCACTTGCAATCAAAGTCGCCTTTAAGGTAAGCGTATCGTTTAATACTATTTTTTTGGACTTTTTAGCCTGAATATTAAAAGCAAAAAGTAAAATAATGACTGATATGGTACTTGTTTTTATCATGATATTGAATTATATAAATCTTTTTCTTCTAAATTACATTAAAACTTTAGTAATATGTTCTTGAAATAAAAAACATATTAAATCACTATTTTTTTAGAAGCTGCAAATCACATCCTCATTTTAAGGAGGAGAGCTTATTCCCGTCACGCATAAAGTCTAACGACTTATAAAACCATAACTTAAAACCCTAAACATTGCTTAGTGCATTTATTTTGAGAAAACAACTGTACTAATTGATATTGGTTTTAATGTTGCGGCAACTTTTGAATCTCCCAACGCAATTGTAACGGTTTTTTCTTCCTTATCCGGATTATATACCATTACAACAGTTCTTCCATCTTTCAACTGAAATGCCAATTGATTTTCACCTTCTGATTTCAAGAAATGGTCTCCTGGCTGAACAAAATGCGAAAGATGCTTAAACAAATAAAATTCATCGGTATATGTAACCTCTTTTGTTTTTGAATCCACTATAATCATCGAATTTTGAGGCCATCCCCAGGCACTTTTTCCAGTTTCATCTAAAATCATGTTCCAGTACATATATGAGCCTGCCCCATGATTAAAATAATGGATCATCGATTTCCATGATCTATCCAACGATGTCCAGTCATTTTCATGCTCACCACATTTGTTCTCAGTTTGCATGAATTTAATGTTTGTATACTCTTTTGAAATTGTAGGAAGAGAGCGCTCTCCATTCCACTGATAACCTACTCCTTTAATATACTTTTTAGCATTTTTATTATCCAAAGCATACTTTACATAGCGAGGATCGGGACTATTTACTGTTCCTAACCAAATTTCTGTATCCAAACCATCTTCCTCAAACTTTGGCCCTAAAAAATCACCAATAAAATATGTCATATCCTCTGTATGCCATGTACACGCTGGCCAGTTGGGTGCATAAAGAATCTCATTTTGAGGCATAATCATAAACACTGGTGTTCCTGCTTCTTTATATGCCTGAACAAACTTTGAAAAGTACAGCGCATAAGCCTCTAAATATCGGCGTTGCATTTTAAAAGCTGTTGAGCTAATACGAATAGTTTTTCCTTCGTCCATTTTATTTCCTCCGGTACGACCACCCATATCTCCAGCTCTTAAAGTATAATGCTCATTCACTTTCATCCAGGCAGGTGGAGTCCATGGTGATCCCCAAAGTTTAAAATCAGGACGGCGTTTAAATGCTTCCTTAATGTAAGGTATCATGATAAAACGGTCGCGATCAATATTAAAGTCGCGCATTACAAAATCTTCAGGAACATCATTCATTGAATAGTAACTCAAAGCATAATCACTTGCTCCGATAGGTACTCTACACATTGAGAAATTACATCCACTTTCATCGAATAAAGCATCGAATACTTTATCTGCTTCTTCTTGTTCAAGAACATTTACAGCAGTCCAGCCCAACTCATTGAAAGCCCCCCCAATTCCATCAATCACCTGTAATTTTTCATCAACATCAACTACAATATCAGCTTTAGATTCTTCTGAAGTTTTTAATGCTTTTTTCTGCTCTACCCATCTTTCTTCCGGAGTAGTATAAATAATTTTTGCTTTTTGAGCATAAGAAACACGCAATCCTACAGTAGCTACTAACAGGAGCAATAATACCCGATGTTTTAAATTCTTGTTGTTCATCTAATTTTAATTTAAACAGTTTTTAATTCTCTTGTTTCGCTATTACCCACATTACAAAAATAAATTTCGAGGAGATGAAGTAGTTTTCTGTGCATTTCATTTAATGCAAAAAATGTTGCAACATGGTGAAATGAAGTAAAGAATAATGCACAGCACTCAACACAAAGAGGGTGCCTTATTCAGACACCCTCTTCCAAATCTCCTAAAATCAGACATATATTTCTGATTTCAAATCTAAAGGGAACTATAATAAAAAATATAGCTACTAAAGTGTTTCTTCTTCCTCTTCTGTTGCTGTAACTTCTATAAAATTATCAGGAATTGTTAATGGAAGAAACCAGTTCTCCGGATCGCTCAATTTTGTTTCAACTGTTGCAGCAGTACCTGCATCACCAGCAGCACTAAATTTAGATGCAACTGCTTTTGCAATAATGCTGGCATCATAAGTACGCATTGAAGCTCTTACCAAGTCATTATATCTGTTTCCTTCAAAAGCGGTTTCTAAAGCTGCTTCTTCAAGAATAAATGAAGCAACCTGTTTCATAGAGTCCATTTTGGTAAGCGCTGTACTTCCATCAATAACTTGAGCAGCCATTCCTACACGGCCTCTGATACCCAGATTACCCCCTATTTGCAGACCGCTTGAATTAACAGTTACATATTCATCCTGTGTAAAATTTAAAAAATTCTCTACATTACCAGTAAATCTAGGAGCTCCTGGTGTTACCGCATCATCAAATACTCCTTTATTAATTATTGCCAATGCATGTGCTGGATAACCTGCTGCATTGATAGCTTCAGCTAACTTTAAATACACATGGGAAGCCCTCATAAACATGAAATATTCGTACCTGTATTTTGCTATCCTGGCTTCTTCACCCTCTCCTGTATATGAACCTTCTATTCTATTATCTCCTTGTTCATAAGCCAAATCATCGTAATATTTATATTGTATGTCCCAATTGGACATTGCAGCAGCAGATGGTCTAACTTCTGTAATCAGAGTTTCATAAAATTCATTAGGCTGCCTGTAATCATCATAATATCTTATGTACGTTAACCATTCGTAACCTCCAGGACTGGTTTCGCCAAATATATTTGCCCAATTATTTGTTTTAACGGAATAATTACCGTTTTTACCCGTATAAGTAACACCATATGCAGAGGTTAGGTTAAACAACGAACCTCCATTAACATAGTAATCTAAAAACTCCTTATAATAGGTAGCGGCCATAGTATAATTTCCACCCCACAGGTATAAATCACCTAAAAGAATTTCAGAGTGTGGTATTAACACATCCCCAACTATATCAGCATCTTCTACATCTATATAAGGAAGCAGGTTATTTACCAAACTATCAACCCCTTGAGCAATGGTTAATACAGGAAATTTATCCTCTAAATCTTCTGTACTCTCTACAGGTTCTGTCATATACGGCAGTTTACCATAGTTAGTCATTATTTGCATTTGTGCCCAGGTACGAATACGTAACATAGATGCATAATAAGGCAACAAAGCATTATCATAGGCAACCGTGTCCATACGTTGCAAGGCATAATTACAGTTATTTACAATGGAAAACAGGTTTGTAGGATCAGCATAACTATTATCCTCTGTGATGTTATGGCTATTAATTTGTCGTAACTCGTCATTTGCACCTGATGCCACATCCATTAAATCGGCACGTAATTCACCCAAAACAACATATTGCTCTGTAGCATCCTGCATTAGCGATAATACACCAAACAAAGCAGACCGAGCTTCTATTTTATCATCTCCCAGGTAATCCTCTGTTAAGAGCACTTCCTCCGGATCAACATCCAAAATACTATCACATGATGTAAAAGCAATGGATGCAATGAGGATACTGTATAATATTTTAATATATTTTTTCATTTTTATAAAATTTAGTATCAAGATTCAAGTACCAAGATATAAGACTAAGTAAAAGAAACACAAATATTAGTTCTCTAATAAAAATTTTATATCCTGATAACCTTCACCCTAAATATTTATATTTTTTATAATCCAATTTTTACACCTAAGAATATTGAAGTAAACTGAGGTGTTAAACCTGCATCTATACCTTGCTGATAACTAACTCCTGACATACTAACCTCTGGATCATACCCTAGATAATCAGTTAATGTAAACAAGTTATTAGCAGTAACGCTAAATGAAATGTCCTTTGTAAATTTCTTTAAGATATCCGGACTATACGACAAACTCAATGTTTTTAATCGGATATAAGATCCATCTTCTATCCATCTGTCAGAGAAGCGTGAGTTTCCGGTTGCATCACCATACTCAGCACGAGGAATAGTAGTCTGCTGACCTTCAACCTGCCAACGGTTAGCAACTGCCTCACTCTGATTTGCAAAACTGCTCATTGATTCAGTTTGTCGGCGTAATGCATTATAAATATCGTTACCCTGACTAAATGTAAAGACAGCAGACAATGATACTTTTTTATAAGTGAAGGTATTATAAAACATACCGGTAAAATCAGGATTTGGATCACCAATCACCTGCATATCATTTTCATCTATCACCTTATTTCCATCCTTATCATCGAAAATAACATCACCAGCAACAAATGGTTGGTTAAAACCACTATAATCTACCCACGACAAACCTGCCTGATCGGCTTCTGCCTGAGTTGAATATATTCCTTTTGTTTTATATCCATAAAACAAACCAACAGAACTATCTTCCTGATTAAGAACTGTTGCACCAACACCATCAATATTAATAATATTAGATTTTCCAGGTAAAGAAACGATCTTGTTTGCATATTGCGAAACAGATCCCCCAATATCCCATTTAAAATCTTTTCCATTAATAACACGCGCATTTAAACCAACTTCAAAACCTTTGTTAGTTAATTCACCTTCGTTACTTAAATATCCATCATATCCATAAACGGGATTAACAGAAGTGAAGTTTAACAGTTTATCAGTTTTGTTGTTATAAAAATCCACGTTCAATTGAACTCTCTCATTAAGCAAACCTAAATCAACACCAAAATTTGCCTTAACCGTGTTTTCCCATTGTATTGATGAGTTAGCAAGGTTACCACTAATTAAACCAGTACCATACATGTAACGGGTAGATACAAAATATGAATGAGCATTATAGTTACCCACAGCATCGTTACCGGTAATACCATAACTACCACGAAGCTTAAACTGACTAATAAATGGCACATTGCTCATAAAATTTTCTGAAGAAACCATCCATGCGGCACCTATACTTGGGAACAAACCATATTTGCTTCCTGAATCACCCTCACCAAAACGTGAAGAACCTTCGTAAGAAACACTGGCATTCACGAAATACTTATTAAGGAATCCGTAATTAATATTTGAATATAATGAAGCATATTTCCAGTTACCAATACTACCGGAAGTAATATAAGTTTCTCTATCTCCACTCTGTAGCGAAGTAAACTCATCATCACTTGAGTTACCACTTTCAGAATACGAATTTTCGTAAGTATTTACATTATATCTTGTCCCTACGTGAACCCCATATTCATGCTTATGAGTTTTCACATTAAAGCTCAATCGGGTATCATTGTAAATTGAAAAATAACGCTCTACTCTAGTTCCTGCTGAACGATACAATACATCACCATAAATATTTTCGCTGGTAGTTAATCCATTATCTGGGAAGAAAACATCATCACGATTGTAAATATAATTAGACCCGATAATAGATGTCAGTTTTACCTTATCTGTAAGATCATATCCAAATTTAAAGTTACCATATAACTTATAATTGGTGTTTTCATTTTCAACCTCATTGGTTAAAACACTAGGGTTGGTAAAACCACCAATCGGATCCACATCTTCATAAATATCTGTGATAATACCATCACCACCTATTACGGTAGGTGCAAGTATTGGGGCTTTAATAAGCGCAGTATAGATGGGAGATGTACGACCCAACATACCATCATCCGACAGTTTGTTTTTTTGATAACTTACCGCAAGGTTTGTTAAAATAGAAAGCTTTTCGGTAACTGTAGACTCCGAGTTAAAACGGGTAGAGAAGCGTTGAGAAGAAGTATTTTCTACAACTCCACTATTATCCATAAAACCAATAGACAAACCATATTTAGCAATTTCATCACCTCCGGTTACTCTAAAGAAATAGTCCTGAGTATAACTGTTTTCGAATATTTCTTTTTGCCAATCAGTATTGTTATGATATCTCTGATAATCTTCAAAAAGTTGATTCTCATTTAGATAATCTAATTTTGAAACTTCATCTTCGGTATATAATCCAGAGCTATTTAGTTGGTTTACCAAATAACTCTTGTATTCTGATGCCTCCATCATTGGAATATTTGTTGGAGCCAGGTTTAATCCGCCTTGTATTGAGAAGTCTATTTTTGTAGCAACATCATTTGTTCTGGTTGTTTCAATCAAAATAACCCCATTGGCAGCTTTTGAACCATATAAAGAAGTAGCATCTTTAATTACGGTAATATTCGCAATATCTTTTGGATTAATATCTGCTAGCGGATCATAGGTATATCCCTGAATTAAAGATCCTGCAAAAATATTGTTTTCCATGATCATACCATCAACTACAATTAGAGGCTGTCCTGAAGCCAATAAAGAGTTATATCCCCTGATAAACATATTTGATCCAACTCCGGGAACTCCGGAACGATCTAAAGTACGCATACCAGAAACTTGTCCCTTCATATACTTAGCTACTGTACGAGAACTATTACCCACATCACCAATTATTGAACTAATTGAATTGGTTACCGATGTGCGCGATTGTTTATCAACCGGCATTAAAACATCGCCATAACTAGAATTAAATCCTTTTTCAAATAATTGTATTTCAATTTGAGTTCTTCCTTTTAAGGCAACTTCGGCATAAGCATAATCGGGGCTTTTTACCATAAGGGTTACCTTATAATTTGGAACATCAATAGTAAAATCACCATCCTTTCCGGTAAAAACCGAAGAAAAGGATGTTACAAGAACGTTTGCACCAACTACCGGTTCTCCGGAAGCTGCATCTATTACCTTACCTGTTACTTTAAGTGTATTTACCTCCTGTGCATTTACCTGAAATATAGAAAGGCATGCCACAAACAACACTAAAGTATATATATGCCTGAGCTTTATCATAATAAAATTATTATTCATCTATTTTATATTTTTTATCTATTCTGCAGGAACCAACTCTAAGTAATCAATTCCAACCATCCTATCGTAATATACAGATGCTGCATCACTTACATCCATTATTACTTTAACCTTAACAGAATAGCTATTACCCGTATCATCATCAATAAAAACAGGTATATCATAAGTATCGCCTATTTTAACGCGCTCCTCTGAATAATTGTTAACAACTTCCGAAGGTATCTGGTAAACTGTTGTACCATCCGGACCTTTAACAGTGACTTCAAACCTCAATTGGGTTTCACTTGTAGCTCCAACCGGAGAATACTTGATATACAAATCATACTTAGCTGAGAGAACATTACTGAAAGCCACCTCAAAATAATCATTCGCATCAGATATTTTATCTCCCACAAACATGATTTTATTGGTAAACAAACCAGATGCTGTGACATCATATTTTTTATTAATTGTAAATTCTGATAAAGAACCTACTTCCCTGCGTTCGGTATCCTCTATTTCGTACCTAACAGGTTTATAAATTAAATCTTTCACATCAAAAGTATAGCTATTGGGCACTAATAAGCTACCATTACTTAACTCTATCTCATTTCCCAGAACCGATTGATCTACATATACAAGGTTACCTGCAGTATTGGTAACATAACCTTCTGTTATTTCATCTGTATCTATCCATGGGAAATTTAAGTTGTTATAAATAGTAAGTTGTGTATTAGTATTTACCACATCTGCATCAGGATGCGCAAAATAAGGACTGAGCTGACTGTAAGCATAGTTATATACTTCATCGCTTAAAGCAACCAGACTATAACGCTCTTCTTCCGAATTTAAATTTCCCAGCACCTCAAAGTAAGAGTTCGACTCAACAAATACTGAATCGTAAACAGTTTGACCTAAACTATTTGTACCGGTAACAACACTATTTTCGCTATCGAAGAGAGTTACATTATATTGTGCCAAAAACTCGTTCATGCCAGTATAATCATCTGAGTTCGTAAAATAACTCCAGATATTTTCACGCACAAAAGCTACATCACTAATGGTATGAAGAATTCCATTACTACACAAATTGTCTTCTGAAACTACATCAACTCCAGAAAAAGTTGATGTACTACTCTTAGTTGAGTATACGATATATTTATTATTAAGCACCTTTACTAATCCATCTTCAATATTGCTTGTTGTTGTAAAAGAATATTGACTGATGTGATTACTTATTAAATCTTTAAGTCGTTCCGGATCATTCAAAATTTCAACCGGAACATTAGCAAATGCATCATTAACCGGAGCCCATACTGTATATGCCTGATCCAGTGCAATAACATCATCTAACTCAGTTTGTGTCAGATAACCTGCAAAAGTACTCAACTCTGGATTTGCTTTTATCAGTGATAACAAATCGGTATTTAACCTGCTATCACTCTGCTCATAGTGATCGTCCCATTGCTCGCTATCGCAAGCACCCATGGCCAGCACCATTATCAGAGCAAGTAAACTATGTAATATTTTATTATTCATCTGATTATTTTTTTTGTTATTATCTCTCTCAATAAGTTGAGAGAACAAGCAGATAGTTTATATAGTTATCTATCTGCCTGTTATATAGATATTAGTACTATTAGTCTACTGGTATAAATTCAAAGTAATCCAAAGGAATACCCCCACTTTTTACGGCTACCAGTTTAATCGTATGTCTCATTTGCACCGGACATAATAATTCTCTGGTAACAACACGTCTCATGGTATTAGCTGCATCACTCTGTTTATCACCTGCCGCATTGGTAACCCATTCTAAACCTCTACGCCATCCGTTGGATTCCATGGCAACAGAATCAGGGAAACCTACTTTAGTACCTTTTGTTGTTAAATCATAAATAGAACCAATAGGTTCGCCGTCCCAGTAAACCTGGAATTTACCACGAGCATTATTACCTCCGTTTGCACAAATCAGGAATTCGTACTTACCCTTGGCCAAAATAGGCGTTTTAAATTCGTACCAAACGCAACCTCCCATATCAAAGATATTTCGATTCAGGTTTTTATAACTCGATTTAGCCATCCAACGAATGGTATTAGTTGGAGGATACCAATCTACATCCTGGTATTTATCAGCAGTTACTTTACTATAATTCCTTACAAGGTTTGCGATTACTTCGGGTTGTTCCGAAACCGGGTCGAAAAAGATATGCTTGGCTTTAGGAATAAAAATCTCCATTAAAGTATCAACAGTATGGTAAACCCCATTTTTAGCAGGATAATTACTTAACTTACTATATAATGATACCCATGTTTCAACTTCTTCTCCTGTTTCAGATTCGTTAATTTTTAATATATCGTCGTTTTTATCAACTTTTATGGCATTATTCACTAATACTGTACTTAAAAATCCTTCAAGAGGAATGTCTGCTGAATACAAAAATGACTCAGTGGCATGGTAAGCCATAAAACGATTTAAACCATTCGATGCCTCTTCATAATTTGTTTCCCCTTCTGCATATTTAGCTGCGAGATCGTCAAACGAATTAATACCTGATAATGCAAATACAGAGTCTGTTTCAGCAAAAATGGTAAAGTTCTTTTTTGTACCAACATCTGTTAATTTTACACAGAAGTCATCGTATAAACCAGTTTGTTTTAAAGCTTCAACAAAAATGGTATGCTTACCTGCCTTTTCAATTACCACAGGAACCGGATCAGAAAATGGAGTAAGAACTTTATCAATACAATGAATATACCCGTTATCTGATCTAATATCGTATTGCAACAATTGGGCTTCCCTGTTAATAATTACATTACCAATACCCCCACCTAGCAGGTACGACGAAGTTAAATAATCACCTGTGTAAGTAGTATCCGGCAAACGTCCTTCAATAAAACTACTGGCACCTACACTTTTTGCCATAGTATGAAATCTAACAAGCTCTTTTACTTCCTCAATTTGTTCAACATCTGTAATTTCATTAACCGAGTTAACACCCCAACGTTCTTTTATGTAAGGATCCAAAACTTCGTTAACAGGTACAAAACAAGTATATGAACCATAAGATTGTAAAGCCGTATAATATCCGGTTAAATTAAGCATATCAACAAAAGTTGAAAACTTTTCAGGACTTGCATCCAGGGTCCTGGCAATAGTCATTTCATCAGTTGTAAAAAAGGTTTTATCATCCAAACCGTCATCACATCCAACGCCAATAACCATAACCAATAGTATGGTAACTACTATTAAACCTGATAAACCTATTATTTTTTTCATGTGTTTAATTTTTTTGTTTGACAATTAGTTGATATAGTATGGATTTTGCTCCAGATTTGGATTCAGGTTTAGCTCATTCTGATAAATAGGCAAGAAATAAGATGCTGTATCAGAATAATAACTTTCTATAATTTCGTAATTATCGGCCCCTGCTTTAAGCTCAACCAAATCCGTAATTAAAAACTGATCTTCAAAATTGTTACGCCTTGCATATCGTAACAAATCATACCATCGTTTCCCTTCAAAAGCAAACTCTTTTTGTCTTTCTTCCAAAACATTTAAGTATAAATTATCTTCTTCAAGAATCTCCCCTGTAGCCCTAAAATGTACTTCATTAATCAGATCATAAGCCTTACTTTCATCCTTTTGTGTTTCCGATAACAAGTAGGCTTCTGCCTGCATTAACAAAACATCTGCGTAACGATAAAAAATCCAGGTGTTATAAAATTCTGCAGCGGTACGGAATGTACCAGCTTTAGCATCAACTCCGGCATACTTAAACACAACACCGGTTGAAAAATCAAAACTTGCCCTGTTTGCCCGTACATCATTTACATTTTCCATATACAGACTCATGATTTCATCATAAGGCGTCACCATTGGATCGTAATAATAAAAGTAGTTTCTAAGAGTACTGAAAATATCATCAAATTGAAGTTCAAATATCCCTTCTGATGAATTTCCTTCAAAGAAAATAGAGTTAAACCATTCCGTACCGTCAACAAGACTGTATTTTTCTAAATCAATAACTGCCTGGCAGGCACTGATACACTCATCATATTTGCTTTGCCATAAATAAATATCAGCCAATAGCGAGTAAGCAGCACCTTTTGTTAATCTTCCCTTATCATATTTAACACCTTCTTCATACGAAATCGGTAAATCTTCAACCACGGAAACAATATCAGCAGTAATTTTATTTAAAATTACACCCTCGCTGCTTTTTGTTGGATAAAAATCAGCCTGATCGCTTAATGTAGCTTCCAAAATAAGCGGTACCTCTTTATAATTTTTTACCAAAAGAAAATAAACTAACGAACGCAACGTAGTAGCTTCTGCTTTGTAACGTTTTAATGCGAGCTCTGTAAAAGTAGGATCATTAGCTTTGGCATCGTCAGCGAATGCCAATACCATATTACAATAGTTAATGGTTTTATAGAAAGTACTCCAATTCACATATCCATTGGTAGGTATCATATAATTCTTCATCATGTTTTGAGCATTACTACTGGCATCTATCGAAACCAACATCTCAGCCCTTGCCTCACCAAAAAGAAGAACCCTTTCCATAAAATTGTTTTCATTCATGGATGCATATATACCGGCCACAGCAGAATTTACCTGTTCCTTATTCTGCCAAAACTCATCCTGGACCAGATCATCCTTAGGAGTCAACTCCAAAAAATCGCTACAGCTTGTAGTAAGCATTGTTAAAATGCCTAGTGCAACACTGATTTTTAATATATATTTTCGCATAATAATTCTATTTAAAATGATAAGTTTAATCCTAAAGTAACCTGTTTCGATCGTGGCGTCTGGTTTTTATCAAAACCTAAGTTTTTCCAGTTATTACTTGCACCTGTTTCAGGATCCGGACCAGTATATTTGGTAAATGTCAAAATATTTTCTGCATTGATATAAACACTTGCCTTTGTAAAGCCAATACGCTTAACTAAAGTCTTTGGAAGTGTATATTTTAGTGCCATACGCTTCAAACGTAAAAAAGAAGCATCTTCAAGATATCTATCAGAACCCAGGTTGTTACGGTTACTGTTGTAATAAGCACGTGGAATATCTGTCTCATCTCCTTCAAACCTCCATCTGCGCAATGTCGCTGTACTTTGGTTTTCATATCCGCTCATACTTTCGGTATTCATACGGGCAAGGTTGATAACCTCCTGCTTATACCTGAAGTTAAAAAATACATTTAACGAAATATTTTTATAAGAAATCCTCGGACCAAATCCCCCATGTAGTTTGGTGTTGGCATTACCAATATAAACCACATCCATTTCGTTGATATTACCATCGTGGTTAATATCCTCATATTTTGCATCACCGGCCTGAAATGTACTTGAAGTATTAAACTTCATCACCTTAGCAACACCATTCATATCGTAAATAATATCACCATTTTTATCCTTTGCATACAAATCATCAGAAGTACTATAAACTCCCTTATATCTATATCCATAAAAGGAACCAATAGGATTACCCTCCTGAATGCGTCGTAAATAACCTCCTGAACCAGTAGTCAAAGGATTACCTTCCTCTACATCCATGGCATCAGTTATCTCAACAATTTCGTTAATGTTTTGAGATATATTAAAGTTGAAATCTAATTTAAAGTCTTTCTTTTTAATGATTGTGCTCATAACATTGAACTCCCATCCTTTGTTTTCAATAGTTCCAACGTTTAAGTACGCTAATGATGAGTATCCTGAAGTTGTTGGTATTGAAGTGTTTTTACTCAACATATCTTCAGTACGTTTTAAATACACATCAAAATCAGCATCTAACCTTCCTTTAAACAAGCGGGCATTAAATCCAACATTCTGCTGTGTAACGGTTTCCCATTTTAATCCATCCAATTCAATACTTTGTGAGTAAGCCGGACGCACATCAATATAGTTATAATCATATGTTGAATACACGTTGTACTGACCATAATTAAAGCCAGGAGAGTTACCGTTTTTACCATAACTTGCCCTAACACTTAATTCATCAATCCATGAAGCCGATTTTAAGAAGCTTTCTTCATTAATCAGCCATTTTGCACTAATACTTGGAAATAAACCAAAGCGGTTATCATCTCCAAATCTGGAACTTCCTTCGTAGTTTAAACCTCCACCTAAAATATATTTGTCTTTAAACATATAGTTGAAAGCTGTGCTATAAGTCAATTGTCTGTATTGTGTATACGATGACGATAATGAATTTCCTGAGCCTTCAATACGGGTGTCAATAATAGGTGTTTGCAATAAGGTACTTGGACTGTTACTTGTGGATGCCTCATAAGTTTGCGTAGTTTTATCGTATGTAATAAATTTGGCATTAATAAACAAAGAATGGTCTTCATTTATCTTTGGCGTCCAGGTTAAACGGTTTTCAGTTCTCATTACAAAAAACTCTTTATCCGTTTGAGTAGATTTATTGGCATATGAACTGGTCCATGTTGTACCTAAGGCCTCCTCAGGAACAAAATGTAGTGTTTTATTGTTGTTGGCATCAAACGAAACAATACCATCGTATCTAATAGCCGGGTTTAACTCATATCGTACTCTAAAAACCGGAGAAATACGGTTACTTTCCACATTATAAGTAGCAAGCTTAGCCATTGCAAGCGGGTTGTAGTAAGCAATACCACTACCCTGAAAAGCATCTTCAGGAGTAAAATAGGCTCCTGTTGAATTACCATCTTCATCCAGTTCGTAAATAGATTGGTTAGGCATCTTAACCAATGCCACGTTTCTAACACTTGTTTCTGAATCAGAAGATAGTTGAAAAGCCTTATCCAAAGAACCATGACTAAAAGCAAGCTCAGAAGTAATCTTCAATTTATCCGATACAAAATAATCCAGAATGGCCCTTGTTGTAAACAACTCGTTTGCCGTTCCAATGGTTGTACCTGTCTGGCTTTTGTAGCTTGATGATATACGGTACATTGCCTTTTCACCACCACCTGAAATTGAGAAACTGTGATCCTGCGTGTTTCCTATTTGCGTAATCTCATCTAACCAATTAACATCTTTATTATAATAATTGTATAATTCGTAAGCCGGATCATATTCTACCTGAGGATAATAACCTCTACCTTTAGCTAGGTGTATGGTTTCTTCCTTTATTAAAGTAGAATACTGCTGACCATTTAACAATGGAATTCCATCAGGTTGCTGACTTAATGAGCCACGGAAACCATAAGAGAATACAGCTTTACCACGAGCACCTCTTTTTGTTTTAATCATTAATACTCCATTGGCTCCTTTGGAACCATATTGAGCAGTTGCCGCAGCATCTTTTAAAACCGATATTTCTTCTATATCGTCCGCCGACACACCAATTAATGCAGCATACTCTTCTTCATCTGCAGTACTAAAATCAAAGGTATCATCAAAAGAAGTTTCAAAAGGGATACCGTTAATTACGATAAGCGGCTCCGAAGAAGTGTTTAATGAGGAAGTACCCCTGATACGTATTGACATTCCAGCACCCGGGTCTCCTGACTGAGCTACAATTTCAACACCACTTAATCGCCCTTGTATCTGATCACTAAGAGAAGCTGAAGACACTTCAGTTACATCCTTCATATTAATTGTTTGAACAGCTGTAGAAATACGTTTAGGATCCATGGCAAACTCACCATCATCGACCATACGTTGTGCACTAACCACAAACTCATCTATCTCTACTGCAGTTTCCTTTAATTTTACATCAACAATCCACTTATCTCCAGGTACTATCGTTTTAGTATCAAAACCAATATATGAAAAGGAGAGCGTATTCTCCGGATTTTTTACGGTTATAGAATAATTCCCGTTGAAATCGGTAATGGCTCCATTTACAAAACGATTATTACTGTTCTTCTCTGCAATAGTAACACCCACCAACGGTTCCCCGTCAGCAACCGAAGTTACCTGTCCGGTAATCGTAACGCCCGTTTGAGCTTTTATTTCCGACAATGTTACAAGGTTACCCAGCAACACTAATGTCATAAATAGTAATTTAAAACAACTACTACTTTTTTTCCTGCGACAATTATATAAACCATCTGGCTTACATATAATTGCCCTTAATATATTTCTATAATAATTCATCGACTCCACCAACTTTGGATTAATATTTTTTCGATTAATTTGTTTCATAGTATCAAAATACCATAGATTACTCCACTTCTAATACAAACTCACCTTCAAGTCCGAAGTAATTGTCAATTTCATGTACTACAACTCGTTTTGTAAAAAGATTAGTAACTCCAGAAGTTTCTGCAATAAGATCTCCAGTGTCTGGATCTTTTATGCTTATCTGCTGATTAGCATAATCATTTTCTATATCATATGTAGAATAAACAGGTGCAAAATCAACGATTTTTGCATAATAAAGCGAATTATATTCACCTGTTGTCTGCCCATCCGTTGGTATGGGATGCTGAATAAATTGATTTTTAACAAAGCTCAGTAATCTGGCCGATGCAATTGCCTTGTTAACTTTACTTAAAGAACTTAAATAAGCCGGATCAGGATCAGGAATAACACCATCAGCTACAGCTTGCGACATTGCATCGTTACTAGGAACAAATAAAGTATATGTTTTTCTAAGATCTAAGAAATTAAGCAAAGTAGCTCCCGTATAGGTTGTAAGACTTAATTTTGCGCCTGCTCCATCTATTGCATTCAGGAACATGCTGAAATCAGTAGTACTATTTGCAAGTGCATCATATGTGAATTCTTCCGGTGCATTAACAAATTTACTTGTTGCATAAAATTTACCATTCGCTAACTGCGTTGTTTCATCAAAAGTAACATACTCTCCGTTCTGAATATCTCCACCACCTTGTACTTGTGTACCATCAAAATAAATAAATTCTCCCTTTTTGGTTTGATAGTAGTTTGGTTGATCCAAAGCAACTTCAATCATTTGATTAAGAACAATATCGTTAATAGTTTCCTGAACGTAAGCCATTTCCGTACTACTAGGAGAAGTACTTGTTGGATCTGGATATGTTCTGTTATTTGCATCATCAGGATCACCTGTTACCGACATATAGATTACCGACATATCCTCAGTAAATCCTTCAATAGTAATTTTTCTGGAAACACTATTAGGATCCGGGATATTTACCCACTGATCATTTCTAATACCTAAGATGCTAAAATCAATTCCACTACCTTTTAGAGAGTTATCCAGTCCAAGATCTTTAATGGCACTTAACATCACTGAATAATCTGTATCTAATACCAAGGGACCATAAACAGTAGAAAAGCTTGTTGAAGGATATATTTTGTTTACTCCTACAAACAAACCGTTACTGCAAAATTTGGCATCAACAACATCTGCCTCACTCATATGCACTGTTTCCAAACCAACATTATATGTTTCTGAAAACTGACTTGGACAAACATCCCAAAACTGAGTAAAAAAGTTAACATTCAAGAACAACGCCAATACATCTAATGGCATATCGTCATATGAGCTATAATTTTTTGCTATCTCATTATCCTCCTGCAAGTAGTTTATTAAAGCCTCATTTGTAGGAACTAACAATCCTGTTGCATCAGCTTCAGTACGATCCACATTATTTAATAACTTAGGCATTATTTCATCACTTGGATCAAATGCCAGCAAATTATTTGAAATACCAGTTTGGTAACGAATCTGAAATAGAGAATCTTCAGCACCTGTATAAGGATTTGTTTCCATACCCATGAAAGTTAGGTAACCAAAACGGTCGAGCATATTTTTAAACATGCTGTATTTGCCACCATACTCATCAGAGCTTAGGTTCATGTACATATTTGGTTTTGGCTCCAATACTTTATCTAAAGCATAGATCAAACCATTCTCTGCTACAATCTCTTTTTCGGTAACTTCTGCATCGAAAACACGCATCTCTCCTTCTATCAGCTCACTTTCGCCAGGGAACATAAAAGTGTAATCACTTCTTTCCATAGCATTTTTATCCGAATCGATGTATAGATCAAGAAAGTAGTTAATTGTCTTTTTACGCGTTCTGCTCCTGTCAACCAAATAGTCTTTATCTTCAATTTCCTGAATAAAAGGATTATCACTTCCCTTTACGATGCGCATTGAATCTTGATATAAAGTGTACTTGCGAAAGCTATTTCCAGCATACCATCCACTAGGATAAAAAGTAAGTGTTGTTGTATTATAAGCATCAACAATTAATGAATACTGAACTATATCTTCAACTAAATACTGTGGCATATCAGCAACAGATTTATAGCCATTTTCTTGCAGATAAGCTCCAAATGCATCGTCTGTCGGTGCAAATGAGGTCCAGGATCCACCTGTTTTAAGAGGTTCGGCATAATCCGTCCGTTCTAAACATTGAAGGTAATGATTAAAATTACCCATACTCTCTAATTGCTGATATACTGGCCCTGCCAAACTATCAGGTCGTGCAAATACTTCTTCATCAGGTCTACACCCTACAAAAGAAATAAGCAATCCTAACATGCATATCAGAAATAAATTTCGCATTTTTCCCATAATATTAAATTATAAATCAATACTGTTTTAGATAAATCAATTTGTTACTAGCAGAAATCAACTATTTAAACTTCATTAACAAAATTGAGATAGATAGTTAATTTCTGTATATACAAATCTATTTAATGAGTATCTGCAGGAATAGTTAATACGTTTCAAATAACATTGAAAATGTTGTAATGTAATAGAAGAATTAGAACAACAAATCCTACATACCTGATTTATTACAACTTACAAATAGCTACAATCAGATACATTATTTACATTTAGTATATTTTTTTAACATTTTTCCAATTATTAAAATTGTTAACAAAGGTTTATTTTAGACAAAAAACATTGTATTTCGCATGCAACATTTACAACATTACAACTACAATTCAAGAAAATACATAGGTATTTCGACTATGTCAAACGTGGGTATACAGCATAAGTCCACTTTATTTATCACTATTGTGAAATAGTGATAAATAAAGTGGACTACCTAACGTAATAGGATATAAGATGATTTTATTAAAGCTAACTTTTATTACTCTCGGCAAACTGTTTTGGTGTTTGCCCGTAATACTTTTTAAATGATGAAATAAAATGAGAAGAATCTACAAAACCAACCATAAATGCAACCTCATTTACATTATGTTCTTTTTCTGACAATAATTCTGCTGCTTTCTTCAATCGGGTAACTTTAATAAATTGACTAGGTGTAGTATTTGCTAAAGCCTTAAATTTTCGGAATAACTGACTTCTACTCATTCCCAATTCTGCACTAAGGCTCTCTACTGATAGCTCTGTATCACAAATTCCCTCTTCAATTATTCGAGTAGACTTTTCCAGAAATTTTTTATCCATTGGCAATATGCCGTCGTCCTTAGCTGCCAATTTGATATCTGAACTATATTTTTGGGAAATATTTTTACGCAGTTGCAAAATATTGGCTATTTGCATCGACAACAGATCAATGTTAAATGGTTTTTCAATATATGCATCCGCATGATGCACAAAACCCTCCATTTTTTGCTCTGCAGAGATACGGGCTGTAAGTAAAATAACTGGTATATGCGAAGTAACCATATTGGTTTTAATAAGCTTACACATTTCCAACCCATCCATTTCCGGCATCATCACGTCCGATAATATTAAATCAGGCATTTTTTCATTTGCCAATTTCAAGGCCTCTTTACCATTTGAGCATGTAATAACTTTGTAACTACATAGATTATGAGCCAGATATTCCCTTAAATCTTCATAATCTTCAACAACCAAAATAAGTTCGGAATGAGTATTTTCTTTTTCTTTCTTTTGCTCATCAATTCCAGAAACCGGTTCTATAATATCCTCAACAATAGTTTCCTCTACTTTTTCCTTTAACTCATTATCATTATAACTCTCTCTCTTAATTGGTATTACAACCGTAAAACAACTACCCTTTCCAACTTCACTTGAAACATATTTACTTCCTTTATGAAGCTCTATTAAACTCTTAGTAAAAGACAATCCTACACCCGCACCTGTAAACTGATGATCTGCATGGTCAGTTGTATAAAAGCGCTCAAATATTTTATCTATATCCTTTTGTGGAATACCTATACCATTATCGGTAACTTTGAAAATGGCTTCTCCATTTTCAATGATAACATCAACCTCTATTTCACCGTTTACATTCGAAAACTTTACTGCGTTCGATAATAAATTAAACAACACTTTATCAATAATTCCAGGATCATACCATCCCAAATGCCCTTTCGGACAGTTTGTATGAAAATGTAGTTTTATGCTTCGATTATTAGCTATGTCATTAAAATTGGAAACTAAATCCTCAACATACTTAACCACATCATCTTCTATCACTTTCAGCTGAATTCTATTCTCTTCAATACGCCTGAAATCCATTAGCTGGTTAACAATACGCAATAACCTTTGCGTATTTCTATGCATAATATGAATAAGAGAGCTCAGCTGTTTATCATTTGTATTATAATGAGTCAATCTGGATAACGGAGATGCTATTAAAGTTAAAGGAGTACGTAATTCATGCGATATATTTGTAAAGAACCGAATTCTCTTTCTGTTTATTTCTTCCAAGCGTATGATTTCAAGCCTTTCCTCTTTCAATCTGTTTTTCTGCATAGTACTATTCTTAACTATTCTTCGATAAATAACCATAAAAACAATCAAAAGAAGAAAATAAATAATAAAGGCAGCAGGACTCCTTGAAAAAGGAGGTTTTACTTTTACTGAAATAGCTGCAGCCTCATCACTCCAAATACCATCTCCATTCGATGCCCGTACCTTAAATTCATAAGATCCTGCTGGTACCATAGTATAATTCGCCATCCTTTTCTCTCCTGCTTCTTGCCAGTCCTTGTCATATCCATCAAGCATATATAAATATTTGGATTTTTCCTGGGATGTATAATTAATAGCAACAAATTCAAATCCAAAAGAGGATTGCTCATTTTTAAGCTGTATACTATGAGTTAAATCAATATGCTTTTTTAATGGTGAATCTTTTGACCCTATTGCTACAGATTTATTCAAGATTCTTATATCTGTAAAATGAACTTTTGGTACAGTATTATTATCTTTTATTGAATCAGGATGAAACATATTAAAACCATTTAATCCCGAGAACAACATAAATCCATTTTGCGTTTTTAACGAAACAAATTCTTCAAAAACATTTGATTGTAATCCATCATACTTGTTGTATGTTTTAAATTCACCTGAAGTATCATTATATTTTACAATTCCAACTTTTGTACTAGCCCATTTATTATTATGATCATCCACCAATACCGCACAAATATAACTCTTAGGCAGCCCATCTTCTTCAGTTAACAACAACTCTTCTCGGGAAGAATCACTGAACCTTAATAAGCCTTTATTTGTTGCCATCCACACATATCCATCCTTACCTTTTGTTATTCCGTTAACCCTTACATTTTTTTCTTTTTCTAGTACGGGATTTTTGAACTGATAATTTTTAATTTGTTTATCCGCCTTATCATATATATATAAGCCCTTAGTCCAGGTACCAATAAGTATTTCTTTGCCATTATCCCAAAAACACCGTGCAAAGTTTACACCCTTCAGATGTGAAAATTCACCAGTAGATTTATCATAAATATCCACACTCGAATTTGATCCTATCCAAATTTTATCATCTTTATCTTTGTAGATAGCATAAACATACTTATTTGATATTGAGTTATTTCTTTCGCCGGACATAGCAAACTTACTGAAGGTTTTTCTGTTTTTATCAAACAAATAAATTCCGCCTCCATAAGTACCAACAAGCAACTTACCTTTATCAAGTTCTCCTATACATATTACAATATCGTTATCAAGCCAGTCCGGATTCGACGAATCAGCTTTGTAATTAACAAATGTACCATTCTCCGGATCAAACTTGCTAATACCTCCACCTTCTTTTGTTCCCACCCAAATCTCTCCATCAGAATCCTGATAAAATGCCCTTACATTATTACTTAAAAGACCTTTTTCGGTATAATCAAATTGATAAAGATGAAACTGCTTTTTGTTACTATCCAAAAAGTTTACTCCATTATTATAGGTACCAATCCAAATATTACCTTCCCTATCGGGATAAAGAGTATTGGGATTTTTACTATTGATTCCGTGTGGTTCAAACATATCAGGTTGCAATATGCTCTTTTCGCCTGTGCGCAAATCGATTGTATATACACCCATATCTTTAATGCCCACCATTAAAATACGATCTTTAAAAGTAGCAATAGATGATATCCAATTATAATCATCATCTGAGAATTCTGACTCATACGCTAAGCTAACAACATCATCATCTAGTACATATACCGAATGGTTTTGATAGGTTCCAATCCATAACCTACCATCATTCCCTTGAAATAAGCACGAAATATGAAGTGAATCTATTTTGGAATCTTTAAAATTGATTTTCTTAAAACTATCAGAATCTGATTGATATAAATAAAGTCCATGATCTGTACCAAACCACAATCTATTGTCATTATCTTCATAAATATAAGATAAACCACTTGGAACATCCTGCCTTTCCTTTGACAGATTAACGAACATATCCTCGTCAGGTATATATTTGAATAAGCCTTCTGAATATGCCTGACTAAATCCTTCAAGCCACACATTACCTTTATAATCAACACAAATAGTTCCTCTGTAAAAAGGTGAAAAAGCTACTTTAGCAGAATCTGATAATGGATAATTTTGAAATTTAAAAGTTGTTTTATCAAACTTTGAAACTCCGGTAGAAGTTAAAGCCCAGATACAATCGCGAAGCGTATCCTCTGCTAAATATGAAATAAAATTATCGTTTAATGAATACTCGTCTCCAGAGATATTAGTGAAGTTTTTAAAGTCGTACCCGTTAAAGCATGATAACCCCTCTGGTGTGCCAAACCACATAAATCCATCTTCATCCTGAAGAATAGGGTTTATTGTATTTGAAAGAAGACCATCTTCATAATTATAATGTTTAAATTGAAAAGTATTTGAAGGTTGAGCAAATGCATTAGCAACATTAACAATCATTACCAATAACATAAATAAAATCTGTACTTTACACACACTAAATATCCTTTTTAATTGAATAATCATTAAAAACAAATATCTGGTCGACCACTCATTACAACCTTTCATAAAACCACAATTTTAATTCAACCACCTCATTTATAGGCCATACATACAATTTACAAAACACACCTCAACAAATCAAAACCTCCCAATAACTATTGGCTGACCAATATACAAAACAAAATTAAGAACTAAAACAGAATTCCTCAAAAACTTTAATTTGTATATCTGACAATCTTCAAACGAAACGCGATTAATTCATTTATATGTAAACCACAAAAGACAAGGCAGAAAAACCACCTTGTCTAAATCATTCACTTCTATTATTCAAATTTATCCTAACACAATGGATACTTAATTTAATTTGATCTTATACTTTTTTATTTGCAAACGCCAGGTACAATAAATATAATGCACCAGCTAAAATTACCACTACTGAACCCACTTGTGATCCTATTGAATCAGATACAATTCCCATTACAAAAGGAATTACAGCTCCACCAAAAACTCCGGTAATCATTAATCCTGATATTTCATTTGCTTTATCAGGTCGCGACTGTATAGCTAAACCAAAAATGATTGGAAAAATATTTGCTATGGTAAAACCTACTATAGCATACAATACAAATATTGCAATCTTATCACCTGCAAAAATTAATGCCGTCAATGCTAATACTGCAAGAATAATATTCCATTTAAAGAATTTTGATGAAGAATACTTAGCTAAAAAGAAAGCTCCTAAGAATGCACCTAAAGTTCTGAAGGCAAAATAAACACTAGGACCATACCCTGCTTCAATAGAACTTAACCCAGCTCGTTCCATCAATATTTTAGATGATGCTGTATTTACTCCAACATCAACTCCTACAACAAATAAAATACCCAGAAACATTAGTAAGATCTGATTATCCTTTAATATGCCAAGCACTGCACTATACGAACTTGCTTTTTCTACTGACACTCCTTCTTCAATTGGAATGACAACCAACCAAACTGTGGATAATAAGGTAATCACAGCATAAAGAGGAAAAATATATTGCCAATTATTTAATTGTGCTGCTGCAAACGCGGCTATAAAGGGAGCACTAAAAGATGATATAGCTTTTACAAACTGTCCTGCAGTTA
Source organism: uncultured Saccharicrinis sp. (assembly GCA_963677655.2). GTDB lineage: Bacteria > Bacteroidota > Bacteroidia > Bacteroidales > Marinilabiliaceae > Saccharicrinis. Next base: position 548,447 of record OY782089.1, read on the forward strand.
AACTACTTGTTAGTTTATCGCCACTAACCACATTGGATAACAAAGGATTTAACGAAACCTGCAAAATTGTATTGGCAATACCAAGTAGCGCAAAAGCAGTTAACGACATTACAAATGAATATTCGATAAGGGGAATAAACATAGCCACAATGGTTATAACATTACTTAAAAGTACAGTCTTTTTTCGTCCGATTCTATTCATTAACATTCCTGTTGGCACAGAAAATATTAAGAACATTGAAAAAAGAGCTACCGGAATCAAATTCGATAAGGTATCTCTGAATTCGGGACTATAAGTTCCTAACAAGTCTTCTTTTACATGAGCTGACGTTATGCCAACCACATCACAAAACCCCATGACAAAAAAGCCAAATAAAACGGGTAATATTTTTGAATATGAAAATTTATTTTCCATTATTGTTATTTATTAATAGGGAAGAGACTAAAACCAATACTGCCAAACATCTCCTACCTCATTTCTGAATTAATAATTAACTGCTAATTAAGCATCTACTCAATATCAAGACATTAATCACAATTATATGTCGAATGTAATATTCATTATCAGGCTGGTAATCACCTGCTTTTTCTTTATCCTTTTACCTTTACACAAAACTCTTAGATTCCTAATAACTTGAGTTCGACATTAAGTTTTAGATTCAGATCGCTTATAAATAGTGAGTTTCATCTGAAAATTATGAAAGAATAGCGGGCTATTTTGAATAATTTTTAGAAAGAAAATCGTTGTTTATAAATGAAACTTATATGCTTTAACATAAAAAACTAATCTACTGAGTTAAATTTTTCGGGCTAGTTCGCTAACCGAAAAATTTGCCTTATATATCACCTTTTTATGACAATTTGAAACAACGTTCTATCGAATATCTTATAAATAAGTATTTAATGAGGTAAATTCTAAAATTTTAATTGAACTCAGGTTAATTTTGAATAGTTATCTATTTATTATTCCTTGCTTCCTTAATCTTTTTTAATCTCAACAATGCTTCTAAATAATAATAATCTGCATAAATAATTGAAGCATCAATTTCTGAATTATGAGGTTTATGTCCTGTGGAATGTAACAATATAGCCTTGTTTTCATCTTCGCTCAAATATTTATCATTTGATATATTTTTAAGCATCTCCACAGCAGCATTAAAATATTTCTTCTTTAATTCTTCAACCTTAACCAATTGCGAAAGTTCTAACATTCCGGATGCGACAACAGCAGCGGCTGATGCATCTTTAGGTGCATTAGGAATTTCCGGATCATCAAGATCCCAATAAGGAACACCATCTTCAGGCAAGCGCTTCAATAAAACATCTGCTAACTTTTGCGATGTTTCAAGAAACTTTTCCTCACCGCTTTCCCTATAACACATTGCATATCCATAAATACCCCACCCCTGACCACGGGCCCACTGAGAATCATCAGCATATCCCTGATGCGTAACACCTTTTATAAAATGACCATCTGTTGTGTCAAAAACAGCAACATGGTATGTTGAATAATCAGGACGAACAAGGGTAGTCATACATGTCTCGGCATGTTTTACTGCCATATCATATAAATGTTTACCCCCACCATTTTTCGATGCCCAAAACAACAACTCCAGGTTAATCATATTATCGATGATTGTATTATGGGGCCAGTTCATTTTTTCAACCATACCAGGCCACGACAAAATAGTTCCAACTTTAGGATTATAAAGCGTTGCCAGAGAATCTGCCGCTGTTAAAAGAAAATCATGATAAGCTTTATCTTCGGTCAATCTATATCCGTTACCAAAACTACAGTATAACATAAATCCCAAATCGTGGTTATCAACCGGAACATCTAAAACTCCTTTTAATGGTTTAGTAAATTTTTGAGCTGTTTTCTTTAACTCTTTATCACCCGACGCTTCATAAGCGTACCATAACAAACCAGGCCAGAATCCACTGGTCCAATCATGAATACCCACTGTATTCCATTCTTTTTGTCCGGGATAAATATTCCTGGGTAATTGATCTGCCTCATTTAATCCCGCCACCGTCACTCTAACCTTCTCAACGCAATAATCGATCAATTCAGATTCATTTAATCCATCTTTTTTACCCTTTGCATTACATGCATAAATTGCTACCGTAAAAAATGTAAGTAGCACCAACCATTTATAAATCTTCATTATTTAAAATTATTTGTTTCTATTTATAATTGCCTGTCACCTGCATGAAGCGACAAAACTTAACACTACGAAGATATTTACAGAGCAGCGGCTTCAATAGTATGTAAATTCCAAAAAATAGTAAATAAGTTGTATGCAATAAAAACACCCTATGGATGATACATTTATAAGGTTTTGTGAGATTTTATTTTTCATTTCAATCAAGGCTGTATGTTTGTATAAGCATAAAGCCTTGATTTGCATTTTTCATAAAAAAAGCAATTGCTAATTAATTTAACAACCGCTTTAATATTATTTATGAAAGAAGTCAACACATGACCAACGTTATACGATTAATCCAAACAAATATTATATCCTGCTGGATATTCTTTTACTTTTCCTTTGTGTAATTTAATTCGTACAGGTGCATCTGATGAATAGTAATACTTTCCATCAACCAAACGTAGCTCTGCAGAAACTGTTTCTTCAACTGCTTCTATTTGATACTTGCCATATTTCATCATTTTACCTTTGCCTAAGTACAAATAATCAAATTCTTTTCCTTTCCTTGAAGCTATACCGAAAGTACCATTAAACGATATTTCTTTTTTAGCTTTGTAAAGCTTATCATCAATAGCATTACATATTAATTGTTGGCTTCCGGTTTTTGACTCTACTTTAATACAAACAAAACTGCCGGACGAAGCTACCGTTGAAACATCTGTTATTGATTTTTCTCCGGTATTATACGAATCAAAAACACTAACAAATGGATTTTCTTTAGCATTGTTGTCACTTTGACGAACAATTAATGTTGGTGTTGTTTCAGGTGCTTTATTAACCTGACCCGGAGTTAAATCTGACCTTAAGGTAGTAGGAGGTGCATCAACTACATACAACGCTCTGTTTTCCTGTCCCATCATCCACATATCTACATTAAATGCAGGAGATGTTGCTGTTGTTGTCCACGTTGCCGTAAAATCTGATGAGAAATCAACCTTACGAGGATTCTTATAAAAGGAATAACCTTCGGCATAATGTTTTCCTAAAGACTTTACATTTACTAATTCAATTGCATTTCCGTTTTCATCTTTAAATGTTGTTGCGTTCCCTAATATATGCTGGATATAATCATTATCAGGTTGATCTGACCTAAATATATCAACATAATACCCTGTTGTTTCAGAAGTACGAACCATAGCTACAAGCCTTCTTTTTTCATCGGCTGAAACATCTGCAAACGAACAGGATGGCGACGTTTCCGTTTTATTATAAAAACCCTCTTCATCAACAACCGGATCCATTGCATTTATAGTTATCTCGCCCTTGGTATACCCAGGCAAAATAGTATTTGAACCCGTTATACTCCTATGGTACTTAGCGTCTTTTGACCAATATGACTCATAAGCCGATGCATCGGGAGCCAAAGCCCATCCTTGACCATAGAACTGCATAGCCAATCCATTATCAGTTAAGTGCCCTCCTTTTTTACCTCCATATAAAGTAAACATCAAACCATTTTCCTCACTATTCCCATTTTTCATGATGATGTGTCGATGATGTTCTGAATATGCCGAACGATGGAAAGGTAAATCACTTGCCGACTCAGGAAGTGAGATATAGGAACATAGTGCCTGCCAATCCGCTTCAGCCCTGTTATATTGACCAGACTTCATACCTTTACGGATTACAGTGGCCATTGCTTTAGCATTTTCCAATTGCCCTTCTTTTGAATAATACGTCATCATTCGCTCAAAAACCGAAAAACTAATCGGACCCCCACGCATATCACCAAAAACAACAAGGTTCCCACGGGCATCCAACCACCCAAGGTTACCCATAGCAGCTTTTTGCAACAAAGGATTTGCAATAGTATTGATACCTGAATTATATAATGGTACACCAATATCCAACACAGCTGAAATCATGCCTGAAGCATATCCCGGAGCCTCGGGCCAAAGTCCTGTTTTTGAATTAAAATTTTTAATAAAATCAGGTAAAGCCTCGTGATAATCTGTTGTGATCTCTGTATAATAAGGAATGTAATATTCTTTTCCTTTATTGTCTGCATAATAATCATTCGATTCAAGAATCAGCATGGAAGGAACAATATTTTTAAATCCATTCACATTCCAGTTTCCTAGCTTTCCACCACGAATAAGCCCCAGATCAATAAATCGCTTAAACACAACTCCTGAAACTTCATTTACATTTTTATCTAAAACAGATAAATGCTCATGCGGATGCTCCTTTAAATAGTCATACAAAAAGTCGTAAATTACTGCTGCATGCGTTTGAAGATAATCATGAATTTGTTCGTAATCGTAATACCCCATTATACCTCCAGGTTCGTAACCCCCTGGTCCATTAGTTGATTTTTCCGGATCCAAAGGAGGTTGCATATAATAAACTCCCAATACCCAGGCCCAATAAATATCGGCAGAAAACCTGGCGTATTTTTCATCTCCGGTTAACCAATAGGCAAAGGATGATTTTTCGGCAAGTTGAAGGATTTCACGGTTGTTTTTAGTAATCATATGCCCTGATTCTTTATAAGGCACCAATACCGGAGTTTTATCATCACTTGAACGATCCAGTCCCAACATATCTCCTGACTCATTGAAAGGGATACGATCTTCTAAGGGTACATTCACATAATTATTCCAGGTACGCATTCCCGGCAGTCTTAATGTTGGAACAGGCGCATTTCCTTCACCATAATCCCAATTTTGCTTTTTAATGTAGCATTGAGTATATCGTTCCCCATCTTTCCAGTACATGGCCAAACGGGATACAATCCATTCAGGATCTGTTTTGTGTCTATCTACATACGGATCAATTTCTTCTTTTATTTTTTCCCAGGATTCTTTAGCCCAGTCATATTCTGAAATTTTTGACAATACCTTTTCCCTGTCACTGTTTTTGGTAAAAAGACAAGGATGATCTTGCGCTATTACATCTTTAATTATAAACGATAGTCCTATCAAGACTATCGTAATTAACAATTTTCTTTTATGCATTTTGATATCATGTTTTTTATTTGTAATCATGCTTTAAGGTAGTCGGTTTTCTGTAGGAAAGTTTTCAGTAATAATTATGCAATGTCATTTCGTTACCAATAAAAGCACAAGTTGCAAACTTGCGACAGACCACGTAATAGTTCAAGCTTGAAACTTGAACCATTGTTTTAAATCTCTTAGCTAGACAACATTAAATTAGTTTACTTATTGCTATAAAAAGCACTCAAATAACTCTTTTAGTGACCATTAAAAAAGTCATTAAAAAAATACACCTGATACTTTATTGAATTAGCCCAGTACTTGTTGTTATGCTTTCCGGGTCTTTCTGTATAATCATGAGGGATATTACGCTCCAAAAGTTTCTCATGCATCCTTCTATTGGCTTCATAAAAGAAATCACCGGTTCCACAATCGAATATGAGTTTCATATTTTTACCATCCAATAAGTAAACCAGATTTATAACCGTATTCTCTTCCCAAACCTGCTTATTCTCTGCATATGAACCCAACCTCTTTGCGATATCCCAATTTAATGGAAACGGTCGAATATCCAATCCACCACTTGTACTTCCTGCAGCTCCAAATAAATCCTGATGTTTAAACGAAAGGTAAAATGCACCATGTCCGCCCATACTTAGTCCTGAAATAGCTCTTCCTTTACGATCAGCAATGGTTCTGTAATTCTTATCAACGGCACCAATAACATCAACCGTTATATAAGTTTCATATTGCACTTGTGTATCTATCGGACTATTAAAATACCAGCTTGTTTTTCCGCCATCCGGACAAACAATAATAAAATTGTAAGTATCTACATATTCTTTAAGTTTGGGTGCCTTTTTTAGCCAATCAAAGCAATCACCCCCTGCCCCATGAAGTAAATACAAAACAGGATAATCATGATTAGACATTTTATACTCATCCGGTGTTATTACAAGGTTTAACAGGGTTTTATTCATTGCTGAACACTTCACCTTTAAGGTATCTACATTTGAAGCTTTCAGTCCAGATAGAACACCTATAAAAAACATTACAATAAGTTTATATCTCATGGTCCTTCAATTTAATCTTTCTGGTAAGATCAAAATTAATCGTATGAACCTTAAATCAATAGTTAAATTGTTTCATATCATATAAAATTGGATGCAAAATCAAAAACGCAATAGCATTGTATTGCATCAAAAGGAACAAATCCTATGGATGTACATTCTATTGAAAATGTCAAATTTGTTGATAGAAAAATCTATGCTAGCGCACCAATGACTATTAACTATGGGTTAGTGTGTAGAAAACACTGCAGCCGGTAATCCTTCTTTATTGTACAAATTAGCCCCTTCAGGATTTGACGACCAGGCATACCTGACTTTTACAGGGTGCATAACCTCTTTGCTCAACACCTCTATTTTATCTTTAGCAACAATTCGAGCTTCTGCTTTTTTCCAAATCCCATCATCTCCCGCAATTTCAAACCAGACTAATGGCTCATCAATAGCCTTTGTTTTTTCCATTAACACTTTCTTTCCAACCATTAATCCGGAACCAACCTGACTGAATTTTACTTCAATTTTGTTATCAAGTACCTTGTGGCTTTTAAAAAGCGGACCACTTACTGCCTCTACTTTTTGTCGATAATCATTTTTCAAAGCCCATAATGCCAACCTTTTTCCTGCATCCATCTTATTATGAGGATGTACATCTTTAGCTTCACCTATATCGTATAAAACAGCCATCCCGGTATTCGGTAATTTTAATGTGCGGCGCAAATGATCGTTTACCAAAGCCCAGCCATTATCCGATCTTTCATCCGGCACCTTGTACCCAGCCAATTGCATCCAGTAAAATGGAAAATCACCCTGTCCCCATTCTTCTCTCCAACTTGAAATCATGGTTTCAAAATAATGGTCATACTGTTCCTCCATATAATGTGAATTGGATTCTCCCTGATACCAGATAATCCCTTTTATAGTAAAAGGAACTATAGCTGAAATCATACCATTATGAAGGGTAGCTGGTAATTGCTTATCTTTTAGCGGATGAACAGTTGGCCACGGCCGAGTCGTTGTTTTACCGCTGGCAAGCCACTTTTTCTGTTTATTTACAAATACGGTATCCTCCCAGCCTTCTTTATCCATTTCTATAATCCTGGCTTTTGCCATTTCCATTTCATCTTCATAAAGAGATCTCATCTTATCATTGCCCATATAACTTTCTTTTGATATCCATGGTTGAATACGGCTACCTCCCCATGAACATTCTACTAAACCAATAGGCACATTTAACATCTTTCTTAATTCTTTAGCAAAAAAGTAACCTGTTGCTGTTATATTTCCCGTTTCTCCTTTTTTGGCACTTCTCCAGTTTCCGGAAAAATTATTTTTCTTTTTATAAAGAGATGGTGTTTGAGGTACTTCAATATGTCGAAGCCATGGATCATCCGCTGTTTTAATCTCATTTTTGATGTGTTCAACCAATGGTTGATATTGAGGTTCACGGGCATCTTTAACTAATTTATTCAATTGAAAGTCCATATTGGATTGACCTGTACAAAGCCATACTTCACCCGACAAAACATCATCAATAACAATGGTGTTTTTTCCAGATATAGTCATTTGAAAAGGCCCTCCGGCTTTTGGAGTTTTCAACTTTACCTGCCAGGTACTATCAGACCCTGCTACGGTTTCTGCTTTTACTCCCCAACTGGTTTGTATGATAATTCTCTCCTGTGGATCAGCCCATCCCCAAATCGGTATTTTTGCATTTTGCTGCACCACCATATGATTGGCAAAAAGAGCATTTAGCCTTACTTCAGCATTTACTAATTGCATTGAACCAATTAGTAGTAATAGTAACAAGTGAGCTGTTTTCATTTTTTTAATTCTTTTGCAATGAAAAAATACCCCTATCCCACTGCATGATCTTATTAAAAAGTAATACCCAATTTCTATATGCGCACCACTCAATCCTATAACGCCTCGATAAACCAGAAGAGTAGATTATAAGTTGGGAGGCTAATAAACCCACATCCCAACACCTTTGGCGGTTTACTTCCCCTTGCTCTCAAGAGCAAAGGGAAGAGCCGTCTGCTGTTTGTTTTTAATTTGTAAGTTGATTTAGAAAAATATTGACTTTTGAGATAGCCTCGTATTTTATATTATTTCTTCATCAACTTATAGGTATTTACAGCACCTTTGTTATCAGTTAACCTTAAAGTATAAATACCTGTCATTAAACCACTCATTCTTACTGTTTCTGTATTTTCCTTAACATAACCTACCAAAACTAAAGAACCAATACTATTAAATATTTCATACTTCAAATCAATGGCTCCATTTATCACCATATTGTCACCTACAGGATTTGGATAAATCAAAATATCCCTGTCAATATGATTCTTAATCCCCACCCAGGATGAATCAAACAACAACCAATTCAGATTAAATAAATATCCCGATCCGCCTTTAAATACAAGGTAAATATCATGCGATCCTTCAGTATCTGCCACTGCTGCATTTACTGTTTTCCATGATCCCCAAGTACCTGTTTTAGGCACGTTTACGGTTGATATAAGAGTGCCATCAACAGCATCTAACCTAACTTCAATAGAACCACCTTCGTA
>CBDIOG010000001.1:0-57231 GCA_963677655.2 uncultured Saccharicrinis sp.
ATTAAACCCGGGTTTATTGAGACTTGCTCCAAGTTATCTTTCTAAGTACTATCGCATAAAGTGTGTAAATAGTAAAATTATACCTCGAAAATTAATTACTGAATAGTTTTCACTATTTAGTAATTGATTTTGAGGAGTCCCCGCGACAGCGGACGATATACTATTTGTTTAAAATATCAGGATACAATCTTGAGTTATTTTATTTATTTTTAAACAGATAGTATACTTATGAAAAAAGAAGATCTATTAAACAGCGACTTTCTTAAGCAATTTAAGAATGGAGAAGAACTCAATGATTTTCTTCACCAACTTCAAAAACGCGGCGTTGAGCAGATTCTTGAAGGCGAATTAGATGCTCATGTCGGCTACGATAAACATGCTACCTCAGACTCTGAAAATGCAAGAAATGGTCATACTTCGAAGAAGATCAGAACGATGTATGGAGAGTCACAGATCAAGATTCCTCGCGATCGACAAGGTACTTATAATCCAATGATCGTTCCTAAACGCAAGAACATTATTGACGGAATAGAAAATGTAATCATATCTCTTTATGCTAAAGGCATGTCCAATAGTGATATTGAACAACAGATTAGTGAAGTATATGATTTTGATATCTCACCGTCAACTATCTCCAGGATCACATCAAAAGTTACAGAAGATATTATTTCTTGGCAAAACAGACCTCTTGAGCCTGTGTATCTGATTGTATGGATGGACGGTATTGTTTTTAAGGTTAGAGACAACTCAAAAGTCATCAATAAGACCATTTATATTGCGGTTGGTTTGAAAGTTGACGGAAAGAAAGAAGTTCTTGGCTTATGGCTGGGAAAGAACGAATCATCAGCCTTTTGGATGAGCGTATTAACTGATATAAAAGCTCGTGGTGTCAATGATATATTGATTACCGCAACTGATAATTTGAATGGCTTTACCGATACGATAAAGAATGTATTCCCTGAATCAAGCACGCAAATATGTGTTGTTCACCAAATACGAAATGCTTGTAAATATGTAGTATGGAAAGATAAAAAGGAGTTCACTCGTGATATGAAATCGATTTATGAAGCTCCTACTAAACAAGCAGCTGAAGCTGCGCTTAAGGATTTTGCTCAAAAATGGGAAAGCAAATATTCTTATGCCATCAAAAGCTGGCGCAATAATTGGGATGAATTAACTGTGTTTTTTGACTTCCCAATTGAGATTAGAAAAATCATATACACAACCAATTTAATTGAAAATTTAAATGGAAAAATTAGGAAATACACCAAAAACAAGCTTTCATTTCCTACAGATGAAGCTGTAATGAAGTCTGTTTTTCTGGCTGTGAGAGAAGCGACTAAAAAGTGGTCGATGCCAATCCGAAATTGGGGTATTATCCACAATCAGTTTTTGGCTATATTTGAAAACAGGATCCAGTAAATATACTGAACCCTGATATTTTAAACTTACACACTTTCTTGCTTAGTGTCTCTTTCTATTTTCCTTGTTGTCTAATTAGTTCAAAGTAACCAGATGTTTCTTTAAAATTGATTTGTTTTTTATTATTCACAATTGAAGTGTTAATGTTAGATGCGAATAGCATAATCATGCAAACTTTCGTAAATCTTTTAATTGAGGTATTAATTTTCATAGATCTAATTTTCATACTTTTACCACGCAGTACTTACACATTCGTTTCATCATCTTCTGGTGTATTTATGGGGAGAATCAGGATGATATGTTTGTTTCATGGATTGATGTTTTATCAAAAAAATTAAGAATGAATATTTAATATTATTATACTAATTTCAATCAGTTGGATTAGCTTATGGTTTAATATAAATACTTGGTAAAAAATTAAAGTACCTATCTTGTAAAGAGAGGATAGGTAGAATGATTTCAAAAGTATATGAATCGGAATGTAGTTGTTTTTAATTTGAGATATTTCACTTTTAATAAGAGATATTAATAAGGCAGAATGATTAGGTTTGTAGAGAAATTGGGGAAGTTTAGCTGAGTTTCTAAGTTTAATTTATTAGTTAATTGTGTGTCTTGGTTCTTAATAAATATGGACAGAATTGTATTATTAAATAGTAAAGATAAAATCCAAAATCATGCACTTTTTTTATGCTATAATTTAATTCACACAACGAGTATTAAGAAATTATTACTTTATATACTTAAGGGATGTAATATCAGCAATATTGAAGTTATATATTATGTATGAATATGGATAGTGTTGCGTTTCCTAAAATTTGTTAAGTACTATTCATTATTAAATCCTAGAAAATACCAGCATTCAATTTTTCACGTTATATTTGGATGTAATTTATTAGGGTTCAAAGAATTTGAATTAATATGTATGTGTATTTATGCATAAGAAGTAGACTAGATTAGAGATTGTTATTTACTATCTGGTATATTTCATTAACTAAGGAATATTGCTATATCTAAATCATATCGCGAATTACCATATTATAGTTTAATGGTAGATTTGTATGAAATGCTATAGATAAATACAAAATCTTCTATTATTGACCGATAATTCATACCTCAGGAGTTTAATTTGCTATATTTGTAGTATATATCGATCATTAACTAAATAAAACAGGGTTTATGAATGATAATACAGACATTAATTGGGCTTCTATGACTGATGGAGCAATAATGGAAACCATAGGGAAATTTGTGCGACACCACAGGTTAAATCAAAATATAACACAAGAGAAACTAGCTGAAAGTGCAAATATTAGCCGTTCAACTTTAAGTTTAATTGAAAAAGGTGAGATTATTACGCTTCCTTTATTAATTCAAGTATTGAGGGTGTTAGATCAACTTCATATTATGGAGGTATTTAAAGTTGTAGACCAAATTAGCCCGATGGAGTACCTTAAGCTAAAAAAGAATATGCGGCAAAGAGCCCGGAATTTAAATAGTACCAATAAACCAAAAGATGATTTAGGATGGTAGATGCTGCAGCAGTAAAATTATGGGGGGAGTTGGTGGGTGCTATCCAATGGGATCCAAAACAAGAAATAGATTTATTTGAATACGATCCTAACTTTTTGAAAAATACATGGGACATTGCTCCTATTAAGATGCCTATTGAAAAAGGAAGGCAGATATTTTCTTTTTCAAGCTTAAAGCATAATAACACTTTTAATGGATTACCTGGCTTACTGTCAGATTCATTACCTGATAGGTACGGTAATGCCTTAATGGATAACTGGATTGCAAAACAAGGTAGGGCAAGAGGGAGTATGAGTCCAATTGAAAAACTATGCTTTATAGGAACTCGGGGAATGGGAGCTTTGGAGTTTGAACCCTCAGTACTCCCTGTAAACAAGGTAACTTATAAAGTTGAAGTAGATAGTTTAGTGAATATAGCTCAAAAGATGCTTAGTCAAAGAGAAAGCTTTAAGACTGAACTTTCCAAAGATGAAGAGAAGGCGATGATGGAAATACTTAAAATTGGAACTTCTGCCGGAGGAGCAAGACCCAAAGCTATAATTGCCTATAACAAAAAAACAAGTGAGGTCAAGTCTGGACAAACGAGGGCTCCCAAGGGTTTTGAACATTACCTGATAAAACTTGATGGAGTAAGTGACTCTCAATTTGGAGATAGTGAAGGATATGGTCGTGTAGAGATGGCCTATTATAAAATGGCTAAAGCCTGTGGAATTGATATGATGCCGTGTGAGTTGTTAGAAGAAAATGGACGAGCACATTTTCTAACTAAACGTTTTGATAGAGAAGGTAATTCAATTAAGCACCATATTCAAACATGGTGTGGGTTGGAGCATTTTGACTATAATGCAAAAGGGTATTACAGTTATGAGCAGCTTTTTCAAACTATGCGTGTATTGCGACTGGATTATACTCAGGCAGAAGAGCTTTTCCGTCGAATGGTGTTTAATGTAATGGCACGAAATTGTGATGATCACACTAAGAACTTTGCTTTCCGCTTAAAGCAAGGAAATAACTGGGAGCTTTCTCCTGCCTACGATATATGCCATGCCTATCGTCCAGACAGCGATTGGGTCGATCAACACAATATTAGCATAAACGGTAAACGATATGATATCCAAAAGTATGATTTAATATCTGTAGCTAAGGCTATGAACATCAAAAAAGCAGAATTGATAATAGATAATATTGACAGTATGGTGAGGAAGTGGAATTATTTTGCTGAGGAGCAGAAAGTAAAACCAGTTTTAAGAGATGCAATAAGTAAGACTTTAATTAGTTACAAATAGAAATGAAATAGTTAAATGATTAATGATATTGCATAAGAGAGAAATGTTTAAGAATTTAAATCTTTTATCATAAATAACATAATCATAACTATAGGACATGTGTATTTAATACTTTTTTATACAAAGTGATGGACGCTTTTTATTATATCGATAAAATAGACCTAGTAAAGTATCTAATCAAAGTTGGATATGAATTGGATAAAGAAAAGTCTACAATGCGTCAAAAGGTTTACGAACAGAATGGAGAAAAATTACTTGTTCTAAAACACCGAAAAACTGGTAAATATATTTATCAAAATCTAAATGATTCTAAAGATAAGGGAAATATTATCAATTTTGTTGTTAATAGAATTAATGGATACTTAAGCACAGAGTCTAAGAGTAAACAAGATTATGCAAAAGCATTCTCTCTTTTAGATGAAGGTTTAGATAATGGTATGGTTATAAAGAATGAAAGAAGAGATATAGAAAAGGTTTCATTCAAATATGAATTATTCTCACCTCATGAACTAACAGATTATTCATTTTTACTAAAGAGAGGCATACGCAAGGACGTTATTGAGCATCCATTGTTTCTTGGTAGTATAGTTAATTGTTATAAATATGGTTATAGTACCATGAGTAATTATGGATCTATCATGACTGGTTTTCCTTGCATAAGGGAAAAAAATGTTGTTGGTCTGGAATTGCGTAATTTAGAAGAAAAAAAAATGGCGTTGGGAAGTCAGGTTGTTGACTCTTTCTGGGTATCAAATTACTTTAAATCTCATAGGAACATAGTACTTACAGAAAACCCTATTGATAACCTTTCCTATTTTCAATTAAAAGGAGATCAACGTAGTACTCATGTTTCTTCATTTGGAACTATAAGTCATGCGCAGTGTAGAAGATTATATACTTTAATTAAAAATGGCATATATGATTCTATTACTTTATGTAATGACAATGATCTTGGAGGATTTAAGAATGATCTTAAAATATTAGCTTGTTTTATTCCTGATGATCATTTTGAGATTATCTCTTTTGATAAAAACTCTGTAAATGTTAAAATAATGGGAGAAACAACAGTATTGAAAAACAAAGATTTATTTAAATGGACTCTACAACGATTAATAAGTCAAAATGATCTTATAAATGTGATATACCTGGATAAACCTAATGCTAAAGATTGGAATGCTGAACTCTTAGGTGAAGTAAGTACGAAATAATATCAACTCCTTTCCTACCCTAATTATTTAGTCAATAATGTATTCCTGTTTTGGAGCATTATGGTTAATATTCACATCAGTAAAGATTTCCTTAAGAGTAGAATCTGGTTTAATCTTGTTAAAAAAGCTTCTTTTATAAGCGTCAATATGTTTAGGAATTTTAAGAAATGTCTTAAGTTGAGCTTGTTCATAGGCAGCTGATTTCTCTCTAATATCGACTTTATTATCTCGCATCCAATTAAGAAAATTTCTTTCTCTATCATCTGAGTAATATTTGCTAGGTTTTACACTTTTTAAAACCTCAAGCATCTCATGAATTAGGTTTTGATCAAAAACCTCCCTTCTCTCTAATTTAAGAGCTTCCTCTCTTACTTTCGGGTTGGCGAATGTTCTTTCAAAGCTAATTACAGGTTGATATGCAAATCTGGAATTAGGACTTTTTTCCCATGTAAGTTCAAATTCTAATTCCGTTTCTTGCTGTATCTTCTCCAAAGCTTTTTTAAGCTCTCTTTTTTGTTCTCTTTTCTGTTCCCTATGTTTACCTAAGACTGACCAAAGGTGATCAAATCTTGGACGGTAAATATGTTCGTTTTTAACGGCTAGATTGGTTCTAGCTGTTACTAGATGAATATATAGATCATCAAAATTAGCCTTTCTAAGTTTGATAAATGAATTTGTATTTGCCTTTAAATAGAATGTTGATAGATTTTTAACAAACTCTTTATTAAGCTGATAATTGTATAGTATTTTTTCTTTACCTCTCCCCGATTTAGGACGCGTAAATCTTACTTCTAGTTGTTCAATAAAAAGCATGGAAGAAATCTTTCTATAGAAGTATCCTGTATCTTCATTGAAGTCTCTAATCTGTCCTTCATTTGAAAAACTTACCGGTTGAGTAGATAATATATATAATGCGTTCTCTAATCTACTGTCAAAAACTCTTTGAGAAGGATCTTCCTGTTCAGCTTTTAACATTGCTGTTATCTCCTTCTTTGACTTTCCTTTAAATTGGGCTGGATTTTGTACTGTTGCTTGAAGATAATTAGTTGTATAGTTAAATGTTTTTGCAAAATTCATTGGATCCAATACGCCATATCCAAAGAAATTATTTTGGTAAGAATGACAGAAATAATAAATCAAAGATTTTATTAATCCAGACTCATCATTTATCAATGAAAAATCAGTAATATTATATGCAACGTTTTTGTCAACTCTAACTAAGTTTGGAGAAAGTCCTATGTTTGAATCCCTGCTCATTAATTTTTTACTGTTTGTCAAAGACAAACATAACTAAAAATTATGAATAAAACTTATAAAACTTTATAAGTTTCCTCTTTTTTATAATGATAAATTTGATTCAATGTCTATTTTATGATTTTGTTTCTTCATAATATTTAAAGGTATCTTTTTTAGTTGTAATATATGATTAGATTTATTAATCATTAATAGTTGAACATATCGTTAATTTATACTATGATTTTCAAATCCAGGTAAGGATACTTGTTTAATAAACTATCTCTCGACAAGGCTATTAAGTAAGCCTACACAGCGCTGTGATGTTTAAATGTAAGTAAGTGTACACAACTATTTAATCCTTTATGATTAAGTTTTAGCATTGTTATATGTCATGATATCAGGTATTAAGCTATTATAAAGTAAGTAAGTCTACACATAGTGGTTAATCAAACTAGAAAAAGTCAGTAAGTAAGCCTACACGGTGCGCTGTTGTTTAAATGTAAGTAAGTGTACACGGACATTTAATCCTTTTTGATTAAGTTTCTGCATAGATATATGTCATAAAATCAGGCATTAAGCTATTATAAAGTAAGTAAGCCTACACATAGTAGTTATTCAAACTAGAAAAAGTCAGTAAGTAAGCCTACACGGTGCGCTGTTGTTTAAATGTAAGTAAGTGTACACGGACATTTAATCCTTTTTGATTAAGTTTCTGCATAGATATATGTCATAAAATCAGGCATTAAGCTATTATAAAGTAAGTAAGCCTACACATAGTAGTTATTCAAACTAGAAAAAGTCAGTAAGTAAGCCTACACGGTGCGCTATTGTTTAAATGTAAGTAAGTGTACACGATTAGTTAATCCTTTTTGATTAAGCTTTAGCATTGTTATATGTCATAAAATCAGGCATTAAGCTATTATAAAGTAAGTAAGTCTACACATAGTAGTTATTCGAACTAGAAAAAGTCAGTAAGTAAGCCTACACAGTGCGCTATTGTTTAAATGTAAGTAAGTATACACAATTAGTTAATCCTTTTTGATTAAGTTTCAGCATTGTTATATGCCATGATATCAGGCATTAAGCTATTATAAAGTAAGTAAGTCTACACATAGTGATTATTGAAACTTGATAAAGTCAGTAAGTAAGTCTACACGGTGCGCTGTTGTTTAAATGTAAGTAAGTATACACAATTAGTTAATCCTTTTTGATTAAGTTTCAGCATTGTTATATGCCATGATATCAGGCATTAAGCTATTATAAAGTAAGTAAGTCTACACATAGTGATTATTAAAACTTGATAAAGTGAGTAAGTAAGCCTACACGGTGCGCTGTTGTTTAAATGTAAGTAAGTGTACATGACTAATAAATATTCTGCATTTTATAACTATTCTACTAATCAATTCTGGATTAAGATTTAGTAATTTGCAATTATCATGTTAGCTTTTTTGATATTTGGTCTCTTTTTTCTATTATTATTCCAATAAACCTTCAGATTTATTACTTATAATGTAAGTATCATTACACAAATCAACGATTTTAATATAATTAAGTCTACACTTTGTATTTTTATAACATAAGTAAATCTACGCATTATTCAATTATAACCTAATTATCTCTACACAAATAGCCTTTATAATGTAATTAACTATACATGTTATCTATTTATAATGTAAGCATCTTTACACAATCGTATAAAGTTTAGGTCATTACTTATGTTTAAAGTAAGTAAGTCTACACATTAAGTATTTTCCAACATCTTATAATTCAACGTAATAACTAATTAAAATATAAGTAAGTCTACACCTCTTATATATATAATATTAGTATATTAATAATAATAAAGGAACAAGGTATGATTTACCAATCCAGACCAACAATTACAAACAAGTAGAACAACATAATACAACAAACTTTCCTCAACAAAACGTAAATCATCAAATATTTACAATTTGCTTCGCAATTGATTTTATTAAGGGGGAAAGGGGTTTAACAATATGTTATCTATGATATATTCTCTTTTCATTCTTGAAATAAAAGAATGAAACCATTCTTTACTAATTATAAAAGAGTACCAATGGAATTCTACTACTTATTAGTTTAATCTAAAATGCAATTTTGTTTATGTCATATAGGTAAATTTTGCCTATATAAATTTTCAGCTATTTTATTATTTGAATAATAATAAAATATATTAATTTTGAGTTGTAATTTTAAAAATATGAATTCAACAGTAACTATCTCAATTGCCAATTTTAAAGGGGGTGTAGGAAAAACGACTTCTACAATAAATGTAGGTGCATGCCTTGCTCTTAAAGGAAAAAAAACACTATTAATAGACTTAGATCCTCAGTATAACCTTACTCAATCATTAGGAATTAATGATCCTGAGAAAAGTGTTTATGGGGCATTAATGGGTAAGTATGAAATCCCTATTTTAAATGTAAAAGAAAACTTGGATTTAGTTCCTTCAAGCCTCGAATTAAGTAAGGCTGAATTTGAGATGGCAAGTATATTTAAGAGAGAATTTGTATTATCAGGATTAATTGAAAAATTCAAAGATAAATACGAATATATATTAATTGATTGTCCTCCTGCCTTAGGTGTACTTACTATAAATAGTTTTGTTTCCTCAGAATATATTATTATACCTGTGGAAGCTGAGTTTCTATCCTTAAAGGGATATTCAATTTTAAATGAAGCTATTTCAAAATTAGGATTAGAAATTGATAAAGTTTTCGTTACTAAATATGATTCAAGAAAAGTACTAAATAGAGATGTACTTGAAAGTATTAAAAATAGTCTAGGTGATAAGATGTTTTCAATTCAAATTAGAGATAATATATCCTTGGCAGAGGCTCCTACATCCGGGAAAGATATATTTAGTTATGATCCAAATTGTAATGGAGCTATTGATTATGAGTTGTTAACTAAGGAAATAATGAAAGAACTTAATTAATGTATAATGGCTAAAAAGAAGTTTGTTGGTGGGTTCGATCAGTTATTAGGTAATAATTCTAGTAATGTTGAATTGACTATATTACCGGAATTAAAATCTTTTATACCTCCTCTTTCCGAAGATGAGGAAAGTCTTTTATCAGAATCAATAAAATTAGAAGGAGTTAAAGAACCTATTGATATTTGGATTAACAATGATTTTGGAAAAAATATTATTATAGATGGACATAACCGTTATAAAATTGCCCAAGAATTAAATATTTCATTTGCTACAGCAGAGCATAACTTTGGTTCAATAGATGAAGTTAAGGACTGGATGCTTAAAAAGCAGTTAGGACGTCGTAACTTGACTGATGCAAATAGAACATATCTAATTGGTCTTTTATATAATAATAAGAAGGTAGGTAAAGGAAAATATGATCGATCAGATGCAGTAAATGTTGCAGAAGAGATATCTACTTCGACAGGAATGTCAGAAAGAAGTGTTAGGAATGCTGGTGTGTATGCTAAAGGTTTAGATAAGTTATCTGATGATTTTAAAGGGCATATATTAGGTGGTAAAGAGAAGATATCAAAAAGTGATATACAAGAACTTGCCAAAACAGAAACAGATAAGCTTATTGACAATAAAGATGAATTAGTCGAGGTAGCATCGCATTATAGAAAGAAACGAAATACCCAAGGTGAAGGTGACATTATTGTAACTGGATTCGAATACCAGGAACAATATGATAGCCTTTTAAGAGATATTAAAAAAAAGCTTTCTAAGATTGATGATAATATTGCATTTTCAGTTTTATCTGATTTTATTTCCAAAAAATATTCAAAATCAGATTTAAATAAGCTATTATTAGATGGTTATAAGATTATTAGAAAGGATAATAATCAAGAGCCTACAATTCTTCAATTAGATAGTGTTAATGGACCCTGGGAGAAAATCAACGAAAATTTCTCTTCAAATGAAGAAAGAGACATCCGGTTTAAGGAGATGTTACGTGATGCTAAAATAATTAGGGGATAATTTATAACGGCAAATTTTGCCGTTATAATTTAATTATAGATAGATGATTGAATTGATAGATAAGCAATTGTCCTTTTTGCAATCTGAACTTGATAATGGAATATGTGATACAGGAAGGATTTTGGAATTAATGAAAATACTTGAGTTGTTTAAAGAAGTGTTTACAGCCGTAATTAATCCTATTAATGATAATTCCAGATCTGCAGTTGTTGAATTTATTCTTCAGTTTGTTAACTTAAAAGGCAAAGTGGATTTTGTAGAATTATTAGATGAGTTTCTAGATTTTCATAACTTAAAACAAGTTGATGTAGCTGGAAAATCTAATATATATGCTGTACAGGTTTCTAATTTTTTAAACCGTAAGCATAGTATGCAGAGTAATAATTTAGAAAAACTATTGAATTATAGATAGAATTTTCACTATTTAAGTACCTCTACTTTATAATTGAGATACTTTCTTTATTTCTCCTCTCCCCTATTATTATTAAATTATTTTAAAAATTGAACACTAATTTATTCTTTAATTTTTTAGAGTTCTAATCCACAAAACGGATCAATCTTACTTGTATAACGGGGAAATTATTGTAATAAATGTTCATACTAGTTTAGCTCCAAAAATTTCTAGCATACTCCTTTCGGATGGAGTTAATCTCTTTAGAGGATGTTTAACCGTACTGATCATTAACTATTCGATAATCGCAAAAGACATATGATTTTATCGTTAATTCCGATTAACCAAAGTACAAAGAGTCTTGCTTTTATAGAAGAATATTTAATCCATTATATTTAGCTATAAGCTATTTCAATCACGAAATATTACCTGATCCAAAATATCAAGAGTATAAAGATCTTTATTTTTATAATTCTACATATATAGGAATCTTGGTATTGAATTTAATTTTCACATAAAAAGGATAAAGTTAATGTTACTTATAGGCGGCTTAATATTAATCCACAAAAATGAAACAAAGATCTATTGTTGATAAATCAATTCCGTTGATTATTATCCCTATCAATCTTAAGATTTGAATTATAAGCTCAGGACTTAGTAATTAGTTTTGTCTGTTATTTTTTTAAGTTATTTATTCAATTGCCAATATGGTATCCATCTTATTTCAAAAGGTAGAAGAATTTACATGTTAATGATTTCGGTGTTTATCATTAATGTTATCAAATAGATGACTAGATAAAAAATGTATGCTAACTGAAGAAATAATTGCATGATTCATGAATAGTTGATTGTAAAATGCAAAATATTGTTATTTGATCATCACATTATTTAGAATACGATTAAAGAATGGAATATATTAATTGAGGATATCTGAGAGGCAAGATTACTAATATTAAATATCAAAATCCATAAATTACCAAATTCAATAAGAACTGTCTAGTAGTACCGTGAGTTGTAAAAGTCATAGTTTATATTTTCGCCTCATAACGGCAAAATTTGCCGTTATGAATTGTGCTATCTTAATTTTAATGCGAAGCAGATCTACTTTGTCAGCATTGGTTGCTCACCCATGAGGAATTAGAACTGTTCAAAACAAAGCTGAAAGAAGCACCTGTATTTTGCACTCTGTTAGGCTACTTTCATTATTATGGTTGTTTTCTCAAAGGCAATTATACATTGGAACAACTACAGTTAGAATACAGCTCGTTATTGGAATACGAATAGTTAGACAGAACTGCAAGAAGGCACGGAATGTAATACTTGAATTTTTAGGAAAAAGAAAGCTAAGTTAAAGCAGATAGACAAAGATGGATTTTCTAAATGGGAATTCTGTTAAGAATTCGTTAGAATATGTTTATGGGTTGCTACACTAAAATAACATTGATAGACCTTCGGAATACAAGAGGAAAGGAAACTTAAATCTGCATAGAACAAATTTGAAAAGAACTTTTTGAAGAATTAAGTTATAAAGTCCCTATAGAATCAGTCTTCCAAACTGATTATTGTTTGGAAGGTAACTCTGAAACTATATTATTTAATTCAATTAAATCCTACTTGGGAAGGATATGTATGGATGCAGTGCTCGAAGATATTGAAAAGCTAGAATTAATAAACCAAATAGTAATCCCTGAAAAAAAATCAACAAGCTAAGCTCTTAAATAATTAGTCGTCTGAGATTACGAGCTTTATCTGAATCTGCTTCGGAGGTTAGAAAGTATCTTGAATTTATACGATATGGACTTATGAGTGTTTTTCTATATATTAAGTTGAACCGAGAGTATCGATAGTCTTGTGGAGTTGTTTATTCTGATAGTACATAGGTCATCCACTAATGCCGAGAAAAAGGTTCTCAGAATCTGAGTTAAATATCTTAGAAAAGTATGTGGCCAGAATGCCCAGATAATGAAAATTACTAAAGCTTCACTTGAATTCCCTGATGCAATAAGTCTCTTAGATAAATTAAAAGAAGATACCAGAATATATCGACAGCTTCACTATTCTGAGGAATTCTTAAAGTATTAATAAAGACGTTTTACAAAAACGGCTCTTATTGGCTTTTTAAAGACATGGTACAAATACAGTTTTAGAAAGGCTTACTGCAAGCCGTCATGTATTAATTTACAAAGTATTACTTCATATAAGATGTTTCTATACCCATAAGATTGTAATAAGGAGATTTATTTCTAAAGTGGTAAATGCCATATTTGAAATAAGGATCCTTAAACTATGGGGTGATGGAATGATATCTTGTGCCTCGAATTCTCAAAAGTTTGGTTCCAGGGATCAAAACTTGATGACCGAATGGCATATCTGGTAGGGAGAAAGGGGAGTCATGTTTTAGTTGGGACTTAAGCATTTCACATAGATGTCCGTGGAAAAAAAAGTGGACACACATTTTCATAATGAAGGTAAATTTACTTTCAACAATTTGTTAGGTTTTAACTGAATGCCAAGACTTAAAAATATTTTCAAACAGAAACTATATTTACCTAATCCCGGGATGGATGAAAACTGCAGAAGTATGACACAGGCTCTTATAAGACCTCTATCAATTTTATTTACCTTGCTATTTATAGTATAATCGTGTAACTGTGCAATAGTATAACAGTGTTATTTTGTAATAGTATAATCGTGTAACTATGCAATAGTATAACAGTGTTATTTTGTAATAGTATAATCGTGTAACTATGCAATAGTATAACAGTGTTATTTTGTAATAGTATAATCGTGTAACTGTGCAATAGTATAACAGTGTTATTTTGTAATAGTATAATCGTGTAACTGTACAATAGTATAACAGTGTTATTTTGTAATAGTATAATCGTGTAACTATGCAATAGTATAACAGTGTTATTTTGTAATAGTATAATCGTGTAACTGTGCAATAGTATAACAGTGTTATTTTGTAATAGTATAATCGTGTAACTGTACAATAGTATAACAGTGTTATTTTGTAATAGCATAATTGTGTAACTATACAGTAGTGTTACAGGGTTGCTGTGTAATATTATTAAAAAAGTATCTGTCATTCTATAATAAAAATAAGTACTATCACATAAAGTGTGTAAATAGTAAAATTATACCTCGAAAATTAATTACTGAATAGTTTTTATCTATCACAAACTAACACTGCTTATAGATGCACTTATGCACAAACGATTCATTGGGTATATTCGTTTATGTAGAGTGTAGAGGGAAAATCATAAAATAATAACTGTATGATACTTTTATACAAAAGAATGTATTCATTAAAGTAATTAGAGATGCTAGATTTTGTTGCTATATCAACAATATGATAGTCTACCAATATATCTATCAATTGTTTTTATTAAATTCGTTTTCTACCATAAGCAAGTTATGTTTAAGGATGGCCTTAAACTTAATATTTTCAATATTTACCTGTCGTACCTGCCCTTTGGTTGGATACAATATTAAATGAAAGATTGCATGAAAAAGAGATATAAGCAAAATGATAATCTTAGAATAAGAAATAAAAAAATTACATTTAGAGTAACAGAAGAAGAGTTTGAAAGAATTAATAAAAGAGCAGAATCTTCTATAAATAGAGAATCATTTATACGAGAAATAGCACTAAAAGGAAAGGTTCGCGTTCCAGTTCCTACAATAGATCGTCAATCTTTATTAGAGATGAATAAAATTGGAGTTAATTTAAATCAGGTTGTAAAAAAAATTAATGAATCAGATGTGAATGTTTTTAGCCAGGCTATTAGAAATTCCTTGTTAGAAAAAATTGAACCCCTTATTGAATTGTTAAATGAGAAAATCAATATTGTGGACGATAAAATACTCGGAGAATGATAGCAAAGGTTTCTAAAGGAAGTGGATTTTTAGGCATATTACAATATGTAATGAAAGAAGAGAAAGGGCAATTTTTATCAACTAATTTAAATATAAATAAGGGGATTTTACCGAGTGAATTTGCCAAAAGAATAGCCTCTTTTAAGGACTTAAATCCAAGGGTAAAAAAGCCAGTATTTCACGTTGCAATATCACTTGAAAAAGATGCTAAAATTGATGATAGAACTTTTAATAAATTGGGAAATGAGTTTATGAATATGTATGGTTTTAATGCTCCAGGAAAAGGAGAGACTCCTTTTGTAATGGTTCGTCATACTGATACAGATAATCCCCACATTCATATTGTAGCATCTCGAATTGATAGTTTAGGATATGCTTATAATCCTTCAAATGATTATAAATTAATTAATGAAATATCCAGAAAACTAGAGAAAGAATATGGTTTTAAAATAGTAACTACAGAACAAAAAAAGGAGAAGGAAATTCCAAGAAATGAATTGAAAATGGCAGAACGAATTCGTAATGAAGGAGGAAGATATATTAATAACAGAAAGAAATTAATTGATAATATTAAGCCTATTTTAGAATCAAAAGAGGGAAAGAAAATAGATTTTAGGTTCTTCATTAGAGAACTGAATAAAAAGGGTATTGCTGTTCAATTTAATACTGATAAAGAAGTAACCCGGATTAATGGTATTTCTTTTTCACATAATTATAAGGGTAAGGAGATAAAGTATAAAGGGAGTGCATTGGGTAAAGGATATACATGGAGTGCTGTTTTGAATAGAGTTGAATTTAAATCTGAGGATATGAATCTTGTTAAGGAAATTCAGAATGGAAATAAGGATGCCATATATTCAAGAGAATTGTTAAATTTTTCTATGTCGAAAAACTACGATATAACAATCTCTCAAGCAGAAAGTGTTGATAATAGTACGATTGTCGATATTGTGAGTACTAAGCCTGCTAAAATTAGATTTGGTAGTGGGCAATATAGAGAGGAAAATAATAAGAAAAAGAAGAAAAGAGGACCTAAGCTATTTTAAATTGTGTTTATTCTATGAGTGGGGTAGGGGAGCTCTTTCATAAATTTTTACAAAAAAATAAAAACTGCATTTGATTTAACTTTGATTTACTATTTTTGAGGTTGAAAAAATTTAGTATAATTTGATGCGTCACTGACGCTTCTCCACGAAGAAATCGCCAAAATTAAATCGAGAGAGAAGCTAGGAGGTGAACGCACCCTGATATGGGTGTGTTCCTTTCGCTTATATGGTTCTCTCAGGTGTTTGGCGATACCTTTCGTGGCTATATATAGCAAAGGTTCATGCCCACCTTCGTTTTTAGGGGTTCGTGGATCTTCACAAAAGAAACGAACCAATGAAACACTATCAATTCGACAAGGAGTCCATAGACCCTTATTTTTCATCACTTACAGAAACAGAACTTTCAGAAGTTGTCAATCATTTTCATGCATTAGAGATTTCTGTACCACAAATTATGATCCGATATGGATTGAAAAGTATATCTGTCCATAAGTTTACCAAAAGGCTACCACCAATTTTGGATCCTAGTTGTATATGTCCCCATTGTAATGAGGTATCACATGTTAGACACGAAGTAAGAGGCAGAAAAACAAAACCGTATTGCCCGGAATGTGGAACGGATTTATATGAAACAATTTATCCAGGAAATAATGAAATGTTCAAGATGGTTAATTCAGCAATCGATCAATTTCAGAGCAAAGAGTCTATTGAACCAAGCTTGATCCTTTCTAAAGAGGATTTTGAGAAATTGGATATTTATAGCAAAATCTTTATTAAAAGCTTAATAGGCGATAATACTTCTAAAAAGCTTATTACTATCGAAAGACCATACCTCTCATTATCGATAGTAGTTCCCAATATTTCTTTACTTGATGAGTTAATGGAGAAATTGGGGATTAAGGAATGTTCCTCTGAGAATTTACATTTTGATTTGAAAACCAGATTGGTTATGCAGATATATGATACAGGCGGGGAACTTAACCTGTCACTAACTGAAAAGTTCGAATTATGGCGATATATAGCCTTGAATGAAGTAATCGGGATATTTCATTTTACCCTGAATGAAGAAGGGTTGTACTCAAGACAAAATGAAAAGATAAAACATACCCTATCTGATTTGTTGAGAAGTTTTTCATCTGGAGAGATAACTAGTATCATCAGGGAAGCTGTTGCTCGCGAAATGGATGTATTATCCGAGGGAGAAAGAACTAATCAACATACAGCTAATGTGATTATCTATACATGTAAGAATATAGCGAATTACAAAAAAAGAAATCCAGAAACATTGGATAATGTGGAGCGTCCTGTCAAATATCTTCAGTCGGAGATGTCTAAATATGTCTATGAACATGTTTTAAAAATAGGAGATAGAGGATTTTCAGAAGTACCGTCTTTCGAAGAACTTTCACGCAATGAACAAATATAAACTGTAAAAAACTAACATTATGAATATTACAAAGAATTCTATTATTCTTTTCGTGGTCACCCTTTTGATTAGCTGTAGCCAAAGTAAATCCGTCAATGAGGAATTATCATTAGATGAAATAGCCTCCATGGTCAAAAAGGACTCACTATATGCTACGGTTATCGAACAAGCAGAACTAAACAGAAAAATACTTGCCCAAGATGTCGTAAAAAAGAGCAAGTATAACGACCTTACTTACGATGAGTATTATAAATATTTGAAAACCATAACAGATTCATCTTTTAATCAAGTGGTTCTTGAATTAGCCAAAGAAAATGAAGCGAGGTATCGGGAGCGAATTCTGTCCGAGCACAAAGGAGCAATAGATAGTACTTTAGCTGAATTTAAAAAGCAAATTGATAAAATGGATCCGTCCCGATTTTTCAAGCTCAAATTTGAGGAATTAAAGAAGGAGTATTATAGGAGTGGTAACGTCAGGAAAGTAATGATTGGAATAAGATTAATGCCATTGTCTGAAAAACTTCATGGGGGTAGTTTCGAAATACAGGTTTTAGATAATTCACAGAACAAGAAAATAAGCAGTGGAGAATATAAGTTCTTGAACAGTTCAAAAGGAAAGACTGTAATGTATCTGCGACCTGATTATTCACTGGTAAGACTCTTTAAGAATTTGAGTACTGAAGAAGTAAGTAAAAATTACACATTTAAGTTTAGGGCAATCGATGCACAAATTGGTGGTAAAACCTTTGATCCATCTTCCGTAAGAATACCAAGGATATATAGAATGTGCATGAAGCTTGATACATTAAGGTGGTCAGAATATAAAGCAGTATTACAGGTAGAAAAGAGAATGCAAATAAAAGACGAATGGTATTTTTATAATGAAGTCATGCATAAAAGATTAAAAGAGGTGAATGAATTGGCGTATAGTTTCAAGTTTTTGAATAAGAATATATAATTAAGAAAAAGCCAATAAAAACATACATTTTTACTAAAAGAGGAAGACTTGTCTGTTTTCCTCTCTAAAGAAGTTTAAACATGAAATTCAGAGTTAGGTTAATCCCTATGGAAGATGGGAGTGCTATCTTCCAATTTCCAGACTCAGTAATACAAAAGTTTCAACTTTAAAAAGGAGATTCAGTTGAATTGATTTCATAAGAAGACGATACAATTGCAATTAAGCCGGGAAAAAAGGTTCAGACATTGAACGACTTTTTGAAAGATATAAATGACGAAAACAGACAGGATGAAATTGATTTTGGGAAAGCACAAGGGAAAGAAGAATTATAGTATAAAAAGTAAGTAAGATGAAATTAATAGAAATTGTAAATCAGGTTGACTGGAATGAAATAGCCTCAAGGATAACCGAACTATATCCAGATCAAGTAAAAAGTCTTGATGGTTTTAGGAAGGTATACTGTTTGTTGCCCTCTCTTGTCCCTGTAAAATCTGAGCTAACAATTAAAGTTGAAACTTTAAAAGATGATCTAGAAGGTGTTGAATATGCTCATGTATGTGGTATTTATGCAAATTCAGATAAACCTGAGCTTACTTATTCCCTTATGGTTTGCAAGTGGGGGGAATGGATAGGGATGGAAGTCTCCGACGAATCGTTGCAGAACTTTGAGCCACTAGATTGCCTTTGTCATATTTTATGGGAGATGACATTTGTTGGTTATGACGAAGATGAAATAGAAAGATTTTCTGAGGATTTGGAAAAAGCAGAAAACGGAATGGAAAACATGACTGAGGAATAAAGTTTCCAGAAAAATACCAATGATGAGCAGTTAAATGACTTGGATGAAAGAAAAGCAAAAAACAATAAAAATTAAATGTGATGTTGACCAACAAAGACAAAAATTATGCCTAAAAAAGAAAGAAACTCTGGGATTCCTTCGGTTGGGTTTATAGGGGAACAAACTACTTAAGCAAGAATCATTCATTGAACTGAGGATGTAAATTATACATAATGAGGACTATCGGTAATCGATATGAGAATGAAAGCTCGTCTGTCATTAGCTAATAATGAATAAAGAGTTATGATCGAAGATGTTAATATGGAATATAAAAAAGCTAGATGGTATGAATTGATATTTAATCCATTCTTTAAAAATAGAATGAAATTTAATTTAGCATTATCTCGGGAGTTAATCGAAGGGGTACAAAAATATATGAAAGATCAGTATTTATCATTGCGTTAAGCCAAAGCATAATATGTGAGGCGTTACTCTCAATGAAAAAGAGGGTTGAATGAACCGTATAAAGATTAATCTAAAATATTTTAAATCTAAAACAATAGAACTCCCTGCAATAAGAAAGAGGGAGTTTTTAATCGTAATAAAATCAACAAATCTATAGCTTAGTTAATAGATTCATCCAATGCTTTACCAGATTTGAATTTGGCTATCTTTTTAGCCGCAATCTGTATTTCTTTACCGGTTTGAGGATTTCTGCCTGTACGAGCAGCACGATCACTAATTGAAAATGTACCAAATCCAATTAACTGTACACTTTCTCCTTTAGCTAAAGCATTTTTGATAGCAGTTGTAGTCGCTTTTAATGCTTTTTCCGAATCAGCTTTTGTTAAGCCACTTGCTTCTGCCATTGCAGTAACGAATTCTTGTTTATTCATTGTTATTTTGTATTTGATTGAGTTTAAATTTATAGTGCAATATAGCTCTTTTGATTTAGATCGACCGGTGGAAATACAAAGAAAATAAAGTGGTTTGTATGAGAAACTTAATTTAAGTTAGTCAGACAGCAATGACTTAGTACTGCTAAATTCAAGAAAATATTTTAAAATGTTGTTACAGTATGAACTTGCAAGTCATGGCTGCAGTTTTAATATCCTTTTTTTTATAAAGTCTCACAAAACGACCGTTTAGATACTGCGAGGTTAATAGATAGAGTTGATATGCAGGAATAAAGTAGCATAGTTATTTTCTTTCGGAATGGATATATAATGATTTTATCGGCAATAAGTAAATAGTTTTGTTGCATTGTGAATTCACAATGCAATAATTGAATTAAACAAAATAAAATTATTCGACGTATTAATTGCGCAGATCAAATAATTTATAAGGTACGTTGCTTGTACTATGTATTAAGGTATGATAAATACATAGTAAAAAAAACATACAAAGTTAACCGCAATGTAAAATAAGCTAAAATAATAGAATATGTCAATAAATACTTAATAATGTTAATATGTATTTATGTTGTATGTTGTATAAATATCATTAAATAAGTAGTTTGTGTTAAAAATATAATATTATTATTGCATGGTAATTATTAATAATATAGTGAAAATATCAGGACTTCATTGCTAAGTAATTAAAATAATCATTTATACCAAACTAATTTTAGAAACATGAGAATTACATTTCTTTTAATTGTATGTGTATTTGCAATTGCACAATATGGTACTGCACAAACGTCAGAACAAACTACCACAACAGAGTCTGTTGATCAAACCCAATCTAATTTATTTCCTCAATCTCTTGATGGGGGTCTGATAAAACTAAGTCCGGAGGAAAATAGCAAATGGATTAAATTCAGTAATTCTAAAAGCGCAAGTACTTTAAGGGAACTTCATATAATGGTATATGATATACCTGTTTCGGATATTGATGAAAATGAAGAACTAGAAGATGTGTCTGCAGATGACTCTGGATTGTTTGCAGGTGTTCAGGCAGAAGTACAGTTTAATAAGAGTAAAATCTCGAATATAAACATTCAAATAGGTAATAAAGAATTATATATTAAAGCCTACGGCTATGTGAGTAAGCAAATTCTAGAAGAAGTAGTAAAACAACTATTAACAAATATCCAATTAATCTTTAACGAACTTATATTATGCATTTATTTAGGAAAGTAGTTTTATTATTAATTATCAAAGGTCTTAGTATCTCAATATTCGCCCAAACAGAAACAGAAACACTGGGTGTAGATGCAGTTACAGATGCGGATTATAGCGTCTTTATTGGTAATAGTGCAGGAAAACCATACTTTAATAATAGTGGTTATAATACCATAATAGGACATGATGCAGGAGTAAATGGATCATCAACAGCAATACGAAATTCAAATGTTCTTATTGGACAACAAGCAGGAGCAAATCTTAATCCTTATTCAAGTTATATAACAGGAAATGTGCTATTAGGAGCTTCGGCAGGGAAAGATTCTAAGATAAGCCAGCTAAATACAATTATTGGATATCAATCAGGTTATTCTGTAGCCAGTCTCGATAGTTATAATTTGCTATGGGGTTATTGGAGTGGTAGAGGCGCTAATATTAAAAGTCATAACATAATTTTAGGATATTATAATTGTTCAAGTTCTAATATCAATATATACAATACTATATTAGGATTCAAAGCGTGCTATAATAGTATGGTTGGAAGTTATAATATTCTAAATGGGCATGAAAGTGGTATGGGTTCGTTAATCGGTAGTTATAATTTATTTAATGGTTATGGTAGTGGTAAGAATGCAAATATTGGAGAACGAAATATTTGTAATGGATACGAAAGTGGATCTTATGCAGAAGGATACAACAGTAGTTCGCTAAATAATAGTGTTTTTATTGGTTGGCAAGCTGGATATTTCACTCAAACTACTAACTCTATTTTCATAGGTCAAGGTACAGGATATAATAGTTCTGGTGAGAATAATTTGTATTTGGGAAATGGAGCAGGTAGTGGCTCTACACTTAGCAATAAACTGGTTATTCATAATGATGTTGGAGGAATTGATGCTCCATTGATTGAAGGTGATTTTGCGAATCAGTTTTTCAATATTAATGGTAAAATAGGGGTGAATATTGCTATACCAGAACACGAGTTGGATGTAAATGGTACAGTAAGAGCACAAGAGTTAGTTGTAGAGGTTTTAAGCAGTAATACGATGAACCTGGAAGGAGAATTATTTGCCGATAAAGTTACAGTTAGAGCCAATGGTAATACAGCAGATTTTGTTTTTGAAGAAAACTATGAATTAAAAGACTTGTCTGAAGTCGAAGCCTTTATAAAAGAAAATAAGCACCTACCAGAAATACCTAGTGCAGAAGAAATGGAGGAGCAAGGTGTTAATCTGGCAGAGATGAATAAACTGTTGTTACAGAAGGTGGAAGAGTTAACGTTGTATACTATCATACAAGCAGAACAAATAAAGAATAAGGACAAAGAATTAGAAGTTCAAAAAATTAAGGTGAATAATCTTGAAAATAGAATGATGGAAGTCGAAAGGGTTTTGTCAAAACAATAGGACATATATTTTCTAATCACCTTAAATGTTAAATATGATACACTTAAGAATTGCATCGACTCTTGCGATAATGCTAGTTTATTTATCATTATTTGCTCAAGACAATCCACTTTCAACTGTATATCCTCCATCTCCCAATTCGACCAAATTTGCAGAAGTTGCAAAGCACAGTTTGGAAGGAAATACAGGTGCAGCTAATATATCGATTCCGTTGTATGTTATAAAAGATGGTTCTATTGAAATACCATTAACGTTACAATACAATTCAAATGGTATTAAGCCAAACGAACCAATCTCTTGGGTTGGTAGAGGCTGGGTTTTAAATGTAGGAGGTTGTGTAACGAGAGTTGTAAAAACTTTGCCTGATGAAAATGATAGAGGTTTTTTTAATCTACCCGATTTAAGTATTACGCGGAGGGATCAGAATTACTATGATAATATGAATCCTGTTGTAGATGACTTAAACCCAGATGTTTTCTATTTTAATTTTATGGGACATACAGGTGAGTTCTATAAAACGAACTTGAAACAGCACAATAATTGGGAAGATTTGGATATGGCATCTATTCCTCATAAAAACTTTAAATATAATTTCTCTGAGCTAGGTGATAAACAAAATGGTAAGATTAGAAGAATACAAATTAATGACGATGATGGTATTAGGTATTTTTTTGGTGGAGAAAACAATTATGAATATACCAAGGGTGATGATGATAAGGAAATTTCAACATCTTGGTATTTAAGTAGGATTGTAAGCGCAACTGGTCGACAGGTCCATTTTAAATACAATGAATTTTACTTAAAGAACTTCTATGTACCTGAAGTCTATTGTGAAGTTGAATTGTCTGATGGGACAGAATTTGGAGGAGGTACTCATGGTAGTATTACAAACTATTCGATGCAAAAGAATTTAGTATTGTCTGAAATTATTACTCCAAATTATAAGATAGTATTTACAAGTTCCGATTGTAAAGGACTTAGCGTGAATGGTGAACAAAATATTTCGAAAAAGTTAGATTGTATAGAAATTTTCAATATAAAGGATCTGGAACGGCCAATTAAAAAATTTGATTTTAAATATGATAATTATGATCTCCCTCCATTAATACTATCAGAGGTCCAGGAGTTAGGGGGAAATTTTTACAAGTCACCACATGAATTCTTATATTATGTAGATAATACTCCAGGCGAATATTCTAATGCGATTGATCCTTGGGGGTATTTCAATGGATCTTATAATGGTAACAACGTAACATTTGTTCCTAATCAAACAGATAATCAGGACGGAACTTATGATTATGGTTTTAGAAACTGTGCAACAGATGATCAAGAGCAAGGCATGCTTAAGACGGTAATATATCCTACTGGAGGTATAATGGAGCTTGTATATGAACCCAATAAGTTTAAGTTTTTTGGCAAATATACTTATGAGGAAAAGTTAAGATATCACGAATTAGAAGAGGAAAAGTTGACTGCTGGAGTTCGAGTTAAGAAGGTAATATATAAAGATGGTGATACTTTTGAAAATGCTTTAGAAGAGACATATACGTATAAAGATGGTGTCTTAAAAGTACTACCGAATTTTAAATTAGAAGAGGAGGGATTTACTGGACAAGGAGAAGATTTTTTTATGTATGAAAGATCAAGGGATTCATATGTCCCATATAGTGGGAGTCACATAAATTATGGAAATATTATTATTGAAAGGAAAAATAAAGGAATTGAGGAAAGAACTTATACAACATCAGTTGATAAGCCGGATTATACCATCTCAAATTTGACTGTATTTACGCCTATATTTTCAAGTAAAGAAATGTACAGAAATCGGATTTCATCTGTTAATTATTATTCAAATTCAGATTACAATCTGTTGAATCCTATAAAAACAGTTGAATACAGCTATGTGGATAACACAATAGAAAATATTTTTGCGGAAGGAAATATAAAAATTGCTCAAGTGGATAAGGTATATAGATATGAGAACGGACAAGAGTATTCTTGGAGTCCTCCAACTTACTATAACCCATATGAAATAGATATAGGCTTTGACTATTTAGAAAGTATAACAACAACTGAAAAGTTTGATGGTAGTGAGTTAGTTACAGTAGAGCAGTTTAATTATGATCAAAACGAGTATGAAGAGATTAATAATATTCATTTATTAAAACAGAAAACTAATATAGTAGGTGACGATATAACTTCAATTCATTTTACTTATCCAACGTGTTATACATATAGTGATTATTATTTATCGATGGCAAATGCTAATTATATATTGTTTCCGGTAGAAAAGTTAACTGAGAAAAATAATTATTTGGTAGCTGGCGAAATAAATAACTACCTGTTTAATAACAATACAATTAACCTTGTAAGTACTTACGATCTAAAAAGTAATGCAGGGTTATATTCTTCAACCAATAGTATTATCTCTGTTTCAGACATTGGAGGTGGTACGTTTACGGATGTAGCAAGTGTTAGAAAGGATGGTCGGATACTAGCATATGGAACACCAGCCACTTTATTGATTAACGACAACTATAGATACTCTTCATTTTTTCATGGTTATAATGATTACGGAAATTTATTAAAATACACTGGAATAGATGAGATCCAATATTTATGCATTCAAGATAATAGTCCAGAAACAATGCAAGCAATAGTTTCTGGTAAAGACTTGGAATTTAAAATGTCTCCATACAGTTGGGAGGTAAATTCTGAAGAAATGATCTTCAATGGCTTTACCAATGAAGATATAATATTATTGAATGATGATCACGATGTATTATATAAAAAACAAATTGGTAAAATTACCTTTAATAACGATAATGAGTATGCTGTTTTATCCAAGGGAGAGAGTAATGTATCAGACCCTTACTATTGGTTATTTATTGAAGATGAAAATAGTAATTTAATGTTAAATATAAATATAGCTTCCTGGAATGTTGTACAAGAGCTTAGAAAACCGATTGGAGAGTATGATGTATATATTGTTTCAAGTGAAAATATATCAGATTGGGATATAATAATAAATTGTGAAACACATAATTTAGTTCCTGGAGTTGTGAAATACAATGCATTCTTTAATGGGTTTGAGTATGGTAATGATGAAGGGGTTGTTAATGAATATAGTAACACTGGAAATTTTTCATTTAAAGGGAATTATGAAATAGATCGGAGTATGATTCTTGATGGTGAAGATTATTTATTAACATATTGGAGTAGTGTCAATGGGTTGGATTGGCAATTTAATACCACTTCTTTTGATATTTCTGAAAATTCTCAAAAAGTTACTATAGGAGGAGATGCAATATATATAGACGATATTAGAGTTACGCCTAAAAATGGTGAAATGATAAGTTATACTTATAATAGTTTTGGAAGCATAACATCTAGTACTGATAAAAATAATCTTGTTACCTTTTATGAGTATGATAGTTTTAATAGATTAGTAAGGATAAGGGATAATGATCATAATATAGTAAAGCATTTTACGTATAATGAATCAGGGGATTGTCCAATCCCAGGAATGGAACTAGTTGTTACTGATCACTCTGATAAAACAGTTTCTTATGAATTGGTTGATGATTTAATGCCATCAGGTAGTACAACAACTTGCGAGTGGACATTTGAATCTAACACTACAACTTCAACAAATGGAACTTATCAGTATAGCACACCTGGCACTCATATAATAAAATTGGAAACAGAAAACACAATGTGTGGAACATTTGAGCAGGAAAAAACAGTTCATATTTTAGAAGAACCTGATGTATCCTTTTATTATGTGGGTGATAAAACCATTCATTATAATTCTAATAATAATAATGATGCTACAGTAATTTGTCACTTTGATTTCGGAGATGGTACATCTGAATACGCCTCTTCAGGTATTCATCAATATTCAACAGAAGGAACGTATTTGATTACTGTTAATGTTTCTATTGAAGGTAAAGAATTGACCTACTCAGTTACAAAGGAAATTGAAGTATTTAATATTAATCCATTTAATTTTCTGGTGGAGGGCCCATATGATAGATATCAGGATTGTGATGGAAATTTAGATAATAATCAAACCACATTCGTTAATATTGAATTTGATTCATTTTTAATCGAAGAAGATGATGCTACAATAGTTATATATGAGAAATATTGTGATAATCAAACTTTAATTAATGGAACTTGTGATTCAGAATCTTTGTCAATGATTGATTATACAAAAGGTATTGGTACTCCAATAAGTTTGTTTGAAATGATACCTGGCAATATAAGTGCACCTTTTGAGCAAGAATTCTATTGTAAAATATATTATAAAAATATTATTTATAAGACAGAGACCTTATATTTTTCGTGTAAAATACAATGTAATGAATAAATTTAACTGAACACAGCAAGCTATGAAACGAATTATATTAATATTTGTAGGTATAGGTTTTGTTATGCTGAGTGTTTTAAAAGCTCAGGATGCATATGTTACTCCAGATTATTCATACCAACAAAACTTCATTGCAGAAAGAGTATATCGAGTAGGTACAACAACTGGCAATGTAGAGTATGAAGGGGATGCAATTGATAATATTTCATACTATGATGGACTATCAAGGTTAATTGAAAGTCGATTGGTAAAAAACTCTCCAAATTATAAAGATATCGTACACCAAATAGAGTATGAATTAGGCTCAGGGTTACAACTTTTAAATTATTTACCTTTTTGTTCTTTACATGGAGATGGAAGAAAAGGTGATCCAACAGAAGAGAATGCTTTAACTTTTTATGCAGAATCAACTTTACCAAAAATAGTTCAGGATTCATATCCGTATGAACAGTCTGTTTATGAAAAATCATATCGCAACTTATTGTTGGAAAAAGGAAGTGCAGGTGTGGTTTGGCAACCTTTGGATACGCAAGACGAGCTCAAGCTTGGTAAAACGATGAAGTATAGTTATGGATTAAATGAGGAGAATGAAGTAAGAAATATTAAAGTTGAAGGAAATTGTTTTAAGCAACAGGGATATTATGAACCGTCATTGCTTAAGAAAATAACAATTAAAAATGAAAATTGGGATATTTCAAAAGGTAATTTATGTACGGAGGAAGAATTTATAAATAGTGATGGTTTAACAATACTGAAACGCACCTATGTTGAATCGGATGAAGGGGAAATTGAGACTTTAGATACATATTTTGTGTATGATGAAGCTAATTTTTTAAGGTTTGTATTACCACCAAAATCTGTTTTATTGTTAGATTTTCCAAGTGAATCTAGTACTACAAATGGTTATTTTTATTTAAACTATGATTTTACTTTTGCTAGCGATATACCAGGTGCACATACCGTTATTGTCGGAAAGGGGAATGTTTTAAAATTTCAAGCCATTAGTGAAGCAGATGGAGGAGAACCAATAGTAATTAAACCGATAAATGGAGTCCGTAAGATATATACAACTAGAGTAATAGATCCTTCTATGTATTATGAGTATAAATATGATTCATTTGGAAGATTAATTGAGAAAAAACTACCAGGAGGATCATCTATTTATATGGTATATGATAAAAGAGATAGATTGGTTGCTACACAGGATGGTGAAAAACGAAAACAGAATCAATGGGTATTCACTAAATACGATGCTTTAAATAGACCTATAGGAACTGGTATATATAACAGTTCTGCATCAAGAATTGAGTTGCAAAGTGAGGTAATTAGTTATAGTTCAAATTATGAAGAAAATGGTGCAGATCATCATGGATATACTAATAATGCATTTCCTACTAATATTTCTGAAAGTGACTATCTGTCAGTGACATATTATGATGAGTATGGTTTCAATGGTTGTTATTCATTTGACTATGATAATAATGTAAGCGATGCTTTAATACATTCTGCAAAAACAAAGGGACTTGTAACAGGGAATAAGGTGAAGGTTCTAGATGGCAATGAGCATTCTTCTTCTCAAGCAAGTTGGTTATGTACAACCAATTATTATGACAATAAGTATAGGGTGATACAATCAATTTCTGATCTATATCCAAGTAATAATGGTAATAATGTACTTTTATTAAGTACCAATTATAATTTTATTGGAGAAATAGAAAACACCAAAATAGTGCACAACTTCGAAGGGACTACTAAAACCATTGAAGATAGATTTAAGTATGATCATATAGGTCGTTTGTTGGAGACTTGGCAAAGTATTGATGGGGCTGGCGAAGTATTGTTGGCAAAAAACGAGTATAACGAATTGGGAGAACTGGTTACCAAACTTATTGGTGGGGACAGTGAAAATAACTGTGCTCAGGTTTCGGATTATCAGTATAATATTAGGGGTTGGTTAACTCATATAAATGATCCTGAAATAAATACAGATAGTAAAAGACAATTTGCCTTACAATTACATTATGAAGAAGAATTAAGTGGCTTAATTAATGCTCCGCAGTACAATGGTAATATTTCTGCTATGGAATGGTTAACGCCCCAGAAAACAGAAGCTGGTTCTCCTGACAATAAACAAGCCTATGGCTATACTTATGATGCACAGGATCGTTTAATAGCAGCAGACTATGGTGAAGGTTCTGGTTATACCAACAATGCCGATGCGTATAACGTTTCAGATATTAAGTATGATTTAAACGGAAATATTTTAAGCTTAAATCGTCAGCGCAGTATTGAAACCGCAGCAGCCACCTTTACCCAAAGGGAAATAGATAAACTAAGCTACAGCTATGCCGGAAACCAGTTATTGGCCGTAAATGATGTTGCGAATGCTTCGTATACAGACCGATATAATGTATTGGCTTTGGATTATGGATTTAAAGATGGTGTATCCTCAGTGGTTGAATACCAGTATGATTTAAACGGTAATATGACCAGTGATGCCAACAAGGGCCTGACCTCGGTTGAGTATAACTATTTAAACCTTCCCTCAAAACTTACCGGGAGTGATAACAAAATAATTGAGTATATTTACGATGCCAACGGGCAAAAGCTGGCCAAAACAGCCGATGGTATTACTACGTATTACACCGGTAATATAATTTACGAAGAATCCAGCTTACAATATATATTGAACAGTGAAGGAAAGTACGACTTAAGCAGCGGTAGCGGACAATACCAATTCAACATCAAAGACCATTTGGGTAATGTACGTTTGGTAGTAGACATTAACGGAAATGAGCTACAACAAAGTGCATATTATCCTTTTGGTATGGCTTATCAAAAAGGAGGGAACAGCAACAAATACCTATACAACGGCAAAGAGCTTCAAGAAGATGAGATTGGAGAGAATAGTTTGGATTGGTACGATTATGGAGCACGGTTTTATGATCCGAGTTTGGGGAAGTTTCATACAGTAGACCCGTTAGCTGATGAATTTCCTTCATGGACATCTTATCACTATTGTCATAACAACCCGATTCTTTTTATCGACCCAGATGGAATGGCAGCAACTAAATATGAAGATGAAGAGGGAAATCTGTTATTAGAAACCGATGATGGGAGTGATGATGTTGTTACTGTATCCGAAGATAAGGTTGAAGACTTTAAATATTATGGTGAAACATATGAAGGTCATGGGATGAAGGATTTTTATGATGAAAAATCTTGGAATGATAATATGAAAGCGGACCTTCTTGGGTTTGAAACGATTGATGATATGGAAGGATTTCTTTCTAATACTTCTAGCCAGTGGTCAAGACAAAAACTAATTGACTTTAGACAAGAATCGACATACGAAAACTGGATTAAATGGTTGGGTGCTGAGGTTCTTAGTCAGAATGCAAACCCATTGAATCACTTACCTGCTCCTATAAAGGTTAAAGGTTCTCCAAAGGTAAAGATTACCCCAAAGGTAAAGGTTAAACCGAAGGTAAAAGTTAAACCAAATGTAAGTACTTCCCCAACCCCAAAGAAGAGCCCTTGGAATTTATTTAGAAAAGAGATGGGGACAGGTAAATTTACGAAGACTAAATACGGTAGCTCAGAAGCTGCTGCTAAAGCTAGAAAAAAGGCTTATAATCAATGGAAAACTGAGAATGGTTATTGATAATTGGACATTAATTTATACGAAATGAATACAGTTGGAATAATGTCAGTAAGAGAGTTTAATAAACAGGGGGTGAGTATAAGGTTAAGTCCTTGTAAACCCAATTCGTTAGTTAAAGTATTTTTGCTTTTGCTTAGTGGTTTATGTGTATTGTTTCCCTTGTCTATTCTTTTTATACCCCAAATTAGTGTTAGTTTTGGTTATTTTACTATAACCCTTGCCATTTTTGGAGGGAGTGCTATTTTTTTCTTTAGAAAGTATTTGTGGAATTATTATGGCGCTGAGGTGTTTGAACTTGGTTCAAAAGGTTTGCTTCAGTACAATGATTATAGATTTTTTAGAGATAATGAAAGGACAATGTCTTTTAATACATTACAAGTTGGTTATGCCATGCTTGATAATCCTGACCAAGTTTTAATA
Source organism: uncultured Saccharicrinis sp. (assembly GCA_963677655.2). Classification (GTDB taxonomy): domain Bacteria; phylum Bacteroidota; class Bacteroidia; order Bacteroidales; family Marinilabiliaceae; genus Saccharicrinis. Next base: position 31,125 of record CBDIOG010000001.1, read on the forward strand.
TATCCAGATGGATTTAAGCCAGAAGAAAGGGTTTTTTTAGGTTTTGTTTTAGATGGGGAAGAGGCAATTAGGTCAGAAACATCCGTTAATACTGAGGATGTTAAATACTTAGTAGATGTATTAAAGCAAAAACAGAAAAATTGATATAATTTCTAAAGAAAGATAAAACAACCTCCGCTGCCGCACGAGTCCTCTCGTGTGGTTTAAAGAATATATAAACTACTATCATACTATACTTTAAGTGTGGTATTGAGAAATCAAATATAAAAGCTGCATTTAGCAATAAATGTGGCTTTTGTTTATTGTATATTTAATTAGTGCCACGCGATGCAATCGCGCGGTAGCATAGAGGATACGATCGCGCGTTAGCTAATGTAGTCAATAACTAAAATATGAGTCGTAATTATAAATTTCATAATCCTGAGGGAGTATATTTTGTCAGCTTTGCAGTGGTAGAATGGTTAGATGTTTTTACCAGAAATGAGTACAAGGATATTGTTTTAGAGAGCTTGCAATATTGTCAGCAACATAAAGGTATGGAAATTTATGCCTGGAGTATTATGACAAACCATGTTCATCTTATATTTAGAAGTATGCATGGTCAAAAGCCAGAACTGCTGTTAGGAGATTTTAAGAGATTTACGAGTAAAGCTATTGTTAAAGCCATCAAAGAAAATCCAAAAGAAAGCCGTAAAGAGTGGTTGTTAGAGCAATTTGAAAAAGCAGGACGAAAATCTTCAAATGTTAAGCAATACCAGTTTTGGCGTCATGATAATAAACCTATTGAGTTATGGAGCAATAAGGTAATCGATGAAAAAATCAATTATATTCATAACAATCCTGTAAATGAGGGTTTGGTTTTTAATCCGGAACACTATGTATACAGTAGTGCCAGGGATTATAGTGGAGAGATGGGTGTGTTAAATGGGATAGTTGTGGTGAAATAAATTATTTACCACACGATAGAATCGTGCGGTAGCGACGTTGGTTTGTTGCTTGTAAAAACTAAGCGCTACCTCTGGCTCCTAAAGAAGGAAGCAGCGCGCAAAGTGTACTTTCGTTTGTAAGATTTATGTAATAGGGTTGTGTATTGGCTCACCTCTTTAGGGGTTGGGGGTAGTGATGGAGAGAATAATGTGATTTTCCTAATGCACGGTTTTGCAAACGGAGCAATAAGCCATCTCTTTTTTATATGTCTAGAATTGTGTTCCGTTTGATATAAAAGTTGGGATTGCAAATGCTTATATGGTACTTCGAGATTTATTTTTTATCTAACAGACAGATTTTAGATACTAAGTTGGTGTATCACGGATTACAGATCCACACTAGCTTGTGGAATAAGTTATTTACCACACGATACAACCTAGAATCCGCATGTCTAAAAATCACATAACGGTTTAAGTCAAGCTATCGTGCTTTTTGAGTTTTTTCGCCGTTCTACACCCTTTGTTTTATCCTAAAATCAGTCAATATCCAACTATAATTGATAATACGGGGTTTTGCGGATTTTTAACGACAAAACATTCCCTTTAAGGCCTAGGCCTTTTACCTTTCTGTATTTAAAAATTGCCCTGTTCTCGTTTGGTTTGTTTTATGTTTTAAACCCAGCTGAGCCGTACAGTCTCAATTTTCTTGTTCTGCCTGAGCGAACCCATTTGCCAGGCACGCATATAAATCTGAAGATGAATTTCTTGATTCTGAAATGTGATAATAAAACCTTCGTTAGACCAGAAAATTTCTCAATCATATGTGCATATAGGTTCTTGCACATGGCCATGATGATCAGAAATACCGTGTTCTGTTCCAATTTTGAAAAAGGCATTCTGTCCCAGCCAAAATCATTCTTCAGTACATCGAACTCCCTTTCACGTGCTCCCCTGGCATTGTAAAAGAACACCACTTCGTCATGTGTCATCTCAAAGTCGTTGGTCATAATTGCGCTATAGTTATATGCTTCGCCCGTGAACAGGTTTAATTGTCCGTCACGTCTGGCTTCTTTGGTGACCACGATCCTATATTTCTTTAATGAGTCTGTTTTCCCTTTGTTCCCTCTGGTATAACGTTCAAATGGAGTGAATGTAGTTGAGCCTCTGAATAAAGTATCACCTCCAACTTCTATTTCTTCCCATTCTTCAATTTCTGTAATTGCTTTTTCCAAGGTTTCCGTCATCCTGGCTTTCACAAAAATTCGATTGGTGCACTTTTCCATCGACTTGATGATGTCGTATGTGTACGATGCAGAATCTGCTCTTATTACATCAACGGTAATACCCGCCTCTTTTAGCAGGGCTGCCATCCTGTCGATTGTTTCATGTTGCAAAATGTGGGCATTGCTTTTCCCATTCCTGTTTTCTACATATACAACATGTTTGCCAACCATACCGACTCCGGGGCAATATCCGTTTTCCTTTTTATAGGTGAGTTCCGCATCCGCTTTCTCGGTAAATATTATGGTATTGTCATAATCCAATAACACATTGTCCTTTTCGAAGCCCGGCAATAGTGAGAGCATTTTCAGGTTTAGCCGGTTCATCGTATCTGCCAACGAGAATTGGTGTTCTTTCTTGCCTCTTTTTGCCATAAACAATTCTGAAGGCACAGCTAATGATTTTAAACGGTTCAAGACCCTGTCCGGACTTGGTACTTTTATAAAAGGATTGTCTTTGAGGCCATCCTTTAAATTGATAGCCAAATCTTCTGCACAATCTCCTCCACAGAAAAACACAGACCAATACGACATGATTATGTCAAACCAACTATATGTTGATTGTATGGACAGCGCTGGTAAATTTTCTTCTAGTAACTTATTTATTTTTAATCTTATTGTTTCTTCTATTACAAAGTTAAGTCCTCCAAACGGAGAAATTGCTGAGCTATTTAGTATCTTCATATCGGTATTTTGTAAGCAACACCAATTTAGGTGAAAATACCTTAGCTGTAAAACTTTATCGAATAGAGTTTTACAGCTTTTTTTAACTACTACATGCGGATTTTAGGTACAATCGTGCGGTAGCGACGTTGGTTTGTTGCTTGTAAAAGCCTTGCGCTACCTCTGGCTCCTAAAGGAGGAAACAGCGCGCAGAGTGTACTTTCGTTTGTAAGATTTATGTAATAGGGTTGTGCGTGTTGGCTCGCCCCTTTAGGGATCGGGGGTAGTTTTGGAGAGAATAATGTGATTTACCAATAAACTTAACTTATCAACCCTCCAATGAACGCAGTGAGGCTTCCCAAAGAGAACAGAGCGCAGTGAATAAAATGGAGTAAGAAGGTTCTTTTTTTAATGTTGGCGATATCGCATATTATAGGTATTTGTGTTAACATAAAGGTCTTATTCTCGTGTAAATTCATTATTATTGCACAGCAAAGAATATAACCCTATGAAATATTTAAAAACATTAAGCCATAAGCGAGTAGAGGGCTTTACATTGCAGGAAATGTTAGTGGTATTGGTTATTATTGGAATACTACTATTAATTGCATTGCCTAATTTAATGCCACTTATTTCCAAGGCAAAAAGTTCGGAGGCACAGATGCAGTTAAATCATCTGCATACCCTGCAAAAAAATTACTTTTATATGCATTCCAGGTATACAGAGGATTTGTCAACGGTTGATTATATACAGGAAAAGCTGGTGAGTGATGGAGGAGCTGCTAATTATCGTATAGAGGTAGTGGAAGTTTCTGCCAATACTTTTAAGGCAAGAGCAACGGCAGTCGCCGATTTTGATGGTGATGGTATATTTAATGTTTGGGAAATAGATCAGGATAAAAATTTAGTAGAGGTAACCAAAGACTAAAGATGAGTCTTCATATCATCATTATATGTTTATTGTTATGGGTTGCCTTTTTTGATTTTAAAGATCGTTCTATCCCGGTTTTGTTATTAGTAGCTTTGTCGATATTGGCTATTATTCATTTGTATACAGCATCTCAATTCAATATATTATACTTTGGCATTAATGCATGCCTGTTAGGAATTCAGATATTGCTTATGGTTGCTTGGTTTTGGTGGAGAAAAAAAGGTCAATCTTTTTTTAAAGAAGCTTTTGGATTGGGCGATGTTTGGATATTGTTTATCTCAGCTGTTTTTTTTGAACCGCTCACCTTTGTTTGGTTTATAGTAATTGCCAGCCTGGTTTCATTAATAACCGGTATAATATTAAAATTCTTAAAAACAGAGGCATATCAATTCATACCTTTAGCCGCTATTGTTTCAGTTATAATCAGCATACACCTTATTTTTAATTTAGTAAGTTAAGCAGATAATGATAAAATACTTCTTTTAAGTCCACTAAAAAACCATCCTGATGATATGGAAACTACTTTTGAGCTAAGTACCGAATTAAAACAAATATTAAGCACCGATCAAGCCTGGCATTATCAAATTGTGCCTTGTAAGGTGGATCTGTCCGGTGAAACCACTTTTTATTTTTCGGAGGAGCTGATAGATAAGCAGGAGTTGGAAAATGAGTTGATGGTGCTTTTGGGTATTGATGTTTTGTTGGAAAGCAAAGCAAAAGCTTGGCTTATTCAACAATTGAATCGTTACTATCCCAGAGATGAAAGACAGGGTCAGGGTGATTCGCGGGAATTAAACATAGCAGCAAGTACTGATCTGCTGAGCCAAATGATAGAGGAAGCAGCTCGGATTAAAAGTAGTGATATACATCTGGAAGCTTTTGAAGAGCGTTGCCGTGTGCGCTTTAGAATTGATGGTAAGCTGGTAGAGCGATACGTTGTTAGTAAGCATGATTATCCGGCATTAGTCAATAAAATTAAGATAAAAGCAAATCTCGATATCTCAGAGAAACGTTTGCCGCAGGATGGTCGGATAATTTATGCTGAGAATGGGCGTAAATTCGATATTCGTGTTTCGGTATTGCCAACCCTGTATGGTGAAAAAACAGTTATGCGTTTATTAAACCGGGATGCAACACAGATAGATTTAAGCTTTTTGGGTTTTAACGAGAGTCAGCTGAAGAATTATATGGAAGGCGTTAGGAAGCCCAATGGGATAGTGCTCATAAGCGGACCAACCGGTTCGGGGAAAACAACTACTTTATATGCCACTCTAAAGCAATTAAATAAGGAAGAAACCAATATACTTACCATTGAAGATCCAATTGAATATACGCTTGAAGGGATAAATCAGGTTCAATTAAAGGAAGCTATTGGGCTGGATTTTGCCAGTGCCATGCGTACTTTTTTGCGACAAGATCCGGATATCATTATGTTGGGTGAGATTAGGGATGCTGAAACGGCCCGTATGGCAGTTAGAGCTGCATTAACGGGGCACCTTGTGTTTAGCACGGTTCATACTAATTCTGCATGGGGTACCGTAACCCGTTTGGTGGATATGGGAATACCGGCATACCTGGTGGCCTCTACCTTAAACTTATCTGTTGCTCAACGCTTAGTGCGTAAGCTGTGTCCTCATTGTAAAAAGAAGGAACCTTTTGATATGGAGTTATACCCGGCGGCCTATTCGCCACCACACAAGGTGGATGAACACTGGTTAGCTGTAGGTTGTGATCAGTGTTACTATACCGGATATAAGGGGCGACAGGCTTTGTATGAGATTATTCCAATTGATAGAAACTTAAAAGAACATATACGGCATGGATCCTTTGATGTGAAGGAGTATCTGGATAAGAAGAATATTCAGGAGTTGTCAGATGTAGCCTTTCAAATGTTCAGGGAGGGAATAAGTTCCATAGAAGAGGTGTATCCGATTCTAAGTAGTTAATAAACAAAAAATATAAAATAATTAAATACTTTTGTAGGGTGTTTTTTTAAGTTTAAGCCAAATCATAACATGTATAATCGTTTTTTAATAGTCGTCTTCATATTAACAGGGGTGTTTGAAGTATCTATGGCTCAGCCAGCAGATGTATTTAGGAATAAGTTAGATAGTATAGCAACTTACGTTCCGGCGCTAAACGAAAAAATTGATTTTACAGTCAATGATTTACCTCTGCATGAATTTATTAGAGGTGTAGCGAATGAGGCAGGACTGAATGTAAATCTGGATCAGGGACTGAATGAGTCCGTTAGTAATAATTTTACGAATGTTCAGGTTAAGGATCTGCTTTATTTTGTAAAGCGGAATTACCAGGTAGATATTGAGATTATTGGGAATATTCTGAATATTAAAAGAATACCACAAGCTATTCCTCCCAAAGAACCATCAGTTATTGTTAATTTTGATAAGGAGAAGTCTTTGATCACACTTGAGGCTAATAGTGCACCTGTGGATGAAGTAAGCAGAGAAATCACAAGGGTAACCGGTGTAAATGTGGTAGCCAAACCAAATGCCAGAAGCATTAAAGTAAGTTCTTTTATTAAAAACTTACCTTTAGCCAGTGCTTTTCAGAAATTAGCCATAGCCAATGATCTTTCCATTAGTGAAACGGAAGAAGGATTTTTTGTGTTTGAATCCATAGCATCTCAACCTGCCGAGAACACTATGCACAATACTCCCAATAATAGAAATTCAAGGAACTTAAACTTACGGCGTAATGGAACATCAAAATCTGACATACATGGTTTATTAGATGTTACCGTCTATCATAAGGATTCAATAGATATTAAAGCCGAAAATGCAGAAGTACGACAGGTAGTGCAGGAATTGTTTTTGCCATTGGGATTGTCGTATCAGTTTATTGGTGAGATAGCCGAAACTGTTTCTCTCGAAACGAAGGGAGCAAGTCTTAAACATATACTGGAAGAACTTTTTGCAGGCTTGGATATTGCCATACGAAAAGTAAATAATACTTATTGGATTGGGTCGAGAGAAGTAGTCGAGATGAAGGAAGTTAAAATCGTTCCGATGCGCTATCGTTCTATTGATTCATTGCAATATATTATCCCGGAGAATCTGAAAACAGATATGGAAATTATTGACTACCCGGATTTAAATAGTTTAATTCTGGCTGGGCCCAGTGATAGAATCCAAAGCTTAAGTGCTTTTTTAAAACAAGTAGACAAACTTATTCCTGTTGTATTAATTGAGGTCATTATTATTGATAATAATGATTCCAGGCAATTATCTACCGGAATTACGGCGGGCTTAACAGATGAAACAGTTACAACATCAGGTAGTGTATTGCCTTCTGCTGATCTTACGCTGAGTTCCAATAGTATTAATAAACTGATTGATGGTTTTAATGGACTGGGCTGGGTTAATTTAGGGAAAGTAAAATCTAACTTTTATATGACCCTGAGTGCCCTGGATGAAAATGGCTATGTAAATATTAAATCTACGCCTCAGTTGGCCACGATGAACGGGCATTCCGCCTCTATGAGTATTGGCAGAACAGAGTATTATAAGGAAGAGCTAAATACCTTGTATGGTTCCGTTACTTCATCTTCGCAGACAACCACGACTTACAAACCAGTGGAGGCAGAATTAAAAATGGAGATTAAACCCATTATTTCCGGGAATCAGGACATTACGCTCCAGATAAGTGTTGAGCAAAGCGATTTTACAGATAGAATAGAGTCGAATGCACCACCAGGAAAAGTATCCAGAAAGTTTGAATCGATGATCAGGATTAAAGATCAGGAAATGATTTTGTTAGGGGGACTAGAAGAAGCAGAGAAAAGTGATACGCGAAGTGGCATGCCTTTATTATCCAGGATTCCGGTTGTTAATTGGGTGTTTTCATCCAAAAATAAGGTGAAGTCTGAGGGGAAACTAAATATCTTTATCAAACCAACAATCATCAATTAAAGAGGCATGAATCAATGGCTTCAGCATAAGGTACTAACTACGGTTAAGCAAATAGCAGGCGTAAGCATTCGTTTGCAGGGAAAAAATAGCTTTTCTTTTAACCTGGTAGTGGTAGGGAAAGAGAAAGGAAAAGTTAAAATTGTTGCCAGGTCATTGGGTTTAGATAGTTATGATGCCTTGTTTGAAAAGATACCCAAAGGTTGTCCTGTAATGGCTAATTTAGAAGGTACAGGGGTATTAATTAAACCTGCCGAATTTGGTGAGGATGGACAAGTTAAGGGACAAATCGTAAGTGATGCAAGTCAGTTTATTATTGAATCGTACGTAAGGGATGGTAAGGGTTTGGTGTCTATTGTTCGAAAGGATTTGCATGAAAGAGTTCTTGAGGAATTTTCAAAAGGAAAGCTTGATTTAATATCTTTACGTTCTTACCCTTTCTCCATAGAAAATTTGAGTGCAATAATTCCATTGAATGGGGAGCATGTAATTGGTGGGTGGAAATTTAATTTTACCGATGAGCATATTGAAAGTATAAAGCCTTATTCGGGTGAGCATTTTGAAAATTATCAAGTAGGCGATGATCTGCTTCATTCAGATCATTTAGTGGCATATGCAGACTGTTTGGGATTCTTTATGGGAAATTACGATGAGTCTGAAGTCAACCACACCTGTCTGTCCGAATACGTTTATAAAAAAATGACACAACTATTGGGATGGGGAGTATTAGCATTCCTTTTTCTAACATTAACAGCGAACTATTTAGTTAACGATTCCTATCGGAAGAAATATGATGTTATCGCAGGGGAATATGATAAAAACAAATCGCTGTTGCAACAATTAAAAAAATCGGAGTCAGACTTAAATAAAAAGGAAAGCCTGATAATAAAAGGAGGCTTGAGTGGTACAAATGATAAAACCTGGTATATAGACCGAGCCATTAGTTTAATGCCAAACCAACTTGTGCTTAGTTATTTAAGCTTTAATCCGGTGCTGAAAAAGGTTCGTCCGGGGAAAGAGATATTATTAAAGAACAACGCCATTAGTATTGAGGGAGAAACTAAGGATACCCGATATGTTCATCAATGGCTGACGGCTTTAAAAAAGGAAAACTGGATTAAAGAAGTTGAAATGATAAGTTATGTCAGGGAGGAGGTAGAAAAGCCGGCTGTTTTTCAACTAGAAATTACATTGGATGTGGAGTAATATAAGCTATAAAAAACGGTTTTACCGTATGTTGATTGGCATTGCTTTCTTATTTTGGGTTAGTATAAGGTTTGCAATAATACCAACATTTCACTTGAAAAATGATGTTGAAAATACCAGTACGCAATTGAACAGTATTGAAGATGCACCTATGAAGTTACAGATGATTCAAAGGCGCATACAAGATATTGAGAAGCAAATTGGAGATGTGTCCGGAATGGATGCAAATGGAAACTATTTAATTGATGATGTTGGTTCTTTTTGTAAAAAACATGGACTGGTATTAAGTGAGATACCGGAAAAGCACACCAGCGTGAAAGATCAATACCAGATAGTTACCTATAAAATCAAAGTAAGAGGAACATTTATACCCTTAATGAAGCTATTGCACCAACTGGAGCAAAATGCATCTTCGGGGAAAGTACGCTCAGTAGAATTTGTAAGTGAGTTTGACCTGAAGAAGAAAAGAAAATATTTAGAGGCTATATTTTATATTCAGTCTATAGTTGGAGAAAAAGTCTAAGCTATTCTGTATAAATAGAACTGTTAAACAAGCGTTTATGCAATTATTGAGAATAATAAAAAAAACTGTATTAGGTTTAATAATTTTATTAAGTGGATCATGTTCTCTTTTTATGGAGGAAGATATATCGGATGATACCATAGAAATTATATCGCCGGGGGATCAGGTTTCTACGGAAATTGTGACTCAAACATTTTGGTGGAAATTAAACCCGGATGCATCATCCTATCGCTTACAGGTTGTAGAACCGAGCTTTGCTCTGGCTGAAGCATTATTGTTAGATACACTTGTTTCCGAAGATAAGTATGAGTTTACCTTGTATGCAGGTGAATTTGAATGGCGAGTAAGGGGTGAAAATGGCGCCTATCAAACAGACTGGACATTTTCGTCACTCACAGTGGTAGCAACCGATGACCTTACTAAACAGAAGGTAAGGCTACGTTCTCCTATAGAGAATTATTTTACCAAGCAAACGGAACTTATTTTTAAGTGGGACACTTTACCCAATACAGACTCATATGTAATGAGGCATTATACAGGTGCCTGGGGGCAAGATATGATGTTAGACTCGATTAATATTGTACCATCTTCCCTAAAGCTTACGATGGAGGAGGGAGAACTATGGTGGGGCATACAGGCGGTAAATGAATTTTCTGAATCAGGCTTTAACTATCAAAGATTAGTGGTGGATTTAACTATTCCCAATAGGCCATCTTTATTAGAGCCGGAAAATAATGCGTCTTTTTCAGATAAAGAAGTGGATTTTTCGTGGGAAAGTTCAGATCCTGTCTGGAGCGAGGTTAAAGATTCTCTTTTGATATATGAGAAGCTTGATAATACCAATTATCAACTTTATAAAACTTTGTTGTCCGGCAGTAAATCCATAAGTGTTGAATTAGAAAGTGGAAAGAACTATGGATGGGTGGTAAAAAGTATTGATAAAGCAGGAAATGTGGGAGAAGAAAGTGAAAGAAGGGATTTTGCGATAAGTAATTAAATATAAAGGTCTGATTAGATCAAGAAGTTGGAATTAAGAATCATATTTGTAAGCCTAAAATTTTATCTAAAACAAAGGGTCTGATATAAATACATATTCAATTGAAAAATCAAAAACTGACATATTTATTGCTGCCATTGGCCATTATTATTTGGGGTTTTATTATTTGGAAAATATTTTTTTCCAATAGTACACAGGTTCAGTATGCTGTAAGTAAGCCTGTGCAAAATCTTCAGGATACAGTTTTGCAAAGTGAGCACGCGGTAAAAGCGCTTCAATTAAATTATGGTGACCCGTTTTTAAAAAGAAATGTATCAGTAGTTAAAAGCAATGAGACAGAAAAGAAGAAGACGGAGAAGAAAGTGTTCAATAGAGTTGTTCGTTGGCCGCAGATTGAATATAAAGGTATGGTTTCCGGTAATGGCAAGAATTCTGGTGTGGGAATGATATTAATAGGAAATAAAAACTTTCTGGTACGCAGAAATCAGGATAAAAATGGTATACACGTGTTAGAAATTTACAAGGATTCTATATTATTGGAATTAGATCAGGATCAAAAAACATTTTTGTTAAAACAGGATTTTTCATCAAACCTACATAGTAAACGATAAATCAATGAGTAGCTACAAACTAAATACAAAATTATTATCAAGGTTTATATTTGGAGGCATTTTTATAACGCTTACTATTAGTTCAATTTCAGCTCAAAAGAAGCCAACCCGCTCTATCGTAATTCAAAGTAATGATACCTTGGTTGAAACATCTGTATTGATTTCGAAAGAGTTGCAAATAAAGCCTGTTAGTATATATGAATATCATTGGTTTGCATTTGATAAAATAAGAGCCAATCAGGGTTCTTTTTCAGGACAGCTTTTACATGGCAAATATAAGTTGTATGTAGGAGATTATTTGTTGATTGAAGAAGGGGAATTTACTAAAGGATTGAAAAGTGGTGTCTGGAAACAGTGGGATAGTTCAGGAAGATTAACAGCCATACTTCAAATGAAAAATGGTCAAAAAGAAGGTTTGTGTAAGTTTTATAAAGAAGGGATACTTATTAAGGAGGCTAACTTTAGGAATGGTATTCAGCAAGGCAAAACAGTTGTATATGAGGGTGGAGAAGCAGTTAAACTTTTTTATAAGAATGGCCTTTTGCAAGAAAAACAGGAGCCGAAAGAGAAGAAGGATAAGAAAGGGGTTTTGAAAAAAGTTAAGTCACTTTTTACTAAAAAACAAGATACTTTAAAAGAGAATAAGAAGGAAGAAAAAGTAGAAGAAGAGAAGAAGGATAAATCTGGACAAGCCAAAAGGAATCATGAAAGGCATCAAAGACAACAGCCCTAAATATATTTATAAACGAGTACAAGGAGGAGCCTTATATTTTGCCATTTTTGTTATGCTCCTTTTAAGTATGCTTTGTTTATTATTATTATCTTATTTTGAGTTGTCATTTAAAGAGGATACTGTTTTTATCCAATCCAATCACTTAAGTCAAAACCTTGCATCGGCAGCAACATTCATATCATGCCAGCCGGAATTAGTCACAGACAATCATTCAGTATCATTGGATTTGTTTGAGGATGGGCATGACATTGTAAAAGCAGATATGGCTACATGGGGAATGTTAAAAAAGCTGACTTTGCTTACTGAGTGGAAGAAAATTAAAAAGCAAAGCACTCTTTTAATGGCAGAAAAGGCAGAAAAGCGATGTGCGTTATGGATGCCGGATAATAAAAAGTATGTTTCTCTTATAGGTAATAGTTATATTCAGGGTGACTGCTATCTTTCTGCACTAGGTATAAGAAAAGGAAATGCTGAAGGACGATATTTTGAAGGGCCTTTTTTGCATAATGGAAATATAAACGTAAGTGGAGATAAAATGCCTCAGGTAAGAAAGGTCAATTGGGATTTTATTACGCATTATTTAAAAGGAGACAAAAGTAAAATAGATAGTCTGGTTGCCTATTCAAAACAACAATCAAAAAAGGAGATTCAACAATCATTTAGAGCTAAAACACTTTTATTACATAGTACAGAAAATATCTCTTTGACAAATAAAGTGATAAGGGATAATGTAATTGTTTATTCGCCGGATACTATTGTTCTTTGGCCATCTAGTAAGGTTTTGGATGCCATATTAATAGCTCGGGTAATTGATATAAAGCCGGGTGTGCAAAGTCGTTTGCAGGCGTTTGCCTCACGTGAATTAAGGGTTGGAAAAAACACCACATTATCTTATCCTTCATTTGTTGGTTCAATAGGTGCTTCGCCGGAAGTATCTGTTACTTTAGATGAAAATACACATATTTCAGGTGGTGTTATTTGTTACTCCCTTAATCCACAGGAGAGTAAAACAAAGTTGGAGATTGCCAAAGGAAGTCAGTTGCATGGGAAGGTTTATGTAAATGGAGATTTGTCATTTAGTGGGGAAGTATATGGAAGTTTATACTGTAAGCGTTTTGTCCATTCAACACCAAGAGCATTTTATGAAAACTTTTTGTTTGATGGTGTTATAGATGAAAGTAAGCTGCCTGCAGCATATACATCTTTTTGCCTTGATAATGAACCGGTGTTTAAACTAAGGGAGGTGAAACAATGTCCATAGCCTTAAAAAGGTTAAAAGGAGGCTCTTTGGCAGAGGTAATGGTGGCCTTGGTAATAATCTCATTATCTATTGCCTTGAGTGGGACATTTATGGGTAATTTGTTTGATTCTTCAAACAGGATGTTAAAGTTAAAGGCATGGTATGCGGTAAATATCTGGAGAAATGAAATATTGTTAAGCGGAGATATTGAAGCGACAGAGATAGATGCTTCCGGCTATAGATTAGTAAAAACATCAGCCTTAGTGAATGATGAAAAAGGATTGTGGTTAATTCAAATTGTAGCAGTTAAGGATTCAAGTTTTAAGGAAGATCAATTGATCACCGAGAGCCAGTTCTATTTAGAAAAGGAACCTGAAGATTCTAATGAAAATGAGGACTAAACGAAAGATTACACAACTTGTTAAGGTAAAAGTTCCTGGTTTTACCATGCAGGAGACTATTGTTGCAATGGTTATTACAGGTTTGGTTGCTTCACTATCATTTACTGTATTGCGTTATTACCAACAGTTATTTATACATAATGTAAAAACCGGCAACCAACAAACAGAGATTAATATGCTGCAGCAAGTATTACAAGAAGATATGAGGCTGGCTGACAAAGTGAGTTTCAATTCTAATATGGTCTGTTCTAGTAGTGCCGAAGATATAAGGTATGTGTTTTTGGAAGATACCATTATAAGGAATTCAATATTGGTATCGGATACTTTTAAGCTAAGATTCGAAAAGCCGCAATTGCAGATTTCGCCGCATGCTCCGGAACTGGTTTCTTATATCATGATTAAATGTTATAATAATGATTTGGAAATACCGGTTTCCGTTGCCAAAAAATATCCTTTATGTATACAATTAGAAAAGGAGGATTAAGTAATGACCATTGAATTAAGCCAATTAAAAAAGCAACAACAGGCTGGGGCAAAAAGACCGAAGCCTCAAAAGGATGAGCAGCCTTTTTGGAAAAAAGATATTGTACTGGGGAAAATTATCACAGATAAGATTAAGGAGGCATTTTATGCAGAGTTAGTGATATTGCTAACGGCTGGTTTGGATATGAGGGCTGCTTTAGATATTATGGTTAAGGAGGAAAAAAACAATAAGGTAAGAGCTGTTTTTACGTTTGTCTCGGACAAAATACTCCACGGAGCCACCTTTTCTCAAGCTATTGAAAGCCATAAGGAATTTAGTGTTCACGAATATTTTAGCCTAAAAATAGGAGAAGAAAGTGGACGTATGATGGAGGTGCTGGAGGAATTGTCAGCTTATTTTCGAAAAAAGATAAAACAGCGTAAACAGGTAACCAGTGCCATCTCATATCCAGCCATGATATTTGTAACTGCCTTGGGAGCCGTTTTTTTTATGATGAATTTTATTGTGCCATTATTTGCAGATGCTTTTAAACGCTTTAACAGCGATCTGCCTGCCCTTACTCGGGTTGTTATTGCACTCTCTGGTGTATTCAGACAGTATTGGGTTTTAATTCCAATTACAATAGCAAGTATCTTTTTTGCTTACCGATCATTCAGAAAAAAAGAGTGGTATAGGAAATGGATGTCGGCTGCTGCACTAAAAACACCTGTGGTCGGGAAATTAATTCAGAAAATATACCTGGCCTCCTTCTGTCAAAATATGGCCTTAATGACAGGAGCCAGAACTCCTTTGATACAGGCATTGGATTTGGTAAGTAAAATGATTGGTTTATACCCATACGAACAAGCATTGTGTAAAATAAAAGACGATTTATACCATGGTAAATTATTGAATGAAGCCATGAGTGAATTCTCCATTTTTGAATCCAGAATGATATCACTGATTAAAGTGGGTGAAGAAACAAATCGTTTGGATCATATTTTTAAGCGATTATATGATCAATATACTGAGGAAACTGATCACCAGACTTCTATTTTGAGTTCTATGCTGGAACCCTTGTTGATTATTGTAGTGGGTGGTATGGTAGCCGTAATTTTAATTGCGATGTATTTACCAATGTTCAAATTAGGTGGTTCGTTGATGAATTAGTAGAGGTGTAACTGAATTTTTTAACTTAAAATTCAAATTATTTATATTCCTATTTCGCAAAATTATATTTATTTGCATCAAATTTTTAATAATAAATAAATCAGAAACATGAGAATTACATTTCTTTTAATTGTATGTGTATTTGCAATTGCACAATTTGGTAATGCACAAACGTCAGAACAAACTACCACAACAGCGTCTGTTGATCAAACTCAATCTAATTTATTTCCTCAATCTCTTGATGGGGGGCTGGTAAAACTAAGTCCGGAGGAAAATAGCAAATGGATAAAATTCAGCAATTCAAAGAATGCAAGTGCATTAAGAGAACTCCATATAATGGTATATGATATACCTGTTTCGGATATTGATGAAGATGAAGAACTAGAAGATGAGTCTGCAGACAGCTCTGGATTGTTTGCAGGTGTTCAGGCAGAAGTACAGTTTAATAAAAGTAAGATATCGAATATAAACATTCAATTAGGTAATAAAGAATTATATATTAAAGCCTACGGCTATGCGAGTAAGCAAATTCTAGAAGAAGTAGTAAAACAACTATTAACAAATATCCAATAAATTAATCTTTAACGAACTTATAATGATGAATAAATTGAAAATAGTTTTGGTTTCAGTAGTAATGCTAGCAACCAGTTTTGGTAATACATTTGGCCAAACAACTACAGATGAAGTTACTTTATTGGGATATGAAGGAGCAGGTCTAAATGCAACCGGCGGTGTATTTGTAGGAACATATGCAGGACAGCCTTATTTCGGAAGTAGTGATGGAAATACTTTATTGGGATTCCAAGTAGGATTAAATGGGTCTTCATCAGCTACACGTACAAACAATGTATTTTTAGGAAAAGAAGCAGGAATTAATCTTAATCCCTATTCGACTTCAATTAATGAAAATACAATAATTGGCTCAATGGCAGGTGCTAATTCCACGATTGGAAATAGAAACATATTATTAGGATTTAAGGCAGCATATAGTACTATTAGTTTGAATGCCAATAATATTGTTGCTGGGTATTCTGCTGGTTACAATTCAATAATTGGAGCCGGTAATAATCTTATGAGTTTTTGTAGTGGTAGATCTTCTAATATTACTAACTATAATTCTCTAATAGGTTATAAAAGTGGTATGTCAAGTACTATGGTAAATGGTAATGTATTACATGGTTATTTTAGTGGCTACAAGGTTAATATGGAAAGTTATAATACTCTTAATGGCTATAAAACAGGGTACTATGGAGTGTTGGGTGGTTATAATGTAATGAGTGGTGCCAATAGTGGTGAGTGGTCCAGTGGATACGGAGAAAGCCAGTTAAGTAATAGTGTTTTTATTGGATTGAGGTCTGGTTATCATGCTCAAACGAGCAATTCAATTTTTATTGGCCAAGATGCAGGAAATTACGCTGAAGGAGAGAATAACTTGTATATAGGAAATGGAGCAGGTAGTGGGGCTAAACTTAGCAATAAATTGGTTATTCATAATGATGTTGGAGGAATCGGGGATCCATTGATTGAAGGTGATTTTGCCAATCAATTTTTTAATATTAATGGTAAAATAGGGGTGAATATTGCTATACCAGAACATGAATTGGATGTAAATGGTACAGTAAGAGCACAAGAGTTAGTTGTAGAGGTTTTAAGCAGTAATACGATGAATCTGGAAGGAGAATTATTTGCCGATAAAGTTACCGTTAGAGCCAATGGTAATACAGCAGATTTTGTTTTTGAAGAAAACTATGAATTAAAAGACTTGTCTGAAGTTGAAGCTTTTATAAAAGAAAATAAGCACCTACCAGAAATACCTAGTGCAGAAGAAATGGAAGAGCAAGGAGTTAACCTGGCCGAGATGAATAAACTGTTGTTACAGAAAGTGGAAGAGTTAACACTTTATGCTATTGAGAAGGAGAAAGAAGTAAAAAGCCAGAAAAATAAGGTGGAAAAATTGGAAGAGCGTTTGGAGAATATTGAGTTGCTACTTAAAGCAGTGGTTGAAAATAAGTAGTGTATATGGGGTAGTTGTATGATTAATTAATCATTATTTGTGGTTACTCAATTGCGTAATTTGCATGTAACACCACAATATATAATAACTAAACAACTTACCCTTTCATTTTCAAATAATACAAAAAGATATTGACTATGAGAATTAGTTTTCTAGTCGCATTAATGTTTTTTATTTATACAAATATTAGTGCGCAAAAAAAGCAATATGCCTTAGATATTCCGGTTGATTATTTTAGTGGAAGTCCAACAATTACTATCCCCTTATATGTAGTTAAACTGCCGGAAATAGATTTGCCTATTACATTATCATATAGTAATAAAAGTGTTAAACCAGATAATCTGTATAACTGGGTTGGTTTAGGATGGGATATACATTGTGGAGGAAGTATTACCCGAGAGTTCAATGGTGACCCAGATGAGTTTGCAAGCGTAAAGGATTATGCTAATGGTGATGGACAGTTCGTTGATGGAGGGAGGTTTCCAGATGAGTTTTCTTTCAGCTTTATGGGATACACAGGTTACTTTTACTTAGATCATAGTTTTCCTGCAAGGGCAACGGTTATTAGTGATCATAAAATGAAGGTCGAACTAATAACTAATCATCTGTCACAGGGTGATATTGCCAAATATTTAAATGTTAATTTAAATCTTTCAGATGGATACCAACGCCCTATGATAGCTGGATTTGTTTTAACCACTCCAGACGGAATGAAATATACTTTTGGAAGGCAAACTACTGGACCATATGAGTGGGCAAGGCCTACTGAATTTACACAAGATGCTATATATGAAAATGGAAAAAACAGACCTTTTAATGTAAATAAATGGTATCTATCAAAAATTGAGAGTAATACTAATATAATAGAGCTAAACTATGTACATCATTTACAGGAAAAAACAAGGTTAAATATGAATCGGTTTAGCTATGATTTTGATTCTGGAAATTTAAGTAGTTTAACTTGGCATAAATCACATGATGATCCTGTAACGGCAGCATCATATGGCAATCTATCTGGGAATAAAGTATGGAAACCAATTCTGGAATCTATTTATGTCCAGGATGGAAGTAACGAAGGTCATAAATACGAAATAGTTACTTTTAATTCTAGTTCTAATAACTATGAAGCTTCCGAAATGTTGTGTTTGAATAGTATAAGTATTAATGAACCTAATGGAGCAGAAAAGACAATTGCTTTTACAGCACCACAGCCGGATAATGGTGATTACAGGCGATACTTGGAAAGTGTAAATGTGGATAATGAAGAGTATCACTTTTCATATAATGATAAGGAATTAGGCAAAGGAAGAGGTGATAAACAAGATCATTGGGGCTACTATAATGCTACATCCATAATTGGTGAAACAGATTTTAGACCTTTAAGAAGTGCAAACAAAGGTGTATTAACGAATGGCTTGTTAAAAGTAATTACCTATCCAAGTGGAGGAACCATAGAATTGGAATGGGAAGCGAATGATTATATGAAAGAAGGGAATAGTAGTAAGACTTACACAGGAGGAACTCGTATTAAATCGATGGAAATCAAAGATGCTGATGAGGAAATACTGAATACTAAAAATTATTACTATGTAGATGATTATACATTAATAAACAATTCTCAAGAAAGTAGTGGAGTCTTGTTTAATGATCCGCAATATAGTATTTCGCAAACTGACAATAGCTATCAGGTTGATATGTATATAAATGCAGAAGATCCTTCGCAAAGTTGGAATTCAATTGCAGATATACCTGCAGGGACTAGTTGGCAGAAATACACTTTTTCAAATGTAGGTAAAAAAGGAGATGCTTTAAATGAGGATGCTTCATGTGCTTCTACTTTAAAATTAACTTATCCAAGAATTAAATATTATAAAGGTACACATGTGGGCTACACCAAGGTTTTTGAGGTTAATATTGAGGGTGCGTATACAGAATATGAATATACAAATTTAAACACTAATAACCTTCCTTCATATGTTGATTTAAACAAGGAAATAGGATTGTTAAGACTAATGAAATCTTATAATAATAATGGAAGTTTGGTAATGGAGAGATCTTATAACTATATAGATAGAGACGACATGCCTCCTGTTAATTATAAATTCTTAAAAAGTGCCCAGAAATTAAATATTTTAAAAAACGACGGAGTTCCTCGATTTGCCCAATATCAATTTGCTGGCTACAAAAAGAGAGGTGATTACAAAAGAAGCGTAAGTTTGTCAGGTACTAGTTATAGGTCTGAAGATGGAAATTATGCATCATCAAGTAGATTTAACCATATCAATAAAAGAAAACAACATGCTGTAAGTGAATTTATATCCAGAGATCGTTTTGATGCCTCAGTTAGAGATTGTGAATATACCATATATCCTGAGGATATTGTAGAGCTATTTGATATTTATCCTGATTATATAGATAATATGATTGCATCGAATAATGTGGATAAACCTGTTATCAAATTGCAAATAATGTTTGATGAAGATTATCAGGAAGTGGATACCTTACATTTTGTAATTAAGGGCGGTATGTTAATTACCTATGATAACAATCAGGTTGCTAAACCTATTAGTATGTCAGTTCTGGAAACTCCCATTATCAGTTGTTTTGATATTGAAGTAGGGATATCTGATGAAAATTATTTTGCAGGTGAATATGATGGATTATTTAGGCAGGCTTTCGAGAATGAATTTACGGATATAATTAATGGTGAATATGTTTTAAATACGGATCTGTTTAAATTTAAACAATCTTCAGAATATGACACGTATGGACGTATATTTTTAGAACATACCAAAGGACAGGCCTTTACCTATAAAATATATGGAGGTATGGCACAGTCCCCTTGTATTCAAATTATCTCACCAGAGGATTTAAATATTAGCTACGAGAATGTTATCAATGCCATTTTTCTGACCGGATTATACAGCAATACAAATATAAATGACGATACCTATATCAATGCATTAAATACCAGTATTGAAACGTTTATAAATAATGATCAGGTTCAAATATATACATTCGCTTTTGATGCTGCTGGGAATAAGGTTACTCAAATGGATGCCAATGGAGTAATAACTCGTTTTAGCTACAATGAGGATAATCGTTTGGAATATGTTGCTGATGAGAATTTTAATGTCATTCAACTTTACGATTATAGTTATTAATCCAAACCTAATAAATATAAAAATGAGAGTATATTTAATTTTTATCATCTCCCTTTTTATAGTATCCTTGAGTCTAAATGCGCAAGAGAATACTGTAAAAATGGATTATAGTAAATCAACCATAATAATAAATGAGGGTGTTAAAACCTACGAATATGAAGATAATGGGATAAGTGAAAGTGATAAGCAGGAAGTTCTCAATTATTATGATGGTTTTGGAAGAACGATTCAGAGTGTCTACAATAAAGGAGCAGTATCTGGTAGTGATGTAGTTATGCCAAGAGCATATAATTCCTTAGGAAAAGAAGAGAGAACCTTTTTGCCTTATACTAAAAGCGCAGGGGGAACATATGATCCTAATGCGATAAAAAATGCTACTAATGGAGAGTATTCGGGTAGTAACCAATACAATTACTATCAATCGGCCAGTGATGTCACAAACGATACACATCCTTATGCAGAAATAATCATGGAAAATGCGACCTTTGCGCAGGTAAAAGAGGTTGGAAGTTTTGGTAGCGAATGGCAACCGCAAGCGGATGACTCAGGTCATACTGTAAAGATGCAATACCGCCAGAATGGAGTAAGCGAAGTAAAGCTATATAAGGTTATAGATGGGGTGTTAACCGAGGATGGTTATTTTAATGAGAATTTGTTAACTAAGACAATAATTAAAGACGAAAACTGGAGTCCGTCACAATCAGCACCAAATGATGTATTGCATACAACAGAAAAATTTTCAAATGATGCTGGTCAAACCTTTCTGATACGAACCTATGTTGAAGATGGTGATGACGAAGATGAATTACCAGATGTGTTGGATACTTATTATGTATATGATAGTTTTAATTCATTGCGTTTTATTCTTCCTCCACAAGCAGTTAATCAGATTAATGAAGGAAATCCTCTTAACTGGATAAAGATAAATACTAATACAACACTTAATTCGGAGCTAACAGGTGATCGTGCCTATATGGTAAAGCCTGGTGCAAGATTAACTTTATCTACTAACTTTCATTTTACAGCAACTACAGATGAATCATTATCTGTAATTACAACAGCGGTTGATGAAAACTTAATATACAGTTTCAATTACGATGATAAAAGAAGATTAATTGAGAAAGTGGTTCCTGGTGCCGAGGTAGTGTATTATGTATATGATCATCTGGATAGAATTGTGGCTATTCAGGATGGAGAACAGAGGAAAAACAATAAATGGTTCTTTTATAAATATGATGCCTACAACAGGGATATTATTAGAGGAGAATTTACAAACAGCGGAAATCGTTCTCAGTTGCAGTTTGCCATTGATCAGTTTTATCAGGATGGAACCAAATCAGGCTATGAATATTTGGTTGCCGGTAACGATTTAATGAGCTATACCACCAATAATGCTTATCCAACAGGGGTTTCGGAAACTGATTATCAGTTGGTTTATTTTTACGATAATTATAATTGGTTACAAACCGATGTAGTAAGTTATAGAGATGATCTGGCAAATCAATTTAACAGTCATAATTTCTCTGGTGTTTCCGTTCCTGATGTAACTTGCCTGGAAAAAACTTTTGGACATGTTACGGGTAAACGGGTAAAGGTATTTGATAATGAGGGTTATTGGTTGCAAACATCTTATTTTTATAACAGACGCTATCAGCCAACAATAGTAGTAGCTGATAATTATGTAGGAGGCGAGGATATCATACTAAATAATTATTCTTTTTTAGGTAATTTAAGTGAATATTGGATATGTCATACAAGTGTTTTGGGTAGTTCTTCCAAAAAGATTATAAGGGGTGTAAATAATTATGATCAGGGTCAACGTTTGGTTTCAGAGCAATATCAAATGACGGATGAGCCTTCATTACTAACCTTAAGAACAATTGAATATAATGATCTGGGTCAGGTTAAAAAGCAATACCTGGGTGGAAGTACAGAAAGTAACAGCGCGCAGGTAGAGGATTTCTTATACAATATAAGAGGTTGGCTTACACAAATAAACAATCCGGATAATGCCATTACAACAAAACGTAAGTTTGCTTTAAAGTTAAATTATAATGAAGTTGCAGCAGGTGTGACTAATACAGCACAGTATAATGGAAACCTCTCTTCGGTAGAGTGGTTAACACCGGAGAGTTCTTCAATTAATTCACCATCTCATAAGCAAATATATGGTTATACCTATGATGCTCTTAATCAGTTGCAGAAGGCAGATTATGGAGAAGGTAGCGATGGTCTTACAAATGCTGATGCATTTAACGAAAGCGTATCAGCTTATGATTTAAATGGTAATATATTAGGAATAACCCGAAGGAATGGAAGTAATGGTGAAGTTGATAATTTGGATTATAAATATATAGGCAATCAATTATTATCCATAACAGATAAGGGTTCTGGCAGTAATTCTCTGGGCTTTTATGATGGAAATAGTGGAGCTGATTATTATTACGACGATAATGGTAATTTAAAGGCTGATAGAAATAAAGGCATAAAAGAAATTACTTATACCAGTATCAATAATGTAAAATCGGTAATAGCTGACGGTGATGAAAGTATTGACTTTATTTATACTGCAGAGGGAAATAAATTAGCCAAAGTAAATAATGAGTCCACAATTTATTATGCAGGTTTGTTTATATATGAAGATAATACACTTAAAACCATATTGAATAGTGTTGGACAATATGAGTTTACCGGTTCGAGTGGAGAGTATCAGTACCAACTAAAAGATCACTTGGGCAATGTGCGTTTAGTAGTGAATAAGTACGGTACCGTAAAACAGCAAAGTGCCTATTATGCTTTTGGTGCCACCTTTATGACAGGAGGTTCTTCAGATAATAAATACTTGCATGGAGGAGCATTATTAAATGATGATAATATAGGTCAAGGCAAGTTAGACTGGTACGATTTAGGATTTCGTAATTACGACCCATATGCGGGTAGATTCTTTGGATTGGATCCATTGGCTGTTCAAAATCATATGGTATCTCCTTATGCCTATGCATACAATAATCCGGTTAATTATATCGATTATTTAGGATTGACACCAGTGCCAATTTGTGGAACTGGCAATGGTGGTGAAGGTGGATGTCCAGAGTTACCAACATATTATATTCAATATTATGATAAAGAAACAGATCAGATTTATTGTTGTGTATATGTAGATTGTGAGGATAATATTATCTCAGCTTCTGATGCTATAAATCAGGTAAATAGTATTAGTGCAGAATATGTAGCTTCATATGCGTTAGGATATGGACTTACAGATAGATCAGAAGCAGAGATTAATTTCAATGCTCTTTTGGCAAAAGGGTTTGGAGTTGTTGATAACCAACCCAAGGAGGAATTTGATAAGGATGCGCCTATTGATCCAATAGAGTCTATTGGAGCTAGTGCTGGCGAGCAATTACCTTTAGGAAAAGGTGTAGATGCTAAAAAATTAAAACCTGTATCTTTAACGCCTGTAGAAGAGCCTAAGGCATCTAAAAAAGGTTCCGGGTATAACTTTAATCCTATGGTTAGCTATATGGCTACCAAGTACTTTAGCGATCCATGGTCTAATGGCCAAACAAGTGCATCCAGTACAACAAGTGGAAACGGAAGCTCAGGTTTTGGTAATGTGCCAAGTAATTTCCAGGAAGGGCAAACAACTAGTGAACAAAGTCAAAATAATGATGGCTCGGGTGGTGCAGCAACTAGTACAGAGGAAGAAGATAATGAAAATAACGAGGAATACTCAATGGAGGTGCAACGTATTGCAGAATCGTCAGATGCAACTGTAAGTAAATTTACATTACGAGGACCAAGAGCTTGGGAAACAATAAGTGGTTATATATTAGAGCCAGGAGGACCATCAACAACAACAAGAGGACAGGATAAAAGAATTCCTGCAGGAACCTATAATGTAGACCCATATAGTAGTGCAAGTCATCCTAATGTTTATAGAGTTTCAAATGAACAAGTGCCTACAAATAGGTATATCTTAATTCATTCAGGAAATCTTCCTTCTCACACATTAGGTTGTCTTTTACCTGGTAGGTCATATAGTAAAGTAAACGGAGAATATGCAGTCTGGAATAGTGGAAATACTCTTAATTCAATAAGATCT
The DNA here is from genome assembly GCA_963677655.2 of uncultured Saccharicrinis sp. Taxonomy (GTDB): domain Bacteria; phylum Bacteroidota; class Bacteroidia; order Bacteroidales; family Marinilabiliaceae; genus Saccharicrinis. The sequence continues at coordinate 55,481 of CBDIOG010000001.1, forward strand.
TTACTTGGAGGTAATAGTGCTACGTTGAATATTCATGATATTGAAAATACATTATCTTTGCCTACAGGATTTGATTTTATTAATTATTAAATTGAATTAATATGAAAATAGTATTATTTATAAGTTTGATTTCAATTTCAATTGTTCTTAGAGGACAAAACTTACCAATATCAAGTGCTAGATTTCAGGAAAAGAGTCTTTTGGATGGTGATGGAGAAAAAGTAGAACTTTGCGAGTTTAATAAGACAAATTTTAGTAAGGTGTGGATGGAAAAACAGGATGCTGTGATTGGATACATTGGTGATAATTATCAACGAATATTTATTCGACTAATATCTATAATTAAAGATCATTCTTCATCTAATGAATATTTTGTATATGGAAAATCGAAGGTTAAGAACAATGTATGTGATTTTCAAGGAAAGTTAATAATTAAAGAGGTACGCGAATTTAATAAAACAGAGAGGGAGATTTTATATAAAGAAGCTTTAAAGCATGGAGATATCGAAGCTGCCAGTAGTTTAGGAAAGGCAAGAGGTTTCATTTTGGCAGAATATTTATTTTTTGAGGATCCTGAACAGAAAGGAAGTGGTCTCTTTAAAGGTGTTGAAAGATCTTACTTTTATATAGATGAAAAGGATGAATTGTTTTTTGATGATATAGATTTGGGATCTAGTGATAAATATTGTAATAATCAATTTGTTGGGGTTTGGCAGAGTTATAATAGTGGACTGCAAAAAACGTGTAATTGGGGAGCTTACAGAATTACAGACTCCGGGGATTTGGATGTTGGGGCAGGTGAATTTTCACCTAATACAAAATATCTAGAGAAAGGCTGGAGTAATTATTATAGAGCATATTTTAAAGGAGAAAGAGAAGCCCGTATAAAAGAAGGTTTTGATTGGTGGAAATAGCATTAATAATATTCCCAGTACGCGCAGAAATGTTTCCGTGAAATAAGCGAACTGTAAATAAACTAAGAAGAGTCACAATTAATAAAGTTGTGGCTCTTTTTGTATAATGCCAGGATTTGCAATCCGGTCATAAAATTGATTTAAAACAGCCATGATTGCATTTCGGGGTGAATATGTTTATTTTAACTGAGTAAATTGCATTTAAAACCTTAAGCTATGTCCGATAAATACAAAATTAACGATAATAACCCCGGCTAGTGCGCGATTTTATCGCGTTCTCAAGCGTAAATATTAATTAAGAACTTGCATTAATTTGTGATATATAAATAATGCCTGGCAATAATGCCGGGCTTTTGTTTGTGTGTCTGGTTAATAACTTGGTGGTAAAAGTCCACTGCAGAAGTTCGTAATCGTTATCCGTTAGCTAGGTACAAGGTTGTTCATTGTGAGGTGGAATCTAAAGAAAGCCTACGGCAAAGTCACACCTCGAGGAATACGAATCACATTAGGAACAACCGGTGGGATGAGATTGCAAACCAAATAAAAATCCAAAGATCACGCGAACTCTGGAATGTAAAAGTGGCGGGGATATGGTATGAGGGTTGATCTTGCCACGGGAGATCTTACGGACGTGTGAAAACAGGGTATGAAGCACAGTTGAAATAAGATTTATCATGAGAAGTCAGTCGAGGGCATAGTACAATAAGCGATGCTTTAAGTATGGTATTAAGAAATTAAATATAAAAGCTGCATTTAAAAAAAAGTTGCAGTTCTTTTTTGATATCTAGGGTATTTAACCAGGAGTATAGCAAAAGTATATAGAGCCACAAAATATCA